>DGOW01000101.1:66105-97221 GCA_002390225.1 Gemmatimonadales bacterium UBA4456 | reverse complement strand
GATCCGGTTTGCACGGGTCATCTGGTCCAGATACGCCTGTGCGACGTCACGCGTCGAAGCCCACTCGACGTTCGGCTGCAGCTGAGCGTTGAACTCGCCCATCATGACAGACTCGGCCGCCGCGATCTCCGCTGCCGAGAGGTGCTCACTCGGCGTGAGCCGGAAGACGTCGATGCCGCGAGAGATCTCGGCACCGTACAGACGACCGTTGAACCAGTAGACCGACCAGTATCCGCCCGTGAAGAGCGACTCGATCGAGAGCGGCCCCCGATCGAAAAAGGCGATCTCGAAAGGATTCTCCGGATCGGTGAAGTCCATGAGTGAGACGCCACCCTGGTACCACGCCTGCGCCATGATGTCTCGGCCAGGCACGGGGATAATCGAACCGTTGTGCGCTACGCAGTTCTCGGTCTCGGTCTGCGGGACGGGGAGCTTGTAGTAGCCGGCCAGCTCCATCTGTCCGTCATCACCAATCCGGAAGATGGCGTTTGCGCCCCAGGTTGCGGGATCGCTTGCGCGGCAGCGCGGCGACGATCCACCACCCCACTCGTCGGTGAAGATGACGACGTCGCCGTCGTTGTTGAACGTCGCCGAGTGCCAGTACGCGAAGTTCGGATCGGAGACCTCGGCCACGCGGGTCGGGTTCACCGGATCTGAGATGTCGAGCAGGATACCGTTTCCTGAACACGCACCGCCCGCGAGCCCGATACCCGGGTATGCGGTGATGTCGTGGCACTGGTTCGTCAAGCGGCTGCTCTGCGTGCCAGGGCCGTGGTTCCCGCCCTGCCAGAGGCCGGCCAGATTGCCCTGCTCGTCAGCGAAGATGCGTGGCATGTTCACGATCTCGGCTGCGCCCGGATTCGCGAGCGGGACCTTCACGACCTCGATCCGGAAGAGCGCGGTGTTCTCATCTTCCGGACCGCCACCTGAGCAGCCAGCGAGCTCGTCACCGGGACGAACTCGGCCCGTGCCCTGGATGTAGATGTAGATATTCTCGCTGTCCGCCGGATCAGTCACGATCGTATGGGTATGCGAGCCACGGCACGACTGGATGGCCGAAACCTGAGTCGGGTTATTCATGTCGGACACGTCGAAGATCCGGACGCCGCGCATACGCTCCGCGCTGATCGAATCGGCAACGCCCTCAACACCGCAGTCGAGACGGCCACGCGTCTCCTGCGCGGACATGACGACCAGGTCGCCGTAGACCGAGACGTCGCCCTGACCACCAGGACAGACCACTGAAACGGCCAGCGTCGGGTCGGCAGGATTCGAGATATCGAAGATCTGGAACCCGTTGTAGTTGCCCTGGATCAGCTTGCCATCTTGGAACGCCAGGTCGGTGTTGCTGAAGCGACCGTCCGCCGGCGTGGAGGGGTTGAAGAACCCGTCGGGTCGGGGAATCGCCGCCAGCAGCTCCATGCCGCTGATTGCCGACTCGGCATCCAGCCAACCTGCGCCGAGGCCGATGCGGGGATCATTCGGATCCCATTCGAGAGCGGGCGCCGCCGGGGGCACCTGCACCTGCTCCTGCTGCTGCGCGGAGACGCCCTCGGGGGCGACGACGGTGCCCCCGACCAGTGCGGTCGCGGCTAGGAGCCTGAATGCTCCCGTGATCTTTCTGCCCATGTCCATCATACCTCACCTCGTGTGAACTGACTGATCATCAGTGATGTTGGAACGTGCTTCTCAATAGAATCGGTCGTACCGGCCACGCCTGGAACTAGCGGCCTATCTGGTCGAGGATCGCCTGCATCCGCTCGATCTCCATGAGCTGATCTGCATCGACGTCTTCGGCGAACTTGAACACCGTCGACTCCTGAGCGGCGCCCGACGTGTTGAATAACTGTGTCACCATGTCGAGGGCGCCCAGATGGTGCTGGATCATGCCTTCGAGGAACAGCCGGTCGAACTCCGTACCGCGGGAGTTAGAAAGCTCGCGCATCTGCTCGGGGGTCAGCATGCGCATCATGGAGTGTTGCATGGTGCCCATGCCCGGCATTTCGATCGACTCTCCGCGCTCGCGAAGCCACGACGATATCATCGCGATCTCGTCGCGCTGTGATATTTCCATGCGTAGCGCCATCTGCCGGACCGCCTCACTCCCAGCATGCTGGCGCACCAGCGCGGTCATATCGAGCGCCTGACGGTGGTGTGGGATCATCCCCTGCATGAAGCGGACGTCTGCGTCCGTATAGGACACGCCCTCGACCTGAGCGAGTTCGTCGGCCGAAAACGTTCGACTGCTCTGGCCGGGTGCCCCGGGCTGCACAATACGGGGGCCGTCTTCGGCAGGGATGGGCGCGCTGGCCGGGCTCGATGAGCTGCCGGAGCAACCTACGAGAAAGGCAGCGAGGGCGAGGGTCGAGATGTTTCGGATATCGTTCGTCATCATGTCTTCAAGATCGGATGCGAGCGGCTTGGTGGCGCCGATGCTCTACAAGCTTCAGCGCAGCGCGGTTCCCGCAATGGTTCGAGCTCGGAGAGTGCCTATAGATCGTCCGGTCGGCACAACAGGATTGGCCGACATTCAAGGTGTAGCGCATCTTTGCGACCCGGCCGACCACGACGGTGCGGCCACACAGAATTCGCTCGACGCTTTCCGGAGCCATTGATGACGCCGTCCGTGCGCACGACCTCTCGCCAATCCACCTGTTGTTACCGGCCTGCCGCTCTTGTCAGAGGTCTGCTTGGCACGCTTGTCCTCATGGCCGCGCTCGTCACGTCGTCTGAGGCGCAGCTGCTGCCGGCGCACCTGGATGGCCTGAGCCCGCGTGAAATTGGACCGGCCAACATGAGCGGTCGTTTGGTCGACATCGCCGTGGTCGAGATGGACACCCGGGTATTCTATCTCGCCTCCGCTACCGGCGGCGTCTGGAAGACGACCGACAACGGACTGCGCTTCACGCCGGTGTTTCAGGACGAAGCCGTTCACTCGGTGGGCGACGTCGCCGTGCACCAGCAGGACACCAGTGTCGTGTGGGTTGGGACGGGTGAGCGGGCGAACCGCCAGTCGTCCTCCTGGGGCGACGGCGTATACAAGTCGACCGACGGGGGCGACAGCTGGACGAACATGGGGTTGGAGGAGAGCCACCACGTAGGGCGGATCGTGATGCATCCTGACGACTCCGACGTCGTATACGTCGCTGCCATGGGCCACCTCTGGGGGCCGAATCCCGACCGCGGCCTGTACCGGACGCGTGATGGAGGAGCGTCGTGGGAGCAGATCCTCTTCGTGGATCCGATGACGGGCGCGGTGGATGTCGCGATGGATCCGTCGAATCCCGACATCATGTATGCCGCGATGTATCAGCGTCAGCGGCGCCCGTGGGGCTTTCATGGAGGCGGCCCTGGCAGCGGTCTCTACAAAAGTGTGGATGGTGGTGATACCTGGACGCTGCTCACAAACGCCGGTCTGAATAACGGGCTGACAACCGGCGACATCGGCCGGATGGGTATCACAATCCACCGCGCCGACCCGCGTATCGTCTATATCAGCCTCGAGCAGGGCGAGCGGTTCAACGCGTCGACGGCATATGAGCAGCGCCTGGCCGGGATCTACCGTTCCGAGGATCGCGGAGAGAGCTGGACCTACCAGGGCGACTGGAATCCGCGCCCCATGTACGCGAGCCAGCCGATGGTCGACCCGAACGACGATCAGCGCATCTACATGCTGAACTCTTACAGCTACTCGGATGACGGCGGGGTGACCTTCACCGTGCCAAGGGATCACCGGACGCACGGCGACGACCGGTTCGTCTGGGTCAATCCGGACGACTCGAACCACGTGATCAAGCTGGACGATGGCGGTCTCGGTATCAGCTACGACCGTGGCGATCACTTCCTCTACCACACGGCCTTGCCGCTCAGTCAGTACTACCGTGTCTCGGTCGACATGGCTCATCCTTACAACGTGTACGGAGGCCTTCAGGACAACGGGTCGTGGCGAGGCCCGAACCAGACGTACCGCTCGGAGGGAATCCTCAACGAGGACTGGATCCGTTGGGGTGGCGGGGACGGCTTCCTCAGCCTCGTCGACACGACGAACAATCGGATTCTGTACTCGGAAAGCCAGTATCTCGGACTGATTCGATGGGATCTGGAGACAGGTGCGAGCCGAAATATCCGACCGAACCAGCCCGAAGGCTTCATTGGTGCGCGTCGAAACTGGACAACGTGGCCGGACCTGGACGACCCCTACATGGAACTTGGTAACGCGATGCCGCCGGGCAACTGGGACGGCCCGTTCATCATCAGCCCACACGAGAGCAACAC
Source organism: Gemmatimonadales bacterium UBA4456 (assembly GCA_002390225.1). Classification (GTDB taxonomy): domain Bacteria; phylum Gemmatimonadota; class Gemmatimonadetes; order Longimicrobiales; family Gaopeijiaceae; genus UBA2589. The sequence continues at coordinate 92,946 of DGOW01000101.1, read as the reverse complement.
GCTCTACGCCGGCCTGAACGAGCTGTTCAAGAGTACGAACCGCGGGGATACCTGGACCTCACTCGGCGACCTCACGAGCGGCTCGGACCGCCGTAGTCTGGTGATCATGGACCAGGTTGCTGACTCGTTCGTTCTCTCACTCGACGACGGGATCCCCTACTGGCCGACGCTCACTGCGATTGCGGAGTCGGAGCATCGTCCTGGTGTCCTCCTCGTGGGTACGGACGACGGTCTCGTGCAGGTGTCGACCAACGATGGTCAGTCCTGGATGGACGTGACCGGCGCGCTTCCGGGGGCACCGGAGCTCATGTGGGTGAACCAGGTCCACACGTCGAAGTTGGTCGACGGCCGTATGTACGTCGCAGCGAACAACTACCGGAACGACGACTACGAGAACTACCTGTGGGTGACCGAAGACAGTGGTCGCTCCTGGCGTTCGATCGTCGGCGACCTGCCGGCCGAACAGGCAGTTCGCGTCGTCCGTGAGGATCCGAGAAACCCGGACGTACTCTGGCTGGGTACCGAGATGAGGGCTTTCTGGTCCTGGAACGGAGGTCGCAACTGGCTGCCCCTTGATGGCAATATGCCTACGGTGGCCGTGAATGATCTCGTGGTTCATCCGCGTGATAACGACCTGGTGCTGGCGACCCACGGTCGAGGGATCTGGATCCTAGATCAACTGAATGCGCTTCAGGAGATGACGTCTGCAATCGCGGCGTCGGATGCGCACCTGTTCAGCATCGAACCCGCCGAGCAGATCCGATATAGGGCCGAGAAGGCGCATACTGGAAATATGATCTTCGAGGGGGATAACCCGCCCGAAGGTGCCATCATCGACTTCTGGTCGGCAGGAGAGGGGGAGATGGCCCAGATCATGGTCCTGTCCGACCAGCGGATTCAGGTTGCATCCATGGAGATCGAGACGCAGCGGGGCATGAACCGGGCTATCTGGGATCTTCGCCACGCCCGCGAGGGTGGGGCTCCGGCCCGCGGAGGTGCCTTTGGTGGTGGTGGGCGCGGCCCGCTCGTGATCCCGGGTGTGTACACCGTGCGACTCTCCGTTGACAATGTGGTCACCGAGCAGACCGTCGAGGTACGCGAGGACCCTCGTCTCGAGCATGACGCTGTCGTGCGCGCGGAGTGGACCGAAACACTTCTCGGCATGTGGGGCACAGTCGCGGCCGCCCAGCGACTGTCGCGTGAAATCGCCGAGGAAGTTGATCGCCTCGACGCGGACGAGAATCCACTCGACATCAGCGACGCGCTCGAAGACCGACTGCGCGACATGCAGCGCTCGGCGCAGGAGGTCAGCAGCCGCCTCAACCGTCTCTACGGTTCCGCTCAGGGATGGGTAGGTCCACTGGCGGCCGACCAGGAGGCGCAGCGCGTCTTCCTGAACGACAAGCTGGATGAGCTGTCCGCGCGGTGGAACACGCTTCAGGGGGAGCTGCCGGGTTGAGTACGCAGGAGTGGGAGGAGGCTACGCCCGACGGTTGGGCGTTCGTCACGATGACGTCGGGCGGTGCACCTGTGTTCACGCCAGGGTGCGCGAGACGGAGGCATGGGATCTATGAAGATTGCGTCACCTTCGTCGACGATGGAGCGGTCTGGATGCGCTCGAAGACTGCGTGGCTGCGAGACCGCAAGTTGCGCCGTCACGAAGAGACGCACCTGCGGCACATCGCAATGCGGGGGGAACGGCGTTTCTGGCGGTGGTACCGAGCGTTCTCGTTCGTTGGCTATTGGCTCAGTCCGTTCGAGATCGCTGCGCGGATCGCGGAGGGGAGGTAGGAGATGAGATTTGTCGGCCTGTACGCACTGACCGTGCTCGGCTTTCTCGTGATCGACTTCGTCTGGCTCACGGTCGTGGCGCAACGTTTCTACCAGAAGCACCTGGGCAGCTTTCTCCGTGAAGATCCGATCGTCGCGGCAGCCGCGTTCTTCTATCTGCTCTACCTCGTGGGCGTACTCGTCTTCGTGGTCCTGCCTGCTCTGGAAGCAGAGTCGTTCGTTCGTGCCGTCGCACTGGGGGCGCTCTTCGGCCTCATTGCGTACGCGACGTTCGATCTTACCTGCTATGCCCTCTTCGAGGGCTTTCCGGTCATCGTCGTCGTTGTGGACCTCGTCTGGGGAGCAGTACTGACGGCGAGCGTCTCCGCGATCGGATACGCGGCGGGACGCTGGCTCGGGTTCTAGCCGGCCGGCGCCCTCACGCTCTCGGTGACTGACTCGTAGACGATTCCCCGCAGCGTCGGGTCCACAGGAACGCCGCCAAACGGAGAATACTGCGTCCACGCAAAGGCGATGATCTCCTCCAACGGATCGATCCAGAACCACGTATTGGCGACACCGGCCCACCAATAGTGGTCCGGTTGCCCACCAGCGGTCGCGACGGCGAAGCCGAGGCCGAAGCCGTACTCGTGGGATGGTGCCCCGAGGCTGATCGGCGGCATGTCTGCGTCGAGGTGGTTGGACCGCATGTCCCGAACCGTCTCGGGCCGGAGGAGGCGCTCGCCGTCTAGCGCACCCTCGTTGAGCAGCATCTGACTGAAGCGCAGGTAGTCCATAGCGGTGGAGGTCAGCCCGCCACCCCCCGAGTACCAGCTCGGTTCGCGAGTGAACGGTCCATCGACTGGCGAATCCTCCATAGCCAGCCCTCTATCGCTTCGAGTGTAGACTGCTGTGAAGCGGTCTAGGTTACGAGCTTCGACGTGGAAGCCGGTATCGTCCATATCGAGAGGCTCGAAGATCTGGGTGCGGAAGAAATCGGCGAGGCTCATGCCTGAGGCGACCTCTACGACCCGGCCGAGCACGTCGGTAGACATACTGTAGTTCCAGCGAGTGCCGGGATCCGCCAGGAGAGGCAGGGTCGCAAGGAGCTCGATTGTCGCTTCGAGGTCCTCCCCTGAATCCCGACTAAGCCCGTTCAGAGTCTGCACATACATCTGGTCGACGGGCGAGTTGCCAAATACCCCATACGTGAGTCCGGAGGTGTGTCGGAGCAGGTCGCGGATCGTGATCGGACGAGATGGTGGCCTCAGCTCGCCATCATCGTAGACCTGCACATCCCCGAAGGCAGGTATGTGATCAGAGAGCGGCTGGTCGAGCTCGATCTTCCCTTCTTCGACCAGCATCATGATCGCAACGCTGGTCACCGGCTTGGTCATGGAGTAGATGCGAAAGACGTCGTCTCGCTCCATTGGCTGCTCATTGAGAACACGCCAGCCGTTGGCTTCCCAGTGCACAATGGTTCCGCGGCGGGCGACCATCGTCATCACACCCGCGGTGCGGCCAGCGTCGATCAACTCCTGCATGGCGGGTCCGATTGCGGCGAGACCTTCGGCAGAAAGGCCCACGTCCGCCGGCATCCCCTGTGTGATGTCCGCTGTCGCGGCGGTCGTGTCGTCCATCGGGGCCGCGCACGCTGCCGAGAAAGCGGCGAGTGCGAGCGTGAATCGATTGACCGGACGGAGATTCGGACGGTTCTGCACAAAGGCCTCCAGGTTGGCGAGTCGCGCGAAAAGGATCGGCAACCTCGGGTCGTCAGGGCCGGCGCGCCACGTTTCATGAGCCGGTGCGCGACGGAACGCCCCGCCGTACGTTGCCGGAATGAACCCACTACGACGTGCTCGGAGGGCCTTCCCGGGGCTTTTCATTGCTCTGGCCGCGTGTTCGGCGCCCGCGGACGAAGACCGATATACGGCGGTCGCGGACATGCCCGAATTGATGGCCCACGTCCTCGAGCCGAACGCCCAGGTGTACTGGCGGTCGGTCGGCTGGATCATCGACTTCGAGGGTGAGCACGAATTGCGCCCCGAGACGGAAGAGGAGTGGCTGGCCGTCGAAAACGCTGCCTTTGTGGTCGCCGAGGCCGGTAACCTCCTGATGATGGATGGGCGGGCGCTCGACGACGGGTCGTGGATGACGATGTCGCAGGCGCTGATCGATATCGGCCGGCGGGCCATCGAGGTCGCCGAGGCGCGAGATGAACAGGCGGTCTTCGATGTGGGCGCAGAGATGTACTTCGTGTGCACGCAGTGCCATGCGACCTACGCCCTTGAAACGCTGCGTCCGAGCGATGACCGCGCTCAGGAATCGGACCCCGGCTCGTGATTCAGAGCTTTCTGGAGTGGCTCGGCTCTACGCACTGGAGTGTCACCCTTGTCGAGTCTTACTACGTATGGCCGCTCGTCGAGTCCACGCATGTGGTCACGCTGGCCCTGTTCGTGGGCACGGCGATCATGATGGATCTGCGTCTGATCGGTATCGCATTCCCCGGCGTCCCCGCCTCGTCGTTCATCGATCGACTGCTGCCGTGGACCCGGGTCGGCTTTGGGGTCATGGTGGCAAGCGGGCTGCTACTCTTCTACTCCTCACCGCTCCGCTACTACAACAACCTCTTCTTTCGTATCAAGTTCGCGATGCTGTTGATCGGAGGACTCAACATCTGGCTGTTCCACTCTCGCATCCACAAGTCGATCCAGACGTGGGATGATGCTCTGACTCCTCCGCGTGCAGCGCGCCTGGCCGGGATCTTTTCGATCGCTTTGTGGACGGGTGTGGTGTTTTCTGGTCGCCTTGTCGCGTACAACTGGTTCGAGTGTGACATCCAGCCGCAGCCGGAGTGGGTCAATTGGGCCGCGGGTTGCCAGGTCGAGGAGGTTGCACCGTGATGCCTCCGGAGAGCTGGATCGTCTTCTTCGAGTGGTGCGAGGCGACGGCTCTGGGGACGGCTGTTCGAAACTCCATGTACGCCTTTCCGCTCATCGAGGCGACGCATCTGGTGGCGCTATGTGTCATGGGCGGCGCGCTTATCATGGTCGACCTTCGCCTACTCGGCGTCGGGATGACGGATCAGGAGGCGGGGAAGCTTGCGCGTCTGGTCCGCCCGTGGCTCGTGGGTGCGATTGTCGTGATGCTCAGCACGGGCGTCCTGCTCTTCCTCTCCGAAGCGATCAAGTGCTTCTACAACACATCGTTCTGGGTGAAGATGATGACCTTGCCTATGGCGCTGACCTTCACCTTCATCGTGCGTGACCGTCAGATCATGAACGGCGTCCCGTCCCGCATGCGGGGCCGGATGCTCGGATCGACATCGCTGGTGCTCTGGTTTGTGGTGGCGGCTGCGGGGCGGTGGATCGGGTACAGCTGAGGCGCGCATCAGACGGGAGCATCGTGGCCTGATCAGCGGTCGCCCAGAAGCTCTGTGGCTTCCTCGGCGGTCAACCCGACGCTCGCGATATCCTCGCCCGATGCGAGCAGGTCCTGGTCCTCCGAGAGACGGGCTATGGCCAGCGTCCCCGCGGCGGCGGTGGCCCCACCGATGGCGAACGGGCCGGCCAGTTCAAGAATGATGCTCCAGGTCGGAGCCTCTCGTCCTGCGGTGATCAGGACGGCGGGTACGAAGCTCGCCAGGATTCCTCCCGCGGCACCCAACAGGGCGAAGCTTCTCAGCGATAGCTCATCGAAACGTCGTCGTCGTCCAGCGATCGCGAGCACGGCAGAAAAGCCGAGTCCGCCCAGAAACCCCGGGACCGCTAGCATCATCGGCCAGATGTCTACAGCCGCACCGATCGGGTTGGGCCAGATATTGTGGATCAGCTCAATGACTCCACCTGCGGCGAAACCACTCGCCGCCCAGAACAGCCCCATCCCGATCGCACCTTTGAGTCGTCTGAGCCATCCACTCATCGCCGCTTATCTCCTGTGATCCAAGGCTTTCTGTGCTGCAAAGCGGCAGGTTCCAGGGTGGCTAGCCAGATATCTTCGGTGCCCGTGGTGCGCCCGACTACCTCAGCAGCGGCCGCGCTCGCGCCGCGTCCGCAGCATCTCTGCCTCGTACGGCGCGCCTGTACCGGACGAACCGAGAAAGATCTTGGTACCGTCCGTGAACGTGATGTCGCGCCCGTTCGCCCGAGGCAACGAGTGATCCTTGGCCTGATATCCGTCAACGATGATTTCGGTGCCGGGTGTGAGGCAGTCGCGACGAAGCCCACGGCGCAGCAGCACGTTCGGTGTGCCACCCTCGACCATCCACACTTCCTTGGTACCGTCGTCGTTCGTGTGCTCAAGGTGGATCCAAGTGTGCGGGTTCACCCATTCGAGCTTCACGATCGGGCCGGCGAGCCGGATCGGAGCATCGCGATCGAACTCGGCGCCGAACGCATGGTGACCGTCGACGGGGCCGGCTGCCACCACGAGGGCCAGGGAGGCACAGGCGAGCAGGGAAGCGGTGCGTTTCATGGGTTTATCTCCAGTCCTGCTGGTTTTCGTTCCGCTCGCGCTCTTCCTGCGACCGGGCACCTCGGAGCACGTTCTCGAGAGCGTAATTCGCCTCGTGACAAGCGTACTCATACAAAAGTCCATCCAGTCGATTGAACGGGACTTCACCGCGAATCTGATCGGTGAAGACCGTCGGGTCCTGGATGGTGAACTCGTAGTTGATCTGGTCTTCCGAGACGCGGGTCAGCCGTTCGATCACTCGTGCCTCTTCCGAAGGGTAAAACGAAGCGTTGGACATCCCCATGAGCACCTGGTCGGGGTGCAGGTTCGTCGTTTCGATGACGAGCGTCTCGTCCTCCCAGTGGCCCCATGAGTCCCCCAGCCACGGCCGCATGTGCTTGGGCAACCGCTGCGGCTCACCCATGAGGATAACGCGCACATCGTGCACCATCTCGGTCATGATCATGACCGCGTCAGGGGTCTGCACGATCGTGTAGTTGTTGTTGTAGAAATAATTCGGAAGCATCGGCGGACCACCGTTCGATCCGAACGACATGATGCATCGCTCAGCTAGTGGCCTGTTTTCGGGATTGTCGTACTGGTCGAACTGCTGGTTGAACGCCACACGCTGTGCTACGCGTTCTTGCCCCTCGTCGGTGAATGCTGCCCGCCGGCCGTCCTCTGGATGCACGATCAGGGAACTCCGGGGCTCTCCGTTGTAGATCGCGATGTTGTCGCCCGCGTCGACGAAGAATTGGTTGTATCCACCGGTGCCACCGGTCGCAGCATCGAAGATCGGATCGCCCGTCAACTGGCCGCCTGCCGGAGGTGCTCCGCGGTTCGGATCGCTGTCCTCGTAGTCGGCTGCGATGAAGTCCTGGCGACCCTGCTCAAGCGCCGTGACCTGGTCCGGTGTCAGAACCTTTCCCAATCCCGGTGGCCGGACGATTGGCGTCATCGTCGCATTGCTCCAGTTGCCCTGAAGATCCGGCATGCCATCCGGAAGTCGCGGAAGGACCCAGTCGGAGGACTGCGCGGCGACGGCGATCGGAAGCAGCGCCAGTACCAGGGTGGCGACCAGGGCGGGCGCGGAACGGCGCGGTGCTGGGGGGAACCTCGAGTGGCTCATGACCCGTTGCCACGGATCGGGTTCTTGCGAAGGTGCCCGTACATGAGCTCTTCGACGAACTCGACACACTTGAACTGCCCGAGTCGAGCGTTGGGGTCGATATTACGGTAGAGTGGCATGCGGATCGTCCAAGGCTCGGAGAACGTCTCCGGGTTGTCGATTTCCGCTTCGTACATGATGTGGTCGCGGCTGATCATCGTGTACCGCTCGGTCACGGTGGTTCCGAACCCGGTGAAGTTGCCTGCACGATCGAGCCACGTGTCGCCGAGCATCCCGTTCACACGGACGACGAACGTGTCGCCGTCCCACTGACCGAATGACTGACCCATCCACGAGTCGACCTGCGGCTCGCCGGGGTCCTCCAGGTAGATTTCACGGAACGCGGTTGCGAATTCGTAGGTGATCGCGACGTGGGCGTCGCTCTGGAAGATCTGAAAGGGGAAGGGCATGTACGTCGCCCGCGGCACCCCCGGCAGGAAGCACTTGATCTCCGGATCTCTGTCGAGCCACTGCTCCCGGTTTTCGTCACGCGTCGCGAGGGCATTTGAGAGGTATGGGATGGTGCCTCCCACGACGACTCCGTAGCCCGAGGGTACGGAGCCGACTGCGCCGAACGCGAGGACCTCGTTGGCAGGTACCGGCACGACTGGACCTGGCTGCATCGCGAGCGCGGGACGCGCCGTGTGTGGCTCAATGTCCCAGTGCGCGTTGCCCATCGTTTGCCAGATCCCGTTCATGTCCGGGTGCCCGGCCGCGGTGCGAGGGATCTCGCGGGACTGGGCGGATATGATGACCGGGATCAGCCCCATCAAAGCGAAGCCTGCGCATGCGACGCGGGTCACAGATCGGAGGGTCAGAATGGTCATCAATCGATGCTCCTGGGCTGTCGGGTCCAAGGCGCGGAATGTGCAGTACCTCTGAGCGTGCGGCCAGCGACGGTTCATGGAGCGTCACCACGCACGCCGAAGACCAGGAGTACGTTGCCCGGCATTTGCCCAAAGCTGGCGTATCCGCTGTTCACGAACACCAGACCGTTGGCGATGACGGGACCTGGACCGTCGATGGCCCCTCCCCGGGCAGAGATGCCGTTCACGGTTTCGAAGTCACGCACCGTATCGAAATCCCATAGAACTCTGCCATCGTCGGTTGCGTGTGCCCGGATGTGACCGTCGAGTCCACCCGCGAAGACCACGCCAGGAATGACCGTCGGCGCAGCCGAGTTCGCCTGCCAACACCCTGGTCGGTCCGTGCAGGTATCGTCGGGAGCCGGGACGCTCCACACGACCCCACCGTCCATGAGGTCGAGCGCGAACAGCCCGGGCGACCACTCCATGTCCGGATTGACGCTCACGATCTCCGCCGGACGATCGGCGTTGGCTGCGTACACCAGGTGCCCATCCGTTGCCATGCCCCAGTGAATGCCGCCGAGCGCACTCCCACGACCGATCTGGGTTGACCAGAGAACGTCACCGTCGTTGTCAGGGTCGAGGGCCCAGACCGTGCCCGACTTCTGTCCGGCGACCAGAATCTCCTTCCCGTCCGGTCGCTCGACCAGAATCGGAGCCATGCCGAAATCGAGGTCCGGGCCGGGAGGAGACGGACAGTTCTGCCGGTTTCGCGATGACGAGCACGCCATCGTGAACGCGTCGTCTTCGGTCGCCTGAAAGATCCAGTCGAGTTCTCCCGTGTCCAGGTCAATCGCCAGGATCGCATCGCTCGTCTCGTTCGCCGGCCTCGAGAGGTTCTCTCCGGAGCCCGCATAGACGACACCACGTGCCACGTCGACCGTGGGACTCGACCAGACCGGGGCGCCGGACGGTGCCCAGAGCTGCGTACCGATCGCGTTTTTGCCCGCTTCTTCGGGATACTCCGGGATTACGCGGTGATACCAGAGGAGATCACCCGTCGAGGTATCGAGCGCCGCGACCGCACCCGAAGACGTGCAGCACTCATACCTCGGGTCCCCCGCCGACACGACCTCACCCATGGTGGAGATCGGAACGATCAGCTTGTTCTCGTGGAGGACGGCGTGGCCGGTGTTGTTCGATTCGGGGTGCCAACCGACCCGTGTCTGCCAGAGCACGTCGCCCGACTGCGTATCGACGGCGTACGCAGTCGTCCGTGCGTCCACGATGTACGCGATCGATCGGCCGTCATCGTCCTCGCCCACGAGGACTCCGCCTCGGACGCCAGCCTCGGCCTCGAAGGTCCACTGCACGCAGCCGGTCGCGGCGTGAAGCGCGAATACCGTACCGAACTGGTCGCCCACGATTGCGAGGTCGCCGACCACGGTCGGCTTGGTCCGGACCTGAGACGCGTCTGGGAATCCGAATGCCCAGAGGAGTTCCAGGTCGTCGATCTCTTCGGCGGACAGCCCGGCGCGCTGGGCGGGCTGGAAGCCCGTGCCTGCCAGATCGGCACCGAAGCCCATCCACGCGACATCGTTCACGTTGACTCGAGTCGGGCCCGCGTCGGCACAGTACGCGGACGCGGGAAGGACTTCTTCGGAGTAGGCCCGCCCCGTGAGGTATTCGCCGAGCATGATGCGTTGGGCCGCCGAGAGTTCCCCTGCCTCGGAACTCATGACTCCCCCTTCACCGAGAGCTGCAACGATCGCGCGAGGCGTCAGCTGGCTCAGCGAGAAGCGGTTCGGTGTGCGTCCGCTCTGAGTTCCACTGTGGCACTCGGCGCACGCATTCCGGAAAAGGTCTCCGGCGTCCTGGGCGACGGTTTCTGTCGGTATGACGGCGGCGAACACGGCCGTAGCCGCGACGAACGGAAGAAGGCGTGGAAACGTGCTGTAGATCATGCTGCAGAATCCGCAGAGAGTGGCGAGCATGTTGCAGAGCCTGCGGTACGGTACAGTCCGGAGCTTCGAACGTCACGAGATGGCCGCCGTGGGGACGCCGTGTGTATGGCGTGACCGAGACGTCAGGGAACGAACGAATCCTCCGCACGTAATGCACCCGCGAATCCGGCCAACAGATCGGCGGCCGCGTTCAGATCCGAGAACGCGATGGTCTCGACCGCGCTGTGCATGTAGCGGTTGGGGAGCTGGACCAGACCGGTCGCGACACCCGCGCGGGTGACCTGAAGGGAGTTGGCGTCGTTCGGTGCCGCGCGTCCGAGCGCTGCTATCTGGAACGGAATCTCGTCCGACGTCGCAATCTTTTCGAGTCGCGCTCCGACCCGTGGATTGATGTTCGGGCCACGTACAATGACAGGCCCCTCGCCAAGGTCGATCACGCCGCGTTGGCGCTTGTCTATGCCTGGGCAGTCGGTCGCGTGGGTGACGTCCACCGCGATGGCGACGTGGGGATCGATCCCGTGCGCGGCGGTGCGTGCTCCGCGTAGCCCGATCTCCTCCTGAACCGTGGAGGCGACGACGAGTTTGCATGAGACACCCTTGGCGGCCGCACGGCGCATCGCCTCGAAAACGACCCAGACTCCGGTGCGGTTGTCCATGGCCGGAGCGTTTGCGAGACCGTTACGCATCTCCTGGATGCCAAGCTGTACGGTCACTGCGTCTCCGATCGCTACCACCGAGGCCGCGTCCTCTCCATCGGTGGCACCGATATCGATCCACATGTCCTTCGGATCGACGACCCGTTTCTTCTCGTCATCTGTAAGAAGGTGGATCGCCTTTCGCGAGATGACACCATGGATGGGATCACCGCTGGTCCATACCGTGACGCGCTGGCCCACCAGCTGCTGCGGGTCCCAGCCACCAACGGTCTGGAAAAAGAGGTATCCCGCCTCGTCAATGTGCGACACGATCATACCAAGCTGATCGCAGTGCCCGTCGAGCATGAGCGTGGGGGCGCCGCCCGAGTTCAGCGTGGCGATCACGTTGCCGTGAAGGTCTGTGTCGATCTCGTCGGCGAAGGAGGACACGTAGTCACGCACAATCTGCTGAACGGCTTGCTCGTATCCGGATACGCCGGGCGTAGAAAGGAGCGTGTCGAGGAACGAGCGGGCGGATGATTCCATGGGCCAGTGAACAAGAGTACGAGGCGCGTTGATCGGCCGTGTCGCGGTGAGAATATCTGCCGGGCACGTAAGTCACAAAGACGGTATGAAGGCGGGCCACGTCGAACAGGGCGGAGCTTGGCCTGGAGCTCCGACGGATTCGTCTTCCCCCCCGGATCTGCGAGAGTCGCGGTGCTCCAGTCGACCGCGACTGAGCGGAGTGCCGGAGGCCGTTGAGAATTCCGTGCGCTTGACTCAGGTCAGTTCGCGCTCGCCCAGTCGTCCAGGAACTGCTCAGCGCACCGGGTGCCCAGCGTGAACATGACATGCATCTGTTGCATGCTGAACGATCCGACCCATGAGCGGATCCAGCTAACCACGGGAGCGCCGTCGTCACCGGGTTGCTCCAGCTGTGTCCGGAGACCGTAGATGATCTGCCCCGGCTCGTAGAACGTATCCACGTTGCACGTCACGGTGTTGGGCGCTCCCTCGAGTACGCTGGGCGCTGCGTCCGTCTCGGAGATCGTCTCCTTGAAGGTCATGAGCAGCGCTTGCCGGAACTGATCGCCGGTCGCACCTCCCGCGTCCATCGTGATGGCTTCGTCCCACGTGGCAGAGACGCGCACATCCACGGTTGTAACCCCGGACAGGCGGCCGACGTCCTCGACGGACTGGGCGTCTGCCGATGGCGCGGCGAGAAGAATCGCCGCCAGCGGAATGGCTGAGAGAAGCTGGAGTCGCATCACGAGCGGACAGGATCAGAGAGTGTGAACTTACCTACCCGCGACGCTCCGAGGGTTTCCCACCACTTCATGTCTTGCTGACGATGACCGGGCCGGGGAAGTTCTGAGCCGCAACCTCAATGGAGACGACCAGATGCAGTACTCGTCCAGCCGCAGACCCGGTCCTCGTTCGGTTTCCGAGGCTTACTCGGTGGTGATCGTTCTCGCACTTCTGTTCACACTGTGCCCCACGGTGGAGGTGCGAGCTCAGGATCTACCCGTGGACCCGATCGCCTTCGAATCCATGCAGTGGCGCGGAATCGGACCGTTCCGGGGTGGCCGATCCGTGGCATCCACCGGTGTGGTCGGGGACCCACTGACGTACTACATGGGCACAGTCGGCGGCGGTGTCTGGAAGACCACCGACGCGGGGACGACGTGGCGGAACGTGACCGAAGGCCAGCTCAGGACCTCGTCAGTGGGCGCGATCGCGGTCGCCGAGTCCGATCCGAATGTCGTGTATGTTGGCATGGGGGAGCACGCGATTCGTGGCGTCATGACGTCTCACGGGGACGGCGTGTACCGGTCGACCGATGCGGGGCGGACCTGGACTCATCTGGGGCTGGATCGAACGCGTTCGATCTCACGGATCCGGGTGCACCCTAATGATCCGGATCTGGTCTACGTCGCGGCGCAGGGTGCGCCGTACGGGGCGAACCCCGAGCGCGGCATCTATCGCTCGGAGGACGGTGGCGAGAGCTGGGAGCTCATCCTCACCGTCGGCGAAGACTCCGGCGCTTCTGATCTCGCGATGGACATGACAAACCCACGCATTCTCTATGCCTCTTTCTGGGAACACCGTCGTCTCCCGTGGCAGGTTGTCAGTGGCGGGCCCGGGAGCGGGTTCTGGAAGTCCACGGACGGCGGCGACAGCTGGACCGAGATCAACACGGGGTTGCCCGAGCTGATGGGTAAGACGTCGGTCGACGTCTCACGTGCAGACCCGGATCGACTCTTCGCCATGGTGGAGGCTGATCCCGGCGGTGGGCTGTTCCGTTCGGACGACGCGGGGGCCTCGTGGCAGCTCATGAGCGACGACTGGACGATCCGCGCGCGTGCCTGGTATTACATCGAGGTCTACGCAGACCCTCTTGATGAAGAGACCGTCTACGTCCTTAACGCACCGATGATGAAGTCCATCGACGGGGGGCGGACGTTCACGAACGTGCGCGTTCTGCACGGTGATACGCACGACCTCTGGATCAACCCCGACGACAACGCGGTCATGATCAACGCGAACGACGGTGGCGCTCACGTGTCGTTCAACGCCGGTGGGTCGTGGTCGAGCATATCGAATCAGCCGACGGCGCAGTTCTACAGGGTCAATGTCGACAACCGTTTCCCGTACTACATCTACGGCGGTCAGCAGGACAACAGTGCGATCGCGATCGCCAGTCGAGGACAGGGCGGGGTGACGTGGAAGGACTGGTACTCGATCGCCGGGTGCGAGAGCGCTCGGCCGGCCTTCGATCGCGACGACCCCCGCTTCGTCTATGCCGGTTGCTACATGGGCATCATCGGCGAGTGGGATCATCAGACCAATTCGCAGCGCGATGTGGCCGCATATCCGGTCATGCCGGCTGCCCTGCAGGGACGAGAGATGAAGTACCGGTACAACTGGTCCGCGCCGATTCTGGTCTCGCAACACGCACCCAACGTCATCTATCACGCATCGAACCATGTCGTTCGTTCGCGTGATCGTGGGATGACGTGGGACGAGATCAGTCCCGACCTGACCCGAGACGAGGACGACAAGCAGGGCTACGGCGGTGGCCCGATCACCAACGAGGGAGCAGGTGGGGAGATCTACGGGACGCTCTACGCGCTTACGGAGTCACCGCATGAGGAGGGCGTGATCTGGACCGGCAGCGACGATGGCCTCGTGCACCTCACACGAGATGGCGGCTCCTCGTGGCAGAACGTCACGCCCGCTGACTGGGGCGAGGTCATGGTCAACGAAATCGCCGTGTCCCCGCATGATCCAGCGACCGCGTATGCAGCGATCAACCGCTACAAGTTCAACGACTTCACGCCAATGGCGTACGTCACCTACGACTACGGCGAGAGCTGGGAGGAGATCTCCGAGGGCTTCGAGGCTGAGGCGTGGGTGCATGTGGTCAGAGAGGATCCCAAGACGCCCGGCCTGCTCTACGCCGGAACTGAAATGGGCATGTACGTCTCGTTCAACGCCGGTGGGCTGTGGCAGTCGCTGCAATTGAATCTCCCAGATACGCCGATCAACGACCTGATCGTGCAGGCTCGCGACAACGATCTGGTGGTGGCCACGTCGGGTCGCAGTTTCTGGATTCTGGATGACTTGTCGCCGCTGCAGCAGGCGATGAGTCAGCAGGACTTCGAAGGCGGTGCCCACTACCTCTACGAGCCGCGCGGGGCCTACCGGCTCGCAGGGGGCGGCGGGTTCGGTGGGGGTGGGGAAGGGCAGAACGGACCGAGTGGCGCGGTGATGGACGTCCTGCTTGGCGAGGTGTCTGAAGACCAGGCCGTCACGATCACGATCAGGACGCCGGCGGGTGATGTAGTTCGCACGCTTTCGACGCAGCCGGACGGGGACGTCAGCCCCGGCGCGCAGCCACTTCAGCTCGAGCTGGGCCATAACCGAATCGTTTGGAACCTGCGTCACGAGAACATCCCAAACATCCCGGGCGCATACGTGTTCGGGTCGCTCCAGGGGCGACGCGTCGTGCCCGGTGACTATACCGTCGAGCTCAGCATCGGCGATTGGACGATGGAGCGCCTGCTCGAGGTCCGTATGGACCCGCGTGTGGATACAACGCTCGAGGACTACATCGTACAGGACGCCTTCGTGGCCGAGGTGGCATCGGAATTGACTGCGATCCACCGGGCCGTGAGCCGTAACAACGATGTGAAGGCGCAGATCGAGACGCTGCTCGAACGGGTGGCGGAAGACCCTAATGCGGGTGAGGTAGTTGACGAGGGGGAACTGTTAACGGGCGACCTCGAGACGGTGGCGGACTCGCTGTATCAAAGGCAGACCGTCGACGGTCAGACCGTCATCAACTTCCCTACCCGGCTCAAGTTCCAGTACGTGTTCCTGCACGGGAATGCCGACGGCGCGGAAACGGGCGTGAGTATGGGCTCACGCGATGTGCTCACTGACCTGCGCGCTCGGTGGACGGTGCATCAGAGGACGAACGAAGAGCTCATGGGTCCGCGACTCGATGCCTTCAACCGTCTCGTGCAGGAGGCCGGGTTCTCGATCATCATTGCGCCGCCACGGCCAAGGAGGCCTGTATCGTGAGGATCGCGATACTGTTTGGCGTGATGGCTTTCGGAGTGACTCCCGTCGTCGCCCAGGATGCGCACCCGGAGGACGTATCCTCCATCGATGCAATCATCGACGCGTACTACGACCTTATTTCTGGGCCGACCGGTGAGGCGCCTGATGTAGATCGCGATCGATCACTGCATCACCCGGACGCATGGGTAGCGATCGCGGATACGGACGAAGGAGGGCGTCCAACCGTGAACGTCATGTCCCTTGACGATTACCATGGGGACGGCGGACCCAGGGCTCAGCCCTTCTACGAATGGGAGACGGATCGCGTAGTGTCCCGGTCGGGCAACATGGTGCATGCCTGGAGCACCTACGCGTCCGCGAGGACACCCAGAGGTGAGCCGTTCGACACGGGTACGAACAGCATCACTCTGTTCTGGGCGGGAGACCGTTGGTGGGTCATGGGGTGGATGTTCGACCGGACGGCGAACTAGCGCGGTATCACCTCTCCCACGCGCCGAAATCCTTCCTCGATTCGATCGAGGTCGTTCACGAGGGGTCCGTACGAGATGCGGACTCCGTTCATGAGTGACGTGCCAAAGCCACTGCCTGGCACGAAGATCACGCCGGTCTTTGACAGGACGTCACGAACGAAGTCGTCCCCGTCATACCCCACGTCCATAACTGTGTAGAGGCCCCCCTCCGGTTCGAGTCGCGGCATCCCGAGATAGCGGTCGATACAGTCGACAGTGTGACGGCCGGCCCGTTCATAGAGCCTGTTCGTCTCGTCCATGTACGCCTCGAGTGACCCGTCGGGCAGGGCCCGCTCGAGATACGCAGCAAGCGCGTGCTGATGAACGCTGTCCGGACAGAGTGCCGTACTCTGCTGAACGACCTCGAGAGCGTCGATCACGTGGGGCGCTGCCTCCACCCAGCCCAACCGACGGCCGAGCCCGCGACACCACTTAGAGTTGGAATGAAGCCGGATCAGGTTGGGGTGCGTCGCGGGGCTCGCTGAGAAGTGCTTCGGGAGCGTATCTGCAAAGCACTGCGCCCGATACGCGAAGTCGACGACGACGAAGCATCCGGCTCGCTCCGCGATCGCGAGCAGATCGTCGAAGACGTCATCCCGGATGAGCTGACTGGTCGGATTGTCCGGCGAGGAGAAGAGCATGAGCCGGGGTTGATGCGTGGCGACAAGCGCTTCGAAGGCCTCCACGACGGCGGCCGCGTCGGGCATGAACGCCCAGGTATCGGCGTCGAACACGGGAAGCCACAATATCTCCGTCCCCTCGGGCCCTAGGTTCAGCTGCGGGCCGTAGTTGGCGTAGGACGGATCGAAGAGGACGACTCGATCGCCTGGGTCGAGTAGCGCCGTAAAGAGCGTGTGTGTGAGCTGGGTGGAGCTGCCACCAACGAGCAGGTGTTCGTCGGCAAGTCCCGGGGTGCTGTAGAGCGCTGCGTCGACGGCAAGCAGGGCGTCTCTGAGTCGCGGAAGGCCGCGCGTCGGGGAGTAGGCGCCCAGCTCGTGGAAGAGAGTCGGGTCATCGGCGACGACCGCGTATTCTCGTCGAAGCGCTTCGGGTGCCTCGTGATTCACCCAGCCGCCTGCGAAGGAGATTACGTCGTCCGGATCGAGACCCATAGCGACGATGTTGCGGCGGTCGGCCAGCTTCATGATCTCGCGGATCGGCGACTTCTTGAGTTGACCTTCACGAAGGCGGCGGGCAACGGCTGGAGCGGCCATGGGGATGCGGTTGGGTGGCGTATGAGGTGCACGGGCGATCACCTCTGGAACGGGGTAAAGCCGCTCCAGGCTCTGTACGATCGGACATTATTGTACAGCCGACTCGACTGCTCGACGAGCACGACTGCCAAACGTCCTGACGTGCGCACGGGTGCACGTCGTCACCGTTCGGTGCCCGGAATCAGGGCAGGTCCGTGCTCGGCCATCTGGCGGGAGGGCTCTCCAACCCCGAGCTTCGCTTGATGGAGGTACGCCCGATGATTCAGATTGCCCGGCCGCTCTCGTACGCGGCCCTCTTGTCGTTGAGTATGCTCGCCCTGGCCCCGCCGGCCGAGGCGCAGCGCCGCGTCGCACCCGACTCACTTCGCATGATTCAGGAGATCGAACCGCTGCATGGGTCCCGTGGAACGGTCGTGACCGTATACACGGAGAATCTGCCCCTGCAGGCGAGGGTCCATGTCGGCGTGGGCGCGACCCGGACTGGCTTCGAGGCCCTCGCGGAAGGAAAGCAGGGCATGTGGGGTGAGGTCTCGGGTACGATCAGTATTCCTGAAACCGCGCCCTACGACCGTGCGCTGATGATTGTCGCGTTCGACGCGATCTTCGCACCGATCGGGCTGTCGGATCCTTTCCATGTGACGCGCCCCGACGGAACGCTGGATCGAACGGGGCGGATCACCGACGAGGGTGTCGAATGCCTCGCGATGCGAGACGGCGACGAATTTCTATATACACTGGTCGGGAACACCGAGGGCCTGTCTGCGGGGGACCCGATCGTCGTGACAGCGCGGATGGTGGAGATGAGCACCTGCCAGCAGGGCACAACGCTCGAGGTCATCGAAGCGCACCCACCGGCGTCGTGACGAAGAAGCTCCCAACGCTCAACCGCCACAGCGCACGCATCACTCAGGAGCCCGCTCAGGCGAGCGCCCGAGCCATGCTGCACGCGACGGGCCTCTCTGCGGAAGACCTTGAGAAGCCTCAGGTGGGGATTGCCTCGATGTGGTGGGAGGGCAATCCGTGCAACATGCACCTGCTAGACCTGGCAGCAGAGACCGCGGAGGGTGTTCGGGAAGCCGGGATCGTCCCGATGCGCTTCAACACCATCGGGGTGAGTGACGGGATTTCGATGGGCACGGACGGTATGAGCTTCTCTCTGCCGTCGCGGGACCTGATCGCCGATTCGATCGAGACGGTCGTGAGCGCACAGTGGTACGATGGAGTCATCACGATTCCCGGCTGCGACAAAAACATGCCTGGTTCGCTCATGGCGATGGCGCGCTTGAATCGCCCCGGACTCATGGTGTACGGAGGCACGATTGCACCGGGCCACCTGGACGGTGAGCCGCTCGACATCGTCAGCGCATTCGAGGCGTACGGTCAGTTCATCGCCGGATCCATCGATGAGGAGCGTTTCGACGCTGTCATCCAGCACGCATGCCCCGGGCCAGGAGCCTGCGGCGGGATGTACACGGCCAACACGATGGCGAGCGCAGCCGAGGCACTCGGGATGACGCTCCCCTACAGTTCGTCGACCCCTGCAGCGACGAAGCGGAAGAGCGACGAGTGCCACCGCGCAGGGGCGGCGCTCCGGCACCTGCTGGAGAAGCGTATTACTCCGCGAGACGTCATGACGCGCGCTGCGTTCGAGAACGCCATGGTGCTCGTCACGGTCCTCGGCGGCTCCACGAACGCGGTTCTTCATCTGTTGGCGATCGCACACGCAGCAGATGTGCCGCTCACGCTCGATGACTTCCAGGCGGTCAGTGACCGCACGCCGTATCTCGCTGATCTGAAGCCGAGCGGCCGCTATGTCATGGAGGACCTCGACCGGGTCGGGGGCGTGCCGTCGGTCATGCGGATGCTGCTCGACGACGCCTTGATCGACGGATCATGCCTCACCGTCACGGGCAGAACGGTCGCCGAGAACCTCGCCGACGTGGAGCCGCTGGGGGCGGAGCAGGACGTCGTGCGGCCGATCAGCGATCCGATCAAGCTTACCGGACATCTGAGGATCCTCAGGGGCTCGCTCGCTCCCAACGGCGCGGTAGCGAAGATCACCGGCAAAGAGGGATTGACCTTTTCCGGCCCTGCTCGCGTGTTCGACCAGGAGGAGGCCGCCCTGGGTGCGCTCGAGCGAAACGAGGTCCGCGGTGGCGATGTCATCGTGATTCGATACGAGGGACCCAGAGGCGGACCGGGCATGCCTGAGATGCTCACGATTACCTCTGCGATCATGGGTGCCGGTCTCGGCTCGGAGATCGCTCTGGTAACCGACGGCAGATTTTCCGGGGGCAGCCATGGCTTCGTGATCGGACACGTCACCCCGGAGGCGCAGAACGGCGGACCGATCGCTCTGATTGAAGATGGCGACCAGATCACGATCGACGCCGAGTCGAATCAGATCAGCTGGGGAGTCGACTCGGAGGAGGCTGAGCGTCGTCGCATGGCTTGGGTAGAGCCGCCGCTGGCCGCCGAACGGGGTGTCCTACTCCGCTATATCCGATCCGTGTCCTCGGCGTCCCTGGGCTGCGTGACCGACGGGTGAGGGTCGTCGTCGTAGGGGCCGGGGGGCTCGGGAGCTATGTGGGCGCGGTCCTGGCGCAGGCGGGGAACGACGTCACCCTTGTCGTGCGGGGTGAGCACCGAACTGCGATCGAGGCGAATGGGCTCGAGGTGCGTAGTCATGCCGGTGACTTTCAGGTGGCGGTCCGTTGTGTGGGATCGGCTTTCGAGGTCGAGGGCGCTGATCTGGCGCTCCTGGTTACTAAGACCTTCTCACTCGACCAGGTCGCCGATCAGCTGTCCCATCTGGCGGCACGAGGGGCACACATCGTCTCTCTCCTCAATGGGATCACTGCGGTTGATCGTATGGAGGCCTGCGGTATCTCCAGGGATACCCTGGCCGATGGCGTCGCCTATATGACTTCGTTTCGGGTCGAGCCCGGCGTGGTCGAGCGAAAGGCCTCTCACCAGCGCATCGTACTCGACGCCGAAGCGGGTCCGGTCGACCGCGTCCGTCAGGCGTTCGACGGCACGCTCGTGGCGATCGAGGTGGTTGACGACATCCGGGTCGAGCTATGGGAGAAGATGGCGGTCGTCTGCTCGCTTTCCGTACTGTGCGCGCTTGGCGAACGAAACATGGGATCGGTCCGTGCCCATCCATTCGGGGTGGATCTGCAGAGGCTGGCGATCGCCGAGGTACTGAATGTGGGCCGCGCGAGCGGCGTAGCGATTCCAACAGAAACAAACGCGAAAATCGACGCGACACTCGATCGATTTCCAGACGACTTCTTTCCAAGCGTCATCCACGACTTGAACCTGAGACGTCGCACGGAGATGGGCGATCTTGGCGAGGAGATCTCCCGACTCGGTCGTGCGCATGGCGTCCCGACGCCCTTGCACGACGCCGGGACGCTGATCGTACAGCTCGCGGAAACGGAGTACACGCGGGGAACCGAGTAGCGGGTCGCTCCGGTTATCGAGGTCGAGCGATGGGTGGCGTGCTCTCAGGCGGTCTACGGTGCAGCGTCGCCTGTTCGTAAGCGTACGCGATTTCGATCATCGTCCCCTCCGCGAACGCTCGCCCGAGGATCTGCAGACCCGAGGGTAGGTCGCCCGGTACGACGCCCATGGGCACGTTGAACGCAGGGAAGCCCGTAGGGGGTGAGAGCGTGCCGCTGTTCGCGCCGTATGTGGTATTCAGGTCCCCGATGAGCCGGGCGGGGTAGTTGTAGGTCGGGTACACAAGCACGTCGACTCCTGCAGAGTCCATCGCCGCGGTGACTGCTGCCCCGAGATCCAGCGTCACTTGTACCCACTCGTCCCAGTTCTCGTGCTCCCAGGGTGCCCCCTTCCACTCCTCGTCGACTGCGTTCTGCAGTGACGACCGAAGCCAGGGGTGGAAGTCTCCCGACTCCAGGATCTCTTCCATGGTCGATCTCGGCGCTCCGGGGCGCGTCGCCAGGTAGGCGTCGAAGTCGTACCGGAAGCGTGGTACGCTGGGGAAGGCACCCCGGAGTGAGTCCATCTGCGGGATGTCGATGCTGTCGACGATCGTCGCACCTGCGGCCTCCATATCAAGCAGTGCCGCTTCGAGAAGAGCGAGGACTTCCGGGTGTACCCTGGTCGGCTCACGTTCCTCCTGCTGTTGTTCCTGCTGTTGTTCCTGGGTAGAGCTGGCGGCCTGATCTGATGCTTGGTCCTGGTCCGCGGTGTTGCCCTGATTCTCGCCTTCGTCCTGCTCCACCGGTGTGGGCTCCGGCCCTGTCTGCTCCGCGTCCGGGACTTCGAAGAAGCGCCGAAGAACCCCAATGCGCTTTCCCTGCAGCCCATCCGCGCGAAGAAACTGCAGGTATCCGTCGGGCCGTACGTCATTGCTCCGGGCGGTCACGGTATCAGCCTCATCGTAGCCGACGATGACCTCGAGCACCCGGACTGCGTCCTCCACGGAGCGCGCCATTGGCCCACCGACATCGCGCCCGCCGTTCAGGGGAGCGATACCGTCCCGGCTGGAGAGTCCCATGGTAGGCCGAAAGCCGACCAGGGCCTGATGGGACGAGGGGCCCCGGATCGAAGAGCCCGTGTCTGTGCCCAGGCCCACTGTGCCGAGGTTGGCCGCGATGGCCGCCGCCGTGCCGCCACTCGATCCGGCCGTCACACGACGAGTGTCGTACGGGTTTCTGGAGAAGCCCGGTAGTACCGACGACACCGAATACGCGCCGCTCGTCGCGAACTCGGCGAGGTTGGACTTGGCGAGGATGATCGCGCCGGCGTCGCGCAATCGGGCGACGTGATATGCGTCGTCGGGCGGGACCGCATGCTTGAGTGCCAGGATGCCGTTCGTGGTTGGTAAGTCGTACGTGTCGTAGTTGTCCTTGACGATCACGGGGATACCGTGAAGCGGCCCCGTCAGACCGCTGGACGCCAAAGCCGCATCGAGTGTCCGGGCACGATCGAGCGCGGTAAGGCTGACCGTGATCAGTGAGTTGATCGATGGGCCCTGCTTGTCGTATGCCTCGATGCGGTCGAGGTAGTGCTTTACCAGCGCCTCGGCCGTAATCCGACCCTCTGTCATGGCCTGATGGATCTCGGCAACCGTCGCTTCCTCCACGACGAACGCGGGCTCGCAAGCCGTCAGGGTGACCACCAGGGCAGTCAGGCCCACGAGTCGGAGCGCGGGTTGCCGGCTCTCCGCCCAGAGGCCCCGGCTATTCACGATCCAGCCCGGCTCCTCTCTGGAACGGCAGCTTCATCTGGTGACCGACGTCTTCATCGAAGGTGGGATCCGCGACGTCCACGCCGTACACGACGTCGAGGGGATCACCGTAGACGAACGTTCCGAACACGCGATCCCAGATCGACAGGATCCCACCGTAGTTCTTATCGGTCCACGGCCGCTCGAAGTGATGGTGGAATTTGTGCATGTTCGGCGTCACGAAGACGAGGCTCAGTGACGCGTCCAGCCATCGTGGGGGCGAGATGTTCGCGTGCGTGAGGAAGGTGAAGAGGATCGTGGTCAGACGGTACACGACGTAGAAGGCGAGAGGTGCCCCCGTCGCGACCAGGGCGCAGAGCGCGATCATCTCGCGCACGGCGAAGTCACCCGGATGCAGCCGCGTCCCTGTGGTTGCGTCCACCTTGGTGTCGCTGTGATGCACGACATGGAAGCGCCACAGGAATTTCACCCGGTGCAGCAACCAATGCGCGAAATACTGTGCGGTCAGATCCAGCACCACGATTGCGATTAGCATCTCGGCAAGAACCGGAAGCTCGAAGAGGTACAGGAGCCCGAATCCAGAGGCCGCCGTCCACGCGACGGCGCCGATCGAGAGGGCGGAGAATGCGGCGTTGATGGCGAGCGTGGTGCCTAGGAAGACGAAATTGGCCCCTGCGTGCTTCCACTTCCGGTACGTGAACTGCACCAGCGGCAGGCTGCCTTCGAGAACCCAGCTGAGCCCCAGGCAGGTCATCACCCAGAGGAGCCTCTGCCAGGTGGGTATGTGCTCGAAGAAGAGGAGGAGGGTGTCCATCCCGGAGGACCTGTCCGTCTAGAAGATGTTGGACTCGACCGGCACGTCTTCGCCGAAGCGTGAGTGTCGGAAGTGATCGACGTCGACGGTGCTAGTCTGGCCGTCGGCGATCATCTCTGCCACTGCGACCCCGGTCGCCGGCGCGTGCATGATGCCGTGCCCCGAGAAGCCACAGGCATCAATCCAGCCATCCGCGCCCGGGTTCGGACCGATGATCGGGCTATTGTCAGGGCTGACTCCGTAGTATCCCCACCAGCTTCCGCCCATGTCGATTCCCATCTCTTCCCACCAGGGGAAACGATCGACACCGGTCAGCAGGACGTGTTCGAGCCACTCCTGATCGACCCCTTCGGTGAACCCGAAGGCCTGGTCGAGATTGTCGAGTCCGAAGAGAACGCGGTCCAGCTCGGAGCGGACGTAGACACCCGTAGAAAGGTCGATGGTCAGCGGATATGTCCGCTCGTCCTCGATGGGAGCGGAAAGGAAGATCTGGATGCGCTTCGGTCCCACCGGGACGTCCAGGCCTGTCAGGGTGCCGATCGCACCCGACCACGCGCCGGCGGCGTTGACGATCCAGCGACACGAGAATCGTTCCGCACCGCTTTCGACCAGCCATCCCTGTCCTGCGGGGCGCAGATCCGTCACGGGCGTGTTCATACGGAAGTCGACACCGAGTTCCTTCGCCATCTCCACCCATGCGAGGCATGCCATGTGCGGATCAATGATTCCGTCCCAGGGTCCATAGGTCGCACCAGCCAGCCCGTGGGTCGCGAACGGGACGTAACGCTGCGCCTCGACCGGATCGAGGACGTCGACCGGCGCTCCGAGCTCGTGCTGGAGTCGGACGGACTCGAGGTGCGTCTCCCAGCGCTCCTCGGGCACCAGAAGGAGGTACCCGATATCGCGATATCCGATATCCTTGCCGAAGCGCTCCTCGAAGGTCCGAAAGATCGGGAGGGAGTAGAGCGACAGACGGATGTTCGGCGCGGTCGTGAACTGCACGCGCACACCGGCGGCACTCTTGCCGGTGGATCCCATCGCGGGCCCGGCGTCTTTCTCGACTACCGTGACGGAAAGGCCCCGATCAGCCAGGTGCCAGGCACACGAGGCACCGTTGATACCTGAGCCGATTACGACGACGTCGGAGGAGTGGGTGGTCACGCTGTCACAGGCCGCTGGAGTCGAACACTGCAGGAAGAAGGGAAGTATATGTGCGCGGAACCGAACCTGGAGGATTGACGGCCGCGCAACTTTCAGGAGTTGGCGAACGTACAAGCAGACATGCTGATCATGACCGATTGGGTCCGAGCACTCCGCGTCTTACGGGTGCTGTCGCTGCTGACGATTACTTCGGTGACCACGCTGATGGTTCCCGAGCCTTCTTCGGCGCAGGTCGCGCCGGGGGATGCAGCTGCCGTGCTGCTCCGTACCGCCATCGAGTTCGAGGCGCAGGGAGACGGGGACCTCGCACGAGCACTGTACCTACATATCTCCGAGCGCTACCCCGGCACCGTCGCGGCTGATGAGGCTCTGGAGCGGCTGATCCGTCCGGGCGCCGAGCGCTCGGATCGAATGAGCCGGTTGGAACTGCCCGTGTTCGGAACCCTGTACGGGTTATGGCTCGGGGTTGCGGTCCCAGCGGCGCTCGGCGCAGGCAGTTCGGAGGCATACGGCGCCGGCCTGTTGGCCGGCGTGCCCCTTGGCCTCTTCTCCGCGCTCGCTGCACAACGCAGCCAGCAGTACACGGAGGGACAGGCGAGAGCGATCTCTTGGGGTGGCATCTGGGGGTCATGGCAGGGACAGGGTTGGACGGACCTTCTCGGGATCGGTCAGGATGAGGTTTGCTCCCAGTACGGGTGCTACCAGACGGATAACAACAGCGAGGAGGTCTTGACCGCGATGATCTTAGGAGGTCTCGCCGGGATCGCGACCGGTGCCGTGATCGCGCGCAATCCGGTCCGGTCAGGCGTCTCCAGCGCTGCCCAGGGAGGGTCCACGTGGGGCACGATCTACGGTGGGATGCTGGCCTCGGCCCTCGATGGCGATGACGGGGGTGATAGCGACGGTGTGCTCCTCGCGAGCCTTCTGGGCGGCAACGCCGGGCTTTTCGCAGGTGAACTTCTCGGCTCCTCGTATGATGTGTCCCGCTCTCGGGTTCGGCTGATGAACCTTGGTGCACTTGGCGGTGGCCTAGTGGGGCTGGGGATCGATCTCCTCACGAGACCGGGCGACAACGCCGTGATTGCGATTCCGCTCGTGTCGAGCGTGACCGGTCTGGCGATCGCGACGGTCGCCACTCGAGGCCACGACGGTGTGCCCGGTAGCGCGCCTGGAGGTGGTGACGGCCTGTCGCTGCTCGGCTACTCGGATGGAGGATGGCGCCTGGGTACGCCCATGCCGATCCCGACCGCGATACCTATCGATCTCGATGACGGTCGCCCGGACTGGGTCCCCGGCCTGCGCTTCGAGCTCTTCCGAGCGCGCTTCTGACCGACCGCTTTAGCGAGGCAAAAACAGTCGCCCGGGCGCTGTACGAACGAAAAAGCCCCACGGGCCCTCTGGTCCGTGGGACTTACCCGTCGGGGCGATCCGTACGACTCACCACCGGCTCACCGCCGGACGGGGTCGACGTTCCCCGATGAGGTAGACCTGGTCGACGAAGCCGTCTCGGTTCCGATCCAAGAACTCGGCGACCTCGAATCCGTCGACCGTCACGACGAGGATCCGGACTCCACCGCGGGCCCCAACCCACTGCCCGCGCATCGGGCCGTGGATACCCACTCGATTGGCGGCGTTCTTGACCCGATTCACCGCGTTGCGACCGAGCAGATCTCGAAGATCGTTCTTAATCAGAGCCACGCGTTGACTGAAGATCCCGCGGTCACGGAATCGGAGGTTCCCGAAGTCGGCCTGCATCCAGACATGACCGACGGAGTAGCGCGAAGCCCTCGAGTGACTGGAGTAGACCACCCTCGAGCGCACGTCACGATGACGGGGGCGTACTCGATATACGCGTCCGGGTGCACGGATCGGCTCGAGCTGCTCGATTCGGTTATCGCGCTCGCGCACCCGATCTCCACCGCGGTTGCGACGCTGTGCCTCCGCATCGAACGGCAGGATCATCACGAGGCCGGTCAGGGCCAGAATCAGTTCTCGGTTCATCGTCCCTCCCCTTGTCAGGACCGGCGTCATGCCGGTCTCGCGGTGGAGAGCCGGGGCCCTTCCCCATGCTCTGCCGGCCTCTCCGCCAGCGGTCCACTCACGCCATCCTTCAGGGGCAGTCTACGTGCCAGAAAGTCAACGGGTGCGTAACAGGTTTGGCAGCAGCAAGTTAGCGTTATTGATCGACTGCGAAGTGTCACCGAAAAAGGACGCTCTGAGCCCACGTTTGAAGGCGTGTTCCTGGGCAGCCAACCCTTCCGCGACCTCGCGCATCCATTACCATATCGCGGCCGACTAAGCCTGTACTTCCGTTGCACCGAGCGTGAGGACATGACCGAGACGAAGACCCTCGACATTGAGGTCATTCAGCAGAAGATCCAGCAGGAAAGCGAATTCGTGGACCGTCTCCGCAGTGAGGTCGGCCGAGTGATCGTCGGGCAGGACCGTATGGTGGAGCGGCTCCTGATCGGATTGCTCGCCGATGGCCATGTCCTCATGGAGGGTGTGCCCGGGTTGGCGAAGACACTGACGGTGAAGACGCT
>DGOW01000101.1:0-66017 GCA_002390225.1 Gemmatimonadales bacterium UBA4456 | reverse complement strand
GGAACGCTGATCTACGATCCGAAGGATCAGGAGTTCAAGACGAAGAAGGGACCGATCTTCGCCAACATCATCCTGGCTGACGAAATCAATCGGTCACCGGCCAAAGTTCAGTCGGCCCTCCTCGAGGCGATGCAGGAGCACACCGTCACGATCGGTGAGGAGAGCTACCCGCTCGACGATCCATTCCTCGTGCTCGCCACGCAGAACCCGATCGAGCAGGAGGGCACCTATCCCCTCCCAGAGGCGCAGGTCGACCGCTTCATGCTCAAGCTCTCCATCGAGTACCCGACCGGGGCCGAAGAGCTCGAGATCATGAGGCGCGTGTCGACCGGCTCGACGGCGAAGGTTCAGCCTGTCGTCACGCCGGACGAGATCATCCGCGCGCGAAAATCTGCGCAGATGATCTACATGGATCAGCAGGTCGAGCGGTACATCGTAGACCTCGTACTCGCGACCCGTGATCCCGCTGCGTACGGGCTCGAGGATCTAAAGGATCTGATTGCGTTCGGAGGTTCGCCGCGGGCCACGATCTGCCTTGCCAAGACGGCTCGCGCGCATGCGTTCCTGCAACGTCGTGGCTTCGTCACGCCTGACGATGTGCGGGCGATGGGCATGGACGTGCTGAGGCATCGTGTTCTGGTGACCTACGAGGCCGAAGCGGAAGAGGTTACCCCGGAGGACGTGGTGCAGCGTATTCTGGACCGCGTCGAGGTCCCCTGACCGAACGGCGTCGATGATCCCGAGAGAGATCCTCAAGCAGGTCCGGCGCATCGAGATCTCCACCCGAGGCCTCGTCAACGAGGTATTTTCGGGGGAGTACCACTCGGTGTTCAAGGGGCGCGGCATGAATTTCGCCGAGGTCCGGGAATACCAGTACGGCGATGATATCCGCAGTATCGACTGGAACGTCACCGCCCGGAATGGCTCACCCTTCGTGAAGATCTTCGAGGAGGAGCGTGAACTCACCGTCATGCTCGTCGTCGACGTGAGTGCCTCGGGCGATTTCGGCAGTCGGGAACGGCTCAAGGGTGAGGTGGCCGTGGAGATCTGTGCGCTCCTGGCCTTCAGCGCGATCAAGAACAACGACAAGGTCGGGCTCATCATCTTCTCGGACCGAATCGAGAAGTTTGTACCGCCGCGTAAGGGCCGGCGTCACGTCCTGCGGGTCCTGCGGGAGCTGCTCTACCATCGTCCGGAAGGGCGGGGCACGGACATTACGGGCGCGCTGGAGTACCTCACCCACGTCCAGCGAAAGAAGGCCGTCACCTTCCTGGTTTCGGATTTTCGGGACGAGGGCTTCGACAAGGCGCTCGCGGTTGCCGGGCGCCGTCATGATCTGATCGCCGTGCGGCTCGGCGATGTCCGTGAGCGCGAGCTACCGCCCATGGGCTACCTCGAACTCGAGGACCCGGAAACCGGGGAGCGGATCGTGGTGAACACCTCGGATCCGGAGTTTCGCATGGCGTTTGCCGCGCGGGTCGCGAACGAGAGAAGCGACCTCGACCGAGCCATGCGGAAGAGCAAAGTCGATGTGATCGACATCGAGACCGGCCAGCCGTATGTGCGGCCGCTCATGCGCTTCTTTCAGGAACGGGCGCGCAGGCAATGAGCGGCGGGCTGCACAGTCGGGTCGCGCGCTTTACTTGGTACCTCGTGCTGGTGGTGTCCGTGAGTACGGTTCTCGCATTGGCGGCGGCGAGCCCGGCGAGTGGTCAGCTTTCCATCCGTACGGACCTCGACACCACCCTGGTGACGGTCGGAGATCGGATCACGCTGAGTGTCCGCGTCTCCCACCCGGAGGATGCGGCCGTGATCTGGCCGGACTCGCTCGATATGGCCCCGTTCGAGGTGCTCGGCGCGCAGGCCCTGCCGGTCGAGTCTGCCAACGGATCCCTCGTCTCTTCCGCTGCGTTCGTGCTGAGTGCATTCGAGCTTGGTGAACTGGAGATCCCTGCGTTCGATGTCGACGTAATCTTTGGGGACGGAAGCCGCGAGACGCTGAGTACTGATCGCTTCGGCGTAGACGTCGTGAGCATCGGAGCGGACGAGACGGGTGACATCCGAGAGATTCGCGGACCGCTCATGATTCCGGTCAGCGTGATCGCAGTGGCCGGCTGGCTCCTCCTTCTTCTTCTTGCCGTGTTCGCGGGCGCTTGGGGATACCGAAGATGGGCGCGCTCTCGAGCTGGTGACGAGGCTGTCCCTGCCGGTCCGCCGCCCAGGCCCCCGCACGAGATCGCCCTCGAGGCGCTCGACCAGCTGGAGGCTTCGGAGCTTCTCGTGCGCGGCGATGTGAAGGCGTTCCACATCACGGCATCCGATATCCTTCGGCGTTACGTCGAGGCACGCTTCCAGGTGACTGCGCTGGAGATGACGACGTGGGAGATCCTCGACGGCCTGGCCCGCGTGGGAGTAGGGCAGAAGGTACGCGGTGACCTGCGTCGCTTCCTGGACCAGTGCGATCTCGTGAAGTTCGCAAAGGTCCGGCCCGAGAGTGACGCGTCGCGAGTCCTGGTGCAGCTGGGCAGGGAGCTGGTTCTCGAGTCGCAGAACGATCCCGACGACGTGTCGTCTTCGGATGACGTTGGCGTGGGTGCAGTTTCGGATGCAACGGGCTCCGAGGACGAAGCCTGATGTTCCGTTTCGAAGACCCCGCCGTCCTCGGCCTGCTTCTGCTGCTGCCGATCGTGTACGGGTTGCGGTGGCGTCGGGGTCGACGAGCCGCCGCGATCCGCTACTCGGCAGTGGACGTGGTTCGGGCCGCGCAGGCAGCGCCCGTGCGCTGGGCGACGCTCGTGCCGCCCACCCTCAGGGCTCTCGCCCTGGCCGCGTTCGTGGTGGCCCTCGCCCGACCCCAGACCGGAATCACCAAGGAGAACGTGCTTACCGAAGGTATCGACATCGTGATGGTACTCGACGTGTCGAGTTCGATGCTGGCGGAAGACCTGGAGCCCAACCGTCTCGAAGCCGCGAAAACCGTGGGCGCGGAGTTCGTGGGAGGGCGTCGGAACGACCGCATTGGGTTGGTCGCATTCGCAGGACAGGCGTTCACTCAGGCGCCACTCACCTTCGACTACGATGTCGTGATGTCCCTCCTCGACGAGCTCGAGATCGGGATGATCGAGGATGGAACCGCCGTGGGCATGGGCCTCGCCACCGCCGTCAAACGGCTTCAGGCGTCTCCTGCCGAGTCGAAAGTGGTCGTACTTCTGACCGATGGCCGCTCCAATCGGGGTGAGATTGGTCCGGTGACCGCGGCCCAGATGGCGCAGGCTCTCGATATCCGTGTCTACACGATCGGTGCGGGATCCCAGGGTACTGCGCGCGTTCCGGTTCCGGATCCTCTTGGCGGTATGCGCTACGCCAACATGCGGGTCGACATCGACGAGTCGACGCTTCAGGAGGTCGCTGAGCTCACCGGAGGTCGGTACTTCCGAGCCACCGATACGGAGAGCCTCCAGCAGATCTACGGAGAGATCGACGAGTTGGAACGCACGGAGATCGAAGTCGAGAACTTCACGCAGTTCGGGGAGGAATTTCCCCTGCCTCTCGGGATCGGCCTTCTCTTGCTGATGGCCGAATTAACTCTGTCACAGACAGCGTTGAGGAGGCTGCCCTGATGTTTCGCTTCAACGATCCGCTGTGGTTGTGGGCGCTTACGCTTCTGCCCGTGCTCGTATTTCTCATGGTGCAGGCGTCTGCCGCGCGTCGACGCGCGCTGGAAGCCTTCGCCGAGGTTGAACTGGTTCTCCGGCTCACCGGGTCCGTCAATCGGGTTGTCCGTCGCTGGAAGGCCGTTCTGCAGGTCGTGGCGGTCGGACTGCTCGCGATCGCCCTCGCGCGACCCCAGTTCGGCAGTCGCGTCGAGACGGTTCGCAGTTCGGGTCAGGACATCGTGGTCGCGGTCGATCTTTCTCAGTCGATGCTTGCCGAGGACGTATCACCGAACCGACTTGAGCGGGCTCGTCTCGCGGTGTACCGACTCATGGAGGGTCTCAGCGGAGACCGGATCGGTCTCGTCGCCTTCGCCGCGGATGCGTTTGTCCAGAGTCCGCTCACGCTCGACTATCGAGCGGCGGGCATGTTCCTGAACGCGATGACGCCGGATCTCATGCCGATCCAGGGGACGGATCTCGGCGCCGCCGTGAGGACCTCGCTGGAGGCATTGGACAAGGGCGCGCGTGAATCGCGGGTCCTGATTCTCGTCACCGATGCGGAGGACCACGAGGATGACTTCGGGGAGCTCCTGTTGGAGCTACGTGACGTGGAGGTGTACATCGTCGTCATCGGAACGAACGAGGGGGCACCCATTCCGGTATATGACGACCAGGGAGTTCAGCAGGGCTTCCTGCGGGACGAGGACGGAAGCGTCGTGACGACCCGCGTCGACGAGGGTGCGCTGCAGCGTCTGGCTGATCAGGCTGAAGCGACCATCGTCCGGGCGAGTGCGGACGGAACCGCACTCGACCAGCTCGTCGATCGAATCGCGAGCGGGGAGGGTGACGAATTCGAGGCGCGAGAGGTGACGCGTTTCGAGGAGCAGTACCAGCTCTTTCTTGCGCTGGCGCTGCTCCTTTTGTTGGCGGAAGCTCTGTTGTCCGACCGACGGAGCGAGGAACACGAGTGGGTTGGGAGGTTCGAATGAGACATCTTGCGCTGTGCCTGATCGCGATGGCCACCCTGACTGTGCCCGCTGCGGGGCAGGCTGGTCGCGATCGTGTTCAGGAAGGGAATCGACTCTACCAGGAGGGCCGGTTTTCTGAGGCCCATCAGAAGTATCTGGAGGCGATGGCCGAGGCGCCGGAATCCCCGATCATCCCCTTCAACGACGGCAACGCGCTGTACCAGGATGCGGATTACCAACGGGCCATGGAAGCGTACCAGCGGGCGATCGAAACGGGAGACCCCGAACTCGCCGCGTCCGCGTGGTACAACCTCGGTAACGCACTGTACCGGCAGCAGCAGCTGGAGCCGAGCCTCGAAGCGTACAAGCAGGCGTTGCGGCTGAATCCTCGGGACGGCGACGCGAAGCACAACCTCGAACGCGTTCTTGAACAGATGCAGGAACAGGAGCAGGACCAGCAACAGCAGGGCGACGATCAGCAAGACGATGACGAGCAGCAGGACGACGACGAGCAGAATCAGGATCAGCAGGACCAGAACCAGGACCAACAGAACCCGGATCCCTCTGAGGGGAACCAGGACGAGGATGAGCAGGAAGAAGAGCGGGACCAGTCTCCACCGGAGGGACAGGATCCGCAGGCCGGAGAGCAGGAACCCCAGCCGGGTGAGATGACACCGGACGAAGCCGAGCGCTTGCTGGATGCGATCGAAGAAGACCCGGACGACGTGAATCGGAAAAGACTCTCTGCGCGTGGCCGGCGCCCGAAGAAGCCATGGTGAGCAGGATCTGCGCTCCTCGTCGCAGGTGTATCTCCGGTCGGATGTCCGTTCTGTTCGCGGTGGGATATCTGGCGGTCGCAACGCCAGCGGCGGGGCAGGGTGTCGCGGCGCGAGCGTATGTGACGCCCGGCAACACGGTCGGCGTGGGTGGCTCCTTCGTAGTGAACGTCGAAGTGTCCGGAACACAGTCGATGAATCGGGATGTTGCGCCACCGGATCTCGGTGGATTTGCGCGCTTCCTGGGCACGAACACGCAGTCGTCCGTCCAGATGGTGAATGGTCGCACGACCGTGTCCGTCACAGTCCAGCATCGATATCAGGCGCTGGTTGAGGGCAGCCATACGATCCCTGCGATCGACGTGATCGCGGAGGGTCGAGAGCTGTCGACCGATCCGATCGAGCTGACGGTCTCAGTCGAGGCCGCTGAGTCGGACCCGGCGAGTGGGATTGGACCGGACGAGCTCTTCATCACGGCCGAGGCTTCACGCACCTCGGTACTCGAGGGTGAGCCGTTCGTTGTGGAGTACCGGATCTGGACCCGCGTCGACGTGACGAACTTCGGGATGACTGACGTTCCGGAGTCGGCAGGCTTCTGGGTCGAAGACATCTCACCGCAGGGGCCTCCCCAGGTCGAAGAGCGTGTCAGGAACGGAGAGCAGTATGCGACCGCCGTCGTGCGTCGGGTCGCGCTGGTACCCACAGGCCCGGGCGAGAGAACGATCGAACCGATCGGGATCGAGGCCTCCGTTCGTGTTCAGGCCGATCGTGACCCGTTCGAGCGTGTCTTCGGGCGCCCGTCGATCTTCGGCACTACGACGGTCCCGGTGACGGTGCTCTCGAACCCGCTCACGATTACTGTCACTTCCCTGCCGGCTGGCCAGCCTGATGAGTTCACCGGGATTGTGGGGAGCCTAGGCGTGACCTCGGAGGTGGACCGCGATTCAGTCGATGCCAACGAAGCCGTGACTCTCACCGTGCGCGTTTCCGGGGACGGTCACCTGCGCTCACTGACAACGCCGGACCTCGGTCTTCCGGATGACTTTGAAATCTTCCCACCCGAGATCTCGGAGACGATCGGCGTCGCCGGCGATGTTCTCTCCGGCGCCAAGACGTTCGAGTACGTGCTCATACCTCGAGCCCCGGGGCGTCGCGAGATCCCCCCGGTGACGGTCGCATACTTCGATGGCGCTGCCGGCGAGTACCGCTCGGCGATGAGCGACGCGATTCCGATCACGGTGGCGGGCACCGTCGTGGAAGGTCCGGCAGCTCTGGCCCGTGGTGGTGTCGAGCAGTTCCGACAGGATATCCGCTTCATCCGGCTGGGTTCGCTGGACCTCAGGCCCAGCGGGGGTTCGGTCCTTGCGGGTGCCGGGTTCTGGCTTTTTGCCCTTCTGCCGCTGATGGGGATCGTGGGTGCCGTGGGGCTGCGGCGACACTGGGATCTACTGGAGGGCGATATGGCCTATGCACGCGGTCGCCGCGCTGGGCGGGTCGCGCGGAAGCGCCTGGCCGAAGCGCGGAGGCTCGCGGGAGAGGATGATCGGCGTGCGTTCTATGCGGAGGTCGCTGATGCGCTGACCGGCTTGATTTCGGATCGACTGAACCTAGCCGAAGCAGGACTGCAGTCCGTCGCCATTGAGCGCGAGCTGGAGCGGGCCGGGACTCCGAACGATGTGCGGCGCGAAGCCCTCGATTGCCTGGCCTACTGTGATCGACAGCGGTTCGCCCCACAGAGTGGCGATCCGGAAGAGAAGACTCGCTTCCTCGAGCGGGTCGAGCGGGTGATGGATGCGGTCGACCGGGAGGTCCGATGAGAGCCGGAATTCGTGTGCTTGCGCTGCTGGTGCTCGCGTGTTCGGCGCCCATGGTGCTTCACGCGCAGGACGAGATCGTGGACCGCGGGAACGTCGCGTATCAGGAAGGCGATTACACGGCTGCGATCGAGGCGTACGAGGCCGTGATCGAGGGTGGATTTTCCAGTGCAGGCCTTCAGTACAACCTGGGCAACGCCCATTTCAAGTCAGGGAATCTCGGCCGTTCGATCCTTCACTGGGAGCGGTCGCTCGCCCTGTCGCCCAGTGATCCGGATACACGGGCCAATCTGGAGCTCGCGCGTTCGCTGACGGCGGACGCGATCGAGCCGATGCCGACGTTCTGGCTGTTCGCACTGACCAGCGGATGGGTGAACCTGCTCTCCGCGGCGTTCCTGATGATGGTTGTCGGTCTGGCTTGGTACACGACGACGGCAGGGATCGTGATTCGTGTGCTCTTTCGGTCTGACCGGATGATCGCTCTGGGCCGATCGTCCACCATGATCGGGTTGCCGTTCCTCATTCTGTTCGGGACGACACTGTTCGTTCGTGAGGTGGGTTTCGACAGCGTCGATCGTGGGGTCGTGCTGGTTGAGGTGGTGCCCGCTCGTTCGGCGCCTGCCGAGGACGATGACCTTACGCTGTTCGAGGTACACGAGGGCACCCGCGTACGTATCGATCAGCGGACGGGGTCGTGGGTTGAGGTGGTGCTCGACGATGGGAAGGTCGGATGGATCCCGGCTGCGGTCATGGAAACTATCTGACGGTAGCCCTCCGGCTCATCCGCTTCGATATGATGGCGAGCGCCACAGGGAGGGCTGAAGATGCAGGCCGAACGACCGACGGGGTGGGGGTAGACTCCACATCGGTCAATCGCTGGCAGGTGTCCTCTTGGCCAGGCGCTGACCTCATGTTTCCGGAGTTCGGGCAGAAGTTGGAGCTTCTCCGAAAAGGTGCAGTTGGGTTCTAAGTTTTCCTCTGCCCGGACACCGAAAGTAGAGGTCAGGCCAACAAAAGCGCTATTTTGAGGGTCCTAATTTGCAGACAAAGCTCGACCTTCTCCGTCTCACGTTCCGCCATGGCCAAGATCTTACGTTCCGCCGCCGCATTGTGTGCCCTCGCTCTGGTCACCGCGTGCTCCTCCGGCTCCCAGGGCCCCGCTGAGATGCCAGTCCCACCGGCTGAGGTGCCAGTCGACGACACGGCTGACCCCACGACGGCTGACGGTATCTTCACCGCAGCGCAGGCCGACCGGGGAGAGGCACTGTTCCGCTCGACGTGCAGCGAGTGTCATGATTCTGCCGACTGGACGGAGACCGGCTTCAAGGGTCGGTGGGAAGATCAGTCCGTGTACCAGCTCTGGTACTACGTGAACGAGCGGATGCCGTACGACGACCCGTGGAGCCTCTCGCGTCAGCAGACGACCGACGTCCTGACCTACATCTTCAGGCTCAACGGCCTCCCGGCGGGCAATACTGAGCTAGCAACGGACGATGATTCGATCGACGACTACTGGATCGCCTGGAGCCCGAGCCTTCCGTAGCTCTCAGCCGAGCGGTCCAGCTGTGCGGTCGGACGCCACCTTCATGATATCGAGGACCGCGCGGAAGTAATCCGTCTCTTCGTATCGGGCTGCGACTGTTGCCGCCGCACGTCCCATTTTTTGCCGAATCTCGTCATCGAGCAGACTACGAACAGCGCTCGCGATGTCGTCGGTGTTCGCCGGGTCGACGATGAGTCCCGTCTCTCCATCCTGGATAAGCTCGGATGAGCCCGCATATGGCGTCCCGATGACCGGCACGCCACACCCCATGGCCTCGAGGGCGACCCAGCCGAACGCGTCGTGCCACGACAGGAATACGAGGACGTCGGCGGCGGCGAGCGCGTGAATGGCGGGCTGCACGGGTCCGACCAGGTGAACACGCCCTTTCAGCCCGTGACTCCTCACGAGGGCGCCGGCCCTGTGGCGTTGTCGATCACCCGTGCCGCGGCCAGCGACGATCACGTGTAGCGGTCGGTTGGTCGTACCGACTCCGGGCAGGGTCTCGAGGAGTTGCCAGAGCCCTTTTCGGCGGAAGTTATGGCCTAGAAAGAGCAGGCAAACCGCTTCGGGGGGGATTCCCCACGCCACCCGCATCTCTTCCCGCAGCTCCGCGCGACGCTGCGGATTGTATTCCGCCGTGTCGATCGCGTTCGGCACGATGTGGATGTGATCCTCCGGGATCCTATAGCTCCCGAGGATGAGGTCTTTCATATACTGCGACTGGCACACGATATCTGGCTGGGGTCGCGGCCTCTCATAGAAGGCCCGCTCCCAGCGCAGGTCTGCCCGAGTCCATGGGGCGAGTCGACTGACCTCTCTCAGCGTGCGTTCGACGGGATTCCGGACCGATCGGAGATTCTGCCGGTAGTGCTCCGTTCCGTATGCTGCGCGCAGTACGTTTGCCGGCACACCGCGGTACCGTCGTGAGCGCTCGGGGTTAATCAGGAAGGCATCGAGTTTGAGCGCTGCGACCCGGTCTCTCAGCTGCGACCGGGGCACATCGTGAAGCGGCTGCAAGCGTGTGCCCTTCGGCAGTGCGACGTCCTCTGGGAGCCGCCGGACGCTGAGGAAGTCGACCTCATGTCCTTCCTGTCCCAGCCAGCTCCCAAGACGCCAGAGCATCCGCTGCTGGCCCTCCGCCGGATCGGCAACCCGGATGTCGATTCCGATCCGCATGTCGTCAGCCGAAGGCGTAATAGCGCATTGTGTCGACCTCACGAACCAGGTGGTCTTCGCCGAGGAAGGCATCGCTGCACTCGGCTTCAGTCGTTCTGTGGCAGTCGTGTACGAACACCCGACCTCGCGCACGCTTCGCCAGAACGGATGCTGTATAGATGCTCATCATGCGTCCACGCCGGTACCAGCGGGTGCCTCTCGGCGCGTCAACCAGAATCACGTCCCAGTCGGTGTCCAGCACGTCCCTGGGAAGGGATCGCATGTATAGCGCGGAGGGGACGAAGCGCAGGAATGACCACATGAAGCGTCGTGTCCAGTAGTGCACACC
This sequence comes from Gemmatimonadales bacterium UBA4456, assembly GCA_002390225.1. GTDB lineage: Bacteria > Gemmatimonadota > Gemmatimonadetes > Longimicrobiales > Gaopeijiaceae > UBA2589. Next base: position 55,756 of record DGOW01000101.1, on the reverse strand, counting down.
CAGAACCGTGATCCGATCCACGTGCTCGCGAGCGTAGTCAGCCCATTTCTTCACATCTTCGACGAAGACAGTGCGACCCTCCGCGTTCGTGTCGATCCAGAGCGACGAGTCACGCCCGACGCCGAAGACCAAAAGGTTGCATGGCGCCAGTTCCGCCACGACCCCGCGGACCAGTCCGTACTCCTCCTCGCTGGCCTGGCCGGGATTACTCGCGAGGAGCGCGCGGATCCGCTCGTTGGTCACCGTGGTCCCGAGAGCTCCACGAGCTCAATCGCCAGTCGGTCGGGGCCTTCGAACATGAAGGCCCGTCCCTCATCGATGTCGTGGGGTGGTTCGAGCACCGTGATACCACGACCCGACAGCCACGTGAACCAAGCATCGACGGACTCCACGGCCAGTCCGAGGTGGTCAATCACCTGACCCCTCGTCGCAGCCAGGGGCTGATCCGACCCGCAGCGTGCCGAATCGCATTGTCGCGGATACCACGAGATCGACCCGTTCCGGTGAACCACGGTGCCGCGAGGCTGCCGGATCGTTCCCGAAGCCTCGAGCGAGGGCCATCCGGGCTCACCTCGTTCCTCCGCGCAGGGATCGAACGGCGGGCGAGCGCGCGACGACCCGTCGTCTTCCCTTATGGGGGGCAGCGCCATGCCGAGTGTCTCTACGTACCAGTTCGCCGTGCACTTCGGCTGCTCGTGAAAGAAGTGGACGTGCGACATCGACGCCGTCGTGCGTTCACTTCCCGTCAGCTCGAACAGCACACCGTCGGGCGCCAGCGCGTAGCTGAAGCCCCCCGATCGGGCCTCTGCAGGCTCGAACGACATGACTCCGGCGGCGTCCACGATCCCGGCGTATGGTGTGAGGCCCGAGCGCCATACCGTCTCGCTCGCGCGACCCGTGAACAAGGGGAGGTGTCTGGAACCGACCTCTGCCAGCATCTCGTCCGAGGAGGTCGTGTTCATGAAGGCACCGATATGCCAAAACGCACTCTGAGGGACCGATCGGCCCAGCGTCGGGTCGAACGCCCCGGGCGCCGGCTCGTCCACCTCTTCGAAGACGAGGTACATTTCCGCGGCGACGGCTTCGCGACCAGCGAAGTGAGATCGCTCGGCGGAGGGCCATAGGTCCAGATACCAGGTGATGGCCGCTTCAGCGTTGCTGGAGTTCAGACCGGCGTGGTGCAGGGACGGCGTGTCCGTCGGTCGGACAGATGGAGCCGGTTGTTCCGCCGTGCGCTCGGCCTCGGAGCAACTGGCCAGGAGTGCGCAGAGACAGGTGGCCAGAGCGGGCCATGACGTGGCGAAACGAAGCATGGAGTCAGATTATGGATTGGAAGACGTCGGTAGTGTCGCAGGAGACGGCGGGGTGAGCCAGCCATACGCTGCCTACACGCTGGCGTCCACAGCTCGCGCCGCGGAGCTCCTCGATCTGGAGCAACGCGCCCGCCGGGTCGAGATCGCTCGTATATCGGCGTTCATTGTGGGTGCGGTCTCGGGTCTCCTTCGAAATGACCTCCCAATCTCCCCCGTGCTGCCCACCCTGGGTGCACTGGTTTGCTTTGCGGGGTTCATCGTGCTGCTGGTCCGGCATCGGCGGCTGAGATCCGAGTTGCGCAGAGCTCGAGCTGCCGGTGCGCTGGCGATGATGGGGTTGGCGCGCCTGGACCGGGACTGGGATGCTCTCGCTGAGTTGATGAAGGATGTTGGGTATCAGGACCCTCTTCTGTTACCTCCGGCGTCGGGGGACGAACAGCACCCTTATGCCACCGACCTCGACGTGTTCGGACCGGCGTCCATTCGCGCGTTGCTGGGTCCGACGCCGACACCGGCAGGAGTGGAGCACCTCGGAAGGTGGCTGTCTGACCCAAGCCCTCCGGCCGACATCGCACGACGTCAGTCAGCGGTTCGAGTGCTCGCGGATGACCACGCGGGCCGTGAGATGCTGGCGATCGAGGCGCTCCTGATCGATACAGCGAATACCCAGACGTGGCGGAGTTTCCGGGAGTGGATCTCGTTGCCGTCTCCGTTCGATCGGGCTAGCGGTCTGCCACGCTGGTCGATTCCCCTCGCGTACATGCTTCCGGCTGTAACGGGTCTACTCTTCGCGCTGTGGTTCCCGGCGATTGTCCCGGCCTGGACCTGGCTCCTGACGCTGACGCTACAGATCGGCCTGACCTGGCGCTGGGGTCAGACACTCGACGCCTACTTCCACCTGGCCGCGGTTCGGAGCCCCGGGGTTCGTCGGCACCACGCGGTGTTCGCAGCCTGGGAGGTATATGAGACCAAGGAGTCGACGCTGCGGTCGCTTGTGGCCCGACTGCGTGACGAGTCAGGGAACACAGCCTCGACCGCAATCCGCTCGCTTGAACGGCTGCTCGACTTGGTCGAATCCAGGCAGTCCATGCTCCACCCGGTGTTCGCTGTCGGACTGATGTCGGACGTACACCTCGTTCGTTCTCTGGAGCGATGGCGTGCGCGCTCGGCTCAGCATGTCGATGACTGGTTCGATGCACTTGGCGAGCTCGAGGCACTGGCCGCGCTCGCCACACTCGCCTACGACCACCCCGAGTGGAGCTTCCCCGAGATTCGGCCGGGTGAGGCCGTCTTCCAGGCTGAATCGCTGGGACATCCTCTCCTGAGTGACCACGTACGTCGCCCAAGCGACGTGACCGTCGACGGGCCGGGTCGATTCCTCCTCGTGACGGGGTCGAATATGTCCGGTAAGAGCACACTCCTGAGGTCGATCGGTCTGGCTGCGATCCTGGGTCAGGCTGGCTCCGTCGTCTGCGCGTCGAGTGCACGGATCAGTCCTCTGCGCGTCTTTTCGTCGATGCGGATCCATGATTCGCTAACCGGAGGAGTTTCGCTGTTCATGGCAGAGCTGCTCCGCCTCAAGCAGCTGGTCGACGCGGCCGACGCGGGAGACGGTGACGATCGGCCACTCCTGTACCTGATCGACGAGGTGCTGCAGGGTACCAACTCGGAGGAGCGACGCGTAGCTGCGCGTCGGATCATTGCACACCTCCTCGACGCGAACGCGATCGGTGCCGTCACGACCCATGACCTGGCTCTGCACGAAGACACTACGCTTGACCCTAGATCCACCAAGGTACATTTCCGGGAAACGGTCGATGACGCTGCGGAGCAGGTCTTGAGCTTCGACTACGTGCTCCGCCCCGGCCTGGCGACGAGTCGCAACGCGCTCAAGCTGTTGAGCATCGTTGGGCTCGATGGCGCGCTCGACTGAGCGCACGAATCTGGCACGAACGGGGACTGATGCCTGCCGGACAGGCCCACTCCCCACCTGCTCCTCGAACAGCTCGAAGGCCTCCTACAAGCCGTAGTCCTGCCCAAGCAGCACCTCGTTCAATCGCGGCAGTCAGGCCCCCGACCGGGATGCTTACGATACGGATGGTTAACTCGTAGGTGGCTGCTCCGAAAATGACGGTGGTTCAGGCGAACGTATACGGTTCAAAACGATTTTTCGAATCCCGAGATCGAGGTGTTCATCGCACCGCGCAGGGAGGAATTCGCTGCCTGCTCAATCACTGGACGTGGTCGACCCGTGCCAGATCGGGTCGTCCGCCCCATAATTCGAGTTCGTCACGGCTGGGGATGCCTCCACCGTATACGTCACTCGAAGGGATCTCGACCCTCCATGCGCACTGACCTCTTCGCGCGCCTCCTGCGCCCTGTCCTGACTGCGGTTGCCGCAGTCGCCCTTTTCGCTCTTCCTGCATTCGCTCAGCAGCGGCCCATGACGTTCATGGACGTGCAGCTCCAGCGGTCCGGTGGGTCCTGGACGCCCAGCCCCGATGGCGAGTGGATGCTGTACACCATCCGCACACCGGACTGGGAGGAAGCCGAGTCACAGAGCGATATCCACGTCGTCTCCATGAGCGTGGGTGTTTCGTCGAGCCGTCAGCTGACGTACACGGACGATAAGAACGAGACGCAGCCCACGTGGGCGCCGGATGGCTCGTGGTTCGTTTTTGCGTCGAATCGTGATTCGGAGAACGGGGACAACCAGCTCTTCATGATGCGCCACGATGGCGGTGAGGCTCGAAAGATCACCGGTGCCGACGAAGGCGTGAGCCGCTTCGACTTCAGCCCGAATGGCCAGTGGATGGTGTATCGGAGCGGCGAGTCTGGTCAGGAACAACTCTTCCGTATGGCGGTGGCTGACTTGCCCGGTGCAGAGGCTGAGCAGATCACCTCTGGCGACGCGGGGATCGAGTCGTGGGACTGGAGCCCGGACGGGACAAGCCTGTATTTCGTGCGATCCGACGCGTTTGACGATGCCGACAAGCGACGTCGCGAGGCGGGCTTCACGGTGGACGTGCGAAACCAGACTACGTCGTTGTCGAGCCTTTGGGCCATGTCCATGGAGACTGGTCTCGAGCGCATGCTCGAGCGCTCGGACGACTACAGCATCGACAACTTCAACGTGTCTGATGACGGCGGCTGGATCTCGTTCACTGGTGGGTCTGCCGAACGCTACGAGCGAAACATCACGGGATCGCGGCTCTACGCCGATCAGTATCTTCTGGAGGTCGCTACCGGGCACATTGAACGGCTGACCGACAACTATGAGGTAGGAGAAAGCGGCACGCAGTTCTCCCCTGATGGGCGTTGGATCGCGTTCTCCGCGCCGGACGAAATGGACGGTTACTCGATGACCGAGAATCGGATCTACATCCGTGCGATCGAGGACCGGGGGGGTGAGTTCCGAAAGCTCGGATCGAGCTTCGACCAAAGCCTCTCGATGGGCTTTTGGTCCGAGGACTCGAAGACGATCTACTTCAGCACTGGGGTGAAAGTCACGAACCAGCTCTTCGCGCTCGACATCGAAAACGACGAAGTCACCCAAATCACCGACGAGCGCGCAGTCGTTTCCGTGGCTCGAGATGAAGACACGGGCACGATCCTGATCAACTACCAGGATCCGGCTACGCCGCCGACTGTCTTCACCGTCGAGGACTTCGACGATGTCGACGACCGTGACGAATGGTTGCAGCTCGTCGACGTGAACCCTCAGGTGTCGGAGATTGCTCTTGGGCGTGAAGTCGAGGTCAACTGGACGTCGACGGACGGCAAGACGGTCGGTGGTGTGCTGGTCTATCCGGTGGGTTATCAGGAAGGCACGCGATACCCGCTGATTGTGGCTATCCACGGTGGCCCTGCCTCGGCCGACGTGCTCCGTTTCAATGGCGGGTACGGCGCGCAAGTCTATGCGGGCGCCGGCTACGCGGTGCTCAAACCCAACTACCGCGGCTCGCGGAACTACGGGAACGAGCACCGCACCGACATCGTCGGGGATTACTTCACGCTCGGGTACGATGACATCATTACCGGGGTGGACCACCTGATCGCCGAGGGGATCGTCGACGAGGATCGCATGGGGGCTCTCGGGTGGAGCGCGGGTGGTCACTGGTCCAACTGGATCCTGACGCAGACGGATCGCTTCAAGGCGATTAGCTCCGGTGCGGGCACGATGAACTGGATCAGCATGTACGCCCAGAGTGATGTTCAGCGGAACCGTCAGTTCTATGTCGGTGACGGCTTCCTTTACGAAGACTTCGACACGTACTTCGACCAGTCGCCGCTCAAGTACATCACCAACGCGAGCACGCCGACGATGATTCATGTGGTCGAGGGTGATCCTCGCGTTCCAAGCCCGCAGTCGGTCGAGCTCCATATGGCGCTCAAGAAGCTCGACGTTCCAACGGAGCTCTTCATGTATCCCGGCCGGAGCCATGGAATCCCGGATCCGCGTAACCGACTTGTAAAGTCGGTCAGCGAGATGGCGTGGATGGACTACTACGTGCGTGGCATCGGTGACAAGTTCGAGTGGGAGCAGGTACTGGAGACTCTCGAGGCCGAGGCTGAGGACACCCGGCCGGTGTCCGACCAGTGATCGCAGGTCGAGGAGTGACGGCATCCAGGAGGTGTAGTGTGCCCTGTCACGCGTTTGGCTTCGCGGGCGCCCTCATGCTCACGGCGGCGTTGAGCGTCGGCGAGGCCTCAGCTCAGGCCCCCTCCGACTTCCTGGGAGAGTTCGAGGGTCACTTCGGTGCTACCGCACAGAAATTCGTGGCGCTCGCTGAGGCGATGCCTGCTTCGGCGTATGACTGGAGTCCAGGCGATGACGTAGCGAGTGTCGCGCGCGTCTTCATGCACATCGCTCGCTACAACTACATGTATGTGCACGAAAACATGGGGCGGGAGACACCTGTGTCGCCGGCTGAGTACAGGAGCTGGGAGGACGAGGTCACGGACAAGGATGAGGCCCTCGACATTCTCGAGGCGTCGATGCAGTACGTACGGAGCGTGACCGAATCGATGGACGTGGCTGCGCTCGACCACGAGGTCATGCTGTATGGGCGGAACGTCGGCGAATGGGCCGTCATGCTGCAGTTGGTCACCCATATGAAAGAACACCTGGGGCAGTCCATTGCGTACGCACGCATGAACGGCGTTGTGCCGCCCTGGTCGAGCTGAGCACCATCCTTTGAACGTTCCCATGGAGATTCATCCGATGCAGCCAAGGACACTCTTCGCACTCGCTCTGGTGTTCGTCACTGCTGCCTGCTCGGGTGGCGATGGTGGTCCCGAGGGTGCAGGTGGCGGAGAAGCCGTCATGACCGCGGCCAGTGTTCCCCAGCTTCCGCTGATCGACCTGTGGAAGGCGGGCATGCCCGCCTTCGGGATCTTCGTGCCGAGTGATCGGCCGATGCGTAGCGCGGATGGAGAGCGTCAGCCTGCGGTGTACTCCGCGGAGGGTGGTGCACGTATGGCTGCGAATCCGCTGCTCGACTACGTATTCCTGAACCTCGAATACGGCTACGATCCGGCTTCGATCTCGGCCATCCGTGAAGGGCTCGACAGCCCGGAACGGGTGAGCGACAAGGCACTGCTGGTGCGCATTCCTCCGATCTCCACGGACGGCGTCGAGGCGGCACGCACTCGGGTCCATGAGGCCCTGGACGCTGGGGCTGACGGGATTGTCCTGCCACATGTGCGAAGCGTGGAGGAGGCGTTCCAGGCGGTCGGCTTCTTCGCTGAGGTCAACGCGGACGTCTGGTCCCCGAGCAATCCCGACGGCACGATCCTCGCCATGTTGATGATCGAGGATGCCGGCGCACTGGCCGAGGCTGCAGAGATCGCCGATGTGCCCGGGTACAGCGTACTAGCCTGTGGTATCGGCAGCTTGAGCGCGGCGCTTGGTGATCGTGCGGCGGGTGAGGCAGGCAACCAAGAGGTGCTGGTCCAGGCCAAGCGGGCGGGCCTGCCCGACATGATCACGGCGAACGCAGATGACGTTGCGCAGCGGATCCAGGAAGGTTTCCTGGGCCTGCTGATGAACGGCCCCGAGGCTGATGCCCATATCGCCGTGGGGCGCGCCGCCGCAGGACGCTGATCAGCGCGCCGCGGCCAAGCCAGCCTGCAGCGCCTGTGTCAGGCGCTCGATGGTCGATTCCGGTGTCGAACACACCGCCACACGGACGGCTCCGGGGATCGGGATGACGTAGACGCCGAGTTCACGCATGGCCGCGGCTGTCCGGTCCTGGTCGGACGTAAAGACCGCAACGAAAAAGCCGGCGTCAAATCGAGGTGTCGGCAGCTCGAGTTCCGATGATCGTGCGTTGAAGGCGTCGATACGCGTCTGCAGGAGGCCCATCAACTGTCCTCGTTCCTCAGCGACCGCCGCGGACAGCGTGGGGTCGGTCAGGAGCTGAGTGACCGCCAGCTGCCCGAGATGTGGGGAGTTGGACCATGTTGCTCGAGCCGAGTAGCCGAGCGCGTTGTCGATCTGGGAGAGCTCTCCCGGATCCGCGTGCAGTCCCACGATCGCGCCGATACGTGAACCGTATTGCGCCATACTCTTCGACGCGGTCCATGCGACGAGAACGGTTGCGTGCTCGAGCATCCTGGGGACGTACTGAACCCAGTCTCGCGACTCCGATCCGGCAAACTCCATGTAGGCCGCGTCGATCATCACGGTGACCGGGCCATGCTGTCCGGCGGCATGGATGGCGTCCGTGATCTGCTTCCACTCATCCTCGCTGAGTGAGTACCCGGTCGGGTTGTGACAGGGGAAGTTCAGGACGAGGAGGACACGGCCCTGGGTCTCGAGGTGGCGGTCCATCGCCGCCGTCATGCCGGCGATATCAAACGCTCCGTCTTCATCGAACATCGTGAACGGATCGAGACCGCGCCTGGAGTGGTTCGTGATCTCCCGATACGGTCCCCAGAAGAACTCTGGTACGAGCATCTTCTGGCCGAGGTCGAGGAAGTTCACCACGGCAGCGTAGACCGCGCCGCTGCCACCGGGAGCGGCGACGGCCGTGGCCTGATTCACCAACGGGCTGTCACCGAACAAGTCGTGCAGAACGGCGTCGCGGTAGGCCGGGAGCCCTGAGATCGGGGCGTATCCGCCGACCTTGCTGGTGGTGAGCTCTCTCAGCGTATCGATGACGGTCGGGAGACCGGCCAGAGTCCCGTCATCGTTCATCAGGGCGCCGATGGTGGCGTTAAGGATGTCATCACCCGCCGCGGCCCGGGCCCGGGCTTCACCGTTCCAGATGAAGATCGGGTCATTACCGTCACGATTCCTGCACTGCGCGATGACCGAACTGTGACGCGTCATCGGTTGGTCTCCGGCAGAGTCCCATCGATCTCGGCGAATACCTGCTGCAGCGCCCGGTCTCCCTGACTCTCCCTCAATGACCATGACTCCAGTGACCCAAACGTCGCACCCGCGAGCGCGTCTTGCAGATCGAAGCCTTCTTCGTGCCAGCGTTGCGCTTCCTCGATGACCGTACGGATCGCGCCCTGGAACACTTCGAGTTCCGCGAGGAGAATGGACGGGTGGTCCACGAAGCCGTGTCCCGGCACGTATGTCTCGACATCCATCGCCTGAGCCATCTCGATCATGTCGACCCACTCGGACGGGAAGGCCGACCGCATGGCTGGGAAGACACGGTGCAGGTAGGCCTCACTCATGAACATGATCTTTTCGTCCGGGAGATAGACGACCAGGTCACCACCCGTGTGCGCACGCCCGAGGAACTGGATGTGGATCTCTCGTCCGTTGAGCTGCAGAACCTCGAGGTCTGTGACCAGATGGGTGGCCGTCGGAAGAGGTGCGTTGTCCTCCGCCATCCGTTCGAGGGCTGCGGCTGAGGTCGGGTGTGCCCAGAACCGTGTATCCAATGGGAAGGCCGAGTTGCCTGCCGTGTGGTCGCCATGGTCGGATGCGACGACAACGTCAGTGATCGGCTGGTCGGTCATCTCCGCAATGTGGTCGATCATGCGCTGCGTCTCTTCTACGCTGCCTTGACCGTCTGCGACGAGGACGCCGCCATCGCTCACGACGAACATGCTGACCGTTGTGAACTTCTCTTCGCCCGCAGAACGCAGCTGCTCGTAGGAGTAGACGCCCGGTGCGAGTTCCTGCACACGCGGGAAGTCGGCATCGGTATAGCCCCGTGCGTAGGGATCGGCGGTCCGGATCTGCTGATCTGTCGGGATCTCGAGTGCAGCCTCACTGGGATTCGAGGCGGGCGCATCGGATGCGCCGCTGCCACAGCCGAGGGCCACGAGTGTCAGCAATAGGGAGAGACTAGCGGGGCGGTTCGCCATGTCCTTTTTCCTGCGATAGAATGACCGACTTCGTCGAATTGGAGGGCACACAATGAGCATATCGCGCCTACTTGTCACGAGCCTCGTGTTTTCGGGTCTCGCGGGAGTCTTCGTCCCCCCGTCATCCGCCCAGGTCGAGCTGGAGGACGAGCTCGTCATGGAGCGCCCGATACCGGCGCTCAATACGATCTGGATTGAGGAGATGACATGGATCGAGATCCGTGACGCACTCGCTCAGGGAAAACGCACGGCGATCGTGCCCACCGGAGGGATCGAACAGAACGGTCCCTACGTCGCGATGGGAAAGCACAACTATGTGCTGGAGGGCATGTGCGAGCGGATCGCCCGCACGCTGGGTGACGCGTTGTGCGCTCCGATCATCAAGCTCGTGCCTGAAGGGGGAATCAATCCCCCGACCGGTCATATGCGTTACTCGGGTACGCTCAGCGTCCGCCAGGAGACCTTCGAGGCCATGCTCGAAGATGTAGGGCGAAGCCTCCACCAGCACGGCTTCGACTGGGTGATCTACATCGGTGACAGCGGTGGAAACCAGACCGGTATGCAGAACGCCGCGGACCGGCTGAACGCGGACTGGGGCACCAGGAAGGCCCTGTTTATTCCCGAGTTCTATGACAACGCCGGCGTCCAGCAGCACATGGAAGAGACCTTTGGTATCTACGAAGAAAGCGAGGGATGGCACGACAACTACTGGCTGAGTGCCATGCAGGCTGCGGTGGATCCTGAGACCGTCCGTTACGAGGAACGCGTGCAGGCGGGTCGTGCCTCGATCAACGGCGTCTCACTCGTGCCACTCGGTCGCACGATCGCGGTTGGTGAAGAGCTGATGAACTGGCGAACTGATCACACGATTGCTGCGATCCGCGCCGCCATGGGGATGTAGCGTTCCGGTGATCTTCTCTCGCGGGACGAGCCACCGTCTCCGTCTGAAGCGTGTGACGTGGCCATGTGTCGCATTCGCAGTGTCGTGCGTCTTGTGGTTGCCTGGCTGCTTCAGCGCGGGCTCACCGGCGCCATCGGATCCCGAAGAGTTCCTCTTTGTATGGACGACCGATTCGGACTCCGTCGATCTCAACTACCTGGTTGTACTGGACGCCGACTCGGACTCGGAGACGTACGGGGCGGTGGTCTCGACCCTTCCGGTACCGACCGAGGGCGCGATCCGTGGGCACCACACCGAGCACAGCATGCCGCCAGGCGGTGAGCCTCTCTTCGTGAACGACTTCGGCACCGGTGAGACGTACCTGATTGATCTCGCGGACCCCAAAGCGCCGACGCTGGCCGATTCCTTCATGGTCGCGGGCCCTCTCACGTCGCCGCATTCGTTCGAACGGCTCGATAACCTCGACGTGCTGGCGACGTTCCAGACGGAGGGGCAGGGCAACATCGCCGCGGGTGGGATCGCCCGCCTCTCACCGACCGGCACGTCGCTCGCCTGGGGCTCTGCGGCACCCGGAGGAGCCGACGTTCGACCCTATAGCCTTGCACCAGTGCCGGCGCTCGATCGCGTTGTGACGGGAAGCGCAGATATGCGCGGAGCGGTGGACCGGCGAGTCATCCAGATCTGGAGGATGAGCGACCTTCAGCTCCTGCACACGCTCGAATTGCCGGAGGAATGGGGCAGGGCGGCGGAGCCCCGATTGTTGTCCGACGGTGAGACGGTCTTGGTCTCGACCTTCGGATGCTCACTCCTGCGCGTCGAGGGGCTCACGTCTGACACCCCGTCGGTTTCCCGAGTGTGGGAGTTCGGCGGGAGCTCTTGTGCGTTGCCGATTGTGTCGGGCGACTTCTGGATTCAGGCGGTGCCGGAGGTCAACGGGCTGGTCACGCTGGACGTGTCGGATCCAGCCCGCCCGGTCGAGATCTCCCGACTCTCTCTGGGGTTGGACGATTGGCCACATTGGATTTCGCTCGCATCGGATGGCCGGCGCATCGTCGTGACGGGCTATGCGGGCACGCGGCACCGCGTGCTCATTGTCGATTTCGATCCCGCCACCGGGGCGATGGCCGTAGATACCGATTTCGGGTCCGCGGATCCGGACCGACCGGGTGTGAGCTTCATCCGTGATGTCTGGCCGCATGGGGCATCAGGACCAGGCGATCCGCACGGCGCAGTATTTTCGCGACCTGGGGTGCGCTAGCGCCTCAGCGGCGGTTTGACGCTGCTACGTAGCCCCAGCGTAGCTGTTGCTAGTGCTGGCAGAGCAGGTTCACTCTGGACCGCGCTGCTCCCTCCAGGCGTCGTACCTCATCCTGAGCGTGATCACCGGATTACCGTTCTCGTGCGACTCGATGTTCTCGTCGGTCACGTCGATGTACATGTGGTAGTCCCCATCGTTGAACGACTCCCCTTCCGGATTGCCGCGATCAGCCGCCAGGATGTACGCCACGTGAGCGTTACGGCCATCGCAGGCGGCATCTGGGACGGGCTCCGTCTCATAGGTGCAGCGACGGTCACCTCCGGCATCGTCTGCGGCTTCCATTGCAGCCATGACTTTGTCGAGAATGTCGCGGTCCTCGTCTTCGAACGCCTCGGCTGCGTTGGTGACCACAAGGTCCGAGGCGAGGATATTGCCCTGCACGGAATAGAAAATCTGCGTGCCGGGCACCTGGCTCTGGACGGAAGTAGAAGCGGCTCCGTTTTCGCTCCCTGAGAAGCCGATGGATCGACCTTGCATGTCGATCATGCCGAGCTGGCGTCGCTCGATGCTCGGGTCGGCGCGAAGCATGTCGAGAATCAGTCTGGGATCGTTCCGGCCTTCAGTTGCTCGTAGATGAGGTTCTGATTGGCGCGGGTGTTGTCTACACCGGCCTGCGCGGCCGCCACACCAGCGCCAGGCACCACGATCGCCTGGATATCCATCAATCCTAGCGCCGGGAAGCTGGCGAAGCGGCTCTGTGCGACGCATGTGGCCGACGAGACAACCACACGACCGGTGGCGAGGTCGATCGCGATGACGGACCAGGTCGCGGAGGCTGCCGATGGGGTGGAGCCCAGGGTGGCGAGGGCCAGCACGAGGGCAAGTGCAGGGGCGAGCATGAAACGACGCATGGTGTCTCTTGGAGAGCAGATGGAGACAGATCGCGCCCCGGCAACCGCTAGCGACAAGACCCCGCTGCCCCCGAGGAATCGTGAGACAGCCTGACGCTACAGGACGCCTTCTTCCTCGGCGTTGATCGCGGTCCACGCTAAGGCAAACGCCTCGATGCCGGCCATCAGTGAGGCGCCGACTTCATCCGCGGCTTGACCCTCTGACGTCACACCGACCTCGCTCGTGAACCACGTCACCGCTTCGGGAAGGGTGATCTGGGTGTCTCGCAGCATTTGCGCCGACTGCTGGACCCGCAGTGAGACGGAGTAGGCCAGCGTGCCGCTCATGCCATTGGAGCCGGACGCACAGTTCAGTGTTACACGTAATTCGGGCATGGCGGGGTGCTCCAGCATCTCCGCCTGGGTCAGTACACCCACCTCGGAGTCGATCAGCTTCAGCGCGATGTCCGCCTCATAGGCCCCCGGGGTCACCCCGGCTGCCGCACAGACATCGTTGGACTCGATTCGGACGAAGATTCCACCCAGATCCTCCAGCGTGTATCGATTCCACTCGGTGTCCTGAGCCTCGACGACCGCGGGCACCGCCACAAAGGCGAGCACTGCGGCGAGGGACATTGTCCGCCTCATTCAGTCGCTCCGTATCGCGCCGTGGCGCCTACTGGTTACCGCCGGACCCGCAGGATTGGCAGTTGTGGTTGTTGTGTGACCCGAGCTTCTCAAGCAGGGCGATCGTCGCGGGGTGAGGCTGCGCCCGCTGTTCTGGGCTGTTCGCCATATCCGCACTGGTCTGGCCACGACGGCTGATGAGCGTCACGTCGGCGCCCTGCTCGACAAGGTAGATGATCGTCTCATTATCGCCGCGGGCCGCGGAGTGGTGAATCGGTGTGTAGCCATCCGCATCGCGGATGTTCGGATCCAGACCCAACTCTTCGACGAAGTACTTCATCGCGGGGAGCCAGCCATCCGGAACGCTGCGGTGCTGCTGGGCGACTCGCGACGTACCGAAGCCGACGCCGGACGCGGCGTGCATCGGGTGGACCGCGGGGCCTCCGACCGGTACGACGGGCAGGCCGGAGGGATCGAGTTCTTCTTCCTCGTCGGTGTCAGTACGAGCGGCGGGATTCCCCGGGTCGAAGAAGCGACGACGGCTCGGCAGCTTGGTCGTCCAGATGTTCGGATCCGCGCCATACGAGTGTAGAAGGCGCATCGCCACCACGTCCGTCGCGTATGCGGCGCGCCAGAAGGGCGTCGCACCCGTAAAGTCTACGCCCATGCGACCTGCGTTGTATGCGGCGTACCACACGTGAGTGCTGGCTTGCTGGTTCGGCTCGGCACCGGCCTCGAGTAGCGCCGCCATCAGGTCCAGATAGGATGATTCCTGGGTGTGGTACATCTGCGGCTGTGGGTACCAGGTACGCAGAGACCATTCGATGTTCAGTGTCGCGAACAGCGGTCCGACGCCGTCATCACTGACCAGGTTTACGTCAGCGCCACGTTCGACCAGCACCTGGGCGAGATCGTAGTTGCCGTTGACTACCGCAACGAGCAGAGGACTCGACTGATCACCGCCCGATACCTGATCGATGTCGGAGCCGCCGTCCAGCAGCAGCTTCGCCGACTCCATGTGGCCCTGGCGAGCCGCGTAGTGCAGGGCTGTGAAGCCACCCTGCACGCCGATCTGTTCGGTCGAGGAAAGAGCTCGGACCGGGGGCTCTTCAGGCTTCTCTTCTTCTTCGTCCTGATCTTCGGCATGAGCCTCATCTTCTTCTGGCTCGTCAGGATCGGGCTCCGATTCCTCTTCCTCTTCCTCGGTCTCCTCCGCCTGAGCGGAGTCAGCGGGCTGCTGCTGACGCTGGAGCTGTGCGAGTCGGTCCGCGTTGTCGTTCTGGACAACGTCCTCGCCGGCCTCGGCCGCGCGGACACGCGCCCTGTGAGCACGGTCGTCACGGTCGACGGTGTTCCGTGCCGTGTAGTCCTTGAGGTCCGTCTGGAGCGATGGATCCGCCCCGGCCTCGAGGAGCGCGGCGAGGGCATCTGTCGAGTTGCCTGACGCGGCGAAGATCAGGGGGGTGCGGCTCTGAAAGCCATCAGCAGCGTTTACGTCAGCGCCCCCCTGAGCAAGCGCACGGATCGTCGTAGCAGAGTTAGCCTGAGACGCGAAATGCAACGCGGTCACACCGGTCGATGTCCACTCGTTCGGGTCGGCACCGGCTGCGACCAGTTTACTCACGATCTCCGCATGTCCGGATCGCGCCGCCAAGTGCAGAGGCGTATACCCACCGACCCGTGTGAGCGGCTTCACCGTGGCGCCTGCATAAAGCAGAACGTCGACGATATCGCCGTAGTTGTTCATGGCCGCCCAGTGCAGGGCCGTCAGCCCATCAGGCTGGGCGGCATTGACGTCGGAACCCTGCTGGAGCAGAGCACGCACCTGGTCCACGTTCCCTGCCTCGGCAGCATCGGCGACAGGGGACTCCGCTGGGGACGCGGCCGCCAGGACGAGGCTCAGCCCGAGGATCGTGGCCAGACGTGACATCGTGGAGTGTTTCGACATGCGGTTCTCCCGGAAGCCTGAGCTTCCGATCAGTTCAGTCTCAGATCGCGAAGGTGCCGGTGCTGTTCCCGAAGGATTCGATGTCGTTCACACCGAGCTTCTGAAGAAGCGAGAGCATGACGTTCGCCATGGGTGTGCCCGGTGTAGCGCGGAGGTGGTTCTCTCCTTCGAGCAGGCCATTGGCACCACCGACGAGGAAGAGCGGGCAGCGGATATGGTTGTGGAGGTTCGAGTCCGCCATCGCGGAGCCGTACATGAGCATCGTCTTGTCGAGTAGCGTACCGTCACCCTCGGTGACCGACGCGAGCTTGTCGAGGAAGTAAGGGATCATCGACACGTGGTACGTGTTGATTTTCGCGAAGTCGCGAACCCGCTCTTCACGCCCACCGTGGTGTGACGCTGCGTGGAACGGTGAGTCGGAACCGGAATCGAGGTAGACCCGCGGTGACGCGTCACGACCGATCTTGAGCGAAAAGACGCGTGTCGTGTCCGACATGAACGCGAGAACCTGAAGGTCGAACATCAGGCGCATGTGCTCTGCGAAGTCGTCAGGCACACCGACCGGAGCTTCGGGGATGTCCCGCTCGTCACCGCTCTGATTCTGCACCTCGATGCGCTGAATGCGCTCTTCGAGCTCGCGGATGTTCGTCGTATACAGGTCCAGGCGATGACGGTCGGCCGCGCCGAGGTCACGGCGCAGACCGTTCATCTCGCCCATGACCCAGTCCAGGATCGAGCGATCCGTAGCCAGGCGCTCCGCGCGCTGCTCCGGCGTACCACCTGCGCCGAAGAGCTGCTCGAAGACGGCCCGAGGGTCGCGGATCATGGGAAGCGGCTGCGTCGGCGACGCCCAGGAGATCGTGTCCGTGTAGACGCAGGAGTAGCCGTACGCGCAACCACCGGCCTGGTCGACGCTCTCGATCGTGAGCTGCATCGACTCGATCGGAGTCTGACCCGCGATGCTCTGGGCGTAGACCTGATCGAACGAGGTGCCCGCAAAGACGTCAGATCCCTGAGTCTGCTTCGGGTGAGCCTGCGTGAGGAACACCGCCGCTGTGCGGAAGTGGTCACCACCGATCTCAGCAGGCGAGAAGGCGTCGGCCATCCGGGAGTCGGTATCCGAGACGATCGTCAGATACTTCCGGTAGGCGTCGAGCGGGTTCATCGACGACAGGGAGAGGTCGAAGTCCTTCCCCTCTTCCTTGGGCGACCAAAGCCCGAGCGAGGCGCCGAGATCGTTACAGCCAGCGGTACCATGAACGTTCTCGATTGCCACCAGCCGCGTGCTGTCGGCCGAGCGTCCAGCCTCCGAGGCACTGAGCGGGCGGGCTGCCGGGACCATGGCATCGAGAAGCGGTAGCCCCATCGAGGCACCCATGCCCTTGAGCATCGAGCGGCGCGAGATGTGCTTTCCGGTGATGAAGTCCATCGTAATGTTGCCTCGTCGAGATTGGTTGTCGTTCTGAATCAGTTAGTGCCGGAGTCGGTGACCGGCTGTTCGGCGGTCATCGGCTGCGCCGCGCGGCTGCTGCGGAAGGCGGGCGCGCTTACGACGCCCAGTATGAACGCCGAGAGGCGGTACTCCTCTTCCTCGGCTTCACGGGTAATCTGGCGAATCGCCGGCTGGTCGAAGTACTCGACCCGTCGCCCCAGCGCGTAGGCCATCATGTTCTCTGTAAAGATCCTGTAGAACACCTCAGGACGCTGCATGATGGCGTCGCGGAGAGCCGGTACGCCCTGGATCGGCGTCCCATCGTACAGTTCGGCCTGGGTGTCGACGAGGTTGCCCCCATCTCGCGAGCGCCAGGCGCCGGTCACATCGAAGTTCTCGAACGCGAGCCCGATCGGGTCGATCACGTTGTGGCACGACGAGCACGCCGGATTGGCCCGGTGGACCTCCATTCGCTCACGAACCGACAGGAAACGACCATCTGCCGCGTCGTCACCCTCTTCGAGCGTCGGCACATTCGGTGGCGGTGGCGGTGGCGGTGATCCGAGAAGGACCTCCATCACCCACTTCCCACGAAGCACCGGAGAGGTCCGGTTCGCGTGCGAAGTCAGCATCAGGATGCTCCCGTGGCCGAGAATGCCGCGGCGACGATCGTCAGGGTACTCGATCATCTGGAAGTCGGTGCCGACCACGCCCGGAATCCCGTAGTGTCGGGCCAGCCGCTCGTTGACGAAGGTGTAATTCGCTGTGAGCAGGTCCGAGACCGGAAGATTCTCGGAGCGGACGTGGTCGAAGAGCATCTCTGTCTCGCGATGCATCGCATCCGCGAGGGTCTGGTCGTAGTACGGGTAGCTCAACGCGTCCGGGCGGATTTTCTCGAGATCCTGCAACCGAAGCCACTGAGCCCCGAAACGAGACGCGAGCGCCTCTGCCCGAGGATCGGCGAGCATGCGGCGCACCTGCTTCTCGAGCTCCCGATCATTGGAGAGATCGCCCTTTCCGGCCAGCTCGATGAGCTCGTCATCCGGCGGCGCACCCCAGAGGAAGAAGGAGAGTCGCGAGGCAAGGTCGGTATCCGCGATCTCGTAGATCTCGCCTGGCTCGATGCCCTGAGGCTCCTCTTCCATCCGGAAGATGAAGTGGGGGCTGGCCATGATCGCCTGAAGAGCGAGACGAACCCCGCCCTCGAAGCCGCGCGTCTCCGAGCCCTGATCGTAGAACTGCATGAGACCGTCGACGTCGCTCTGGCTCACGTCGCGGCGGTAGGCACGCTCGGTGAGGCGGCGAACGATGCTCTCAGCGCAGGGACGTTCTTCGGACGGCGCAGTCGGGCGGCAGCTGAAGACGAAGCTGCGGGTTGGTGTGTCCGAGACGCCCGTGACCTCGAATGGTCCGAGGATCGTCATCCGCTGGAGGTGCTGCTGCGTAGTCACGCCGTAGCCGATACCGATCTGGCCATCGGCGAGCGTATGCTCGATGGGACGGATGAGGTCGTCGACCTCGCCCTCGAACTGCTTCACGAAGGCTGCCGTGACCCGGTGTGGCCCGGCCGGCACCTGAATCGAGTCGGTCCGGATATTCAGACCGGTCGGCTCGGATTCGTGCATCCAACGGTCGATGTCGAGGAGCGCGACGCGCTCACCGTCGATCGAGATCTCGATCTGCTCGGTACCCCACGTTCGCCCGAACACCTCACCCTCGACCGCGTTGTAGGGCATGATGTGGAACACGTACTTCCCGTCAGCCGGAAAGTTGTGGACGACAGAGAGCCCGCCACGCGTACCGAACGGTGCCCCTTCGACCTGATCCTTCTGACCTGCGATGCGCGGCATCCGGTAGATCGTGTTGGCGACTTCGGCTTCCGGGTCACCCAGTGCCAGGCGGGCGATCTGGCCTGCGGCGCGAAGGTAGCCCTCGACGACGGTCGTCGACGGCATCTGCACGTCAGCGATGTTGTCGAAGTTGTTGGACTTCGTGTCGAGCGGCAGGTACGAGGAAACGTCTACGACGATGCCGAGCAGGTGCTCGACAGCCGCGGCATACTCGGCGCGGTTCAGACGCTGAAAGACACGCGTCCCGGGCTCGGGGTTCTTTTCCCAAGCATCGTCGAGGCGCGACTCGAGATCGTCGGCCAGGTCGGCTAGCACGACTTCCTCAGGACGCCGGGCACCCGACGGAGGCATCATGCCGGCGCGCAGCTTCTTAATCATCCGCTCTGCGATGTCGGCGTGCTGAGTGGCGTTCTCGACGTCGAAGTCCTCGAGTACGAGCCCGCCGCGCTGACGCTGTTCGCTGTGACAGCGGACGCAGTACGCCTCAATCGTTTCATTGCCATCGACGGCGTCCGCGTCCACAGCCACGGCCGCCAAGACGGGGGAGGCAATGGTGTCCGGGGCGTCGAAGCCAGCGTCACCCGCTAGCCCGAGGAGTAGCAAACCGGCACAGAGCATTGCCGTTGAAGAAACGTTCATTCCCAGCCTCGGTCTCGCATCAACATGGAAATACAGTCATAAAGGAACGACATGCTTACCCCCATACTATGCTGAGGATACGGCCGCCTTTTTCGGTCCTTATATATTTTACCGAGCAATTCCACCCCAGGCCAGTATGGAATCCGGGTGGCGAATCGGTCGTCGATCCCCATTTTGCCCGATGATCAGCCCTCCCGACGACTCGTCTCAAGCACCCTCCGGGTCCTGGATTGACGAAACCCTCCGGACGTGGTTCGCCATCGCTCCCGTGGATGGGACCTTCGTTGGGCTTCATCAGCACGACCAGGCCTTACCGGATCTAAGCCCGCAGGGCGTCGCCGATGCCCGCGCTCGACTTCAGGATGCGGCAGCGCGACGGCCTCCGGGGACCCCCGACGAGAACCCGCTGGGGGCTCTCGACGAGGAACGCATGGCAGATGCCCTGGCCATCCGCCTGTGGGAGTACGAGACGCGCTGGATGCTCGGAGGAGACGGTCTTCAGGATGCCCTCGATCCCCGATCCGATCGTCACTGAATGAACAAGCCCCCGACGCCGTATCGGCGTCGGGGGCTCTGTGAGGCTCTGACCGCGGGCGCTCGCTCTCCCCACGGCCCCGAGGGCACTCAGTGCCAGTCGTGCCCGTCGTCCCAGGTGCAGGTGACGTCGGTGGCACGCAGCCATTCTATTGCGGGTTGGCCGATCCCCATGCCGCCCAGCCAGTCCATCGCCGGCTGACCGATCGGTGCACCGGGAGGTGCATTCGGGGCGCCGGGCATCTCGACGACGGTCGCCGGGCGCTCCATGAAGCGCTGGATCTCCATCGCCATCATGCCCGCGTGCGGATTGCTGTCCGCCATCGCCATCAGTCTTCCGTTGAGGCGACGCAGAGCCATCGTCGAGGTGGCACGGACCTGAGGCATCGGGGCGTTGGCAGCCAGGAACTGAATTCGGTCCACGACCACGCCCTGTACTGCCTGCTGCACAGCCTGTTCGTACGCACCGTTCGCCTGTTCGCCGAACGAAGCCCTCATCAGTCGGCCGAGTACGTCGTCGAGGCCTGGTAGCGAGGAGTCGAAGAGTTTCTGCTCGACCATCCGCGCCGCTCGATCCGGCGTAAGAAGCGAGTTGACCGTAAGGCTCGCCGCTACGACCGCAGGGCTCACGGCGTCGAAGGCCGATCCCGTCCACCGGGGGAAGAGCTCACGGGTTCGCCCGAAACCCGGAGGACGCGGCGGGATCATGTTCACAACCTCGACCGGCAGGGCCAACTCGGACGGCGAGATGGTACGCATCAATGCGTCGAGCGCCCGGTTCTGCTGATCAGCCGACACGCGCCACACCGGGTCCAACCCGTCACCGCGCATCGCGTACGTGTAGGACACGCCACCGACGGTCGTCGCTGTCGACTCTGTCTGATAGCGATGGTGCATGTACAGGGGCACGAGAACCTCTTCGATGGTCGCCATCGGGCGGCCGTTTCGGATCGCATTGGCCCCGAAGCGAGAGAGGGCGACGGCTCGTACGTCCATCATCCGCTGCAGTTCGTCGCCCATGTCCGTCCCATTGGCCCACTGGTCGGCCTGGGGTGTTGTCGCGACGTCCTGACCCGACATGTACCGGACGTCCTGCTCCCATGCATCTTCGAGAATCTGGTCGAGCTCGGCCGTGGTGTTCGTGCCGGCCGGGAAGTCCTGGTAGCCATACGCGATTGCAGCGATGTCCCACTCCCCCATGTCCTCGTCGTAAACCTCCGAGTAGTCGAGTGACCCGTCGTTGTTCAACTCGACGAGAGGGTGCGGGTAATCCATGACCGAGATGCGGCCGGCCTCGCTGTTGTAGTAGTTGTGGCCAAGTCCGATCGTGTGACCCACCTCGTGCGCGGAGAGCTGCCGTATCCGTGAGACGGCCCAGTCCTCGAGGTATTGGGGGTCCTCGTCACCATTGGCGTAGGGGCTCAGCAATCCCTCGGCGATCATGTAGTCCTGCCGGATCCTCAGAGAGCCGAGCGTGACGACACCCTTCACAATCTCACCGGTCCGCGGGTCCGAGACCGATCCGCCGGTGCTCCACCCCCGGGTGGAGCGGTGCACCCAGTTGATGACGTTGTATCGTGCGTCGAGTGAGCTTATGGAGTCGGGACGCATGACGACCTGAAACGCGTCCCGGTATCCCGCTGATTCGAATGCCTGATTCCACCAGCGGGCTCCGTCGAGGAGTGCCGAACGAACAGGCTCCGGCGTACCGGGATCGAGATAGTACACGATCGGCTCGACCGGATCGCTCATGCGTGCGTCGGGGTTGACCTTCTCAAGTCGGTGACGCCGGATGAATCGCTGGGTCATGTCCTCGCCGAGCGGTGTCGCATAGTCCTGGTAGGTATTGGCACCGTAGCCTGCGCGCGGGTCGTGAGCCCGAGGCTCGTAGTCGTCGTCCGGTAATTCGACGAAGGAGTGATGCAGGCGGATTGTGGCCGCTTCGCCGGACGCAGCGACTCGGTTCACGCCTTCGAATCCACCACCACCGAAGCCCCCACGGCCGCCCCCCCCGCCGGCCTGCTGTACGAAGGTGAGCTCGACCTCCAGCTCTGTGTTGGTCGGAAAGGCGTTGGTGAACTCCTTGTAGATGGAGCTGCGTGAGTTATCCAGCCGATACTGACCGGGGCTCATGCGTCCCGCGGCGTTGATCGGGTCCCGAAGCAGGAAGCCCGTCATGTCGACGAGCACGCGGGCGTTGGTTTCTGCCTCGGCTGTGAAGCCCCAGAGGACAGACCTGGCAAAGGCGTCCCGAACCGCGCGCACTTCGTCGGGGTTCGGGCTGCTTGCACGGAAGCGATAGTTCGGCTGCACCATCATGATCTTCTGGCCAACGCGCTCGAATTTCACGATGCGCGAGCCGCGCAGGGCCCCCCGGTCGAGGCCGAGATCGTTCGACCCCAGGCCCGCTCCATACCCGACGAAGTGGATCATCTCCACATCGAGCTGGGGGATCTCCATCCAGAGCTGACCCTGGTCCGAGTCCCAGTAGAGGGGAAGCATCCCGTCCATACGCTCGAGGCCCGCGGTTTTCTCTTCGATCGACGGGAGTGGGCCTTCGTTACCTCCGTTGCGCTGAGCGTCAGCGGAAGAAGCGAGCACCAGGCTCGCGACTGCGAGCGCGCATACGCTGAAGGTTGAGCGAGCTGTCTGCCGAGTCATGGTCCCTCCTGGGGCGATTCAAGGCCACGGATCATGTAGCCCGTTTCGGGTTCAAGGTCGGGAACTTGGCCCCGATCGGCCGACTTGGCGACCGGCTCTCTTTGCTGCTTTACACTGGGTAGCCCGCTCACGACGTTCGGCGCGTGCAGCGGCACCCACCGCTTGAGCGGTCGGGCTGTCGTGCCGGACCCCATGATGAGGCGAACTCAATGACGGAACGACTTCGGGTTGGTGTCATCGGCGCTGGGCGCTGGTCGAGGACCGCCCATCTTCCGGGCTTTGATCGCTCGCCCCTGTGTGATCTGGTCGTGATCTGCGATCACGATCAGGAGCTGGCTGATGCCCGGGCCGCCGAGTTCGAGATCCCGGAGGTTGCCACGGACGCTGAGTCGCTGCTTTCTCGTGACGACATCGATGTCATCGATGTCGTCACACGGGGCGACCACCAGGATCTCGTCTTTGCGACCCTCGAAGCCGGGAAACACTGTCTCGTCGAGAAGCCGAATCATGAACGAGATTGATGCCGAGCCACTCCGTTGGGGCGTGCTGAGTACGGCCAACATCGGACGAGCTGCCGTAAATCCCGCGCTTCAGGCATCCAGGAACGGAGTGCTCAGTGCGGTCGCGTCACGGGATGCCGATCGCGCGAATGCCTTTGCCAGAGAGCACGGCATCCCCAGAGCCTACGGCTCGTACGAAGACCTGATTGACGACCCCGATATCGACGCGCTCTATATCCCACTCCCAAACAGCCTGCATCGGGATTGGGTGATCCACGCAGTCCGAGCGGGAAAGCATGTTCTCTGCGAAAAGCCGCTCGCCCTCAATGCGGCTGACTGCTTCGAGATGGCGGCGGCCGCGGAGGAGGCGGGGGTGAAGCTGATGGAGGCGTTCATGTACCGTTTCCATCCCCGGATCGAACGCGTCGTCGACATGATCCGCGATGGGCACATCGGTGAGATTGGAGCGGTGCGCAGCACCTTCACCTTCCGCCTCCGGTCACCCGACAATATCCGACTCGATCCCTCGCTGGGTGGCGGGTCGTTGCTGGACGCAGGCTGCTACTGCGTGAACGTCTCCAGAACCATCGTTGGAGAAGAAGCCGCACTCGGTCCGAGCGACGGCTCAGTGGACCGAGCGCGGCGTGGACGAGGCGTTCGCGGGGCTCCTGCACTTCCCGGGAGGAGCCGTGGCTCACTTCGATTGTGCGTTGACGCTGGAGCGCTGCGAGCGGTTCGAAGTCGCGGGGTCCGACGGGTACCTCGAGGTCGATCGCGCCTTCCTGCCCGGGACGGACGATGTGGTCATCGAGGACGTACGAGGGCGAGAGGGACGGACCAGCCACACGATGTCCGGCGACGACGAGTACCGGCTCATGGTCGAGCACTTCGCCGACTGCGTGCTCCACGACCGGCCGGTTCGATATCCGGTGTCAGAGGCCGCGGCGAATCTTCGAACAATCGAGGCACTGTATCGCTCGGCTCGATGCGGTGGTGGTACAGAGTCGGTAGAGTCGTCGTAGCCGGTCAGCTCGGAACCCCAGACCCCCAAGTTTCCGTATAGCAACTATGACTATGCGAACTCTGCTCCGTTCCCGTCTTGCCCTCGGCGTCGCGCTCAGCGCCTCGCTGATCCTTCTTGCCGGTCCCGCGAATCCGTGGGCCTACTCGGCGAGCTCGCTGACTGCGGCTCTGTCGCTGCAGGAGACGATGACCGATGAATGGCTTGCCCTCGACGGGGTCGTAGGTACGGCGATCGGTCTCGACGGCCATGGCCACCACGTGGTAAAGGTTTACCTCACGCAGCCGGGGGTCGTCACTGTGCCACGGCTGATGCAGGGCGTTGAAATCATCCCCGAAGTCACCGGTCGGTTCACGGCGCTGCCGCTGAACGAGGAGTCCGTGGATCCGACCTCCAGTTTCCCGCGGCCTGTCCCCATCGGCGTCAGTGCCGGTCATGGACAGGTCACGGCGGGTACGATTGGCGCGCGCGTCACGGACGGTGAACGGACGTTTGCACTCAGCAACAACCACGTCTTCGCGGCGAACAATGCCGGTAAGGTGGGCGACAACCTGCTTCAGCCTGGAGTGGTCGACGGCGGCCGGGATCCGAACGACGTCATCGGAAGGCTTCACGATTATGAGACGCTGCACTTCTGCCGGGCGATGATGTGTGCCCATAACAAGATCGATGCTGCCATCGCCCTGACATCGACGGACGATCTCGGTTCGTCGACGCCTGATGGTGGATACGGTTCTCCGCGGGAGGCGAGTCAGGACGCAGCCCTCGGCTTGAAGGTTCAAAAGTACGGGCGCACGACCGGGCATACCCACGGTCAGGTCAGCGGCGTCAACGCGACCATGGACGTCTCGTACCCCGGTGGCACCGCTCGCTTCGAGGGTCAGATCGTGATCTCGGGACGCGGCTTCAGCGCCGGTGGTGATTCCGGCTCGCTCATCGTGTCCAAGGGGCTTCTCATGGCTGACCGGCGACCGGTCGGGTTGCTCTTCGCCGGCACGCAGACGACGACGCTGGCGAACCCGATCGATGTGGTGCTCGATCGATTCGGCATCCGAATCGACGGCGGAAGCTGACGTGGGCGACGATGTTCAGGCGGCGCAGAGGAAGTTGACCGGCCAGGTCATGGGTAAGCCGGGTGTTTCCGGGACCGCGATCGGTCAGAAGCGCGGCGAGACCTGCCTGATGGTCTACGTCAGCGGAGACGTCGCGGCTGGGCTCGTGCCGAGGCGCGTGGGGGGCTTCCCTGTCGTCATCGAGAAGACGGGAACGTTTCGGAAGTTCTAGGAACCCGCAGGCACGCCGAAGGCCGGCCGCCGGCCCGTGCGGACCGACAGCCTTCTCACCCCTGCATGTTGCCGCCGCCTAGTTCCCGCTGACGACCGTAAGCATCACCGTGTCGACCACCCATGGCTGCAGTGGCACGTGGATCCCGTCGGCCACGACCGCGATCAGCGTGTACTCGCCGGGCTCGACGTCCTCGAATGTGTAGGACGAAGAGGCGTCACCCATGTGGACGATGCTGCCGGGGACGGTTGGAACGGGCGCGTCGGCGGCGGTCAGGTCCGCGTTCAAGTACAGGTGATGGTGACCCGTACCCTCGGTCAGGTCACCGGCCGGAAGGATGGTCACGGTCGATGACAGGTTCACGTTGATCTGGTTGCCGCTGATCTGGCCGCCATTCATCGGCGTGACGATCGTGACGGAATTGCCAGCAGGCTCATCCATCGGCATGTCGCTAGTGTCGGCGTCACTTCCTCCACCGCAGGCGACGATGGCAAGCGGCAGGACGACGGCGATGATCGTTTTGTTCATGATGACTCTGGGCAGGGTCTGAGAGCTGAATTAGTTCCCAAAGGGAAAGACAACCCGAAGCCGGTGGCAAGCACGGCCGATCACGGGTCGCGTCCATCCTGGTTCACCTCACCCCGGTCCGCGTCACCTTCTTCGTCTTCTTTTTCCGGTGGTCTCATCCGGTTCAGGCGAAGCGACACGCCGCCGAAGAAGCGCGATCCACTGCGGTCGACCTTGTGATCTCCGTCGTACAGGTAGTCGGTGATCGCCTGATCCCACGAGAGCCCGGCTTTGCCCATGAGCTCCATCCACGGTCCGTACGCGGTCTCGTCGGGTGCCTCGGTTGTCCCACTCCAGATCGTGACGCGCGGGTTGTACCCACCGCCGCTTCCACTGGACCCCTTGAGCGGCATCTCGATCATCACACTGTCGGTCATGGGGAGGTTGTAGACATCCGGGTCGAAGCGCGCGCCGTATCGTTCGTAGCGCGCGTAGGCCCGTTGGTTGAGGTCGTAGACGTCGCGGTTTGAGTTGATACCTCGGGTGATGTACTCCCGGATCGTGAATGCGGCGTCCTTGTGACGAGGGTACTCGGGGCTGTCGACGTAGCCGAAGCCGGGCATGAACCAACCCTTGTTGAAGCCCCAGTTCCGCTCGGTCACCCGGCCCCGTCGGACCAGGCCTGTATACTCGGAAAAGAGCTGCACCACCTGATGGGACGGGTAGCCATGCGGATTCAGGAAGACATCGGGCAGCCAGGTCTCCCAAAGTCGCCCACGCACGGTCGACTCGGGATAGATCGGGTGGTCGGCTCCACTTCCGGACGTCGCGTCCTGTCCGAGTGATCCGAGATAGCCCGCGTGCAGGATGTAGTCCGGAGTGAGGCGGTACAGGTCATACGCCGTCTGTGCCCCGTCCGGGTTTGTGAACGGATGAATGATGACGTTCACGTCATCGAGCTTCGTTCGCTGCTCCGGGTCGGTGAGTAGCAACTCGGCGTGGCGCAGGACGTGACTCGTCGAGGAGACTTCGTTCGCATGCTGCCGCGCCGAATAGATGACGGTCGGCTTGAACGTGGTCGCCTTCAGGTGTGACCAATGACTCGATCCGATCGCGGGCATCAGGTCCATGGCCCAGATATCCTTGCCGAGATAACTGCGTCCGGCGCGGTACATCGTCGCCTCGGGGAACGCCTCGGTCATCTTGGCCAGCATTTCGTGGCCTTCGACCGGCGGGATGGGTGTATCCCACTGCACGATCCGATCACCGCTGTAGCTCCAGCCATCGGGCAGAAGTGCACGCCAGTCGGGCAGGGGCTCAGGTGTGCCGTTCGGAGCAAGGACGACGGTCTGTCGAGACTCGGGGTCCTGCTCGTGGGTCCACTCCGCCCAGAGTTCGATCGATCCGAGTCCCTGCCAGGCGAGCTCCGACGTATACATGCCCGCCCCACGAAGCGATTCGATCTCCTCCATGACGCCGACGACCATCTCCGCGGAGACCATGCGCTCGTCGACGGCCTGCTCGCGTGCGACCGTGATCAGGCTGTCACGCATGTCCCTGTCGGTGTCGACTCGAACACGAAGCCCCATGTGGGAGATGCCCGGTTCATTCGCACGAACGTGGGCGAGACGCGCCGAGGGTCGAGCCAGACTCGTCTTCGGAATGTCCAGCCGCGCTTCACCCTGTTCGCCCTGCGCGGTTTCGTATGAGACGACGACCGCAGGGCGAGAGGTGGCGAAGCCGGTGACGCGAATCTCGGCCGTCGCTGCCGACCCGTCGGCCTTGGGGCGCATGACAGGGAGGATCCGACCCGGGAACTGGATCCCCTGGCCTCGAGAGTTACGGCCCAGGACGTCGAAGAACTCGATGGTGCCGAAGTAGATCTCTTCGTGCAGGGCGTCCATCGGGGCATGGATCTCGTTGTCCACGCCGAGCCGGAAGTCAGGCTCACTCATCTCGAGTTCGACAATCAACTCACCGAAGAACGGAGCGTCGGAGCTGCCTCCGCGGGGCAGGCCGTCGTGCAGGTCCATGACGTGGTCGTACATCGTCGGGAGCACCGTCGCCTGGAAGTGATCCCAGAACGTCT
The DNA here is from genome assembly GCA_002390225.1 of Gemmatimonadales bacterium UBA4456. Classification (GTDB taxonomy): domain Bacteria; phylum Gemmatimonadota; class Gemmatimonadetes; order Longimicrobiales; family Gaopeijiaceae; genus UBA2589. Next base: position 27,971 of record DGOW01000101.1, on the reverse strand, counting down.
CGGGGTCGGTCGCGATGCGCTCATCGACGAGGATTCGTCCGTCTGCCTCGGCCGTGAGCCAACCGGTCGTGACACGCACGTGCTCGTAGTCCTCGAAGCGATCGAAATACGGGCGCATCACGTAATGCGGATCGAAGGTGTCAGAGAGTATCTCCTCCCCGGACGCGTCGGTCACACGGACCGTGTACGTAGGTCCCTCTGTGACCTCTTCAAACCGGATCTGATCGAGTTCGAGTTCGAGTTCACCCGCGAGCACCTCGTCGATGGGGTAGATCTCATGCAGCCAACGCACGCGCGTCTGGATCGCCTGCTGGGGCCACTCCTTCGGGGGATCGTTCCGAAGGAAGGAAATCTCGATATCGCCAATGTCCCGGCCCTCGAGCTGCGGCCGGATGATATCGTACAGCCACGAGTACCCCTGCTTGAACGCGGACAGAACGACGACCTCTGTGTCATTCGGATCAGCGCCGGCCTCGATCAAGGCGGTTCGGGTCTCTTCGGTGAGTTGAGCGCGCACCTCCGGGGGCTCGCTGAGCCGAGCCTCGATACGGACGTTGCGACCACGCGCGCTGGGGTAGACCTGCTCACGCATCAGGGCGCGGAACCGGTCAACCTCCGAGGGCAAGGTCAGAGACTCTTCGTAGATGATCGTACTGGCATTCAGCACATCTCGATTATCGATCGTGACGTCGATGTCACTGGTGCCAAGGACCTCCATGGCACGCGACTGCACCCACGCTTCGAGCCCGTCGTCGGCGTGCTCCACCGACATGAGTACGGATGCCGAAGCGATCTGCTCCTCGCCGAGAGTCTCTCCGATTCGGCCGAGCTTGTAGATGCCTGTCGCGGCCTGGCCGAGAGGTGTGTGGCCCGAGAGAGCGTCCCACAAACCCGTTTCAACGTCCTCGACGGTCGGACGATCTTTCCCCCGTTCCGAAAGGTGAGGAAAGCCGACCGCGAGCTGCTCGAGCGCCCGCTCGGCCCCCACCTCGTCAGCCCCGGTCACTACAAGGGACGACTTCGAGCCGAAGGCGTCGGGCACGAGCTGAATCAGTCCCTCGCCTGGCGCGAGCGCAGCGACGTCGATGGTTCCACTGTCGGCGAGTTGGTCCGTGAAAAGGTTGCCAGTGCCCGTGAGCACCATGGTCGCCTGGGCTCCAGGGCGCTCCAACGAGGCCGCCGGATGGACGAGCGGCACTGCGAATCCAGTTGACTCCAGTCCCAGTCGGGCCCCGAGCTCGGGTAGTCCGGTGACCCCACCTGAGCCCGGCACCAGGATGGCGTCGACGCGGTTGGGGATCGGGCTGCCTCCGAGGAGACCGTCCGCCGTGTACACGCTCGACAGATCGAGGTCATCCTTTTCTCCTGTACCGGGCCGTCCCGAGATCGGACCAGGACGATCGACCTGGGCACGACCGGGCAGTCGGAGGATGGCGCCCCCGTCGATACGGACCTCGACGCTCGCGAGGCCCGGGTAGGCAAGTGGGCTCGGGGTGCTACGGGGCTCGTCGTCCTCGTCCGCGTCGGCTGGATCCTCCGTCTCGGTGCGATCGGTCTCCGGGTCGTCTCCCTCCTCGATATCTGCTGATTCGCTGGTCGGTGGGTCTCGATCCACTGTCGTGAGGAAGTCGAGCCCGGCCGCGGCTGCGGCGGGATCGTCTGCGGTGAGCTCGACGATGAGTCGGGCGATGCCGTCGCGATCGGTCCTCGCTCGAGCCTGCGTCAGCCGGATCGAGGCCCCCGCGATGTCTGCGGCCTCGAGCGCGGCGGCCAGGTCGTCACGCACATCGGACAGTGATGCCGTGGATAGGGTCCGGGTGTGGGGCAAAACCCCCGCGAACAGTCGAGCCGCTGCGAGCAGCCCTTCATCATCGCCGCCGGACACGATCACCCATGTCCGTCCGTCCCGCACGACTACGCCGACCGCGCCTTCTCCTGAATCCAGCGAGGTAGGATCGAGGCCTGCTGCGGTGATCCCGGATGCCGCGAGGCCACTCCGCCCGATCACAATGGGTATAGCCCCACCATCCCCGCGCGCGATCGGCAGGTCCATCGCCATGGTCTCGAAGCCCAGACGGGCCGCCACTTCGGCTGCGGCGGCGAGCTCGGCAGTCGATGGAGAGGGGCCGAGCAGGAGGGACCCTGCTACGGCGTCCGGGACATTGTCACCGTTCGTGTCCCTAACGAGCTGCCCCAGTTCGAACAACGTCACCAGGTCGTTCGTCGATGACGTGTTCTGGGCCTGAGCGTGACCGGGTGTTGCGGTCATCCCCGCAATGAGCGGGAGTAGGAGTCCAGCGAGGATGAGGCGGACACGAAGAGGCAGGAGGCGCGGTGGTGCCGCCATTCGAGACATCCTTCTGATGGGCTACAGGACAGTGGGCGGTGAAGCTACGTGGGCGCCCATCAGCCTACAACGCGACGACCGAGTTGATGCCGATTACGGCCCACTGGCTGCTATGGTCCTCCGCCTCAGCTCTCGAAGTCCAGTGCAACGTCGAGGGCGGGGGGCGAGTGAGTGAGAGCACCCACCGAGATGACGTCGACGCCTGATTCGGCGACGGCGCGGATGGTGTCCAGCGTGATCCCTCCGGATGCCTCGAGCAACACGCGCCCGTTCGCCTGTTCGACGGCCTCGCGCATGACTTCAGGCGCCATATTGTCGAGCATGACGATGTCAGCGCCGGCCTCGATGACCGACTCGAGATCGTCCAGTCGCTCGATCTCCACCTCGACCGTCATCTCATCACCGACATGGGTGCGAGCTCGACGAACGGCTTCCGACGGTGATCCCACGGCCTCGATGTGGTTGTCCTTGATCAGCACCTGATCGTGGAGGCCCATGCGGTGGTTATCACCACCCCCGGCCACCACGGCCATCTTCTGAAGGCTACGCAGGAGTGGCACCGTCTTTCGCGTGTCGATGACACGGGCGTCAGTGCCGTCCACACGATCGACGAGCGCCCGGGTCGCGGTCGCGACGCCGCTTAACTGACCCAGCAGGTTCAGAGCCAGTCGTTCCGCCGCCAGAATGCTGCGCGCGGCGCCACGGATGGTCGCCAGCCTCGTTCCGGCCGACACGACGTCGCCGTCCTGGGTGAGGGCACCGATCTCGATCTCGTCGTCGAGCAGCTCGAAGCACCGGAGAGCGACCGCCAGTCCGGCGATACAACCGGCTTGACGCGCGACGAGGTGTGCCGTCGCCTGGGCCTCTTCAGGGATGGTCGCGTCGGACGTGACATCACCCCGCTCACCAAGGTCTTCGGTGAGTGCCGACGAAAGGAAGCCGTCGATGTCGATGGTCTTACGTGGTAGCGTTAGACCTGAACCGCGAGCATTCGCTCGACGGACAGGCGAGCCCGCTCGGCGATCGCCGGGTCGATCGTGACCTCGTTCTTCATGTCACGCAGCGCGTTCCGGATGTTTTCCAGGGTAATGCGCTTCATGTGCGGGCACAGGTTGCACGGCCGCAGGAACTCGGTCTCTGGTGATTCGACAGCGACGTTGTCGCTCATCGAGCACTCGGTCACCATGACGACCTGTCTGGGACGCTCCGACTTCACCCAGTTGATCATTCCGGCTGTGGAGCCGACAAAGTCCGCTTCATCGAGTACGTCGGGTGGGCATTCGGGGTGCGCAATGATCTGGATGCCCGGATTGAGTGTCCGGTACCCGCGCAACTCCTCGGCCGTGAAGCGCTCGTGCACCTCGCACGCGCCTTCCCAGAGAATGATCTCGACGTCGGTTTTTTGCGCGACCCAGCGCCCGAGATACTGGTCCGGGAGGAAGATCACGCGGTCCGTTCCCAGCGATTCGACGACCTGAACCGCGTTGCCCGAGGTACAGCAGATGTCTGACTCGGCCTTCACGTCGGCGGAGGTGTTCACATAAGTGACCACGGGGACGCCGGGGTAGCGCTCCCTGAGCAGGCGGACGTCCGCGCCGGTGATGGCATCAGCCAGTGAGCAGCCCGCTCGCAGGTCGGGAATGAGGACGGTCTTTTCCTCGTTCACGATCTTGGCGGTTTCTGCCATGAAGTGAACGCCGGCCATGACGATGACCTCGGCTTCGGTCTCCGCGGCCATGCGGGCCAGCGCGAGCGAGTCGCCTCGGAGGTCCGAGACGCCATGGAAGATGTCCGGCGTCATGTAGTTATGAGCCAGAATCGCTGCCTTGCGGCGGACTTTCAGCTCCTCGATTTCCTCGATGATCGGCGCAAGGGCAGCGATCTCGACGTCGGGGAGGATGCCGCGCAGGCGCTCCGCAGGACTGATTTGGGTCGATGAAGTGCTCAAAACGATCACAAGTTCATTTCGAAACCGGGACGTAACTCTACCAGTCGCCCGGGACGAAGCAATACACCGGAGAACCCTTGAAGATCGGTCCGGATCATGCGCAGCGCTATCTGTTTCTCAGGAAAGGTCTGACGAACGGTCAACTCACAAGTCTGGCATCGTGGGTGCCCCACTTCTCCCACCACTTCCGAAGATACAGTTGTGTTCTCATGAAGTTCGAGGGACGTGACCCGGTTCCATGCCATTCATCCTGGAATCGGACCATGACCGTGGGTACATCGACATACTGCAGCGCCTGGTAATACTCCTCGGTCTGGCCCATCGGTGTGCGCAGATCCCGCTCTCCGGTCATCAGCATCGTAGGCGTGGTCACGTTGCCCACGTAGAAGATCGACGAGCGGTCGATCCACTCGGTCGGATCCTCCCAGAACGGGACATCGAAGGTGCGCATGTAGCCGATCGCGTCGGATGTGCCCATGGCAGACATCCAGTTCACGATCGGGCAGTTGGCGGAGGCGGCGGTGAAGCGGTCGGTATTGCCGACGATGTATGTCGTCAGGATACCGCCACCTGAGCAGCCGTACACGAACAGGTTGTCCTCGTCGATGTACCCTGTCTCGAGCATGTAGTCCACGCCGCGCATCAGGTCTTGCATGTCGACGCCGGGATAGTCGTTTTGGATGGCGTTCGCAAATTCGGTGCCGTACCCGGTCGAGCCACGTGGATTCGTGTAGAGGACGACGTAGTCATTCGCCGCGTGCTCCTGGAAGGCGAAGTTGAAGCCCCCATTGTACATGCCGTGCGGACCGCCGTGGATGGCGAGCATGAGCGGGTATTCCCGCTCGGGGTCGAAATCCGGCGGCTTCACGATCCAACCCTGAATGTCAAACGGGGCGGAGGGATACCAGATTTCCTCGACCTCGCCGAGGACGACGTCGTGCATCATGTCGGCGTTCACCTCGGTCAGGCGCATGGGATCTTCCGGTGCGTTCAGCCTCCAGCGGTAAAGATCGCCCGGCTCGTATGCGCTCGTGATGGTGCCCACTGCCATACCGTCGTCCGAAAACGACGATAGCGTCATCAGGCGGTTACCCTCCGTGACCTGATCCACACCTCCGTCCACCGAGACGAAGTGGAGGCTCCGGTACCCTTCGCGAGACACGTTGAAGTACAGGCCGCTCCCGTCCGGCGACCACATGAGGCCACCCGCCTGGCGGTCGTACTCCCCCGAGATGCTGCGCTGCCCAGATCCGTCGCGATTCATGACATGGATGCGGGAGTTTCGGTATGTGTCCTGATGCTCGTCGCCCGAGATGTAGGCGATGAAAGACCCATCAGGCGACGGTACTGGAGATCCGTCACCACCCCGCTTATCGGTGAGCCGGCTGATGTCGCCCGAGCTGACCTGAACTGCGTAGACGTCCGATTCCTGCCAGTGCTCCGGCGCGTCCCAGTCTTCGGTCCGGTACGAGGTGAAGTAGATCTCCGTCCCGTCGGGACTCCAGGCGACGCCGTTGTGATTCCAGTCTCCGCGCGTCAGTTGACGGGGCGTACCACCCTCAGCTGGAACTACGAAGAGGTGCGTCCAACCGGTGTCAACGTACCCTGCACGATCACGCTTGTATCCGGCCCGCTCGACGATCTTCGGCCCGGGGGTCCACTGCGCACCGTCTGGGCGATCGGGTAACGTGACACCCGCGAAATCGGCCCGACTGCCCACGCGGCTGGTGAAGGCGATCCAGTTGCCGTCCGGAGACCAACGAACGTTGCCCGGTCCATTCTGCAGGCGTGTGATCTGTGACGTCGCACCCTCCGCGTCCATCCAGCGAACATGGATCTGTGCACCTCCTGGCTCGCCGGGCGCCGTGAACAGGATCCGCGTCCCATCGGGTGACCATAGAGCGCCACCTCCTTCGAGCAGATGCCGGCTGCGCGACCCATCAGTATCCATCATCCACAACGACGACTCACGCCGGTCGTTCACCATGTCGAACCAGCTGCGCGTATAGACGATCCGCGATCCGTCGGGGGAGATCTGAGGGCCGGATACGGTCTCCAGATTCATGTAGTGATCCAGCGACAGACGGACCGTCTCCTGACCGTCGAGCGAGGTGTGCCCTCCGAGCACCGCCAGAGTGATGATCGGGGTCAATGCAGCGCGGGGTAGGGACATACGCGTTTTCATCGTGGTCGCCTCCAGGCAAGAGGCGGCGAAAGTATCCGGAGCCAATGGGAACCACCAGCGGCTTGACCGCCGCTCCTGGCTGATCACGGCCCCGAGAGCACCGTGGCCCGTCAGCCCTCCATGCGCGCAAACCGCATGTCGTACACCCGCCCGATACTGAGCGCCAATTCGGTCACCCGGCCGGAGCCGTCCCGTCGGAAGCGCACGATCCGACCGCCGGACCGAAAGGCATCATCGTAAACGGGCCGCACCTCGATCGTGTCGTTAGGGCGCTGCCAGAGTTCGAGCCCGTTCTCGGTGGCGGTCACCCGGAAGGTCGTTTCTGCGTCTTCGCTTCTGAACTCACCCTCGAAGGCACGGAGTTCAGACGGAGTCGGTGACCATGCGGTAACGCGGTCGTAGCGACGATCCGAGTACTGCCAGTCCTCGACCTGGAAGCCAACGACGGTGCCGCCGTAACGCTCGAAGACGTATCGCCGATCACCGGAGCCGACCTGGAACTCCGAGCCCGAGAGGGGGAGAAGTGGCGTCGCACCAGAATAGAGCACGCCATCGCGCATCTCGATCTGTAGCGGACCACCGGTCATGGGTTCCCGATAAAGGCCGACGAACGGCTGGAGATCGAAGCCGGTAGACTCGGCCCGGAAGTCGGGTGTATCGCTGTCCTGCACCGCGTCGCCAAGGAATGCTCGGGCGACACGTCCGCCGTTGCCACCGGTGGAGACGTTGGATGCGTTACACAGCATGGCTACGGAGAGTCCCTGCTCGGGAAAGCGGCTGAGGTAGGCCCGGTAGCCGGCCGTAGAGCCCGTATGACTCACGGACTGCACGTTTTCAAGTGGGGAAACCATCAGGCCGCCCGCATAGTTGATCTCCGAGCCGTCATTCAGGACGCCAGGCCGGAGCATCAATCCCAGGAAGGCCTGGCCCCACGGACCACCGGTCGTGAGGACCTGGTTCCACGTACCGAGATCTCGGACCGTGGTCAGGATACCTCCGTTTCCGTGCACGTACTCCACCGGCCGATTGATCTCCCAGCCGTCCTCGGTGCGGTTGTACGCAGAGGACCGGCCCCGAACAATCCGACGGTAGTTGTCCCGCCACTGCGTGTTCATCATGCCCGCAGGCTCGAAGAGTCGTGTCTTGGAAAAATCCGCGAACGGCATGCCGCTCGCACGGTCCACGACCACGGCAAGCAGGTTGTATCCGCTGTTGCTATAGGAGTATTCGAGCCCGGGTTCGAAGTTGAGTTCGGTCTGTCGACTCAGGATGTCGACGACGTCGTCGTGATCATGAGCACGATCTTCACGGCCCCACCCGGAAATGGAGGCTACGCTTCCCCAGTCACGCAGACCGCTCGTGTGGGTCATGAGATGGTGCAGCGTGATGGTGTGGCCGTAGTCGGGAAGCTCAGGCACCCACTCGCGGACGTCGTCATCCAGCGAAAGCACGCCATCGAGCACGAGCAGGCTCACCGCCGCGGCCGTGAACTGCTTCGAGACCGATCCTCCCTCGAAGATCGTCTCCGGTGTGTTCGGGATGCCCCACTCGAGGTCGGCCATACCGTACGCGCGTTCGAGCAGCGTCTCTCCGTTCTGCGTCACGCCCACGGCGCATCCGGGGGACATCTCGGTATCCCACTGGGAGAAGACCTCATCGACGCGTGCTGCGATATCGGAGTCGACCTGGCCCTTTGCATGGGTGGGCATCACGCCGGCAGCAGCGATCATTAGCGACGCTGCCACGAGAATGCCGGGCCTGCCGCGCGCAGGTGAGCGAGCATCGGAGTCAGGGCGCGTGCGGAAGACGAAATGCGGCATCGAAGAATCCGGTCAGGGAATGGTCGAGACGCCATTGTGGGTGACGTGGGTGCAAACGAAAACCCCACCCGGTTTTTCCGGGTGGGGTTTCGTCTTGCTGAGGCTGGAGCATCCGTCAGCGCGGGACCTCGAGTTCGCGGAACCTCCGCCAGTCGATTTCCAACTCGTGTTCGTCAGTTCGAATCAGGCACGACCGGGAGATCCTTGGCATCCGCTTGAGTCTGCCGTTCTTACTCCACCTTCATCGTCTCCCCTTCGCGTCGGGCCAGTCGGTGTGACGACGAAGCCTGTTATTGGGTGACCGGCTTGTCTCCAGCGTCCCGCAGGTGGACATCGAGCCATGCCGTCCAGCGGCCCCACAGGTCCAGCAGCGTCCGGCGGCTTGCAGGCCCGTGGTCCTCGTACGGATAGAGGTACATGGAGGCCTCCTTATCCAGCCCGTTAAGCGCGTGGAACATGCGAGGGGCGTGATCGAGTGCCGTTCCGACGTTCTGATCCATCATTCCGTGATAGATGAGGAGCGCGCCGGTCATGTTGTTGGCGTGGAAAAACGGCGACATGGACGTGTAGACGTCTTTTGCATCCCAGAAGACGCGACGCTCGCTCTGAAACATGAGCGGGGTCAGCGTGCGGTTGAAGTTGCCGTCGCCTGCGATTCCGGCCTTGAAGAATGGTGTGTGGACCATGGCGTTCGCGGTCGAGAAGGAGCCATATGAGTGTCCACCGATCCCCAACCTCTGACGGTCAACCAGCTCTCGCCGATCCAATTCGTCGATCACCGCCGCGAGGTTGTTTCGCAGGTCGTGCTCGTAGTTGTTGTTCATCTGGCCGGCCTTGCCGACGATGGGGGCGTCGGGCTCGACCACGGCGTACCCGAGCTGCACCAGATACTGCATCGAGCGGGTGCCGAAGTTCGGGAATGCATCTTTGTTGTAGGTGCGTCCGCGCTCGTCGTAGCTCTCCTGGTCGGTGTATTCGCGCGGATAGAACCAGAACATCGCGGGCAGGCGCGTGCCCTGCTGATAGCCCGGCGGCAGCGTCACATTCACGAGGAATCGGAAGCCGTCCGGACGCTCCACCGTGAACCGCTGCCGCGGCGCGTTCGTCATCTGCGGCGTGTAGTCGAGGTTATTCGTCAGCTGGGTCATCTGGCCATTGTCGACCCGATGTGACTGCGCGATTTCAGTCGGGGACTCCCGCGCGACGACAAACGATGCGGCGTCTGCGTCGAGGACCGAGACGACCCTATTGTACTCGCCGTCGTTGTCGGCCTCGAACACCCTGGTCTTATCACCGGACCGGATGTCGACACGATCGATGAAGTTCTTCGGACTCTCGAGCATCGGGTCTTCGTTGTACTCGCTGCCAAACAGGAAGACGGCAGTGCCATCGGCCGACGTCTCCACGACCTGCGCCTCGCCGCCTCCCCCACCGAACCGGTTGTTGGCAGGCACCCGCCCACCTTCGTTGATGAGCGAGCCCGGGTTGGCGTAGAAGTCGTCCGACTCGTACTCGACGACCGTGAACGTCGTCTCGGGGGTCAAGAGGTCGACAGCGTACTCTGTTACCGTGCCGCTGGCAGCGGTGCGGCCACCGCCGTTTCGCGGACGCTCAGTAACGAACAGCATCGAGTGGGCCGCATTGAATCGATGAGCGGACATCCGAGACTCCGTCTCGTATACGACGGAGGCGGAGGCATCATCGAAGGGGGGAGCCCAGAGCATGACGCGGTCCGTGGTGCTGTCCCGATCGTCATCCTCAGCTTCGTCTTCATCTCTTTCTGCCGCCTCTTCCTGAAGGAAGGTCAGTCCAGCGCCGTCGGCTCGCCACGCGAGGTCGCGGCGATCGGGCTCATCTGACTCTCCACCCACGCCGGGTGCCGTCGGAAGATTACCGTCGAGACCCGTCTGCGTGTCTTCCTCTGCGAGCTGAACCAGTGCCGTGCCGTTCCTGTCCCACACTTCTTCCACGTGGCCGAAGCTTCGTACCGGGACGACGTAGCTGAATGGCTTCTTCATCGTCTCGACGCGCGCATGCTGGCCGGTCGGAGAGAAATCGAAGGTGGTGATCATCGACGGGGCACCGATCTCGGTCACGTCCCGACTATCGGCGTCGATCACCGCGAGCTGGCCCGTCGTATGCCACTCGAGGAGTTCCTCGTCGTAGGGCGTCGCCATCAGGCTCGCGTAGGTGCGAAGCATGTTCTCACCTTCTTCGGTCTGCTTCACCTGTGGACCGGTTGGGATGCGCGACGGAAGTGGCCGGGCGCTCCTGTCGTCCGGCACGAGAACCGTGGCGATCTCCTGACTGTCGCTGGTCCACTCGAAGCCGGTGACCATCGTGGCGAGCACAGGTCGACTCGTAACGCGACGGCTGTCTCCGTCAGAGGGGTCGGCGACATAGATGTGTGTCTCTTCATCCGTGTGGACGTAGAATGCGAGTCGTTTGCCGTCGGGTGACCAGGTCGCGTTCGAGACCCGGGCGCCACCCGGCACATCGACCTCCGTCACCGACCCGTCTAGGGCCGAGATCACGGTGAGACCTATGTTCGTCCGGATCGTCAGATTCCGATGGCGATTCGCCGTGTAGTCGATGAATACGCCGCCAAGCTCGTCGAAGTCCTTAGAAAAGCGATCCATCGTGACGGGACCGTCTCCGACCTCATTGACGAACCAGCGCTTGTCGGGACTGACGTTCGTCAGGTTCACGTTCAGGTACCGGGGCGCCAGCACCATGTCCGCGATGTCATTAGTCGGGGCGACGAAACTCTTGTCCGCCAGGACTGCCTGCGGATCGACCGACTGGCCAAGGACCGCGGAGGGTAGCGTGGGAAAGATGAGGGCGGCGATCGCACCCATACTCAATAGCGTCTTCAACATCGTGCACTCTCCGCCGAATCGAATCGTGTAATGAGGTGGGACAACTTGTGGTCGGCATGTCGATCTGGACAGACGTCGGCGTTGGGCTCGCGCGAGGCTCGGGTTAGTTTCCTAAGCCTCAAATTTCGACCTTCCCAAGGATATCCGATGACTGTCCGAATCGGCGCGGCATTGCTCGCCACCTCCATCGCGCTCGGTGCGTGCTCGACACCGGATGGCTCGTCCGCTTCGTTCGACAACGCGGCGTTAGACTCGAACGACCAGAAGGCCAGCTACGGCATTGGCCTGAATGTCGGCCAGCAGCTTTCGGATGCCAGCGAGCGCCTGGATCGCGCTGCCTTCATGCGTGGCATCGAAGACGCGCTTCAGGGCAACGACCCGGACATCGAGCCGGCAGAGCTCCAGACCGTCCTGCAGCAATTTGGACAGGAGATCGAGGCTGCGGCACAGGCGGATCGTTCTCGTGAGGCTGAGGACAATCTGGCGGAAGGGCAGACGTTCCTCGCGGAAAATGGCCAGCGGGACGGTGTGGTCACCACGGAGAGTGGTTTGCAATACGAGATGCTACGTGAGGGCGACGGTGCATCTCCGGCCGGAGGAGAGGATGTTCGACTCCATTACAGGGGCTCGCTGATCGACGGCACCGAGTTCGACTCCTCGTACGAGGGCGATCCTGTGGTCTTCTCGAGTGCGCCAGGCCGACTAATTCCGGGGTTCACCGAAGCGCTGCTCCTTCTCAGCGAAGGTGGCCAGATTCGCGTCTGGATTCCGTCTGATATCGCATACGGACCGAACGGATCCGGAGGAGCCATTGGGCCGAACCAGACGCTCATCTTCGACATCGAGCTCTTCGACGTGGTCGAGTAGAAGTCTGGCCAGATGTCCTTTCTTTCGCGCCTCTTTGGGAACTCGGACTCCGAGCGGGCGTCGCAGGACATCGACGCAGAACTGACTCGAGTCGCCTAGGAGAGCGAGAGAGCTCATCCTGGCTACGTTGGCACCGCGTTCAACAAGGCAGGGGACCTGGCATTGAAGGCGGGCCAGGGAGAACTGGCCGTCTCGTGCTCGGGAGAGCGATCGACGCGTTCCTCGAGGACAGGCAGCGAGAGCCCGCGCGCGGTGTCGCAAACAAGACCATCCGCGTTCGCCCCTCGGCGATCCGGTCCAACCACAACGAAACCGAGCTGATCTCGGATGAGCCAGCCGGTTAGCGGGAGTTCTCGTCCGAAGACTCCAGAGGACCTGACAGGGTAGATCCTGGTCCTGAGTCGGCGCTCCAGTGCCCCGTCGATTCAGCTGACAAGTCCTTCCGACAGCCGGTTCATCACGTGTCCCTAGGCGCCTGCGATGTCGACAAGGGTCACGATTCCCACGGACTCGAGGGCGTTCTGCGTCGCTCGATTCGCGTCCACCCACGTGGCATCGAATTCCCCGACGATCATACGAATCGGCATACCGGCCAGCGGCGCCAGATCGTCGGACAGCTGATCAAGGGGATCGAGGTGCGCGACGCCAAGGCTGCGCTCTTCGGCGGATCGTGAACCGGGGGAGCCGCGTTCGTGGCTACCCCCAGTTCTCTGACCAGACCGCCCGGTGCCTGACGCTCAGCGGCCTTCGGCTTCAGCTCTCCGGGCGCGATACACATCGCGGGCTTCCTCGAATTGTCCGTATACGTGGGCTTGTTCGGCATCCGACCTCCAGTACGACCATTCTTCCGCCATCTCCTGGAGCTTGTCGATCCACGCGAGCGCATAGTCGGCCGCGTCCACGGATCGCACGGGAGCGCCGTCGATCTCCACCCAGACGGGGTTCGTCGCGGCCTGCACCCAGGCGATATCCAGGGGAAAGCTCTCCCCCTCCGCGCCGTTCACCCGGACGTGATACCACCCCGACTCATTCGGGCGGAATGACCGCTCGAACGAGAGGCTCTTGCGATCACCGGTGAAGGGGATCGATGCGATCACCTCGCCGTTGAAGACGATCTCTGCACGCTCCAGAGGCGTGATCGACATGACCTCGAGGGACGCGACGACGTCCTGTCCCTCGGAGATCGAGACCGTCTCACCGGGGATCCTCCCGCCGACGTCGAACTCGACGAGCGGGCCGTTCGACATGAACGCATGACCGTTCTTCATACCATCCAGCCAGCCGCGCATCGTCAGCTCATCATCCGGGATGTAGACGTACGTCCTTACGGACCCGACTAGCGGCGTCGTGTGCAAGCTGCTGATCGAGTCCTCGCCACCCACGAGCGATGGCTTGAGCCCGTTCGACCATGCAGCGTACAGTGGCGGCCAGCCGTCCTGGGACGTCGACCACTCGACTGCGTCCGCGGTCATGAGCGCTGCGTCCACGATGAAGCCTTTCGCCCCACCGAGATTTCCCTCCAGCGGATCACCGCTGAAGAAGGAGTGGACGTAGCCGGTCCACGCACCCTGCCTCTTGGCCTTCCTGAACATGTCCGTGTTTGACGGATAGAGACTCTCGATACCGGTCCCCTCGTAGCCGGTCGTGAAGGGCGAAATCAGGTGCTCCTGCATGCCGAACATGAAGACGTGTCCGTAGAACGGTGGTCGGTATTCCTGCCCTACAACCAGCACCATGTCATCCGTCGAAAGTGGATGCTCGCCGCCCCCCGGGACGAAATACTGGTAGTCCAGAATGCGGTTGTCCTTATTCGCGATCTGTTCGAGCACGATGTCCTGGTCTTCGGCCTCCGACATCATCATCAAGTTCTCGAGCGTATTGTGCAGATTCCCTGCGTAGTTGGCATGGACGTGTGTCGAGCCGTTGTGCCACCCATTCGCGGACATGTCGACGAGCTGCTCGAGCTGAACAGTCAGCTCCAGGGTCTGGCCCGATTCGATCGATACGGTCCGTTCCACCGGTGTGTGCTCGAAACCCTTCACAATGACGAGTTCTGTTTCACCGACGGGAAGCTCGATTTCGAACGACCCCTCATGATGGAAGGCGCCGACTCGGGCACGCTCCGGCATACGGGCGTACTGATCGTCGGGCGCGTAGAACTTCCCGTTTGCGGCGGTCACGTGCACGCGTGTTCCCGTGGGCTGACCGTCAGCGCCAAGCGTGGTCATGCTCAGGCGACCCATCTGGTTGAGCCAGCGTCGCCCGGTGATCTCGACGTCGACCAACTGACCTCCGTACGTCTCGAGGAGTCGCAGACGCGGGAGCCCGTTGACACCGTTGTTGTCGATGAACGCAATCCACTCGCCGTCCGGCGACCAGCGTGGGTGGAAGGCGTCGTGTTGGAAGAACGTCATCTTGTATGGCTCGCCACCGACTGTGGGTTGCACATACAGGTTGTTGAACTGGTCGGCCGTGCCGCGGGTCGAAGAGAAGATGAACCGCTTCCCGTCGATCGAGACATCGGGCTGCGTCCGGTAGAGCGTCTGCTCCGCGAGCACCTGGGCTCGATCCTCGAAACCATCGGCACGAGCTGGAACTCGGAATACGTTGCCGCTGCCCAGTGCGACGTCGCGATTCGAAACGAGGAGCAGTTCCTCGTTGTTAGGGAACCATGTCGGGTTGATGTGGATGTCCTCAGACCCGAAGTAGAGGCGGTCCTTGCCGAAGCTGTTGTCCGCGGTGACGGCGACGCCTTCTGCGGTCCACTGCCCTTCGGCGAAGTCGCGCACGAAGACGTTGAAGTAGCCCGTAGGCTCTGTGGAGACGTAGACAACCCGGGTACCGTCCGGGCTGAACGACGGATCCATATAGATCTCTTCATCATCGGTGAGGGCGTGTGTCTCCCCCGTTTCCAGATCCAGGATCTCCAGCCCGATCGAGCGACCGTGGTCGTCCGCAGTGTAGATGAGCCAGCGCCCGTCGGGTGAATAGTTCGGAGACGAGTAATACGCAGGTCCGCTCACCAGCTCGACTGCCAGGCCGCTATCAACGTTGACACTCCAGATTGAGCCGTGCATCGACACGACCACGCTCTCTCCGTCCGGTGCCCATGAGGGCGCCCACGGCGCCGAGTTCACAGCAGGAGGGAAGTAGAAATTGTGCATGTAGTTCCCGCCCATCCGAGCGGCCGGATAGGAGTCGAATTGCTCCTGCGCCGAGAGCGGGGCGCTACCGACGATCAGTAGCAGAGCCGCCAGGTGTGTCCACCGAACCTGAGCCAATGAGTCCTCCGGGTTGTCGAAATGGGGTGAGCAAGCTGGGCGACCGCGCGAAGCCCAACAAGAGGAATGCTGACTCCGGGCGAGAGGCGGACTATACTGATGGCCGTTGAGACAATCCTCAGAAAAGCTCCGGCGATGCCGTCAGTGCGTGTCCGTACACTCCTCCCGCTGATGCTCCTCATTGCGTCGGCGTGCGCCTCCGCAGAGGACCGCTTGAACGAGGGACTCGCCCTCCAGTCGCAAGGGCGTTTCGTCGACGCCGTGTACCGTTTTTCCGAAGCGATCGAGAAAGATCGAGAGCTGGTCCAGGCGCGAGACGCTTTGCGGGCAGCGGGGGATTCCGCGGTCATGGTCGCTATGGATGAGGCGGATGACCTCGAGCGAAGTGGCGATCCCGTCGAAGCCGCGGGGCAGTACCAGACCATCGACCAGATGCTCTCCCGCATTCGTCAGGTCGGCGAGCGTCTGACGCTTCCTTCAGACTATTCGGACAATCGGCGGACCCTCTTCAACACGGCCATCGACTGGCGGATGTTCGAGGGTGATCGTGCGGCGGAGGAAGGACGCTGGGACGAGGCGGTGATAATGTACCGACGGGCTCGCGGCGATTTCCTTCCGTCACGCATCCAAGTTGAGGCCTCGTACGACGCTGAGACGCGCGTGCTCCTGGATTGGGCCGGGATCGAGCTGGAGGATGACTTCCCCCGCAGTGCGTACGATCTGGCACAGCAGGCACTCGAGGTACGAGACTCTCCGACCCGTGAGACGGTCGTCTCCGTGCGTGACGTTCAGGAGTCCGCCCTGGCGGCGGGAACGATCGTGGTCGCGGTCGTCCCGGTCATCGCCGACCCCGGAGTCCGCGATTGGCTCGGTGGTGAGTTCGAGGTAGCGTTGGATGCAGATCTGAATCTCGATCACTGGACCCGACCGCCGCTCTTCGTCGCGATGGCCGACCCGCTGATTCTGCGTACCGAGCTCAGAGGCCTGCTGCGCGGCCAGACGACGCAGTCACCACTTCTCGTGGGCCGAGCCCTCGACCTCATCGGAGCGGACCTGGGCGTGATGATCCGTCTGTCCGGTATCGACGTGGTGGAAGAGGACATCGATCGCGTCGAGTACGAGGCCGTGGTGCAGCGCAATGTCAGACAGGGTGCACGCCGCACAACCGTCATGGATACGGTCCAGTACTACACGCTCGACGGCATGCTCACGTATCACGTCGAGTCGGACATCATCTTGGTGGATCCGTCAGGTCGTGAGGTGAACCGCTTTACCGCCTCGTCCACGCAGACTGGACCGTTCACACGGGGTGAGTTCGATGGAGATCCAGGGCAGCTCGAAATCCCGACGAATCTCGAGGTGTTCTTCGATCCCACAGTGATTGCGGACCAGATGCGTATCATCGAAAGGGACGTGCTCGAAGAGCTCGCGGTGGCGATCGCCGTGGGTACCTACGACCAAATCCTCTCCGGAATCCGATGACTCGGTGCGTCGGTCATGTTTGTAGTGCCCGCTGACCGACTCCTGCTGAAGTTCTGGACGTCGACGCTGGCGGGGTGGCTGGCTCTCGGCCTCGCCGCCCTCGGTGTAGCCGCCGTTGTCACCTTCGTCGATCTGTCGCCTCGCGTGCAGGGTGATTTCTTCTTTGCCGAAGACGACCCGCAGATGGAGGCCTCCCGGGAGGTCGCCGAAGCCTTTCCGGCGGGAGCGCAACTGATCCTCCGTGTTGCGCACCTGGGTGGCGGCGACGACGAGTATCGAGAAGCAATCGTTCAGCTGACGACAGATTTGCTGACGGTCGACGGTATCGAAAGCGGCTTCAGCATTGGGACCGATGATCCGTCAAACAGCCCACTCTTCGGGCGAATCCTCCTGACGCCCGATCCAGACGCGACGAACATTGTACTTCAGGTCGACGATACGGATCCGCAGGTACTGCTTCCTCGTGTCGAGCAGGTGGTCGAGCAGTATGAGTCGGACGCGCTCGACATCGTCGTCTCGGGCGTACCCGCGATCGTTGAACTGATCCGACGAAGCCTGTATCGAGATCTGATCGTCTTCAGCCTCGCTGCGGTATTCGTCTTCGCGCTTCTCGTCGGGATCGTATACCGAGACGTCGCGATCGTGGCGGGTACCCTCGCGACGTGCCTTGTCTCGGTCTCGGTGACACTTCTGGTGGTGCAGGGACTCGGTGTAGGCATCGGGCTCCTTACCGCGAACCTCGTCACGATCGTCTTCGTGCTCACGCTGTCGCACGTCGTCTTCCTGACCGCGAATTGGAGGCGCGCGGCTGGTGAAGACCGATCGTCGCTCATCCTGGAGGCGCTGGGGGAGACATGGGAGGGCTCGTTCTGGAGCATGACCACGACTCTGCTGGGCTTCGCGAGCCTCCTCATCGCTACCGCTCAGCCGCTACGTGAACTCGGAGTCGCCGGAATCGTCGGCACCGTGACCGCTCTGGCTACCGCTTACCTGGTTTATCCGAGTGTGCTCGGGCGGTGGGCTCGCGTTACGCCGCCGGTCACGACGGAAGCACACGCTGGTACGTTGGGTGCTCGGCCTGCCGTTCTGGGTGGCGCGGTCCTCGTCGTCACTCTTCTCGCGTTCGGGTTGCCCAGACTGGATACCGATCCAGGCCTGCTGAGTTACTTCGCTCCGGGCTCGGAGCTTCGCGAGGGCCTGGCGCTGGTGGATGCCGACGGCGGGAGTAGCACGCTCGACATTGTCGTCTCGGATCCAGCGGGGGGCTCGGTGGACTCACGCGAGGTCTACCCGCGGCTGGAGGCGCTTCAGGAAGTACTCGAAGCGGACTCAGCGGTGGGCGTGGTGCTGTCCCCGACACTTCTGGTCGATCACGGACGCACCATTCCGCTGGCTGGCTTCCTTCCGGTGAGCATGCTCCTCGACTTGGCGTCGAGTGCCGCACTGGGCGGTGTCGCACTGGGCTACGTCTCAGCGGAGCGAGATGTAGCTCGCTACTCCCTGCGAATGAGGGAGACGGTCGACGAACCCCGCGAACTCGTGATGGCTCGACTGGCCGAACGAGGGGAAGGGACCGGACTTCGTGTGGACGTCATGGCGGGTCTCTATGACCTACAGGCACAGCTTGGTCGGCTGATCACCTCGTCCTTGAAGATCGGGATCGGCGGTCTGATGGCCCTCTTCTTCGGTGTCGCACTCATCGTCGCTCGATCGGGCCTGATTGCCGGGGCCATGTGGGTCTGCCTCGGCGCGATCCCGCTCGTGATTCTCGGTGCGTTCGGCCACGCCCGGATCGCGATCGATATCATCACATCCCCGGCGGCGAACATCGCGCTGGCGATCGGTGCGGACTCGATGATCCACCTGGTGATCCGGGTGCGGCGGTTGGTCGCGGCTGGATCAGTCACCCCGTGGGCGAGTGCAGTGGCGCAGATCGGACGGCCTATTCTCGGTGCCTCTGCCATCATCTGCGCGGGCTTCGGCATCTTCGCCCTGTCGTCCTTTCCACCGACCCAACGTTTTGGATTGGCGGTGATCATCGGTACCATGGCCGCGGCGACGATGGCGCTGCTGGTCCTCCCACGGCTGGCAACGGCCATCCACAACACCTGAACCCTCTTCACATGGCCCAGGAATCAAGCACAGGACTCGAGCGTAGACTCGGGCTCCTCGGGCTCGCAGCCACCGGCATCTGCTCGATGCTCGGAGCCGCGATCAACATCATCCCCTTCATGCTGCAGCGGAGTGTGCCCGGAATTGGGCCGTACGTGCTGCCGGCGTACCTGCTGGCCGCGATTCCTGCGGTGCTCGCGGCTCTTGCCTATGCGACGCTGTCGTCTGCGATGCCTCGGGCAGGAGGTAGCTACGTCTACGCCAGTCGAGGGCTGAGTCCCTACCTCGGCTTCGTTGCGAGCTTTTCGCAGTGGTTCGGCCTCTCCGTGGCCATCGGGGTCGTCTCCTATGTCATGATCCCCTTCATCCGGGACGCGGTCCTGGCGTTCGGTTTCGACGGCATGGCGGCCACACTTGACCAGGGGCCCGTGCGGGTCGGTCTGGCCCTCGCGTTTCTCTGGACGTCTGTGGGCATCAACATGCGAGGCGTCGGCAACGTGCAGCGCGTTCTCGTTCCCCTGATGTTCGTGATGTTCGTGCTTGGTGGAGTCGTGATCGTCGCCGGATTTCTGTTCGACCAGGGCGACTTCGCCGCCGGACTCATGGCGCGCGAAGGCGCCACCGTGCCCGATATCACCGCGGAGTTCTCCTGGAGCAAACTCCTCGCAGCGTCAGCCGTCCTCTTCTCGAGCTTCATCGGATTTGATTCGATCGCGCAGGCAGGAGGTGAAGCCAAGAATCCCGAACGCGCGCTTCCGCTGGCCATCGGCATCGCGATCGGTACCGTCGGACTTTTCTACTTCTTCTTCACCGCGGCCGTGTACAACACTGTGCCGTGGCAGTTTGTGGCCGAGCGTGCTCAGGCCGGTGACCTGACGGCGCCTGGGTTGCTCGGGTACGTGCTGGAGCCGCAGTGGACGGCGCTGATCGTCGCGGGCGCGGCGATTGCGCTGATCAATGATCTGCCGGCGATGCTGCTGGCCGTATCACGACTGATGTTCGCCTGGGCCGAAGACGGGGTGTTCCCGCGGGGTGTAGCCAGGGTTCACCCGACGTGGCACACACCGCACGTGGCACTCGTGCTGAGTGGCCTGATGGCAACGGCTGCGATCCTCGGCAGCCACTTCGCCGGCGACTTCTTCCTGGGCGTCGACATCCTGGTCACGTCCATGCTGGTGAACTTCGGCGTCATGTGCCTCACGGTGCTGACCCTTCCGCGTCGTAATCCGGAGATTGCGTCGCGCATGACCGTCGTACGGAACCGGTCAATCCAGGCTCCACTCGCACTCGCGGGTGTGCTGCTGCTGACACTCTTCCTCGGCGTGCACATCTGGAAAGACCTGACCGCAGACCTCTCCGCCTGGTACTTCCACTCGACCCCACTCTGGATCGCGGTCATGGCGGGCTCAACCGTGATCTACCTGAGGGAAGTGGCGAAGTTGAAGGCAGACGGAGTCGACGTGGACGCGATCTTTGCCGACTTGCCGCCGGAATAAGCTACTGACCCGCGCGGCCGACGGGCCGGGCGACCCAACCGAACGAACGAAGGGACCGAATGAGCAAGGTGGAGCGGATCGAGCTCGCCCCCGGGCTGGAGATTTCTCGCGTGCTGACAGGACTGTGGCAGATCGCGGATATGGAGCGGGATGGCGGAGCGGTCGATACGGCGACTGGTGCTGCGGAACTGCGGCGGTACGTCGAAGCCGGACTGACGACCTTCGACATGGCCGACCATTACGGATCGTCGGAGTTGATCGCGGGGCACTTCGCCTCCGAATCTCCCGGCCAGGCTCAACTGCTCACCAAGTGGGTCCCGAAGCCCGGTCCGCATACAGCGGACGATGTGCGCGCGGCGGTCGAAACCGCTCGATCACGCATGCAGGTCGATGTCATCGACGTGCTGCAGTTCCACGCCTGGAGCTACAGCGATCCCTCCTGGCTCGACTGCATCTTCCACCTGCAAGACCTGTGTGAGGAGGGGCTGATCGGGCATCTGGGACTGACGAACACAAACACCGCTCACCTTCGGATGCTGCTGGAATCCGGCGTCGACATCGTCTCGAACCAGGTGTGCTACTCACTTCTGGACCAGCGCGCTGCAGGGGCGATGACGCAGCTATGTCAGAAGCGTGGGGTGAAGCTCCTGGCCTTCGGTACGGTCGCAGGTGGCTTCTTCAGTGAGCGCTGGGTCGGTGTCCCCGAGCCCGAGATCGACGCGCTCGAGACTTGGTCGCAGATGAAGTACAAACGCTTCATTGATGCGGCCGGCGGCTGGTCCCGCTATCAGGATCTCCTTTCCGCTCTGGCGCGCGCCGCCCGTCGGCTCGAGGTGTCCGTCGCCAACGTCGCCTGCCGTTCGATGCTCGAGGCACCAACCGTCGGCGGGATCATCGTAGGTGCCCGGCTGGGTCGTAGTGACCACATCGATGAGACCGCGGGGTTGTTCGGCTTTTCGATGGACGAGGAGAGTCGTGAAGAGATCGCGGCCGCGGTCGCGGCGCTCGATCCGATCCCGGGTGACTGCGGGGATGAGTACCGAAAGCCGCCGTTCCTTACGGCCGCGGGTGATCTGAGCGACCACTTCGAGGAGATGCCCTCTCCGTATCCGGTCGTACCTGGCCCCGGGGATCGGACGAGGGCGCTGAGCGGCACCATCTGGGAGGACCTGGCGGGCTTCGCTCGAGCCGTCCGCAAAGGTGACCGGATCTTCGTGTCCGGGACAACGGCGACGCACGGTGATCGCCTCATCGGTGGTGAAGACGCCGGCTCGCAGGCCCACTTCTGTCTCGACAAGATCGAAGGTGCGATCCAGTCGCTCGGAGGCACGCTCGACGACGTCGTGCGGACGCGGATTTATGTAGTTGAGCCGAACGATGCCGAGTCGATCTCTCGCGCACACGGGGAGCGCCTTGGCCACATCCAGCCGGCGAACACGCTGGTCCGGGCGGGTCTGATCGGCAACGGCTACCTGGTCGAGATGGAGGCGGAAGCAGTCGTTGACGGAGACTCCTGAGCTCTAGCGCTTCACCCCTCTGAGGTATCGACGCGCTAGCTGGGCAACTCGGTCCTGACCGTCCGACTCGGCTCGCTCGAGGATCGCCTCCACCTCACTGGCGAGCGCCGCATCACCCCACTCGAACCCGGTCGCCAATTCAGCGGCACGGGAGTTACCCTCGTCCGCACCCTGGATCAGGGCCCATGCGGCCGCCTCTGCGTAGTACGGTGAGTTCGAATCGGGGAGCCGGAACTCCGGCTCCATTTCGTGATCGTCTTCCTTGACGAACGCGCGGGACATGTCAGCTGCCGGCCTTGGGCAGCTTGATCTCGGGGGTCTCCGGATCGGGACGGTACAGAACGATGGTTCGTCCGATCGTCTGCACCGAGTGGGCTCCAGTGACACCCGAGGAAAGCTCGCCGGCAGCGTCCTTCACGTGGAGCGGCGCCGACTCCTGAAGCTTCACCTTAATGAGCTCACGGGTGCGGAACGCATCGTTCACGGAGCTCAGGACAGCCGGAGTGACGCCGTCGGTTCCGACGAGCACGATCGGCTTCAGATGGTGGGCCAGTTTCCGGAGATGCGCCCGCTGGCGCGAGGTCAGTTTGTCCATAGCTGGAAGCTGGCATGTGCGTTGCACCTTCAACAGGTGCCTGGGCACGAATGATGGCGGCATGCGTCTGGCGACGTGCTGACGGGGAGATGGATATGAGAGCGATGCGGACTGCCTCCGGTCGATGCTGACTCCTGCCGCGAGTCATGGCCGGGCCCTCGAATGCGGCGCATGTTGTCCTCGGTGTTCACTCCAACGTGCGCGACCATGACAAACCCACGCCCGTGCAGCTTCGCTACACGACGCTGCAGACCGACGCTCTGCCTCCTGCTGGGATGCGCACTCGCGCTGACCCTGGCTCACCCGGCCAACCTCGCGGCTCAATCCGCAGAGATTGAAGACTGGAAGTCGCAGCTCGTGAGCTCGATCCGGGACCGCCGCGATTTCACGGCTGACGTGGTCGACCAGATCTTCAGCTACGGCGAGCTCGGCTTCCAGGAGTTTGAGACCTCTCGATACCTCGTCGGTCTACTCCGGAACGAAGGCTTTACCGTCGAAGAGAGTGTCGCGGGCATTCCGACGGCGTGGGTCGCTACTTGGGGCTCAGGCGAGCCGAAGATCTCACTGGGCACGGACATCGATAACATCCCGAAGGCCTCCCAGACGCCCGGCGTGGCGTGTCACCTGCCGCTTGTGGATGGCGCACCGGGACATGGTGAAGGCCATAACTCGGGGATGGCCGTTCAGATCACGGCAGCCATTGCCGTGAAGGAACTCATGGAGCGGGAAGGACTGCCCGGCACGATCCAGATCTGGCCCGGGGTGGCCGAGGAGCTGGTCGCGACCAAGGCCTATTACGTGCGTGACGGCATGTTCGACGACGTCGACATCGTCCTCTACGCACACGTCGGCTCAAACCTGTCGACCAACTGGGGTATGACGCCGGGGACCGGGCTGGTGTCCGCCATGTTCACCTTCGAGGGCTTCGCCGCGCATTCCGGGGGTGCTCCATGGCGAGGTCGTAGCGCAGCTGATGCGGCCAACCTCATGGAGGTCGGCTGGAATTTCCGCCGGGAGCATCTCCGGACCCAGCACCGGTCGCACTCCATCATCTACGACGGTGGTGATCAGCCGAACGTTGTGCCGTCCGAGGCATCGGTCTGGTTTTACTTCCGTGAGAAGAACTATCCGCAGATCCGGGATCTCTTCGTGATCGGGGATTCCGTGGCGCAGGGTGCGGCGATGATGACCGGTACGACTCTCAAGGAGACGCGCATCATCGGCTCGGCCTGGCCCGGTCATTTCAACCGGGTGATCGCGGAGACCCTGCACTCGAACATCGAGCGCGTTGGCCTTCCCGAGTGGACGGACGCCGACCAGAGCTTCGCGCGAGCGACACAGCGCGAGGTAGCTGGCCCGGAATCAGGTCTTGCCACGGAACTCGCTCCGCTACGTGGTGGACTCACCGAAGAACAGCGTACCGCCGGGTATGCCGATGACATCGGGGACATCTCATGGAACGTCCCCACCGCGACGCTTTCCTTCCCATCCAACATCCCCGGGCTCCCGGGCCACAACTGGGCGAATGCGATCGCCATGGCGACACCCATAGCCCATAAAGGCGCGACCCAGGGTGCGATGGCCCAGGCCATGACGCTCCTCGATTTCATGACCCGTCCGGAGCTCGTCGATCAGGCGTGGGAGTACTTCGACGAGATGACGCAGGACCTCCAGTACGAGCCGTTCATCCGGTCCACGGACCAGCCTGCGATCGAGATGAACGAGGAAATCATGGACGAATTCCGCGAGGACATGCGGCCGTTCTACTTCGACTCAGGCCGCTATGACTCGTACCTCGAGCAGCTGGGGGTTTCGTACCCGACGCTTCGGCAGCCGGATGGTCAGTGTCGTGTGGGGTCGATCAGCGAGCAGGAGGAAGGGTAGAGGGGCTCGACGCGACCTCGGCAGCCTGTTCTCACGGGACTCAATCCACGTCACGCACCCGTCGACCACGATCACGCTCTGATCGTTTCGGACGTTGCCCTGGCATCGATTCTCGAGGCCCTGCCTCGCAAGAGGCCGGGCAAGTCGCGAAGGTCGTCTATTGCCAACGTCCGCCGACCGAGGTCCAATTCTATGTCCCTCGCGACCTGGACCTCGATAGGATGTCCGCCGGAGACATCTCCCGAAGGAGCTTCGCTCAGATGAACCGTACCGCGACCTGCACGCTCTCGCTTGCTCTTGCTTTGCTCCTCGGAGCTCCGCTCGCTGCCCAACAGTTTGGTGGACCGATCGCCGTCAGCGGCGACCAGATCCTCGTCGGGGAGGCCGGGAATCAGACCCTCTCCGGCATTGTCTATGTCTTCAGTGACACCAACGGCACGTGGAGCGAGATCGATCAGATCCGCGTGACCGACGTGGCTCGCTCACCGGACGGGTTCGGGCGAGCCATCGCTGCGGACGAGGCGACCTTTCTTGCCGGCGCGCCGATTGAGGGCACGTCGTACGTGTTCGAGCGAAGCAGCCAGGATGCATGGGGTGAGCCGACGAGGCTGACCGGACCGGCGGACGTGGACTTCGGAGCCGCAGTCGCGTTGACCGACCGCTTCGCCATCATCTCTGCCCCCGGCGAGGGGAGCGGCGTCGTCTACGTGTACGAGCGGTCCTCGCTCCAAAACCCCAGAAGGCTGTCTGCACCCAGTGACGTAGACGGCGGCTTCGGTTCGCTGCTGGCCACGGACGGTACCCACCTGCTCGTCGGTGCGCCCGGACCGAGGGCCGCTGCAGGTCCTGTGCACACGTACACCCTGGATGGCCTCGAGCCGCTGGGGCAGCTCTCGACGGACGACCTCCCGGAACGTTCGTCCTACGGGAGCGCGCTCGCCGTACACAACGGCTTCGCGTACGTCGGCGCATCAGGGTTCGACGCCCGAGTCGGTGCCGTCTTCGTTTTCGAGTTCGGTGAAGACGGTTGGACGGAGATCGCTCCGCTTCGGCCGGTCATCGCCGCCCGGAATACACAGTTCGGTGCGTCGATCCTGGCAAGCGATGGCGGACTTCTCGTGGGTGCACCGGGTGCGGACGCCGGAGCCGGCGCGCTGTACCGCGTGAGTGATTCCCAGGGCATGACCCAGGTGACGGTACTGGACAGCGAGACAGCCGGTGAGGGCGCCGGATTCGGTGGGTCGCTGGCGATCGCCGACGGCGTGATGGCGGTCGGGGCTCTGGGCGTCGACGAACGCGCGGGCGCCGCGGTGATCTTCGCAGGGGGGACCGAGCAGAGCACGGTCATCAACGAGGCCCGTGGCTTCCCGTCGATCACGGGTGACGAAGTCGAGTGCACCGAGGGCAGCGCGGACGTATTCGACTGCGAAAGCGTGAACATCGTCTCGTTCATGCCCATCAACGAGATCGGTGGGGTGCGGGGGACTCGCGTGAACGACATCTGGGGTTGGGCCGATCCGGAGAGCGGCACCGAATATGCCATTGTAGGACGGACGAACGGGACGTCGTTCGTCGACCTCAGCAATGCGTCGCACCCGGTCTACGTCGGTGACCTTCCGAAGACGCCGGGCTCGCGGAGTGCGATCTGGCGCGACATGAAGGTCTACCGTGATCACGTCTACATCGTGGCCGACGGTGCGGGGGCCCACGGCGTTCAGGTGTTTGATCTGAAAGAGCTGCGCCGCTTCGAAGGTGAGCCGATCACCTTTGACGAGACCTTCCGCTACGACGGTATCCACAGCGCCCACAACATCGTCATCAACGAGGATACCGGCTTCGCCTACGCGGTCGGGAGCAGCGGTGGCGGGGAAACGTGCGGTGGCGGATTCCATATGCTGAACCTCGAGGATCCGTCACGCCCGACCTTCGACGGCTGCTTCGCGGATACCGACACAGGTCGACGCCTGACCGGGTACTCGCACGACGCTCAGTGCGTGGTCTATCACGGACCGGATGAAGAGCACGCCGGCAAAGAAATCTGTCTCGGCTCGAACGAGACGGCGCTCAGCATCTCGGACATGACCGACAAGTCCGCGCCCCGTGCGCTGTCCAGCGCGAGCTACCCGAACGTGGCCTACGCGCACCAGGGCTGGCTCACCGAAGATCACCGCTACTTCTACATGAATGACGAGGGCGACGAGCCCGGTGGTTTGGTCGAGGGGACGCGAACGCTCGTCTGGGACGTGCAGGATCTCGACGATCCGATCCTCGTGTACGAGTACATCGCTGAAACCAGTGCGACGGATCACAATCTCTACATCGTCGGCGATAGGATGTACCAGTCGAACTACGATGCGGGCTTTCGGGTTCTCGACATCTCGCAGCCCGAGCGTCCGGTGGAGATCGGGTACTTCGACACCTCTCCGTATGAGGGCGGAGCGTCATGGAGCAATTTCCCATACTTCAAGAGCGGCATTATCGCCGTCACGGGGACGGGCGACGGACTCTTCATACTCAAGGACGTGTCGAAGCGACTGATCAGTTGAGCAGACGCCAACGGCACAGGCCGCCAAGCGTGCCGATGAAGGACCCTTCTCCGTCGGCCGCGCGGTCAGGCTGAAGCAGCGGGGCCTCCGCGGGCGGCGCTAACCACTCTCCCAGTGCGTGGCACCAAGGCGGTCTCACTGATCCTGGAGGGTTCAGTTCGGGTGATCGACCCCGATGACCCCCGGCCCGGCCATTCTCAGACTGTGGTCTCTGGCCACTACATCGGGGAGCGCGATGGCAGCCACAACTGCTCCCATATTCCGCGGGCTGCACGTGCCCACTCCGCTCCTTCCCTCCCACCTCACTACGTCATGCGACCGCTGCTCCTCTCACTCCTCTCACTCCTCNNCTCTGGCCACTACATCGGGGAGCGTGCGGCGCTCTTCGACGAGCCCCGCGACCTGAGGGTTGGCGCGATTGACCGCGTTCGAGCGCTGGTGATCCCCGGCGATCGCTTTTTCACCCTCATTCACGAATGGACGCTGTTCGTATGGGCGGCTGGTATCATCCTGCCCACGTCCCCGGCGGCGACCTCGGCCCCCCTGAGCACTGGTCGCCGTGATCTGCGTATCGCCCGTCGGTAGCCCTGCTAGACGCCGTATGACTCATTGTATGTGGTGCCATAAGGGCCCTTCGATGTCGCCGGAGGCCGCCAGATCGCGAACCTGCTCAATGATACGGGACGTGGTCTACCAGCCTCTGTCGAGATCCTGCGCGAAGGTCATCCGGTCGATCGGACACAGCCGATCGATCCACGTGGTGGCGAGTACGTCGATAGGGTGGGTCGCCACAGCCCCGAGAAGTCGCCCGGCCTTGGCGTCATCGACTCGATCAGCGATTCCGGCGGTAGAGCCGGGATTCGCCTTCCTGGTCAGTACACAGCAGAATATCCGACAGACTCGCTGGCACTTCGCTCGGTGAGGGCAACGTCTCAGGTCGGGGGTGTGAATGAGAGCGATCGTCGCCGTGGTCGTCATGTCGAGTCTGGGCATCGCTTCGGCGTGTGTCGAG
>DGOW01000021.1 GCA_002390225.1 Gemmatimonadales bacterium UBA4456 | reverse complement strand
GCTGTCTATCGCGACCCAGGACACATTCGCGGTGGTCGCGTGGATGACCGGTGGGGTGTTGAACCTTTTCGTACCGTCAGCCGGGGGTGAGTGGGCGATCGTGGGTGGTCCGATGTTGCTTGCGGCGCAGGAGCTCGCGGTCCCGTACGGACAGACGATCGCTGCTTACGCGGTGGGTGACGCACACACGAACCTGCTCAACCCGTTCTGGGCGATCCCGCTCCTTGCGATCACCGGCCTGCGGGCTCGAGACATGTTCGGATACGGGATTACGATGATGCTCCTGCTTGTGCCGTTCCTGGGGATCACCCTGTACCTGCTGCCGTACTAACGCGTGGGCGTATGACCCTTTCGCAGGGTGCTCCCTGACCTCGACGGACTGCTCTTCTACATCTCGCAGTATTTCACGCTCTATCCGGGGGATCTGGTTTGAATAGGCACAATGGGCTCAACACCGCGATCGCGTTCGTAGCCATGATTGCAGCCAGCTCGGCCACCTTCGGAGTCGAACAGCTCGCTGCCCAGTCGGATGAGATTGAGAAAGCGCTGTCCGCTGCTCCTGCGCGGGCGCGTGATGCGACGACTGTGATTCGCTGGCATGCCGACCAGTCGTACGAGGTGCTCAGAGAAGGCGAAGGGCCGCTGGTCTGCTACGACCGCTCCACCGAAGCGCGCCGCGCCCCCTTTGACATTCAATGCACGTCGATGGGGAACCTGGACCGCGTTGCGCAGAGCCGTCAGTTCCGCGCGGAGGCTGCCGACCGTGAGGCAGAAACTGTAATGATTGAGGCTGCAGAGGCCTCCGATACCCGTATCCCTCCGGAGTACGGCTCCGTGTGGTTCTCCCTGCGCGGACAGGACCATGCGAGGGCGACGCTGCACATGACCGTCGCGGTGCCGTATGCGACATCGGAGAACTCGGGTTTTCCGGCTAACGGACGGGCGGGTGGGCTCTGGATTATGGATGAAGGAACGAGCACGGCGCACCTGATGGTACCCGGACGGTAACCGTTCCTGGTCCACCGGAGAGGGAGTCAGATGTCTGTGTTCATGCGGGCGTGATCGGGTCGCGAGCACGTCGAGGTGAACGCGGGTGGCCTGCTCGAGCGCACGACCCCGCTGTCACACAACGGGTATGTGGCCGACTGAGAGGTCATCGATCGGATCGCGGCCACTCTGGCCGAGACGTGGCGCCGGATGGGCAAGGGCGCGTAGAGTTCCTCGTCCCACCGTCTTCGCACCTCACCCTGCCGTGAATCGATTCACAAAGTCGCTCGTCTGCTCTGCCGCCGTCGTCCTTTTCCTCTCCGCGTGCTCGATGCTGGATTCCAGCCCGAAGACCGCGGGTGACTCAGCGTCTATGTACGCTGGCGTTCAGCTTCTCGACTGGTCCGACCAGATGGTCGTTCGGGACGGTTGGCTCGATACGCGCCACGAGATGTTGCTCCCCATGATGCGACGCCACGACATCGACATGTGGATTGTCGTCAACGAGGAGTTCCACGACGACCCACTTACGGAGTACATCGCCCCGGCGCGACCCTACACGGGGCGAAGAGATGTCTTCGTCTTCGTCGACGCAGGGTCGGACGGGCTTCGGAAGGTTGCTGCGACCGGATATTGGGAGGAGACCGTCGCGCGGTACTTCGAGTCGCCGATCGATCCACGGCCTTCGGCAGAGGTGCTGAAAGAACTCTACGACACCCACCGACCCGATCGTATCGGACTGGGCTTCGGCGGAAGTCGGGGCATGACGCGCAGCCTCACGCACGATTCGCATCAGTTCCTGGCCGAGTCGATGGGCCCGGAGGCTGCCGGCCGTTTTGTGAGTGCCGAGGAACTCATCAACGAGTATCTAGCTACGCGCATTCCTGAGGAGTTCGACGTCTACACGGATCTCGTCGCGCTCACGGAGACGATCACGAAGCGGGCGCTCTCCAGCGAGGCGATCGAGCCCGGGACCACGACGGTGGGTGACGTTCGTCGCTTCATGTACGACGAGCTATGGCGTGCCGGTGTGCGCACGTGGTTCCAGCCCGACCTCCGTGTGCAGCGTCGTGGTATGGCGGAAGTCGGAAGTCGGGGCTTCCTCGCGGTCGCTCCCGAAGAGACAGTGCTGCGACACGGGGATCTGGTTCATGTCGACTTCGGGATCTCGTACATGGGTCTCGACTCCGACTGGCAGAAGATGGCGTACGTCCTCCACCCGGGTGAGGATGACGTGCCCGACGGGTTGAAGGTGGCGCTGGCGAACACCAATTCCCTTCAGGATGCGCTCATGCTGCGCGCCTCACGCCCGGGTCGGACGGCCGGTGAGGCGTACCGTCTGACAATGGCAGAGATGGAGGAGCAGGGGATCACCGCGCAGATCTACTCTCACCCGCTCGGCAACCACGGCCATGGCCTCGGCCCGAGTATCGACTTCCGCAGCGCGGGACGGTCCGATGTGACCTCTCGCCCTCTGGTCGAAGGTGCCTACATCTCAATCGAACTCAATACGAAGACATCGGTCCCGGAATGGGACGGCCAGGAGATCTTCGTGATGGCCGAGGACCCAGCTCACCTGACGTCCGACGGATGGCGCTTTTTTCGTCCGCGTCAGGAGGCTTGGTATCTGGTGCGCTAGCTCGCTTGGCGATCTGGCCATGCTCGACTGGATGAGGCTGTGTGAGTTCCATGGCGGGTAATCCGCTTGTGGCTGATCGTGTCGACGATGACCATCTGTGGTATGACTCGGTCGTGGTCTTCGGAGGCTATGCTGCCGGCACGGCGCTCCTCACGGTCGGATTTATGGCGGTCCCGGGCTTGGCCCTGGTAGCCGTCGTGACAGGCATGAAAATGGTGTGGGCTACGCTACGGCTGCTTTGGCGCAGGCCTCGGCTTCGCGTGACAAGCGAGGGCGTGGTCGATGAGAACTTCTGGTACTCCAGCGGTCTTCTTCCCTGGAGCATCATTCGTGACATACGCCCGACGAAATGGGGTCTGATCCAGATCGAACTCCTCGATGAAGACGCGCACTACGAATTGTTACATCCGCTGAAGAGACTCGCTCTTCTCAAGATGCGGATCCTCGGGCTTCCTCTCGGGCTGCTCATGCCCTGGGGACTTCGGGGGTCCCGTGGTGAAATCGTTAGCCGGCTCAAGGACGGTCTCAACCGATGGGTGGTCGAGGAGGCAGCTCGAGGCGAGCCAGCCGGTCCGACCCGCGAGGTGGACTAGCGGGTCCTTGTCTTCGCATGAGGCGGCCTCGATGAACTCTGTGAGCTCTCGGTCTTTATGCACTCACGTTGGAAGGAGTTAGAGGTTCGTTTCGTCTCACT
>DGOW01000029.1 GCA_002390225.1 Gemmatimonadales bacterium UBA4456 | reverse complement strand
TCACGTCGAGGCTCCGACTCCCGGCTCGGTGATCCTGGCTGCGGTGCTTCTGAAGATGGGCACCTACGGCTTCCTTCGATTCCTGCTGCCACTCTTCCCGCTGGCTGCACAACACGAGACCGTCGTCATGACGATGATGGTCCTCGCCGTGATCGGGATCCTGTATACGGCATGGGTCGCAGCTGTACAGCCCGACGCGAAGAAGCTGGTCGCGTACACCTCGGTGGCGCACATGGGCTTCGTTGTGCTCGGTGTATTCGCGCTGACTGTGAACGGCCTGCAGGGCGGCCTCGTTGTCATGATCTCGCACGGTATCAGCACGGGGGCGCTCTTCCTCCTGCTCGGCATGCTGTATGAGCGCCGGCACACGCGCACGATCGCCGACTTCGGCGGGATCGCTCGGGTTGCACCGTTGTTCGCGACCGCCTTCCTCATCACGGCACTGGCCTCCATCGGGCTACCCGGTACGAGTGGCTTCGTGGGAGAGTTCCTGGCGCTCCTGGGTGCGTTCGAAACACACCCGACGCTCGCGTTCCTTGCCACGCTTGGTGTGATCTTCGCGGCCTACTACATGCTTCCCATGGTGCAGACGGTCTTCTTCAACAAGCTCGAGACCGACGAGAACCGCGAGATCCAGGATCTGAGCCGCCGGGAGATGGTGATCATGGCACCACTTTGCGCTCTCATGATCCTCATTGGCTGGCATCCCACGCCGATACTCGAGCGTATGGAGCCGAGCGTTCAGGTGGTGATCGAACGGGTCGAGGAAGCGGGTGCCCGGGCTGCCGCCCTGGATGACCAGACCCCGGTCACTGAAGTAAGGCTCACGCTACCGCCCGGACCGGCGACGGATACCGACATCAATATGAATGACGGCCCGCCATCGGCGACGGCCGAGGCTGACGACGAGGCGCAGGACTGATCATGGAACTCGATTTCAGCCGTCAGCTCCATTATTTCTGGGCTTTGATGCCCGAGATGATCCTGTGCGCATGGGGCATGGTGGTGCTCATCGCGGGCGTCTCCGGAAAGCACAAGGACCCCGAAACCGCCACGACAGGTGACCCGAGCTTCGGGGGTTCTGCGGACCTCGGCTGGCTCGCCCTGGCAGGCGTGCTGCTCGCCGGGATGGCGAACGGGTGGCTCTATGGCATCACGGAGGTGGGCCAGAGCTCGATGGTAGCCATCGATGGCTTCCGCCTCTTTGCCAACTGGGTGCTGCTGATCGCGGCAGCGCTCTCGATCATGATCTCCTTCGCCTACGTGTATCGGCAGCGTCTCCAGACCGGTGAGTTTTACGGCCTGATCCTGCTCGCGACGGCTGGAATGATGTTCATGGTCGGGGCGCGTGATCTGATCGTCATCTTCCTTGGTCTGGAGGTCATGTCAATCGCGGTCTACGCGCTCACGGCCTTCAATCGCCGGGATCGCAAGTCCGCGGAAGCGGGCCTCAAATACTTCCTGCTCGGCGCCTTCGCTACAGGGTTCTTCCTGTACGGAATCGCCCTCGTGTATGGCGCAACGGGGAGTACGAATGTGTTCGAGATCGGCCAGTCGGTATCATCCGGCTCTGCCTCAGGCGCGCTCCTCACCGTCGGGATCGCGTTCCTGACCATCGGCTTCGGATTCAAGGTCTCGGCCGTCCCGTTCCATATGTGGACGCCCGACGTATACGAAGGAGCGCCTGCGCCGGTCACGGCATTCATGTCCGCCGCGGTGAAGGCCGCGGCATTTATCGCGTTCCTCCGGGTCTTCATGGTCGGATTCGATGGAGCGTATGACATCTGGTATCCGATCATGTGGTGGCTTTCAGCAATCACGATGGTCGCCGCGAACCTCATGGCATTGGTTCAGTCCAATGTGAAGCGCATGCTCGCGTACTCGAGTGTCGCGCACGCCGGGTACCTCCTGGTGGCGATCACCGCTGCGAACCAGACGGCTGCTGCCAGTCTGCTCTTCTACCTGCTCGTCTATACGGCAATGAACATCGGGGCCTTTGCCATCGTGATCGCCGTCGCGCACCAGGCAGAGGAACGGCTTCAGGTGCAGGACTACGCGGGCTTCGGTTGGGCCCAGCCAACGTTGGGCGTCCTGCTCACGGTCTTCCTGCTCTCGCTCGCCGGGTTCCCCGGCACGGGCGGCTTCATGGGCAAGATCTACGTGCTGCAGGCCGCGGCAGATGCCCAGCTCTGGTACCTCTCCGTAGTGCTCGTGCTCACGACTATCGCCTCGTACTGGTATTACCTGCGGGTTGCGTGGTTCATGTGGATGAAGCCCCAGCACTCGGATGACCAGCACGATCTCGTCGCCGTCCCGGTACCGATGCGGATGGCGCTCGCGGCCTGCGTCGTGATCGTCATCTACATGGGACTCTTCCCTGGTGGGATGCTCGAATTCGCGCGGGACAGTGTCGAGGGCCTGGCATCTCTGTCTGGAGCCATACCGGATTTCGGGGAATAGCCCCCTGTCACGGAACATGGATGCCACGGCTAAAGCGATCCAGTCGGTCATGGAAACTCATCTGGCCGTTCCATAACCTGGACACACAATTCGGAGTTCCATGAAGACGCACATCTTTCGTCAGTATGACATTCGCGGAATCGTCGGTGTGGATCTTGACTCCGGAGTGACCGAGGCGGTCGGTCGGGCCTTCGCGTCCCATGTGCGGTCCGAGACTGGGCTGGATCGTCCGCGCATCGCGGTGGGGCACGACAACCGCGACTCTTCACCCGGTCTGGCAGACGGGCTGATTCGGGGCATTACGGCAGCCGGGGCGGACGTGCTCGATATCGGTACGGTACCGACGCCGGTCCTGTACTGGGCCGAGTGTGTGCACGAGACCGATGCCGCCGTTCAGATCACAGGCTCGCACAAC
>DGOW01000106.1 GCA_002390225.1 Gemmatimonadales bacterium UBA4456 | reverse complement strand
TTGGGACCTACCAAGACAAGTCGCCAGCCCTCGTGCTGTCGGAGTCGCAGGAGCACCTGCGCAGCGAGCAGCAGGTTCTTGTGTGGCTTATGGGGTGCGACGACCAGTAGGAAGGGGTCCGCACCCTGACCGTCGGGGATTCCTGGCGTGAACAGGTCCGAAACACCGTTCCGAACCACGTCGACCGGCGGAGCCTCAGGGCCTACAAAAGCCAGAATGTCGGCACGACTACTCTCGGACACCGTCACAATCTGGTCCGTCAGCCGCGCAACCCGCCGAATCATGCCGGCTGCCAGCCGCCGCTTCCAAAAGGGGAAGGCAGTCGGCACGCGCAAGTGGATCAGATCATGAACGACAACTGCTGATGGGCGCGGATGCAACAGGAGAGGGGCATCGAAGTGCGGGAAGAAGCTCACGTCCGGCCGCCATGCGGCACCACGCCGACTCAACCGAGGCCACCGCGCCTGAGCCGACAGGCTGTAGGTCGGATCGCCCCACGCCACGATCTCGATATTCCCCTGGGCGCCGATATGTGTCAGCCACGCATCCAGATCCGCAGTCCGCCCATACAGCCGGACTGATTCCACAGCGTGATCACACAGCCACGGTCCCACCACCCCACGGATGTATCGTCCGATCCCTCCGGCTCGAAGCATCCGTGCGTCGACGTCAACGCGCAGCAATCGCAGCCTTTTGTAGCACCCAGATCAGACCCATGCCCCGTTCGCCCCGACGTAAAGGATGAAGATCCATGCACCCGAGCCGCGATGCCGGTTCCGATTGATCTGTTCCTCGGCACCGACCCATGCTTGGATGTTACCAAAGATATGGATTGCATCGATGCACAGCGCTGATTGTGCGGACCCAACAGGTGGGGGAGCAACCGTTTCGGAGAAACGACATGGAGAGACATGGCTCGCGGGACTCATCCGACACGCCTTGATCGCGCCAAGGCAACGGCCGCGACGTACATGAAGACCGCATCAGCAGAAGCTCGGATTGCCCATGCCATGCCTGCACCAGCGATCCCGAACATTTCGAGAAACGCAGTCAAGAGAAGAAGGTAGACGGGGAGTTCCAGGCCATTCAGCATCGCGGGGATGCCGGGCCGGCCTGATGCCTGAAGGAAAGCGAATGGCACCTGAGCCACCGCATTGAAGTAGACACCCACAACCAGCCAACGCGCCCCTTGAGTAACCCCCAGAGGCACCTCCACACCAAGCCATAAATCCAGCGCCGTGGGAACGGCGGCGAACATCCCGAGGCACGGCAGCAGAAGAGCGAATGCCACGGAAAGCCCGGCACGCCCGAGAGCGGTTCCGCTGGCACCCGGTGTGTCGCTCCACCGCACCATGCGAGGAAACAAGGCTGAGGCGAAGGCCACCGGAAAGATCATGACCCGGCTGATGACCTCGAACACGGGACTCCATGTTCCGAGCACAGCGGTGCCAAGTACTCTCGCGACAAGGACGCGGTCAGCCTGTGACAAGACGAATGCGAAAGCGCTTGTCAGGGTGACCGCGCCTCCAAATCTGATCATCGGGCCCCAGAACTCTGTGGAAGGGCCTCCCCCCTGACACAGGACCCCAGTTCGAGACTCCAAACGCCAGGCCGCTGAACGCGTCTTCCACCACCGACGGATGATCCACGCATATGCGACCGTACCGAGCCATCGGCCGGCGACCGCAGCAGCAACCAGGTTCGGTAATTCGGGCTCGACGACTAACGGAAGCAGGAAGCTGGCAGCGATCGAGGGTCCCCGAACCGCGTTGGCGAGCATGAAAAAGCGGTCTCCCTCCAAAATCCCTCGAAAGGCGGAGGAAAGCACGATGGCCAGCAGTGCGACGGACAAGATCCGGAGGGACTGGGTGACCTCCCCCGGCTCCAGAGCCCCAACGCCCACCCAGGCCGCCAAACCGGGAGCCAAGACGGCGCCCGCGAGGGCGAACACGATTCCGGACACGAGCGACAGTTGCAGACCCGCCCGAACACGCGCGTCAAGCCTCGACCCTTGAGTCGATACCTCTCGTGTGAGTGCACGTCCGAGACCGAGATCGAACAGGCCACCGGCTCCCAGGACGATCCACGCGATCGAGAGCCACCCGAACGCTTCGGGCTCGACTGCGTTCAGGAGTTTGGGGAACGCCCACAGACCCGCAGCAATCGGCAGCAGAGCGCCAGCGACGTTCCACGCGGTGTCGCGCGCTACCTGTTGGTCCACATCCAGCCCACGGGCAGGGTCAGGAACGGAGGAGAGATGTTCACTTTACGGAGATCCAGACGGCCGATGATTCGAGAGATGTGCGGATCCCAAACAATAGTGCCTCCCGAGGTGAAATCGGCCATTGGAGAAGTGTGTCCGCACCATGCTTCTCGTACACCTCTCGAGCCTTAGCCTCAAGCGAGTGAAGGGCGATCCCCAAACGCAGGACGCCTGCCACGAGTTCAGCGCGGGCTGCGAACAAATCTTCGGGAAGCCGTCACCCGAAACCTGAGATTCGTCTCATCGGAACCCAGGTAGCGGTTCAAATTCAGCGCCCAGTCCAAAGCCGCAGTGGCATCCCACTTGCCAAGGAACCGGCTCCAACTTCCCGATGCCACGTAGAGAACGTCGATATCGCCAGCCTCCTCGGGTACCGGGCCCAAGGTACGATCTCGTACGATGCTGCGATCGAGACCGAGGGACCACGCTCCTGATTCCGTGTACCGATCCACGCCCAGCGACTGCCCATTTCCGAAGGGGCCCGCCGACGTGGTCAAGAGTTGTCCTCTGTGGGTCCATCCACCGATCAGCGGTGACGATTGCCGGTAGAGCGGACCAGCGCGGTCACTGAGGAACAGTCGTGCTCCACCTCGTTCACGATGCGTGGCTCCGGATACGATGCTCTCCGCGCGAAAGACCGTAAGGACAGACTCCGAGCGCCAGGTCTTTCGGAGCCCCACGGCGTACCCGCCAAAATCCTCCGGTTCGACCGTGAGCCACCTCAAATCCACAGAGTGGTCACCGCGCACGAACTCGAACCACACCTCCGCTCCAGCGGGCACGATCAACCATCGTGCGAAGACCGATGCGAACTGGTCATCGACACGATTGTCGGTCCCCTGCAAACCCGCCTTCAGGACCCCTTCGAATGGCTTGACCAGGAGGTCACGCATCGACTGGTCGTCGGATGGCCACGGCGAATGGAAGAGCCGAGTAGCCCCCAGCTCCAACCCGGAGATCCATCGAGGACGGAACGTCAAAACGAAACCGTTCAGCAGCGCGAACCTGTCTTGACCCGTGAGACCGAACCAGTCACTGCGCTCCGTACGACCGGCCATGTACCGCAGATCGATCGTTCCAAC
Source organism: Gemmatimonadales bacterium UBA4456 (assembly GCA_002390225.1). Taxonomy (GTDB): domain Bacteria; phylum Gemmatimonadota; class Gemmatimonadetes; order Longimicrobiales; family Gaopeijiaceae; genus UBA2589. The sequence continues at coordinate 214 of DGOW01000106.1, read as the reverse complement.
CCCCACCCCTACGGGAGCATTGGTGCCGCCGAACGCGTGAGGGATCCCCCCAGCTGCCGCGCCCATGACGAGTGGATGTACATCGCCCGGCCCCCACTGCTGAGGCGTCGTCGACACCCCGACAGTCAACTTCGAGAGACTGATTCGGAGGGAGGATGAGCCTAGCGAGAACGCTTGATATGGATCCTCACCGAAGCGCTGAGGCTGATCAAGC
>DGOW01000017.1 GCA_002390225.1 Gemmatimonadales bacterium UBA4456 | reverse complement strand
GCCAGCAATGCGGGCGCGCGGATGGGCTTAGCGCTTCGAGCCTGCGCGGAGCTGCCCGACTCGAGCCTGCGGAATGACCATGACTCCCGACTCGTCGTCGCTGCACTGATCCGGGCCTTCCGGCCGCGTGTTGTGATTACGCACTGGAAGCACGGGCGCCATCGCGACCACAGGGTCACTTCGGAGCTCGTCCGCGACGCGTGCTTCCTCTCGGCATTACGGAAGCTGGAGGTGCCGGGCGAGCCATTCCGCCCACATAAGCTGGTCTATGCGACGGCCTTCCGTGAGGACGCCGGCCCACCGGACTTCGTCGTCGATGTCACCGATCAGATGGACCGGAAGTTGGATGCGATCGCGGCCTACCAGTCACAGTTCGATGGCGCGACACAGGCCGGTGAGGTCTACCCGGGAGGTGGCCGAGAACTGATCGCTCAGATCAGGGCTAAAATGGCTCATTACGGCTCACTAATTCGGGTACGCTATGGCGAGCCATACCGTATCGATGAGGCGATGGAGGTCGACGAGATCTCGGAGCTGGGTGTCTCCACGTTCTGACGTCGCTATGGGGTCATGCAGGAGACCTCGAGCAGCAGCCGGCGCCATGACGGTACGTCTGCGCCACGAACCTGCAGCAAGACCGCTGACGCAATTCCACCACTCGTCATCCATGGCCACAGCCACCAACAGACTTCTGGTGGAAGGTGCCCGATCGGCTCTCCTGTCGACATGTGAACCCATACCTCGGGTTCATTCTGGCCTGGTGGATCAGCAATCAGTCGAACGAGCTCGCCGTCGTGAAGCCGCTCAATGTGTCGGTCGCGCCCCGCGAATACAGTCCCATGGACGGTGGCCCTGAAGCTCTTGGGCTTTCCGGGTGGAAACGGCGGGGTCAATCGCGGCATTCAGACTTCGCGCGAGTCGCGTGGTGGGCGCTCAGCCCTACCCGATTAACTTAGGGGTCGCTCCATCCTAGGCAAATCAGCGCTTCATCCATGTCCAACGTCTATCTCGACCACGCCGCGACGACTCCTCTACGGGAGGACGTGCTCGCCGCCATGGAGCCGTATCTGTCGGCGACGTTCGGCAATCCCTCGAGTTCTCACCGATGGGGCCAGGCAGCCGCTGCTGCGCTCGAAGACGCGAGAGCAAGACTTGCGACCGCGATCGGAGCCAGTCCCTCCGAGGTCCGATTCGTCCGAGGTGGAACGGAGTCCGACAACCTCGCGTTGATCGGGGGTGTGAGAGCCATGGCCAAGACGAATCCCCCCAGAACGCCGATCGTCCTCGTCTCCGCAATCGAGCACAGCGCGGTCCTCGAGCCTGCGGAGTGGCTGCACAAACGTGCAGAAGCCGAGATGCGCGTCATTCCGGTGGCTATAGACGGCACCCTCGATCTGCTCAGCGTGTCCATGGATCTCGCCGCACGCCCGTTCCTCGCTTCCGTCATGTGGGCCAATAACGAAACGGGCCTCCTCCTCCCCATCGACCACGTCGTCTCCTGGGCGAAAGAGCTGGGCGGCATCGTGCATACGGATGCCTCTCAAGCCGTTGGGAAGGTCCGCATCGATGTGGCAGAAAGCGGAGTGGACCTGCTTACCGCGACAGGGCACAAGCTCGGCGGTCCGCGTGGGTGCGGTGTCCTATACGTCCAAGCCGGCGTCGAGGTGGAGCCCCTGATCTTTGGTGGAGGGCAGGAACGATCGCTCCGGCCGGGCACGGAAGACGTCGCAGGGGCCGTAGGCCTGGCGGAGGCCATCCATCTGGCGGTCGCTGACCTCGCCGTGGCGGGTGCCCGAATGGCCGCCGTGCGCGACCGTCTGCAGGCCAGACTTGTTGCTCAGATTCCTGGCCTCCGCGTGAACTGCGCAGATGGGCAGCTGGCCCCGCACGTGCTCAGCCTGGGAATCCCTGAGGTCATCGATGGTGCCGCATTCCTCATGGCACTGGACCTGGAGGGTGTCGCCGCTTCCGGTGGATCTGCGTGCCACAGCGGGGCAATGGCTGGGAGCCACGTGATCGCCGCGCTCTACGGGACGGACGACCCGCTCGCCACGGTGCGACTCTCGGTCTGTCGTGGGACTACAGAAGCCGACGTCGACCGCGGTGCCGAAGTTGTGACCGCAGTCTGGCACCGCCTCCGGAGCAACGCATGAGCCGCGTGCTGGTCGCGATGTCGGGCGGCGTCGATTCATCAGTGGCCGCTGCGATCCTTGTCGACGAGGGGCACGAGGTCATCGGCGTGACGATGAAGACCTTCTGCTACTCCGACATTCCGACACACGGCAAGACGTGCTGCGGGCTCGACGGGATCATGGATGCGAAGCGAGTGGCCTCCTCCCTCGGGATCGCACACTACGTCTTCGACGTCGAAGAGGACTTCACCAGGGACGTCATCGACGACTTCGTCTCGGAATACGCCCGGGGACGGACCCCGAACCCCTGCGTCCGATGCAACTCGAACACGAAGTTCCGGGACCTGCTCGCTCGCGGAAAGGCACTCGGCTGCGATCGCATCGCCACGGGCCACTACGTACGCATAGCGCATACGGCCGGCGAGACCTCCCTGCTCCGCGGTCTGGATGACGCCAAGGACCAGTCATACTTCCTGTGGGGGCTCCCCCCGGAGATCCTCCCTCGCCTTCTCTTCCCCGTGGGTGATCTGACGAAGGCCGAGGTCCGCGAACAGGCACGCACGCTGGAACTCGCAACTGCGGAGAAGCCCGAGAGTCAGGAAATCTGCTTCGTTCCGACCGGGGATTACCGGGACCTGCTGCGCAAGCGGCTGGGACCCGTACACCCCGCCCTCGAGCCAGGCCAGATCGTCCGCTCCGATGGCACCGTCATGGGGCAGCATAGGGGCTTCGCAGGCTTCACCGTGGGCCAGCGACGCGGACTCGGCGGGGGCTTTCCAGAGCCAATGTTCGTTCTCGCCGTGCGCCCGGAGACCAGGGAGGTGGTAGTCGGCACACGCGAAGAACTCTTCGGTGCGTCAGTGGCCGTACGAGAGTTGAACTGGCTGACAGCGGCACCCTCACCGGGCGACGAAGTCACCGTTCAGCTGCGGTACCGGGCCCCGACCGTGACCGCGACTGTCGTGGACGTAGGGGACGATTTGAAGCTCGCGCTGAGCGCCGCGCAGCCCGCGATCACGCCGGGTCAGTCTGCGGTCGTTTTCGATGGATTACGGGTACTCGGAGGCGGTCGAATCGCCTAGTGCTTGAGGCCGCTGGCCTCCGCGAACTCTTCCATAGCCTTGCGGTCCTCTTCCGAGAGCTGGTCGGGCACCGTCACCACGACTTCGACGTACTGGTCACCGATCCGGTCACCCTTCTCGATCCCCTGCGTTCGAATGCGGAACTTGGTGCCCGACTGAGTGCCCTCGGGGACGGTCAGAACCACCCGCTTCCCGGAAATTGTCCGCACGCGGATCTTAGACCCGAGTGTCGCCTGCACGATGTTGATGGGCACGCTCACGTGCACGTCGAGACCGTCCCGCTCAAAGAACCGGTGCGGTTTCACCTTGTACGTGATGATCAGATCGCCGGGAGGGCCGCCCGCTCGACCACGCTCGCCCTGGCCGGACAGCCGCACCTTAGTGCCCGTCTCGACCCCCGAGCGGACGTTGAGGGAGATCTTCCTCTGCTGACGGACCGCTCCGCGGCCGGAGCACGACCCGCACGCTGTCCCGGGCAGCTTGCCGCGACCAAAGCAGGCAGGACAAGGGCGTTTGACCGCGAAGCCACCCTGACCAAAGGAAATGTTCCCCGTCCCCTCGCACTCCTCGCACCGTTTCACGGAAGTTCCAGGCTTGGCGCCATCCCCGCCGCATGTCGCGCAATCTTCGGTGATCGCGACGTCCACCGAGATCTTTCCACCCCTGGCTGCGATAAGGAACGGGATCTCCACGACATACTCGACGTGCTCGCCTTTGCGACGCGGGGACTTCGCGCTCTGCCCACCCGGGCCGGGAGCAGGACCACCGTCGGGGCCTTTCTTTCCCAGATCGAAAAGTGACGAAAAGAGATCCGAGATATTCCCGAACCCGCCCTGGAAATCGTCGAAGGAAAAGCCCGGGTCCGCTCCTGGAGCACCGGGAGGCCGGGCGCCGGGGCCGGAACGCGGACCAAATCCCAGGGACCCCAGCTTCCGCATCTGGTCGTACTGTTTCCGCTTCTGCGGATCACTGAGGACCGAGTACGCCTCTCCAACATCCTTGAAGCGGTCTGCGGCTTGGTCGTCCCCCTGATTCGCGTCAGGGTGGTACCTCTTCGCCAGCTTGCGGTAGGCCTTCTTGATCTCGTCCGGATCCGCCTTCTCCGAAACACCGAGGACCTTGTAGAAATCCTTCGCCTTTCCCGCAGCCGCCATCGACGCCTATCCCTGCGTATAGACGCTGACGCGGGCGGGCCGGACCAGGATACCCTTGAGCGAATAACCTTTCTGGAACACCTGAGCCACTGTGTCCATCTGCTGGTCGGACTCCACCGGGACCCGCATCATCGCTTCCATTCGTTCCGGATCGAACGGCTGATTGGTGGGGTCGATCATCTCGGCACCCGTTTCGTCGAGTGTCCGCACAAACTTCCGCTCGACCAGATCGATACCCTCCATGATCGCTTCGACCGTCGCGTTCGATAAATCGAGCTCCGCGACCCGGTGAAGGTCGTCGAGAACATCGAGAAACTTCCCGACCAGGTCGGCTTGGGCTCGCGACCAGGCACTCAGTCGCTCCTGCTCCGATCGGCGCCGGAAGTTGTTGAACTCGGCAACCAGGCGGAGGTGCCGGTCGTTCAGCGCGCCAAACTCCTCGCGCAACGCCGTCACTTCGCTCGGCTCGCTGCCCGATGCAGGCGCTGCCCGCCCGACGTCAGCCTCGATCTCGATGACGCCATCCGTCGCGCCATCCGATCCACCCTGAGGTGAGTCGGCTGGCTGTTCGGCCGAGTCGACCGTCTCGTTCTGCTCGTCTTCGACGTGCGCGTCCGTCATTCTCTGACCATGGGTCGCGGGTTTATCGACTCGAAAGATACCACAGCGTTCCCCCGAGGTTCATCCCTTCGATGCATTCAGCAAGCGACGGTACACCGAAGCCAGCGCTGCCTGTCCCGCCCTGGCCCGCACAGTCTCGCGATCGCCCGAGTAGTGTCCAAGAAAGGTCTCGACCTCACCCCGTACAGAAGTCCCAATCCATATGGTTCCGACGGGCTTTTCGACACTACCACCGCTAGGGCCGGCCACCCCGGTCACGCCGATGCCCACATCTGCGTGAAGGAGAGCGGCGACCCCTCCCGCCAGCTGGTGGGCCACCGCTTCGGAGACGGCGCCGAACCTCTCGATATCCTCGACTCGGACACCCAGCTGCTCGACCTTCACCCGATTCGAGTAGGCGACGACCCCTCCAGCGAACACCTCCGAAGATCCCGGGCGATCGGTGATTCGCTTCGCAATCAGCCCCCCTGTACAACTCTCCGCCGTGGCCATCTTCATTCCACGATTGCGGAGCTCCGTACTGACCGCTTCCGCGAGGTCACCGGAGGCACACTCGAATCGGTACGGTGCCACCACCTCGTCGATTGCATCGAGGAGCGGAGCGATCCGGGCGCGTGCCTCGTCCCGAGAGACCCCGGACGCAGAGAACCGCAGGTCGACCCCGTAGACGTCCGGGAGATACGCCACTCCGACCGGCGTACGGATCTCGCCCGGGAGTTCGGCCATCCGCGCCTCAACCTGTTCCGTCAGTCGCGACTCGACAATTCCAGTGGTATGGGTCACGTGGTGCCAGACTCGTTCCGCGTGCACCGGGCGCATGGCCTCGAGGTGCGGCCGCAGCGCGCCCTTGACGATCGCTCGCATCTCGCGGGGCACACCGGGAAGCAGGACCACGGTCGCGTTTCGGGTCCGCAGGAGAATCCCGGGCGCAGTGCCCTCAGGGTTCTCCAGGACGGTTGAGCCTTCCGGGATCTCGGCCTGGACACGTGCGGCCAACGGAACCTCGTCATGGCCTCCCGAGCCGTATCGTGCCTTGAGTGTCTCCAGCATGAGGTCGTCGCGGGTCAGGGCGAGGTCGAACTCGACGGCCACTGTGGGCTTTGTGAGATCGTCGGGCGTAGGACCCAGACCCCCGGTGACCATCACCAGGTCGGTCATCTCAGTCGCCTCACGCACGGCCCATGCGATGTCCTCGGCTACGTCTCCCACCGTATAGCGACGCACGACAGGGATCCCGAGGGTGGTCAGTTCACGCCCAAGCCAGGCCGCGTTCGTGTCGACGGTTTCGCCGAAGAGGAGCTCGTTGCCGACCGACACAACCGCAGCGCTCGGTGCGCCTTCGGTCACGTCAGTCCCGAATCCCGACCACTGTCCGATAGGACCAGAGGTAGTCGATCAGGGAGTACACGGTCAGCAGGACAGCTAACCCGAGCATGACCACAACCCACACCTGAAGCCCCTCCGAGAAGAAGGTCCAGAAACCGCTGTTCCAGCCCCGGCTCGTCCCGACCTCGATCAGTGGGTACCAGAGCAGCGCTCCGCCGATGAAGAACATCTGGAACATTGCCTTGCGCTTCCCTGACCAGCCGGCGGCAATCACGACTCCGCGCCGGGCGGCATAGGCCCGGAATACCGTGATGAACAGTTCACGGCCGAAGATTACGACGAGAATCCACATCGGGAGTTCACCAATCCACGGTACCTCATCGAGAGCGCCCCCCCGGTGGGAGATCACGTAGACCGGGATCAGCGTCACGACGAGGAGAAGCTTGTCCGCGATGGGGTCGAGAAGCTTGCCCATGTCCGTGACGAGGTTGTCACGCCGTGCCAGGTACCCATCCAGAATGTCCGAAAGCCCGGCGGCCGTATACAGAGCGAAGGCAGTGAAACGGGCGGTCGTGTTGGTCGACATCGCCAACCAGAATAACACTGGACAGGCCGCGATGCGGCCGACAGTGATGACGTTCGGGAGGTTGATCCGTCGGCCGCGTCCCAGCGGCTCCGGAGCTCCCATCGACGTGTCGCTCAGGTCAGGCCAGCGCCCAGACGACCGCCTTGCTGACGCAGGACAGCGTCTCGAAGACGCCCTCACCGTTGATCGCGGTTCCCTCGAAGTCCGGAACCCCCATCGGGTTGATCTGGGCTCGCAGGTCCTCAGGAGAGACGATGTTGTCCATGTCGCGCTTGTTATACTGAATCGCAAAGGGGATCGTCTCGAGGTCGTAACCGTACGTTTCCAGATCTTCGCACAGGTTATGCATCGATTCGATGTTCGCCTCAGTCCGCGACGCCCGGGAGTCCGCGACGAACACCAGGCCATCCACGCCCTTCAGAATCAGGCGCCGGCTCGCGTTGTAGTAGACCTGACCGGGCACCGTGTACAGATGGAAGCGCGTCTTGAATCCCCGAACCTCACCGAGATCGATCGGCAGGAAATCGAGGAAGAGCGTGCGCTCCGTCTCGGTTGCGAGAGAGATCATTTTCCCCTTCGAATCCGGATTCACCCGCGAGCAGATGTACTCGAGGTTGGTGGTCTTCCCGCCGAGCCCCGTACCGTAGTACACGATTTTGCAGTTGATCTCACGCGAGGCGTAGTTGATCATCGACATGTGACGACTCTACCTCCCCATATTTGTGGAGCGTGGATCCAAGAGACCTCTCGTTCGGTCAACGGGTTGCCGCTCACCCCAGAGGGGTCACGTGCGTCACTGGACGCCCGGAAATCGGCTACAGACCGTAACTTCGGCATGCCTGCCGCGAGGGGCAAGGTTCCCGGTTTCAGGCGGAATTCGCTCGGGCCTCGATCCCCAGACGCTCCACGTCGTCGAGCATCCTGTCGATGATCGCCTGTGCCCTGTCCCGGAGCATCTGTTTCGGCTCCCAGGCGATGAAATCCAGCAGGAGGCGAATCAGGTCTACCGACGCCTGCTCCCGGCCAATATGACCCAGCGCAGCCAGACGCTTGAGGGCCCGAGGCGAGAAGAGATCGCGCTGGTGCCGTGTGATCTGGCCGCGAATGATCATGGCTGCAATCGCCCCCGCGGCGGCAGCCGCGAGCACCGTCAGCCCTGCTGTTTTCAGACTCCTGTCCATCTTCACATTTCCCGTCGGCCCGCCAGAGCCTGTGCGATCGTCGTTCCATCAACGTATTCCAGATCACTGCCTACCGGAATCCCGCGTGCCAGACGTGTAACACGCGGACCGAGTGGCCGGATCTCCTGCTCGAGAAAGACGGAGGTCGCCTCCCCCTCCACACTGGCGTTCGTCGCGATGATCACCTCTTGGATGCCCTCATCCGAGCCATGGATCCGCTCCAGAAGCGACGCGACGTTGAGTTCCTCGGGTCCGATTCCGTCGAGCGGCGACAGTCGGCCACCCAGGACGTGGAAGATTCCCCGGAACTGACCTGTCCGTTCGATCGCGCCGACCTCGTAGGCTTCTTCCACGACGCACAAGACCGACGTGTCTCGACGTGGATTCGCACAGATATCGCAGAGCTCGTGCTCCGAAAAATTTCCGCATACGACACACGCGCGGATCTTGTCCGCCACGTCCACAAGTGAGCGAGCCAGCCGACGGGTGTCGTCCTTGGACCCCTTCATGAGGTGGTGGACAAGGCGCAGCGCGGTCCTGGAACCGATCCCCGGGAGGCGGGCTAGCTCGTCCGTTAGACGATCAATCGCCGACATTGCGTTGCGTCAGAACAACTTCGGCAGGCCCGGGATGTTCATCGGAAGGCCACCCGTAGCGTTCCGCATCTCCGCTTCGTACTCACTCTGTGCCTTGTTTTGCGCTTCGCTGATGGCCGCGAGCACGAGATCCTCGAGCATCTCGACGTCGCGAGAGTCCACGCATGTCGGATCGATCTGGATACGTCGCGCGTGTCCCTTCCCATCGACCGTGACGGTGACCATGCCACCACCCGACGATGCAGTGATCGACTTGGACTCAAGGTTCTCTTGAAGCTCTGCCATCTTCGCCTGAAGCTTCTGGCTGAGTTGCATCAGCTGAGAGAGATCTGTCATTCCTGTGCCTTAATCCATGAGTTCCAGATCAAGTTCTTTTACCGCCCGCTCGAGACGCGGTTCCTGTCGATACAGTGCCTTGAGCGTGTCCGCTTGCACCTCTTCACGCGTGACTCGTTCCGCCGACCCTTGAGTGCCCTGGGGAGCCTCCACCCGAAGAACGGGCCGACGCCCCAGGAACGGGGTCATCCCCTCGCGGATCGCCTCGATCACCGTAGGCTGACCAAGGCGTTCCACGGCGGGTCCCGGGAGGGGGGTAATGACCAGCCCACCTTCATCCTCAGAAACCGACGCCGAATGAAGGAACGGCCCCAGCCCGACGGGAATGCCACGCGCCGAGTTGATCCAGCGGGCCCAAGCTTCGCGAATGTCGTCCATGGGGACGATAGGTTCAGATTCAGGCGGGGCAAGGCCCTCTGATTCCAACGCTACCGGCTCCGCCACTGCCGACTCGCTCGCGGTGGAAGCGGACACGCTGCTGGTGGAGAGACCCGCAGTCGAGCTCCCGTCACTGAACGCCCCGCTGGACGCATGCGTGCCGCCAGTGCCGGTGCCAGTGCCAGTGCCAGTGCC
>DGOW01000111.1:1179-2640 GCA_002390225.1 Gemmatimonadales bacterium UBA4456 | reverse complement strand
GGCGGCGGCTCCGAGGTTTGCGGTTCCGTCTCGAGGGGCGGCTTCGATCAGTCGACTCGGATGCGGCCGGGCGTGGCCTCAACCTCGGTGTCCTCACCGTCATCGGCGGTGACGACGATGGTGAAGACGTCGGCCAGGTACTGCAGCTTCAGTGAGGAGTGGTACTCGGGCCAGGGCGTGTCGGTGACGCCGAGACCCTCGACTCTGATTTCCTCTTGGCGGACTCGGATGCGGAAGCTGCAGACGTTGGGGAACTCGGGTTCCACCTCGCAGTCCTCGCTCTCGTCGATGGTGTCATCGTCGTAGAAGATCCTGCCGGGCGCGCCAGTCTGGTCGGTGCCCAACTCGGACAGGACCAAACATTCTGTAGCGTCTTGGCACGGGAAAGCACCGTCGCCGCTTTCCGTATCGTATTTCATCGCGAGGCTGACCTCCATGTCGCCCTGGATGGGCCCGTCTGATACGTACTGGCCCCTGATTTCCATGCGCACCTCGCCGTCGTTGGAATCGTAGCGGAGGTTGTAGCGGTTGATCAGCACGGCGGGAAGGGTAGCGGGCAGGGCGGTGGTCTCGCCCTCGACGACGTAGAAAGTCCCGGCGGTGCCGTCGCCGTCGTCGGAGATGGAAAAGTATCCGCCGAGTCCGAGGGACCAATCGGGGGCGCTCATGAGCGCAGTCTCAAGACCCTCGACGCTTTGGTCGTCGAGGGCCTCGCCGCCGGCGTCGAGCCAGCTGCCGGGGAAGTTTCTGTCGTCGGAGAGCTTCACCTTCATCTGGAAGCTTTGCGGGGAGCCAGCCACGGGGAAGAGCTTCAAGACGTTGCTGGTGCGGTCGAATTCGGCGGCGTCGGCGCTCGCGTCGGGGTAGATGATGACGTTCTCGGCGAGCTCGACGACGATCTCCTGCATCACGTATATTTGTCCCACGCGCTCGGCGACGCCCTTGCCGGTGGCGCCGATGATGCTGAGCGCGTGGCCGCGGTCGTCATCTTCGTCGAGAAGTTCGAAGAGGCTGGCGCCGCGGATGGGTTCGTCGTCGACGGTGGGTCCATCGAGGATCAGGTCGGGGTGGATGTGCACGGGGCAGCCCATGATCCACATGATGTTCCAGGTCTCCGGTGACGCGATCGAGACGGGACCCGGAGAGGCGCTCTCGGAGAGGCGGGTGATGGGTCCCTCGTAGATGGACAAGAGAGGCTCCACGACCACCGGCGCCGGTTCGCACGGTTCCTCTTCGCACGGCTCCTCCTCTTCAACGGGCGCGGGCTCGAATTCCTCCTCGCGGATGTAGAACAGGCCCTGGAATCGGTCCGTCTCGGAGACGCCGTCCTGCTTGATGAAGTGACCGATGAAAGTAGTCTCCTGGCCGGAGTCCCATCGGACGACGATGTCCGCGAAGTCGACGGTGGAGAAGCCTCGGAGCGTGGACGGAACCACGACGACCTCGTTGACGGTGTAGTAG
>DGOW01000111.1:0-1127 GCA_002390225.1 Gemmatimonadales bacterium UBA4456 | reverse complement strand
CCTCGCACGGCGCGGATGCGACGCAATCGTGACGGATGATCTGGCCGCCGATGACGTTCTCTCGGGGCTCGAAGATGAAGGAATCCTCAACGAACGGGCCGCCGGACTCGAGCTCGGTCATGGGCTCGAGCTGATCGGTGAAGGGGGGGGCAGCTTGGAGACCGGCGGTCATCTTGGTGATGAAGTTGGGGAGGGAGCCTCGGAATGCTGTCCCGCGCTCAACCTCGTAGTCGGTCATCTGCTGCCCGAACCAGTTGCCGCCGACGCTCAATCCAGATCGCGAGAAGTCGCTATCATCGGGAGCGATGTTGATCTCGCCGGGGAGGAGGTTTCCAAAATCGCCGGGGACGGGATTCACCTCTCTCCAGGAACACTCGCCCGTTGCGCAGAGGTCTCCCGCGCGTCCTGCCCCAAACGCTCTCGTGTCAGCGAGGGAAGGGATCGCTGTGAACTCGCTCAAGTCGCCGTTGGCCATGTTGATCTTGACGCCCATGATGTGGAAGTCGTCGAGGCCGCTCGAGGTGGTGGGACCCTCGAAGCCCCAGATGGGATCGCCGGCGTCTTCATTGACGAAGGCGCGGCTGCCGGCGCCGGCGTCCGGTCGCTTGACTGCCACCGGCCTTGGACCCTGGGAGCGTCCAACACCGTTCCGAGAAGTACCGGCGTTGCCGCGTGTATCGGTGGACCGTCCGAGGCCGATACTTGTAGACCGAGAAACCCCGCGGGCGGCGCTGTCCCCGGCCGCGTGGCGGGGACGGTTAGCGGAGGCGCTGACCCGGCCCTGGCCGTTGCGGGCGGTCTCCTGCGGTGTTTTGAGGGGCCGAAGGAGTTGACGTGGGTCGTGAGTCGCGGCGCGATACGTCGTCGTGCCCGCGGGCTGGTGAGTTCAGGAGCATGGGAAGCGGAGATTGGGAACGACTATCTAGATAGCTGGCACTCTCACCTGCGCGCTCGCGAGCGTGGAGAGCGTCGCGAGGGCCGCCAGCAAGGCCAACGCGGTGAAGAGAGGTGTCGAAGTGCGTTTGGGTGAAGATCGCATGTCGGGGCTTGTGAACTTCGTCGGCGTGCCGGGAAGTGACGGTCAGCTCGACGAGCGGAGCTCTAAACGTAGCGTGCGCCATGATTAT
>DGOW01000083.1 GCA_002390225.1 Gemmatimonadales bacterium UBA4456 | reverse complement strand
CTAGGAGATGGTCAGTGAAAAGGGGCCGGCCCCCTTTGGTGCCGGCCCCATTCGACCGTTCCAGTGCCTGAACCTCAGCGCATCGAGCTCATCCGCCGATGCCCGGTGCCAGGTTCGGATTCCCAGGTTGTAGCTGGTAGGCCCAGTCGAAGATCATCAGCGCGTCATCGTTCTGATCGAAGCCGAGCAGGTCGACGCGTATCACACCATAGTGGATCTGCTGATCGTCGCCGAGCACTCGGAAGACGTACGACTCCTGAGTGGAGGCCTGTACGTCCTGAGTCACGTACCCCGTGAGCGGAGCACTCGCCACATCGACGCAGCCTGCGTCGGCACCCACGCTACACTTCAGAGCGGTCGTCTGGAAGCCGTCCGGATAGATCGCCGCGTCCGGTCCTGGCACAATCCACCAACCGTTTGCGTCGGTCTCTAGGCGGAAGTGACGGCCTGGATCCGTCCCATCCACGACCGGCAGATCGCTCTCATCCTCCGCAAAGAAGAACCCGGAAGCGGACGGAACGTCCACGAAGTCATAGACCCACTCGCCGGTGAAGTCGGGTCGGGGAGTTCCTTCCATGATCGTGCTGCCACCACTCTCGTGTCCGTCAGCGTCCACGGAGGTAACGATGTACCCGTAGGTCGACCCATTCGCCGCGAGCAGGTCCAGGAAGCCCTCGGAATCCGTCTCACCGAGGAGCAGGCTCTCTCCAGCGTCATCGAGGTAGATCTTGTAGTGCGAGAAATCATCGCTCCCTCGCGATGCGGTTCCCCACGTAAGGAAATTGGCGTTGTCCAGCGCCACCACGTATGGCAGGTCCGGAACGGGGGGAGGACTGAAGGTCGGCACGTACACCTGCACCGCGGCCGCAGCGTCGGTCTCCACCCCACCATCGGTTACGGCTGAGACGAGGTACTCGTAGGTCACGTCCTCGACGACGTTCAGGTCCTCATACAGGCAGAAATCACCGGAGCAGCTCGTGACCTCTGCGATGAAGAACCAGCTGGCGTCGCTCACCCGGCGCGAGTAGACGCGAAACGCCTCACCGTTCCAGTCCGACGCAAGTTCCCAGGTCACCTGCACCGAACCGGCATAATACGTCACGGCTACCGCACGCGGCGCGGCCGGCACGCCGCTGATACCTTCCGCGTCCTCCACAATCAGGAGGCCGTCCTGGCAGGCAGCAAGGGCTCCGACCATTAGCAATCCAGCAATTGCACGCTTCATCGTTCTCTCCCGTCGGATGGGCCGGCCCCGATATTCCGTTTCAGGAACAGGCAGACAGGCCACCGTCACGAATTAGGAATGCACTCGCCGTGCCGAAATCACAAGTCCATGTTTGACAACATGTTAGGGCAACGACATGCAACACAAATGTCCACTTCAGAGGACGCTGCGAGCGAACTCCGGAGGACGCGTCGTCGGTCGTCTGACTTGCCGACGCTCGCTGTCACCTCAGCGCGACTGAAGCCCCAGGTCAAGGTTCCGCTGCTTATAGTCGAACTTGAGGTCGCGGTTGTCACGCAGAGAAACCTCGAAGCGGAACGTCCAGTTCCCGGTCGCAGTCTGCAGGAAGTCGAAGTTCGCCTCCCAACGATGCAGGTCGCGGCTCAACCGGATCGAGTGGTCATTGAAAGACCCGACCTCCAGATCATAGGCCGTTCTCCAGCTCACCGACCACTGTTCCGTCGGCTGTAGTCGAACGGTGCCGCTGAGCATCTGACTGGCCAGGCGGGTCGGGTCCCGCGGCCGCTGGAGCGAGTAGCTGAGATTGGCATTCCAGCCTCCAGCGGATCCACGAGTACGCTGAACCGGTCCCGTCACGGCAACATCATCCCGGGACCCAACCGGCACGATTGTGGACTCGTCCGTCGTTCCCGCAAAGCTTAGCTCGTCGATGTTCTCCGGTTCCAGAGGCGCAGCCCCGGGTTCCTCCCGGCTTTTCCAGAACGTGAGCCAGCGAAAGATCGAAGAGGACGAGCCCAGGGAGAATCCGAGGTTTACCGAACTCAGGTGCGGCTCGAGACGCCGCTCTGCGAGCTGCCCGTCGGCATCGAGCTGGTCGACGAAGAGCTCGTGGTCCATCGACACGGAGAGTCCCCGCAGGTAATCGGACGAGAACTGGTTCGAGAGCCGGGTCGTTTCGAAACCCGAAAGAAAGAGCCCGACAGAGTCGGCCTGTACGAAGTCGTACTGGATCACGCTGGTCCGCCACGCCAGAAGCGTGACCGCAGGAGTTCTCTGCACACGCTGTGGTCCGGTGTTCGGATCATTTGACGTCGGAGTCGCCTCCTGAGCGAGGAGGTCACTCGCGATGGGGGCATCGGTGAGCGGATCGCGGGCCAGAGAGTCGCCTGGCGCCAGCCCCGCGCCGGCACCGCCCTGCTGCATGGATGGTTCCCCCTCCTCCGGAGTCCTGGGTTTCGCCTCCCACGTCTGCGTCAGCGACAGCGCGACGGCGTTCTTCGGCTGCAGAGCGCGCGCACCGAAGACAGCCCGCTGGAGTTCGGTCGGCGTTGATTCCGGACTCCAGTCGTAGTCGATCGCCGGGGTGATCTTGTGGCGGATCGCTTCGAATGACCCAACGCCGCCATAGAAGCCGTAGATGTCTGTCTTGAGTTGGGTCCCGAACGAGAGCCGCGACGGTGCCGACACGAACGCCTGCGCCAGGGAGTCCGTGTTCGACCGGAACATGGTCCCCGAGAACGTCAGACGCGGCGTGAGCGTCGTCGATCCAAGAAGCTGCTGCCGGTAGTTCACGCTGGTCGACCACCTCAGATCGGACTCCGTCAGGTCGCCGACAAGAAGTTGCGCCTGCTGGGTCGAATCCGGGATCACCAGGAAGGCTTCATCGAGCGCCCCTGCCGTCCGACCCTCGGTCATATCGACGGACTGGGAGAGTGTGAGATTCCCCAGACTGAGATTGCTGCGCACCGACCCCGACACGACCTCGGTGTCCAGCGCACTGAGGGAGAGGATCGAGTCACCCGGAGACTGGAGTCGATCCACCGCATTCCGTCGGAACCCACCTGAACCCGACCAGGTCATGTTGTTGTAGAACGCCGCCTCGCTCGATGCAGACCGGAAAAGCGTGATCGGCGAGAGCGACAGATTGGCGGAGGGAAGCAGCCACTCGGTGCGGTCATCGGAGAGGTACTGTCTCCTGTTGGACGAGATCGAGAGCGAGCCCCAGTCGAAGCGACGGTTGATACCTGCTTCGGAGTCGATCGACTGCGTGACTTCCTGCGGGTTGAACGAATTGTCCCGGACGAACTGATTGTCCGAAACGAACCGACCAGAGATCCGAAGCTGCGTGCGCTCATCGAGCTCCCACGAGTGCCGCGTGTCGACCGCCAGTTCGCTGGACCCATCCGAGTTCCAGAATCGCTTGACGTTCAGCGTCCCCTCGAGGAACTGCCGTCTGAAGCGGTATCGCACGGAGCCGGTCATGGCGAAGAACGTCTCGCTGAACCAGTCCATCGACACGAGTGCGTCCGCGTGCTGACTGGCGGCCCAGTAGAACCCGAGGTTACTCACCCGCCGACGGTATCCACCCGAGGTTCGGACGATGTCGTTCACAGAAAACCGCGGAGTCAGAATACCGGACGAACGCCCACGCGCGAGGCTTTGTGCCATGAACGGGAGCCACGCGACAGGCACATCTGCGAAGTACAGGCGCACGCCGCGTGCGACGAGCACGTTGCCCGCCACGATCTTGATCTCGTCGGTTTCAAAGTGATAGTGCGGCTCATCGAGCTCGCATGAGGTGAACTGCGCATGCGACATGAACGTGGAATCCTGCGCCGCGTACGGCATGTCGCCCTGCACGATCCAGTTCGCCCCCTGCTGATTGAACGCGGTCGTCGCATTCACCGCGGAGCCCCGGCCCTGTTCGAGGTTGTAGATCATGTTCACGGCATCGACAGGGTCACCCTCTGGTGGCGTGAACGTCGCGTCCCCGACCGTCCGGATGGATCCGGACGGTTCGTCGAAGGTGATCGACGTATCCGCCTCGATCGTCGACCCCTCACTGGCGACGCGCGCCCGGCCACCGTCCGGTGCCTGCAGGACCAGAATGCGTTCCTGGGCCTGAAAGTCCGCGCTCTCTCCCTGATACTCCGTCAGGGTATACCCCGGCATCATGAAGAGCTCGGTAGCGATATCGTCCATCCCGCCACCACGGTCGCCGCCCGCCGCAGCTTCCATCCGTGCCGAGTCCTGAACAAAGAGAAGGCTGTCAGCCCCTACGGGACGCGCCAGGCGCCCGAGGCGCTCGAGAATCGCGAGCCGGGCCGAATCGACCTGCTGCACCAGCGAATCAGAAACGATCTCGATCGTGTCTGAAGGAGCCGCACCGGACGACGTAGTGTCGCGGACCTGCATCGAATCGACGACCTGGGCGTCAACTCGACCGGGGGTGGTCAGGATGATCCCGAGCACCGCCGCCGACAGGCTGCATCGGAGTCGGGCCCGGTGCACGCCTAGTCCTTCCCGACCGAGCCGTCCGGCGGTGCCAGGCTCTTCTCGTACGCCTCCTCCCTCTTGGTCCGACGACGATAGACGCCGGCCGAAAGGAAGATCCCGAACTCATACAACAGGATTAGCGGAAACATCATCATGACCGTGAGCGTGATCGCGTCACCCGGGGTGATGAAGCTGGCCAGAACGGTAATCAGCACGATCGCATGGCGGCGTTTGGCCCGGAGGAACTGAGGCGTCACAAGCCCCATGAGGCTGAGCGCCAGGATCACGATGGGCAGTTCGAACACCGCACCGAACGCGATCAACATCTTCACCACGAAGCCTAGCGTCGCGTTGATCTCCAGTGTCCCCTCAAGGGAGTCGGAGAGAAACGCCTTGAAAAACTCCAGCGTGACGGGGAGCGCCGCGAAGTACGCGAGACAAACACCCCCAATGAAGAGCAGCAGTCCGAGATAAAGCGCCGGAACGATCGCGCGCCGTTCCTCCTTTTCCAGAGCAGGTGAGAGAAACGACCAGATCTGGTATACGAGAATCGGGAACGACAGGATGATCCCGCCGTAGATCGCCAGCCTCAGCGTGACAAAGAACGGATCTGCCGGCGACAGGTAGATCAACTGCAGGTCCGGGCTGTCATACGCGTCACGAATCGGCGCGATCAGAATTTCCAGAGCCTGGAAGTAGTAGACGAGCCCGAATGAGATGATTGCGCAGATGACGAGCGCCAGCATCGCCCAGAGTATTCTCCAGCGGAGTTCCTCGAGGTGCTCGAGGAAGGGCATCTCACCCCTCGATTTCTGCATGGGTACCTGCGGTCAGTAGTTCGGTGCGAAGCGCCTGAACGATCTCAGCGGTCGGCTCGCGCCGCGTCAGATTGGAAGCTCGACCTGGTTGCGCCGCTGCTCATCTCGAGCCTCCACAGCGGCCATCTCATCGACGAATTCTTGGAACTCACCCGCCTCCTGGAAGTTCCGGTAAACAGAGGCGTAGCGAACGTATGCCACGCGATCGAGCGGACCCAGTCGCTGCATGACCAGCGAGCCCAGCGTCACGGACGGAATTTCGACCCCGGCCTGTCGCGAGAAGTCGTCCTCGATGTCATCGATGAGCCGTTCCATGTCGTGAGCCGACACCGGCCGCTTGGCGCAAGCGATCTTTACGCTGCGCAGCAGTTTTGTCCGATCGAAGTCCTCGATCGCCCCCGATCGCTTGAGCACCTGAATCGGTCGCTCTTCGACGTACTCATAGGTGGTAAAACGAGCCCCGCACACGGTGCATTCGCGGCGGCGGCGGACGGCACGCCCGCCTCGACTCGCCCGGGTATCAACGACCCGGTTCTCGGTCGCGTCACACTCGGGACAACGCACGGATCAGCCGATCTCGTCGAGCCGGTCTCGGGCAAGCAACGCCACCAGCTCGTCCGGATAGGTGTTGATGATGCGCTCCAGCGTCACCTTCGCGCTGTCGACGTCGTCGAGCTGGATCTGAAGCTCGGCGATGCGATACAGGGCCTCTGGCACACGACGGTGCGTGGGGAAGAGCTCCGCAATTTCCTGAAACGCTTCCATCGAGTCTTCCAGCCGTTCCTGTTGACCTAGGATGTCCGCCAGATAGAAACGCGCGTCGGGAGCGAGTTCCTGATTCGGATGCTCCGAGAGGAATTGCTCGAACGCCCGGGACGCCGAGTTCAGCGACCCTCGGTCGTACTGATTCTTGGCGACGTCGTAGAGCTCCTGCGGATTACTCCCTCCGCCGATGAGGCTTTCGCCTCCCCCGGTGTCCGTGGAATCGACACCGGTGGTCAGCCCTCCGGATCCGCCTGGCCCCGTGGCCGGTCCGGCGGGGAGTCGTCGCATGTTGGCCAACTGATCACGGACACTCGACAGGCCACGCTGGTTCTCACCAGCGATCGCTTCGATCCGGACTAAGGCCTGATTGATCTGCTGGAGCTGACGGCTGAGGTCCCCCCGAAGATCGAACATCTGATCGCCCTGCGTGCGCAGCGAATCTTGCGTCTGCTGCGCTTCCATGCGGAGCTCATTCACCAGAGAGTCCTGGCGAGCTGCGATCGCCCGGAGCTCCTCTTGGAGCAGCCGGATGTCGCCCTTCATGGCGCAGCCGCTGAACGTCACAGCCACGGCCAGCATGGCCACGACACGGACCGTCATCGTTGGAAACGTTTTTTTCATGATACGCGTCGACCCCTCCCCCGGCAGGCCGGAGGAGGGGTCCGCAAAGGTCACGCCGTCAGTTGGCGGGATTAATCGCGTTGGCCCCAGCGGTGATCACGAACTGACCGCGTCGGTTGCGCGCCCAGTCCGATTCCGACGAGCCTTGCTGGAGAGGACGACCCTCACCGAAAGACACGATCTCGAAGCGGTTCTCCGCGAGGCCGAAGCCTGAGAGGAACTGTCGGACCGCCTCAGCGCGACGGTTGCCCAGAGCCATGTTGTACTCGGTCGAGCCGCGCTCGTCCGCATGGCCTTCGATGCGGATCTGCACCTGAGGGCTGGCCCGGAGGATGTCGACCTTCGCACGAAGCGCGGCCTGAGCATCATCACGGATCTCCGACATGTCGTAATCGAAGAAGACCATCTCCTCCAGAGTGGCCCGGGCAGCGCGAACTGCACGCTGAAGCTCGGCCTCTGCGGCACGCTCGGCCGCAAGGCGCTGAGCCTCGGCACGGCGCTCCGCTTCCGCAGCCGCAACGGAATCGTTGTAGCGCTGGAGCGAGTCCTGGTCAGGTTGCGGCGGCGGCGGCGGCGGCGGCGGGTCACCTCCGCATGCGCCCACCAAGAGCGTTGCTGCAAATACCGTAACGAAGAAACGACGGACGATCATCCCAACTCCCGGGTCGAACGGACTGGTGGAAAGAGCTGACGCGAGGGTACTGCGCCGGCGGACGAAACGAAGCTAACGCCCTTTGACAGGGTGAACAGCCCCCTGCTAGTTAGGATGAAAGTGTTGGAAATGCAACGATCTTGCGAGACCTCGACCGTCGAGGTCAGGCATAACGACCTCCTGTTTTTCACAACAGCTTTGGGAAGCTCACGACTTAAGCGGGCGGGAGCGCGGGAGACCAGTCCGGAAGGTCGACACGCAGACCTCCTAAAAGTGACCGAACACGCCCTGTGGCGACGTCGACAATCATGAGACCGAAACCCCAGCTTCGCTCTCCGGCAAAGACCAGATGGCGCCCGTCCGGAGCCCAGCTCGGGGCTTCGTTGTTGCCCTCGGATGTGAGCTGGCGCAGGACCCGGCCACCGTCTTCGAGGTTCGCCACGAGGATGTGGTAGCGCCCGCGGCGGTCGATCCGGCCGTGGAACGCTACGAGGTCGCCGTTCGGAGACCAGTCGGGTGCCGCGTAGAATCCGCTTCCACCGTACTCGTAGGGTGACAGTGTTTCCGCGGCCCCGCCTTCAGATGGCATCATCATGACCTGCGGCACATTGTCCCCGAAACGGAGTGTGTTGAAGGCGAGCCAGCGGCCGTCGGGCGAGTAGGTCGGCGAGATATCGTACCAGGGGCCGCCTGACAGGAACGCGAGGCAGCAGTCACGCTCCAGATCGTATGTGAAGATCCCGCTCTGGCTGGCGCTTCCGTTCACCGTGAACGCCAGCGTGCGGCCGTCTGGATGATAGGCGGGGGTGACATAGTCGCCAGCACCACGAAGTGCAGGCAGCGCCCGAAGCTCGGTCCCGAAGCGGTCGACCTCGTAGATCCTGGGCACGCCGGTCTTCCAAGACGCCAGCGCGATGCGAGACGCGTCCGGCGACCACGTCGGCGACTCGGTGAGCGAGTTGTAGTCGGTGACCTGATCGAGATTCTCGCCATCCGAGTCAATGACGTAGATCTCTTTGTTGCCGTCGTTTCCTACCATCGTGAACGCGATGCGGCTGGCGGCCATGCCCGGATCACCGGTCGCCCAACGGACGATCTCATCGGAGGTGCGATGGACGGACATGCGGAAATCGTCATCCGTCTGGGCCGGTAGCCGGAAGCGGCCCCGGTCACGGACCTCGCCGTATACGACGTCGTGCAGTTCGACGATCAGCATGTACCCGTCATCAGCTCCCTCGACCTCTCCAGTTACGAGCCAGACGGCGCCGAGCCGATCCCACAGGGCGTAATCGACCTGTGTGCCAACCATCGCGTCGGGAAGAGAGTCGATGACTTCAAAGCGATCGGAGCCCCGAAGATCACGACCGACGATCGCCTCCACCTGAGGGGCGATCATGTCTCCCCCAAACGCGCCTGTGAACGGCTGCACTGCCAGAGCTGGCAGGTAGCTGTTGGCGTACACGAGTCCGAGGCTCACGCCCGGCAGCTCGTCCTGCGCAGCGGCGGCAGACACGCCCAGCCCCGTCATCATCACACCCACCGCAGCGGCCACCCGCCACCGCGTGCCTATCATACGTACTCTCATCGTTCGCTTGTCACCTCGGTCGGCCGGCCTGGGTTCGGCAACTCCATGATCGGAGTGCCCTGCGGGCGGAAACTGAACTTGATCGGGAAACGGTCATACGGAAGATCGTCGGGTAGTGGGCCAAACCGCCCGTTGCCCGCACAATCCACGGCGCCCATCGCCTCGAAATCGAAGGCGGTACTTCCGGAACGGCTGACGAACTGGATGCCTTCCGCTGTTCCGTCCCGGGTGATGTAGAAGAAGACCTCGGTCTCCCATCTCCCACCGTCCCGCCACCGGAAGCAGCGCAAGATCTGGCGGATGATGTTGTTGTAGTACTCCGGATAGTCGCGTCGGAGACCTTCGATCCGGACTTCCAGCCCTTCTCCCGTCTCTTCGAGTTCTTCTGCTTCTTCCGGCAAGTCGACAACGGCGGCCTCGACCTCTTCCTCCG
>DGOW01000066.1:19176-54786 GCA_002390225.1 Gemmatimonadales bacterium UBA4456 | reverse complement strand
ACCTCCGCGAGTTCCGAATACAGCGGAAAGCGGCCGCAAAGCTCACCGACGTGCATCCGCACGCGACGTTGCACCCCCTCGTCCGTCGGCGCCGCGAGGATCTCCGCGATCCAGTCCGCAATCGTCGCCATCTCGGTCTCACCCATACCACGCGTAGTGAGCCCGGGTGACCCGATTCGGAGTCCGGACGTGACGAACGGCGAACGCATCTCCCCAGGCACTGTGTTCTTATTCACGGTGATTGCAGCGGCATCCAGTGCCTCTTCCGCGTCTTTCCCGGACAGATCTGGGTGGCTGCCACGGAGGTCCACGAGAATCAGATGATTATCCGTGCCACCCGACACCAGTTGGAAGCCGTGCTCGATGAGCCGCACTCCAAGCGCCTTGGCGTTCGTGATTACCTGGGCCGAGTACGCAGAGAACGCCGGCTGGAGTGCCTCGCCGAACGCGACTGCCTTGGCGGCGATCACGTGCATGAGCGGCCCACCCTGCATGAAGGGAAAGACCGCCTTGTCGATTCCGGCCGCGTGCTCCTCCCTGCAAAGAATCAGCCCACCCCTGGGGCCACGCAGTGTCTTGTGCGTGGTCGTCGTAACCACGTCCGCATGAGGCACCGGTGACGGATGGTGCCCGGTCGCCACCAAACCTGCGATGTGGGCCATGTCGACGAGTAGGTATGCCCCGACCTCTCGAGCGATCTCACCGAACGCTGCGAAGTCGATGACCCGAGGGTACGCGCTGGCGCCCGCGACGATCATCCTCGGCTTCGTCGATCTCGCCTGATCGCGAAGTGCATCGTAGTCAATCAGCCCGTCGTCGGGCCGGACACCGTACGATGATGCAGCGAAGACTTTGCCGCTGAAGTTCACACGGGAGCCATGCGTGAGGTGCCCTCCATGACTCAGGTCCATACCGAGGATCAAGTCTCCGGGCTCCAGAAGTGCGAAGTAGGCCGCCATGTTGGCCTGAGCACCTGAGTGTGCCTGGACGTTGGCGTGTACTGCGCCGAAGAGCTCTCGCGCCCGATCACGGGCCAAGTTCTCCGCGACGTCAACGAACTCGCACCCGCCGTAGTAGCGGCGACCCGGAAGGCCCTCCGCATACTTGTTCGTCATCACCGAGCCGGTCGTCTCCATGACCGCGAGTGATGCGAAGTTCTCCGACGCAATCATTCCCAGGCCGTCTTTCTGACGACCGATCTCCGCGACGAGCGCGTCGAAGATGGCCGGATCTGCCTTCTGCAGGTGTTCGAACACGCTACCAGGTCCGCTGGAGATGCCTGGCCTCGGCGACGCGCCTCTCTGCGACCCGGTCAGCCGCGGTGTGGGTGCCGAGCCCCTCGCTCGCCGAAAGCTCGAAAATTCCCAGGAGCGTGTCGTAGATCTCGCCGGCCTTCTTTCTGGAGCGCTCGGAGTCCCACTCGTGGATCTCGCCGTAGACGTTCACAAGCCCGCCGGCGTTGATCACGTAGTCGGGCGCATACAGGATGCCCTTTTCCGTCAGAGCCCGGCCGTGAACCGAGCTATCCGCCAAGACGTTGTTCGCAGCACCGGCGATGATGTCGAAGCTGAACTGCCCGAGGGTGTCGTCATTTACCACCGCACCCAGCGCACACGGTGCGAATATGTCAGCGTCGACCGCATAGATGGCGTCCGGGTCTACCGCGGTAGCTCCAAACTCTTCCACGACACGATTCAACGAGTCCGCATCGAGGTCCGTGACCGTGAGCTTGGCGCCCTCGGATGCTAGATCCTGGCAGAGGTAGTAGCCGACATGGCCGAGGCCTTGCACCGCAATGTGACGGTCCTTGAGGGACTCGTCACCGTAGTGCTGAGCTGCTGACGCCTTGATTCCCTGATATACGCCGAATGCCGTAACCGGAGACGGGTCCCCGGAGAGACCGTTCAAACCCACGACGTGCTCTGTCTCCATGGAGACGTACTCCATGTCGTCGGGAGACGTACCTACGTCCTCAGCCGTGATATATCGCCCGCCGAGCGAGTCCACTGCACGTCCGTGCGCGCGGAAGATCATCTCGCGATCAGCCCGCCTGTTGTCGCCCCAGATAACGGATTTGCCGCCACCGAGGTTCAGGCCGGTGATCGCCGCCTTGTACGTCATCCCCCAGGACAGGCGGAGCGCATCTACCGTGGCCTCAGCGTCAGTCTCGTACGTCCAGAATCTCGTACCACCGAGTGCTGGGCCCAGCGTCGTATCGTGCACGGCGATGATGCCCCGATATCCGAACTCGGGGTCACTCCAGTACATGATCTGCTCATGACCGCCTTCAGTCATCAACTTGAAGAGTTCCATCGTCGTCTTTTTCAAAGGGTTTCGTCACCGGCATCCCGAAGGATTTCGCCGGCAATGACACGTCGCAGAATTTCATTAGTTCCCTCGTAGATCTCGGTGCCCTTCGCGTCTCGGAGGAGTCGCTCGACCGGATAGTGCCGCATGTAGCCGTAGCCACCGAAGATCTGAATCGCCTCATCAGAGGCGAAGCTGGCGGCCTCTGAGGCTGCCAGCTTGGCAATCGCCGCACGGACGGTGAGTCCGTCGGACCCGCGACGAGTCCCGTTACCAACTCCGTGGCTCCATCTCTCGGCGGCATGGAGCGCGAGGGCACGACCGCCAGAGACGCGCTGCGCTGCGTCGGCGAGCTTCGCCTGAAGCGCGCCGAATCGTGCGATTGGAGTTCCGAACTGTTGCCGCTCGAGCGCGTACGTCGCTGCGTGCTCGATCGCTGCCCGCCCGATGCCGGTCGCCTGCATCGCGATCCCTATGCGACCCAGGTCCAGCACCTCCAGCGCATAGCGAAGCCCCTGCCCCGCCTGGCCCACCAGGGCGCCCGCCGGGAGTCTGACATCATTCAAGCTGAGAGACACCGTCTCCGAGGCTCTGAGGCCGAGTGTCTTTTCCCGATCACCCACCGAATAACCATCGGTATCCGTCGGGACGAGAAACGCGCCCAGACCGTCCTCCTCCGTCCGAGCAAAGACCACCACCAGACCCGCACGCGCGCCATTGGTGACCCAGCGCTTGGTCCCGTCGAGCACCCACGTGTCTCCATCCAGACGGGCCGTTGTGGAGATCGACGACGCATCGGAACCAGCATCGGGTTCCGAAAGCGCAAAGGCCCCCAGGACCTCGCCAGTCGCCATGAGCGGCAACCAGCGGGCCTTCTGGTCGTCCGTGCCGTGCCCCATGAGAATGGCGACCACAGGACCATTGTGGATTGCGACCGAGAGCGCCACCGCGGCATCACCCCAGGCCAACTCCTCGAGCACGGCCAGGTAGGTGGCGGGCTCGAATCCGAGTCCGCCGTGCTCTTCGGGAATCAACATCCCGAGGAAGCCCGACTCGGCCAGCTTCTCGAACACCTCGTCGCCGAGTGCACGCTGCTCGTCCCACGACGAGGTGTGGGGACGCAGCTCAGTCTCGGCGAAGTCATGCGCCAGCTGCTGGAGCTCGAGCTGTTCCTCATTCAGCATTTCGTCATCCTCAGCTGTATTCGTAGAAGCCACGACCGGACTTGCGCCCGAGCCACCCAGCTGCCGCATACTTTCTCAGGAGCGGGCAGGGTCGGTACCGATCGTCGCCCAGCTCGCGGTGGAGCACCTCGAGAATATTCAGGCAGGTATCGAGACCGATCAGATCCGCGAGTTCCAGCGGGCCCATCGGGTGGTTCATGCCCAACTTCATGACCGTGTCGATAGCTTCGGGCTGGGCGACACCCTCCATGAGCGCGAAGACCGCCTCGTTGATCATCGGCATGAGGACCCGGTTCGAGACGAAACCCGGGAAGTCGTTGACCTCCACGGGCGTCTTTCCCAGCTCCTCGGACAGATCGAAGATGACCTTCGTTGTTTCATCGCTGGTCGCGAGACCCCGAATGACCTCGATGAGCTTCATGACCGGAACCGGGTTCATGAAGTGCATGCCGATCACTTTATCGGGGCGCTGAGTGCGCGCAGCGATCTCGGTGATCGAAATCGATGACGTGTTCGACGCCAGGATCGTATCGGGTCCTGTGACCCGATCCAGGATCTCGAAGATCGAATACTTGAGGCCAGGCACCTCGGGGACGGCCTCCACAACCAGGTCGACGCCGTCGGCGCCGGTTTCGAGGTCGTTCGCAGTCTGGATCCTAGCGAGAGTCGCGTCGCGCTCCACCCGGTCGATCAACTCTTTCTTCACCTGCCGATCGAGGTTTTTCCCGATCGTGACGATCGCCTCTTCGAGGACCTGGTCCGAAAGATCGATCAGACGGACCTGCTTGCCGGCCTGCGCGGCGACATGGGCGATCCCGTTGCCCATCGTACCGCCACCAACGACCGCGATGATGTCGATGCTCATATGCGTCTCAGTCCTTCTCTTCGTTCAGTTCTGACTCGGTCGTCAGAAGCGACCCCGAGGCCAATGCTGCCTGGCTGGGCTTCCATCGCTTCGAACGCCATACCCATCCCGTTGCCACAAGCAGCACCACAGTCGTAACCACACTACCCTCAGGCCCGAAGGCACCTCCACTCAACCAGTCGGCACCCACACCCATACCCTCGTAGAGCGGAGCGTCGACCACGTCGAGCCCGCTGACCGAGACATCCGCAAGATACCCGTGCGCCCAGTTCCACCCCAAGTGAATCGCCGTCACCCACCAGAGGCTGAGCGTCTTCACGTACACGACACCGAACAACAGTCCGGCTGCAGTCACGTTGGCCACCTCGAGCACGCCGCTGCCCGGATTCGCCACGTGCATGGCGCCGAACGCAACCGACGTGATCCCGACGCCAACCACCGGTCCATATGCTTCGGTCAGGGCCTGCAGCGGGTATCCCCGCAGCAGAGCCTCCTCGGCCGCAGCCGGGATCGCGAACCACGCGAGCGCTCCAGCTGCACCTACGAACCAGTCCCCTACCGTTCCCGGCTGGGACACCCAGCTCATTCCGCCGAAGAGCGCCATGCCTCCGACCACCGTCATGCCAATCAGCAAACCGAGCGCCATACCGCGCGCGGATTCCGTCACACTGTCCTGCGAGATGTAGAACCCGAGAGCACATGGCCCGCGCCCGTCGAGCGCCAGCAGGAGTGACCCTGAGACCAGCGCACCGACGAGCAGGGAAACGGCACCACCCAAGACGCCGGGGGGCGCCGCGGTGCCGACCGCCGTTCCTACCAGAAGGGCCAGACCGAAGAACCCCCCAAGACGCCACCCGATCCGAACCCGACCTGCAGGAGTCAGGAACGGTGCCGAACCAAGCGTCACGTGATCGGAAACGCGCTCGACCTCAGATCCGTCAGTCGTTCCGTCGAGACGCTGTCCGCGCAGCGATCAACGCGAAGAACGCAAAGCCGATTTTCGTCAGGTCCCCTACGAGGAACGGGACCGCACCCACGGTCAGTGCCGCGCCCAGGTTCTGACCAGTGAAGGCCATGAGTTGGAGCACACCACCGGTGTACATCGCGAGCACGCCGGCGGAAAGGCCGAGCAGGAGACGCCAGGCCTGGGTCTCCCGGCCACTGATCGCGCCGGTCATAAAGGCCGCGGCCGGAGCCGCAAGCAGGTAGCCGCCTGTCGGTCCGAAGAGCCAACCGAGCCCACCACCACCGTTGGAGAAGACCGGAGCGCCGAGCGCACCGACCGTTACATAGGCAGCCATCGCGAGCGCGCCGAGACGTGGCCCCAGCACAGCACCCGCCAGAATCACCATCAAGGGCTGGAGCGTGACCGGTACCGGCGTCCACGGAAGCGGTATGGCGACCTGTGCCGAGAATGCGGCGGCCACCGCGAAGGCAACGACGCCAAGCGCGTAGCGCCCGCGCTGGTCGTCTACGACCCCGTGGAATGTTCTGCCTGCAAGTGATTCGGTGAAGCTGGTCATGCGTTTGCTCCGTTGTTGAGCGTCATGCCTTTTCGACCGAGAGCGCTACGGCATTGCCGCCACCAAGGCACAGTGTCGCCATACCGGTGGACGCGTCGTTCTGGGTCATCGCATTAAGGAGGGTGACAAGGACACGCGTGCCGGACGCCCCGATCGGGTGTCCGAGCGCAACCGCGCCGCCATTTACGTTTACGCGCGCCTCGTCCATCTCGAGGGCGCGCATGTCGGCGATTGCCTGCACGGCAAACGCCTCGTTGACCTCAAAGAGGTCATAGTCGCTGATCGTCCTGCCGTCCTTCTTCATCAGATTCTGTACGGCAGCGATCGGAGCGAAAAAGAGATCCTGCGGGGCCGTCGCTCCAGTGGCATAACCCGAGATGATGGCATCGACCTCGAGGCCGTGTGCCTGAGCGTATTCCAGGGAGGCAACCACAACCGACGCCGCACCATCGTTGAGTCCCGGGGCGTTACCCGCTGTAACGACATGATCTTCGATGTCGTCGGGCGCATCGCGCACGAATGCTGGGCGCAGCTTCCCGAGGGCTTCGACAGAAGTATCCGCTCGCGGGCTTTCGTCCGCACTGACCACCGATACACCCTTCCGCGTCTTCACCTCAACAGAGACGATTTCGTTCTGGAAGCGGCCGGCTTCGGCAGCATCGACTGCCTTCTGGTGGGAACGAACCGAGAAGGAGTCGGCATCTTCACGCGAGATCTCAGCCTTGGCAGCCGTGTACTCGGCGTGTCCTCCCATGTGGCAGTTCCCGAAGGAGCACCACAGCCCGTCGAAGATGAGGCCGTCTTCCATGGTCTGGTTGCCGAATTTGACTCCGCTGCGCATCCCACGGACATAGAACGGCACCGCCGACATCGACTCCATGCCGCCGGCGACCACGAGCCTTGTGTCACCTGCACGGATGGCCTGAGCAGCGAGCATGACCGCCTTCAGGCCGGAGCCACAGACCTTGTTGATGGTCATAGCCGGGACGGTCTCGGGGATTCCGCCGTGAATCGCCGCCTGGCGGGCAGGAGCCTGACCAGCGCCCGCCGTGACCACGTTGCCCATGATGACGTCCTCGACGTCCGTCACATCGATTCCAGAGCGTTCGACCGCGGCGCGTATCGCGATGGCTCCGAGTTCCGGCGCGGAAAACCGGCTCAATCCGCCAAGAAATCGGCCGATCGGGGTCCGTGCACCACCCTTGAGAAGGACCGGGGTCCTCGACGCTTCACTCATCTATTCAAGACTTCCTTTCAAATCCGGTTCGGACAGCCTAACAAGATACCAATAAGTCCATCCTGCCTGAATTCCCGGGTCGCCCGAGGCGCTGCTCACAACGGTAGCCCCTCGACCTCCACCATAGACAAGCTCCAGCCGAGTCAGAGCGCGGGGTCGTCCACCAGCAGCACCGGGCGTGCTTCCGCGGGATCAAGGCGGCCCCACGGCACTCTCGGATCGTGCTCGAAGACGAGAAGCCAGTTCTCGCTCCGAGCCTGTTCCCAGAGCCCCCGCTTCGACTCGAGCGTGACGAGCGGTTCGAGGTCATAGCCCATGATCCACGGCAGCGGCAGATGTGCCGAAGTCGGGCACACGTCGGCCAGGAAGCAGGCGGTGTCACCATCACTGCGGATCACAACGGATTGATGGTATGGCGTGTGCCCCGGCGTACGCACCACCTCGACGCCCTCGGTGATCTCGGCATCCCCTTCAACGAGGTCCCAGAGTCCTGCGTCCGTGATCGGGTCGAGATTCTCCAGCAGGTAGCTGGCCCGGATTCGTTCGTTCTGACTGTGGGCGAAGTCGAGCTCACCCTTCTGCACCACGTGCCTCGCACCCGGGAAGGAAGGCCGGATCTCGCCGGACTGATCACGGACTGTATTACCCCCCGCGTGATCGAAGTGCAGGTGCGTGCTGAGGACGATATCAATGTCCGAGGGTTCGAAGCCTGCATCACGGATGCCGTCCTCGAGCCGCGTCGGCTCACCTGCGTTCAGCACACCGTAGATGTCGGCGAACTTTTCGCTGTACTTGTTACCGATCCCGGTATCGATCAGTACAAGCGCGTTGGGCGCTTCCACCAACAGGCAACGCAGAGCCAGCGGAATCCGGTTGCGCTGGTCTGCTGGAATACGACGTTCCCACAGGGGCTTCGGTACCACGCCGAACATGGCACCGCCGTCGAGCTGCTGAACGCCGGCCTCGATACCATGGATACGGATCGATCCGATTTGTTTGCTGCGGCTGAGCGGAAGGCCCTCGTGCATCAGCGTTTCCTCCTGGATTCGTAACCGGGCAACTCGAGAGAATACTGCTCAGGATCGAAGCGCTTCCTCTGCCGTCGGCGCTTCAGGTACCATTGCAGCGTCGCAAGATCATCAATTCCGCGTCCCTTCGCCTCGTCCAGCAGACGAAGGAGAACCCGCGCCGTCGCAAGCGCGTCTCCATGCGCACGGTGACGTGCATGAATGTCGATCCCGAAGTGGCGCGTCACCACATCCAGATTTCGGCGGCGCAACTCGGGAACCAGACGACGTGTCATGCGCACCGTGCACAGCTGGGGAACGTCCGGTGGATCACCGGACGAGCGCTGGAGTTCGGACGATACGAACTCCCAGTCGAATGTGGCGTTATGGGCGACGAACACCCTACCCCGCAGGCGATCAGAAATCTGGTCGGCAATATGGTCGAAGTAGGGGGCTTCGCGGACCATCTCCGAGGTGATACCCGTGAGCGCGGTGATCATCGGTGGAATCTCTCGCCCCGGGTTCACCAGTGACTCGTACTCGGCCACGATCTCTCCGCCCAGGACCTCGACGATCGAAATGTCCGTGATCCGGTGACCACGCCACGACGCTCCACCGGTCGTTTCCACGTCGACCACGGCGAACGGCACCGTATCCAGAGCCGCGCCCAGGGGCACGACATCGGGATCGAGGCTCCACAGGCCCTCTTTACTCACGTGGAAACGAGGATCAGTACCGAGCAGCTGAAAGACGGCTGCGGATGCTGCGCCTGCGTGGCCCTCCAGCCCGAGGACCTCGCGAGCGAGCTCGAGGGTGTGGGCTGGTCCGGCCAGGAGCAGATCGGCAGCGGTGCGCACGAGGGAGTCCTGATCCCCTCGGGTCATGCGTCCTGCTCGCCCTGAGTGATCTGAAACGAGAGCGCCTCGAGCTCCATCACGAGGTTCACGTCCTCGACCGGCACCTCTGGGGGCACATTAAGACGGATGGGGGCGAAGTTGAGGATACCCTGCACCCCGGCATCCACCGCGCGCATGGCCATCTCCTGAGCACCGTCGGCGGGGAGAGCGAGAATGACGAGCTCGACATCGAGTTCGTTGATCACCTTTTCGAATTCATCGGGTGACCGAACGACCTGATCAGCCCACGCTTGACCGATCTTCTCCGGATCGGAGTCGAAGATGGCGACGCAGTCGTACCCACGAGAGCGGAAAGCCGGGTACTCGAAAAGAGCCAGGCCGATGCGGCCGGCTCCAACGAGAGCGACGCGCCACGACCGGTCGACGCCGAGTATCGAACGAAGCCGATCCCGGAGTTGGTCGACACTGTAGCCGAGGCCACGTTTCCCGAAGGATCCGAAGTGCGAGAGATCCTTCCGAACCTGCGCTGCCGTAGTCTGACCTCGCGCCGCGAGTTCCTCACTGGACACGGTGCCGCCAATGTCCGGGAAGCCTTCCAGGGAGCGGAGGTAGTGCGACAGTCGACGGACTGTACTCTCAGAGATTTTTCTACTCACGAACACATCGGAACGTCAATGTTTACGCGGTTTTTCACTGTATTGTGAAATTCTTCACAAAAGTAAGTGCCGCTGATCTCGGCGGCAACGAGCGACTAGATCAGCGCATCAGCAAGGGCGACGAAGCGCTCGGGATCCAGGGTCTCCGGACGGGCCTCGGGGGGAATCGACAGCGAATCGAGGACCGCATCGATCCGTGCGACCTCGACTCGCAGGTCGGGGTGATCGCGCAGGATCTTGCGCAGCTGCTTCCTCCTCCACTGAAATCCTGCTCTCACCAGTCGCCTGACACGCTCCTCCTGGCCGGAATCGAGCGGCTCGGGCCGGATCGGTGTCATACGCACGATCGCCGAGTCGACGCGAGGTACCGGTCGGAAGGCACCTCGCCCGACCTTGAAGAGCCGATCCACCCGCGCAACGGTGCGAATCCCGACAGAGAGGGCACCATAGGCCTTGGTCCCCACCGGAGCGGTAATGCGATCTGCAACCTCCTGCTGGACCATGAGGATGATCTCGCGAGGTCGAGGGCGCTCGAGCAGGCGGAAGATGATGGGCGTCGTAATGTTGTACGGGATATTGCCGATGATTCGGGCCTCTGCAGCATCCTCGAGCAGGGCGGTGAGGTCCACATCCAGAATGTCACCGTGAACCACATTGACGTCGGAGCGCTCGTCGAAGCGGCCCTGGAGCGCCTCCATCAGCCCATCGTCGAGCTCGACAAGCGTCAGACGTCGGACGGTGTCCACCAGATGTCGGGTCAGCGCACCCCGCCCCGGGCCAATCTCGAGCACCTCGTCCTCTCGGGACGCGCCAAGGGCGTCGACAATCTTCCTCTGGATGTTTGCGTCTACGAGGAAGTTCTGGCCGAGCGACTTTTTTGCCCGTGCGGCCTCGCCGCCGAGCACGTCAGCCTCGGACGACGAGTGCAGTCCGATCGTCGGCGAGGGCCGACATGGACGCATCCGCCGAGAGGTCGAAGAGCTCGTCGATGACTTCGGGTGGCGTGCGGAAGCGATTGCGCACCGCCGTCTCCAGCACCTGAAGCTCACCGTTCCTGAGCCCCTTGGTCGCCAGCGTGTCCGAGAGTCCGTCGGTAAAAAGGAGCAGCAGGTCCTCGCCGCTGGTCCACGTGACGCGCTCCTCGGAATAAGAATCCGGGCCTGCGAAGCCTACCGGTGGATCGGTGGCAAGCAGGCGTTCGGTCTCCCCGTCTGATCGAATCGCGAACGCGTGCGGGTGTCCTGCGTTGGAGTACGTGAGCACACCTGCCGCCGGGTCGATCACGCCATAGAATACGGTCAGGAACATCTCGGTCGTCGCGAGCTCTTCGGCGAGGGCGTCGTCCAGCTTGCGGAGCACTTGCGCCGGAGACTCAGCTTCCCGCGCATAGATGCCCGCAGCGCTCATCGTGAGCATCATGATCAAGGCGGACGGAAAGCCATGCAGCGACACGTCCCCCAGCATCACGCCGACCCGTGCGCCCGGAAGTTCGAAGAGCTGGTAGAAGTCGCCTCCTACCTGTTCCGTAGGTTGGACTCGACCAGCCGCCTGTGCGAACTCGAACGTCTCCACGGCGGGCAGGAGCTTCATCTGGAGGTCGTGGGCGAGCTCCATCTCACGAGACATCCGCTCCTTGGAGAGAGATTCCTGCACGAGACGATGGTTTTCGATAGCTGCCCCGATCTGAGAGGCGATGGCAGCGAGCAACTTCTGGTTGGCCGGACTGAATCGTCTGCCGTCCAGCCTGCCGATCAGATTGATCACGCCGACCTTTCGGGAAGCGCCGGTGCCGGGCGAGTACTGAATCGGCACCGAGAGGAACGAGTCGGCAGTTGCACCGGCCTGACGCTCCGCGGGGGTCGGTTGACGAGACTCGATGATCGAGCGGCCTTCCCGAAACACCATTGCGGTGATCGTATCCGGGTCGTCGGCAGAGAGCGGGCCAGCCAGCCCGTCGTCTCCGACCTCGGCGGCCAGATGTAGCGCGTCATCATACGCTTCGTGGATCCAGAGCGACCCGCGTCTGGCGCCCATCACATCTCGGACCTCCGACAGAATCGTCGAAGCACCGGAGTCCATATCGAGTGTGGAGCCAAGGGTCTCGCTGATCGAGTAGAGGAGGTTGATCTCCTCGAGGCGCTCGCTCAGTTCGTACGTGAAGAACTGGATCTCCCGGGTCGCTTCAAAACCCTGCGCGAGTGCATGCGTCAGCGCTTCCGATACGGACTCCAGCGAGGCCTTCGTAACATGGAGCACCTGAAGCTGAAGCTCGGGTCCCAGATGCGGCACCACCAAGGTCGTAACGGGCGCCTCTCCTCC
Organism: Gemmatimonadales bacterium UBA4456; assembly: GCA_002390225.1. GTDB lineage: Bacteria > Gemmatimonadota > Gemmatimonadetes > Longimicrobiales > Gaopeijiaceae > UBA2589. Next base: position 42,831 of record DGOW01000066.1, on the reverse strand, counting down.
ACCCAGCTCGCCTGCCGACTGATACAGCACCTCGTCTGCAGCACCCGGCTCCCCGGGCACGATCAGCCGCACTACGGCTCCAAACGAACTCTCGAATTGCTCCAGCGTCTGGAGAACCGGCTCCGGCAGCACCTCCAACACGAGCCGGCCGGGATCATTCAAGCAGAAGCGCTCCCTTCGAAGGCGCCACCCGACTCAAGTCGCAGCACGAGCGTCACCTCGTTGCCCTGGTCATTATACCAGACCTCATCGAGCAACTCGCGCATGAGGAAGAGTCCCCGACCGCACGGCCGAGAGATATTCTCCGGTAGCGTCGGGTCAGGGACGGAGGTGGGGTCGAAGCCAACTCCCTGATCGCGGACGGTCGCCTGAAGCTGGCCTTCGCCCATCACCAGTTCGATGACGACGTTCTTGGATGGGTCGGCACCGTTGCCGTACATCATGGCATTGGTGAGCGCCTCGGTGAGCCCGACCCTGAAGTTCAGATTGAGTCTCCGCGCCTGGACCTCGCAGCTCACGCACCGACTCATCACATAGTCGACGGCAGCCGTGATGGACTTGATGTCGGTCGGTATCTCGAGGACTAGGTCCCCATCCATGCGCTTACTCATGGTGACCGCCGATCAGAAGCCTTCCAGGGCCTGATCCTTCTGATCCGCAATTCGGAACAGTGTGTCGAGCTTCGTGAGCTCGAACAGCGTCCGCAGATCTTCGTTGAGGCTGGACAACCGGAGCTCCCCGCCCTGTTCGCGGATCTTCTTCGAGAGGCTGACAAGCACGCCCAGTCCGGACGAGTCGATGTAGCCTGTGTTCGCAAAATCAATCACGAACTTCAGGTCACCGTTCTCGAGCTTGTCGAGCACACCCTGCTTGAGCTCCTGACGGTTTCCGACGATCAGCTGCCCTTCAACTTCGATAAGCGTGACGTCGTTTACCTTCGACACCTGAAAGCTCATGGATTCGGCGCTCCTGGCGTTCTCCTGGATCCGAAGCGTTCGACGTGATCATCGTCTTCTCGCTCGGGTCGACAAGAAATCATAAAGAGGGACGGATTCAGGGGGCAACGGGTACGTTTACCCCGCATCCCCGGAGGCGGCCAAACCCGCGGAAACAGTAGCCATGAGCGCGGTAATGCATGAGACGTCAACAATGTCAGCGGCGACAGCCCCCCGAGACAGGTCATTGAAGGGACGCGCCAAACCCTGCAAGATCGGGCCGAGAGCGGTCGCGCCACCGAGGTGCTGAACCAGCTTGTACGCGATATTCGCCGCGTCCAGATCGGGAAACACGAGCACGTTCGCATGACCGGCCACGTCTGATTTCGGAGCTTTGCGACGCGCCACGATCTCGGAAAGGGCCGTGTCGCCCTGGAGTTCGCCATCCGCCGCTACATCCGGGGCGCGGGTGCGGAAGAGGCTGAGGGCCTCGCGCATGGTCGTGACCGTCGGACCCTCTGAGGAGCCCATCGTGGAGTAGGAAAGGAAGGCAACCCTGGGTTCGTCGCCAACCACGCGCTCGCGTGCGGTCGCAGCTGCATGACCGATCTCAGCGAGTTGGGCTGCGGTCGGGTGCGGCACGACGCCAGCGTCGGTGAACGTCAACACGGACGGGCCAACTGGATGGTCGGCGTCGAAGACCATGTAGAACGCCGAGCTGAGCGTATCGAAGCCCGTGTCCAGTCCGATTGTGACCAGAGCAGCACGCACCACGTCGGCCGTCGTCCGAACACAGCCGGCCACCGCCCCATCGGCATCTCCGGTCGCGACCATCGCGCCGGCCTGCATCAATGGATCCCGGGCCATGCGGTCGAGGACTACGGCGCCGTCGTCGCGATCTGCCCGTCGACGAGCCACGTGCTCTCGCGTCCGAGCGACGATCCCCTCGTCGGCCGAGTCGATGATCTGCAGCCCCGCAATCTCCGCCACACCAGGCAGATCCAGAGCGCAGAACCCAGCTCGGATCTCGTCCGGATCACCGAGCAGAATCGGTATGGCGAGGCGTTGCCGCACGATGAATCCGACCGCCTCGAGTACCCTCGGCTCACTCCCCTCGGGAAAGACGATGGTCTGGCCGGCAGCCGTGGACCGGGCGCGCAGCGTCGCCAGGAACTTGTTCTGCCGAGACACTCCTTCGCTCACCCGCGTAGCTTCTCCGTGAGCCCGTCGACTACTTGCGAAGACACAAAGGTCGAGACATCGCCACCCAACGCCGCCACCTGCCGAACCAGAGACGATGAGATGAACGAATTGTTCACCTCGGGGACCAGGAAAAGCGTCTCAAGGTCAGGATTGAGCTCGTGGTTCATTTGCGCCATCTGCAGTTCGTACTCGAAGTCCGAGACCGCGCGCAGGCCGCGAATCACGAGATGTGCACCCTGGTCCCGTGCCAGGTCGACAAGCAGGCCGGTGAACGACAGAACCTCGACGCGAGGTTCATCTTCGAACACCGACCGAATGAGCGCCACGCGCTCGTCGACCTCGAAGAGACCGCTCTTCTGATGTGTGCTGGTGTGCGCCACTGCGACGATGATACGATCCGCGACACGGAGCCCTCGGCGGGCGATGTCTTCGTGCCCTCGGGTGATCGGATCGAACGACCCAGGATATAAAGCGACGACGGGGGTTGGGCGGCTCATGGATGCGGTTCCCGGTCAGATGGTCAGGGTCGTCAGCGCCGTGTCCCCATAGCGCCGGGTCTTCGCGCCCTCCGGCAGCGGAAGCGATTCACGGAAAGGATGCTCTAACCAGAGTTCGTTAGCAAACGGCGCGGCGACGAACCCTTCCACCAGCGTGACGGCGTCACCGAGTCCATAGGGCGGATCAGCAAGCGCGAGATCGACCGGTCCCTCAAGCCTCCGGAGGAAGCGGAAGACGTCATCGGAGACGATCGTTGTTTCGTCCTCCGCGCCGAGCAGCTTCACGTTCTGACGGATGACATTCACCGAGGCACGGGCACGCTCGACGAACACCACCGAAGCTGCGCCCCGGGACAGAGCCTCAAGACCGAGCGCACCCGATCCGGCGAAAAGGTCGACCACGCGCGCTCCGATGACGGTTCCCCCGAGGGCAGACATCCACGCTTCACGGACCCGATCCGTCGTGGGCCGCACGTCACGCCCCTTCAAGGGACGAAGACCATGCCCCTTCCAGCGACCGGCGATGATCCTCATGAGGCCGGCCTCAGATCGGACAGCCGCGCCTGTACGCGAACCTCGCCACGCCACTCGTTACGCTCGAGACGGAAGAGGACGTCCCACGTGCCCGAATGGAGGGAGTCCACATCGAAGCGATCAGCGAAGCCGAAGCCGATCGCGTCTACCCGCGCACTCGAGCTGCGCAGCTCCACCTTTACATGATTGGCACCGACAACCCGCGCTCCCGACACTTGGACGCCACGGGTTCGGAAGAGGGGGCCAGCGTTCCCGATCCCGTGGGGCCCGAGGTACGAAAGCCAGTGGACCAGTTCCAGATCGATCTCACTTAGATCGACGTCGACGTCCGGCCGGAGCACCGGTCGAAGCAGCTCCCCCTTCAGGCGGGAACGGGCGGCTTCGTTGAACGCGACTCGGAACGATTCGAGAGCACCCGGTCTGAGGTCCATGCCCGCAGCCTGTCGGTGGCCGCCGAAACGAGAGAGGTGCTCGGAGCACTCGGCGATCGCTTCATAGAGGTGAAAGCCCGGGATCGAACGCGCGCTTCCCCGGCCCTCCGCACCGTCGAGAGCGATCAACACGACCGGCCGGTGGATCCGTTCCACGATCCGCGACGCCACAATGCCTATGACCCCGGGGTGCCATCCTTCCCCTGCAACGACCACGCCGAAGTCCCGATCCGGATCGAAGCGCGCCTCAAGATCGGCGAGGGCCTGATCCAGGGTTCGCTGATCTTCCTCCCGACGCTCGCGGTTCGTCCGGTCGAGAACCGTCGCGAGGCGACCCGCCTCAGTCGCGTCATCACTCAGCAACAGCGCCAACCCGTCCGCCGACTCTCCCATCCGACCGACGGCATTGATACGGGGGCCGATCTGATAGCCAATCCGGCCGGCCGTGATTTGACCAGGCGCGATATCCGAAACCTTCAACAGAGCCCTGAGTCCAGCCAGGGTGGTGCAGGAGAAGCGTTTCAGTCCCTGCGCCACCAGAACCCGGTTCTCACCCTCCAGCGGCACCAGGTCCGAGATGGTCGCGAGCGCGACCAGATCCAGCATGGCATTCAGGTCGTCCGTGTTGGCCGAGAGCTGCACACCTACGAGTTCAGCCACGCGGAACGCGACCCCCGCCCCACAGAGGCCCTTGTCCGGGTACGAGCAGTCCGCCCGCTGAGGATTCACGACCGCGAGGGCGTTAGGCAGAGTGGCACCGACCGTGTGGTGATCCGTGACGATCACGTCGAGGCCAGCCTGGTTTGCGGCGGTGACGGTCTCATGCGCCATCGTGCCACAGTCGACGGTCACGATGAGGCTCGCCCCGTCCGCCTTGGCGGCATTCAGCCCGCCTTTCGCGAAATCGTATCCGTCCCGCACCCGGTGCGGTACGAAGGGCGTGACTGTGCCTCCGAGGGATCGGAGCCACCGGGTGAGAATGGCCGTCGCGCAGATCCCGTCGACGTCGTAGTCACCGTGGATAAAGATCCGCTCACCGTCCCGTACCGCACGAGCAATGCGCTCTGCAGCGGCGGGCCCATCGGCCAGGAGAGCCGGGTCGGAACGCTGGTCCATCCGGGGCCGAAGGAAGCGCTTGGCGGCTTCAGGCTCGGATCTTCCTCGGACGGCGAGCACAGCGCACACCGCCTCGGGCAGCCGAAGCGCGTCCATCAGAGCTCGAACCCGCTCGCGGTCAGCGGCAGCGGGATTCTCCCACCGCGGAGTCGGCGGCCGCAGACGGATCTCCAGTGGACCCTGGGCCGCCGGGCTCACTCCTCCTCGTCGCCTCCGGCGGAGTCGGCCGCTGCCGCCTCAGCGGCTTCCGCTACTGCCGCTTCGGCGGCTTCGGCTTCGGCAGCTTCAGCAGCTGCGGCTTCAGCCAGGGCGGCCTCGTCGACCGGCTCGGGCGCCGCCAGGATCACTCCACACGCTTCGCAGCGAATCAGCTGGTCACCGTGACGGACCTCGTTCTGGTGCTGCAGCGGAACCATGCCGAAGCAGTTGCCGCAGGCTCCGTCCTCTGTGAGCTCCGAGATCGCACGACGACGTCCGCCGCCACGAATGGCCTGGTATATCTGCAACTCACGTGCATCCATGGCCGTGGTGAAGCCGTTCCGGTCCTTCTCGAGAGAGGCGAGTTCCGAACGGACCTGCTCCCGGTCTGCCAAGAGAGCTTCCTTCTTGGGCTCGACGAGATCGGACGCCTCCTTGAAGGCGGCCTCCAGCTCCGTGACGCGTTCTTCGCCCTTACGGACCTGATCGATCAGCGTCATAGCCTCCGTTTCGTCGTTCTCGAGGCCTCGCTTCACCATCTCAAGTTCGGTCGTGACGGCCGACTCTTCCCGGAGGTTACGTACGGAATTCAACCGCTCTTCGAGCTTACGAATTCGTTCGCGTCGCTCATCGGAAGAGGACTCGAGACGCCGCGCCTCCAACTTCATTTCCTTCAGTCGGGTCCGGCTCGTGCCGAGCTCGCCCTCAAGGATGAGCGAAGGCTCTTCGATTTCCTCGAAGAGTGGGTCGAACGTCCGGATCTTGTCACGAGCATCCTCGATGCTCACATCAAGCTTTTGGAGTTCTTTCAGTGCTGTCCGCCGCTGCTCCGTCATCTCATCGCTTCGTTCGGGGGTTCATCGTCGGGGCGGCGGCGCGTTGCCGTCACCCAGTAGTTCTCGTCCAGCTCTCGTATTTCAGCAGCGAGGCGCGCCTTCTCCGCCACGAGCTCCAATTTTCGTTCCTCACTCCCCGCCTTCTCGATTCGAGTTTGAAGATCCTGCGCGCGCCTGTGCAACGCCGCAACGCGGATCCTGGTCACTGCCTTCGAGAAGATCTCGGTGCCGTGTGCGAGCTCCGCCGGATCCACGAGAATCTCGTGAAACCTCTGAGCCGCGACGGGATCCATCGACGGCGGCGGAGCGCGCGTCTCCGGATCGTCGAGAAGCACCTCAAAGATGGCCCGGTGATACGGATCGTCAAAGTCCTCTCTTGATATCACCTCCGCGGCTCGCTCTACCCACTCGACGCCGCGAACCATGACTTTGAGAAGATGTCGCTCGGCACCGCCTCGGAGACTGCGAGGGCTCGGAGACGCAGGCGCGCGGGGACTCGGGCGCCCGGGCGAACCGCCCACCCCCGGCCGTGACGGCTTCTTCATGTCCTCGAGCAGGGTGGTCGGCTGAACACCCGTCTCTTTCGAGACTCGGTCAACGTAGAGGTCCCGAAGCGTCGGATCGACGACAGCGCGCAGGGTGGGCAGCAAGCGATCCACAGCCGACCGTCTGCGGTCGATGGACGAGAAGTAGTTCTTCTCCTCGAGGATCTGGAGCTTCCGCTCGATGATGTCGATCGAGTGGCGCAGGAGCTTCTTCATCTCGTCGGCGCCGTGAGCCCTGACGTAGGTGTCAGGGTCCTCACCGTCCGGGAAGGTGACCACGGAAGGGTGAACCCCCGCCTCGAGCAGGACGTCACCCGCCTTGAACGTCGCCTTTAGACCGGCGCCGTCCGAATCGTACAGAAGGAGCACCCGTTTGGCGTATCTCGAGATCAGCAGGGCCTGCTCGGGTGTGAGCGCCGTGCCGAGTGGGGCCACGACGTTCTCGAAGCCGACCGCCGCGATTGATACGGCGTCCATGTAGCCTTCGACGACGAGTGCCTCCTTTTCGCGTCGGATCGAGCCCTTCGCGCGCGACAGGCCATAGAGGTTGCGGCCCTTCTGGTAGATTGGGGTCTCGGGCGAGTTGATGTACTTCGGCCCATCCCCGGACGTCGTCTCGAGAATACGCCCTCCAAACGCGATGACTCTTCCGCTCACTCCCTTGATCGGAAACATGACCCGCCCGCGAAAGCCGTCGTAGGGCTCCTTGCTGCGCTCGGACTGTTTGAGAAGCCCCAGTTCGAGCATCAGCTCTTCTTCGAATCCGTGTTTGAGCGCCGCCTCTCGAAACGCTCGCCACTCGTCGGGCGCGTACCCGAGTTCGAACCGTTCGGCGACCTCCGCGTCGATACCACGACCGTCGAGGTACTCGCGGGCATCCCGCCCTGCCACGTCATCGAGCAACTGCTCACGAAACCAGACCTGAGCAAAGGCGGTGATCTCGTAATAGGGCCGATTCGGATCCTCCTCCGGCTTGCGTCCGTGGACCTCCGTGACCTCGACCCCGGCACGGCCTGCTACGTATTTGACAGCCTCGACGAAGTCCATGCCCTGGCGCTCCATTACGAAGTCAAAGACGCTGCCAGCCTTCCCGCACCCGAAGCACTTGTAGAAGCCTTTGTGGGGGACGACGTAGAAGCTCGGCGTTCTCTCCTCGTGAAACGGACAGTTCGCCTTGAACTCGCGACCGGCCTTCTTGAGCTGCACCGCCTCACCGATGATCTCGACGATATCCGCCCGGTCGCGGACCTCGTCGATGACGTGATCAGGGATCATCCTCGCCCCTCGAAGGTCGCCACAGTCACACCCGCTCCGCCCTCACCTCGACCGCCAATCCGGAATTCCCGAACCCGTCGGTCCAGGTTGAGGAGTTCGGCCACCCGCTTCCGCAATGCTCCCGTGCCCATTCCGTGAATGATTCGCAGCTGTGAGAGGTCGTCAAGTACGGCCTGATCGAGCGCTCTTTGGAGTTCCAGGTCCATCTCATCGACACGCAGCCCACGAAGGTCGACCTCGAGTTGTGTCTGCTCGGTCGGAGATCCGCTCCAGCCGCCCTCACGCTCCTTCACCTTCGGCTTCGCTGGAGCGTCGACCGATTCGACGTCATCGTCCGACACCTCGAACCGGAGCGCACCGACTTCCACGACCACTCGGTCACCTCGATGCTCCAGGATTCGGCCTTTCGCCCCCGTCGAACGGATGCGCACATGGGCTCCAGCCATCGTCTCCGCAGACTCCGCCATCGCCCCGCCGGTGGTCTTCTTTCCACGGTCGCCTCGCTTACTCTTTCCGCGGTTCGCGCCCTCACGCTGACGAGCGGCCGAACGCTCGACGCGCTGCCGTGCGACCCGAGCGGCTTCCTCCAGATCCCTGCCTTCCTCAGCCGCACCACGAAGCTCGACGATGACCGACTCGACCTCGGCTCGTGCATCCATGAGCAGCTGGCGAGCGTCGGCTCGCGCCCGGCCCTCCGCCGAACGTTCCGCCTCAGACAGAGTCTGCTCGCGTGACTCCACGTCGGTGCGCAAGCGATTCGTCTGGTGCCGTTCCAGGTCTAGCTCATGCAGTAGACGTTCGACCTCTTGTTCCTGCTCTTCGAGCCGTTCAAGGACGTCCTCCATTCTCGCCGCGCCGCTGTCGCGGTAGGACTCGGCTCGGTCGAGAACGTCTCCCGGAAAGCCAAGTCGCCGCGCGATCGCGAGGCCATAACTTCTTCCGGGACGGCCCTTCGTCAGACGATACGTGGGAGCCATCCTCTGGGAATCGAAATGCATGGACGCATTCACGATACCACTCCCGTCCCCGTCGAGCTGCTTGAGTTCACCGAGGTGTGACGAGACGATCGTCGTGGCGCCCCGCGCGACGAGCGCCTCGAGGACCGCTCGTGACAGTGCTGCACCCTCCGCCGGGTCGGTTCCCGTGCCCATCTCATCAACGAGCACCAGTGACCGCTCGTCCGCAGCCATCACGAGCCCCTTCAGGTTCTCCAAGTGAGCCGAAAACGTCGACAGATTGCGAGAGATCGACTGCTCGTCGCCGATATCCGCGAAGAAGGAGTCAAAGACCGGCAGTCGCGTTCCCGGGCCAACGGGTGGAACGACACCCGACTGCGTCAGGGCGGCGATCAGCCCTGTGGCCTTCAGAAAGACACTCTTACCGCCCGTGTTGGGGCCCGACACCACGAGGCACCGCTCCGCATGATCGAGAGTGAGGTCGTACGGGATCACCGTCCCTTGTCCCGCCTCGATGAGAAGTGGGTGGCGTGCCTCCCTGAGCTCGAGCAGGCCCGGTGCGTGCGTATCGACGCGGGGAGGTGCAGCCTCCCACAGAACTGCAGTCCGGGCGCGGGCGTGCAGTGAGTCGAAGTCGGCGAGCGCATCGAACGCGCCCTTCAGCTCGTCCCGACGGGGTGCGAGCCGTTCGGTGAGCACGCCCAGGATCCGGCGAATCTCTCGCGCCTCTTCCCGTTCCAGTTCGCGAAGCTGGTTCGTCGCCTCGATCGCCACCGGAGGCTCCATGTACAACGTGGCACCCGTCTGCGATTCATCGTGCACGATGCCCCCGACCTCTCCCTTCCCTTCACGCCGGACCGGGATCACGAAACGACCGTCACGAATCGTGACGGATGCGTCGGGAACGACGAACCGGTCGGACAGAGACGACAGAAAGGCCTCCAGGCGCTTTACGATGCGGTTCTGCGCGCCTTTGAGTCGATCGCGCACCCGTCGGAGGTCTGTGGACGCTGACGACAGCACGACGCCCTCTTCGTCCACCGACCGTTCGATGAGTCGCACCAGATCACCATCCTGGATCAGGCGCTCACGAATCGTGCTCAACGCAACGACATCGTCATCCTCATCGTCCAGCCGCCGGGCGACTCCCTCTGCCGTGCCAAGCAGCTGTCCGATACGGAACACACCGATCGGGTCGAGCACAGCGCCGTCGACGCCGAGTTGGGGGAGCGCGTCGTCGAGGTCTGGTATCGGGCCGAGCGCCCATTGAGGTGCCGCGTCCACGAGTCGCATGACGGCGGACACTCGGTCGAGTTCTCCGGCAATTTCCTCCACCCGGTGTCGGGGTCGAAGAGCCAGGATCCGCCGCCGGCCGACCTCGCTGGAGGCGCGGGCGGCCACACGCTCAAGGACGCGCTCGAATTCCAGTACTCCGAGCGCATGGTCAATCATGGGCCGGACATCAGGCGCCAAGTTCCTCCCGGACGACCCGATTGGCTTCCTTGCCGTCGAAGCGTCCGCGAATGCGCGGCATGACCTGGCCCATGAGTGCCCCCATCTGATCGACGCCCGAGTCGATCAGCTGCCGGACGATCGCACGGACCTCGTCTTCGCTCATGCCCTCTGGCAGGTAATCGCGTAACACGGCGGCCTGAGCGTCTTCCAGATCGGCGAGTTCATGCCGATCGGCGGCCCGCATCTGTTCAGACGCATCGCGCCGCTGCTTGATCGCCTTGGTGACGACCTGAAGCACCGCCTCGTCATCGACCTCGATACGCGCGTTGATCTCCTTGTTCTTCACCTCGGAGAGTAGCGTGGACAGGACCAGCGTGCGCGCCTTGTCGCGCCCCTTCCGCGCAGCGTTCAGGTCGGTCTGGATTCGGTCTTTCAGGAGACTGGGCACGGTGCGCCTAGTGTGAAGGCTTCGGTTCTCGTTCGGGGGACGCGGAAGCTATCGACGCACGTCGACCGCATCAACGCGGCGACCTTTGATCAGCCCGGAGGCCAAGTCAGGGACCGACCTCCGAGCACGTGCGCGTGGACGTGCATCACTTCCTGGCCACCGTCAGGCCCACTGTTGAGTACGGTCCGGAAGCCCGAGTCTGAGAGCCCCGTCTTCCTCGCGACGTCACGGGCCGCCAGCATGAGTTCTCCGAAGAGCGATGCCTGATCGTCCTCTGCAGCACCCAACGAAACCACATGCTCGCGGGGGATGACGAGCACGTGGACGGGCGACTGCGGCGCGATATCCCGAAACGCGATCGTGCGACCAGTTTCATGGACCACATCTGCCGGAATTTCTCCGGCAACGATGCGGCAGAAGAGGCAGCTCGGATCGTGCACGGACATTCTCCTAGGTGTCAGGTTCGCTCGACGGTACCAACCATGGCAGGTGGTGTCCACGCACACGTGCGAACAGGCCACTCTCGACATGGCTGCGCCCCCAACGAAAACCGACCTTGACTGCGCACCCCCCTCACGCTTCGGAGCAGTCGATGCACCCGATCATTCAGCGCGCCGAAATCCTACTTCAGAGTCATGCGCATCCGACACTTCGGCTCACTGAACTCCTGCGACTGCTTCAGCGCGACGTAGATCAAAGCCTGACCAAGACTCGCCTCCGGACCGTGATCGGAGAGCACCCCGGCCAGTTCCGTGTACTCGAATCCTGGCAGGGAGGTTGGCGTCATATCGTATCGGGTGCCGAGCCGGCGACGTGGATCGTCGCCGTCGGGCAGGGAGCGCCACCGCCCAAAGGGGCACCGCCCGCGTACCGACTCCGCGAGAGTGTGCGGTGGCTGGGGTGCGGCATAGACGCCCGGTCACGCACGGACGCCACGCGGTGGTACGCTATCGCACTCACGGAGCGAGCGACGAGACAAGCCTTCATACGCCGGGCGGCGTCAAATGACCAGGGAGCCGTACCTGCTCCGTCCAGCAGACTGAACCTAGACAGCCAGCCGGAAGAGTCCTGATCGCCACACGCCGTCCTCATCCAACTGCACGAATACGAAACCATGTGACTCAGCGCGCTGAGACGACTCGGTCCATTCGTGATCCAGAATACCGGACAGAATGAGCCAGCCGCCGGGCGTGAGGGCACGGCGGAAGCCGTCGTGGAGCGGAGCGAGCAGGCCCGCCTCGATATTCGCGATGATCCCGTCGACCGGGCGACGCGCTGCAAGGCTGTCAGCGGTAGCCCAGGCCTCTTCGACGGAGACGATACCCTCCACGCCATTGGCCTCAATGTTCTCCTGCATCGCCTCGCAGGCGTAGCCGTCTCCTTCGATCGCGATGATCGAGAGCGCGCCGAGGCGAGCGGCCGCGATGGAAAGGATGCCGGACCCCGCCCCCACATCGAGTACACAGCTTCCCTCCGCGACCAGTCCATCGAGAAGACGGAGGCACCCCCTGGTGGTTCCGTGCTCAGCTGTCCCGAAGGCCATGCCCGGATCCAGACGAATCACGATATCGTCGATGTGCACCTCTTCGGGTGGTGCCCACGACGGATGCACGACGATCCGATCCGTGATCCGGCGCGGACCCAGACCCCGTTTCCACGTCTCCTCCCACGCCTCGTGCGCCTGCCACCCGTGTTCGACACGGATCGGGGACAAGGCAGTCTCCTCCTCCAGATGCGAGACGGCGAGCTCGACGAATGCTGCAACATCGTCAGGCTCGTCGAAGTACGAGACATACCATCCTCCTCGCTCTTCCACGCCGCGCGCGCCCAGCGAGAGCAAGCCATCCGCAAGCAGCTCGGCGCGATCGCCTCCGGAGGGAGAGCTCACACGTAGTTCCAGCCAGCGCCGTTCACTGGGGGTCATCCGCCCGTGAATGCCTCTTTCACCCGGGACCAGAAGCCTCTGTGGGAGCGCCGACGCACAGTGTCCGGTGCAGCCGACTCCACGTCGGCCAGCTTGCGCAGCAACTCCTCCTGCTCCGACGTGAGCTCGTGCGGTGTCCAGACCCGGATCTTGATGACCTGGTCGCCCCGAACGGGTCCGTTCAGCTCAGGGAGTCCGAGCTCCTTGAGGCTCAGTCGTTCACCACTCTGGATCCCGGCAGGAATCGTCACCCGAGCGGTGCCCTCGATCGTCGGGACGTCGATCTCGGCCCCCAGCGCAGCCTGGGTGAAGGTGATCGGAAGTTCGTGCACGAGATCCGGGCCATCACGGACGAAGCGCGGGTCATCCTGGACCTCCAGAAGGACGACCAGATCTCCCCGGACGCCGCCACGGGGACCGATGCTCCCCCGACCGCGGAGCGTAAGGAAGTTTTCGGAGGTGACGCCCGCAGGCACCTCGACCTCGATCGACTTCTCGGAACGAAGCCGACCTTCCCCCGAGCACTTCGCGCACGGCTCCGCGATGACGCGCCCCTCCCCACCGCATGTCCGGCAAGGCTGAACACTGACGAACTGCCCAAAGACCGAGCGCTGCACATGGCGCTCCTCTCCGGTCCCGCCGCAGGTGCCACACGGCGCAGGCTTCGTGCCGGTCTTGGCACCGCTCCCGTCGCACGTTTCACACTCGTCGAGGAGCGCGACCTTGAGCGTTTTGGTTACGCCCATAGACACTTCAGAGAGCGTCAGGGGCAGGCGGATTCGGACCGTCTGGCCCTTGCGGCTCGACGCGCGCTGTCCGCGTGCCCCACGCCCGCCGAACATATCCTCAAAGCCGGAGAAGCCGCCGAAGTCCTGCATGAAGACGTCGATGGCGTCGCTGAAGTCGAATCCGGCCTGACCGCCGCCGCCGCGTGCGCCCTGCTTGCCGTACCGGTCGTACATGGCACGCTTCTCGGAGTCCCGGAGCACCTCATACGCCTCCGTGACTTCCTTGAAGCGTTCCTCGGCCTCCTTCGAACCCTGATTTCGATCAGGGTGATACTCGAGTGCGAGCTTCCTATAGGCCTTCTTGATCTGCTCGCCATTCGCTTCGCGCGAGACACCGAGCAGTTGATAGTAGTCGGACATCTAATTCCCGTTGGACGCGTTCCTACAGGCCTCTCCGAGGCCTGCATGCGTCATGGTGCCAGAATGCGTGTTACCAGCGTCGACGTGTAGTCGACGATTGTCACGACTTTTTCGTAGGGCATGCGCGTCGGTCCGATGACGCCGATGACGCCCTTCAGGTCGCCGACGTGATACTCCGCCGTCACCAGCGTGAAGTCCGAAAGCACGCTCGAATCATTCTCTTCACCGATCGTGATCCGGAGACGACCTCCATGCCGCCGACTACCCACCGTCTGAGCTAGAAGATCCCGCTGCTCGGTGAGCGTGATGAGGCCCTTGAGCTGCTCGCCGCTTTCGAACTCGGGCTGCCCCGCCAGGACACTCGTCGGTCCAAGGTGGAGACTCGTGTCATCCAGGATCTTGATGTCGAAGAGCTCCCCGCCGGACTGCACGAAGACGTTCATCAGGTCCGAGCCCTTGTCTCCCGGGAGTGAGTCCCGAAGGCGTTCCGGCAGCGAGTGCCGTATTTCGGAGAAGGTGAGTCCTGCCAGCCGCTCGTTCAGCGCGCCGGTCACCGTCAGAAGCGTGGCCTCGTCAATCTCGACGGGCAGGTCCGCGTACACCGTTCGAACCAGACCGCCTCGGATGGTAGCGACTAAAAGAACCTTGTTGCTGGACACTTTGATCAGCTCGATCCGCTCCAGCAGCGCGTCGTCGACGCGTGGCGCGACGGCCACACCGAGTTCGTTCGAGATCAGGCTCAGCGCCCGCGTCGCGTGACGCACGAGCATCTCGACCGCGGACGTTCCGGAGCGTTCGATCTCCTCTTCGAGGAGGGCGCGCTCACGTGCAGAGGGTTGATGGGGCTCCATGAGTCGGTCCACGAAGAACCGGTACGCGAGATCGGTCGGCACGCGACCCGCGGACGTATGGGGGTGGAAGAGATACCCCTTCTCCTCCAGGTCGCTCATGGTGTTGCGGACCGTCGCCGCCGACACCCCTAGATCATAGACGCGCGACACGGTTCGACTTCCCGCGGGCTCGGCGGTGTCGACATAGGTACGGACCACGGCTTCAAGGACCTGACGCTCCCTGTCCGTCAGATCCGTGCCAGCTATGCCATGGGGATCGAGTTCAGCCATCACCGAATCTCGAAACGCCCGCGGTAGGGGGTCAACCCGAGCCTACCGCGTCGTAGTCCACTGCAAGGCGATCCAGCAGGAGCCACCCCTCGGTCGTAAGGCAGACGCGATCCTCCATCTGGCGAGCCAGGCCGCGCCCGACCCAGTCGTCCACCAGACTCGCCGGAGCTGTGCCCTCGGGCGGTCGATCAAGGCCCTGATCCGTTCGTAGCCCTAACCAGACACGCTCGAGTGCGACGGCGGCGGCGTCCAGGATTTCGCGCTCAGCCTCCGGATTCTTCGAGGATTCGGCGGCCACGCTGTACTCCTCCCAAGCCCGCAGATTCCACCGGCGGACTGGCGGTGCGAAGCTGTGGGCACCGTTTCCGAGACCGAGATACGGCTCGCCAAGCCAGTACGTCGAGTTGTGTCTCGATTCGAAGCCCGGCCGTGCGAAGTTGGACACCTCATAGTGGCGGTACCCAGCCGCCGTCAGCACCTCGGCGGCCATCAGGAATTCCTCCCGGTACCGGTCGTCGTCGACCGGCGTCTCGCGCTGTTCGCGGACAGCGCGCCCGAGCGCGGTACCAGCTTCGATGGTGAGCCCGTACAGACTGACGTGGGGAACATCGAGATCTACCGTGCGGTGTAGGTCATCCTCCCAGGAACGCGCCAGATGAGATGGAAGCCCGAAGATGAGGTCGACGCTCACGTTGTCGATCCCCGCACCGCGGGCGATCTCGACGGCAGCAGGGGGGCCGTCCGCACCATGCAGACGTCCCATCCAGCGGAGCGCGCCCGCGTCGAAGCTTTGAGCCCCGAGGCTGATGCGATTTACACCGGCCCCGCTCCAACCATCTGCGACATCGGCCGTAAAGCTCTCCGGGTTGGCTTCGGCGGTCCACTCGAGCTGCGGATCTGTGAGTCGAGCCGGGCCGATCACCCGAGCGAGTTCGCACATCGCCTCAGGCCCCAACAGCGAAGGTGTCCCGCCTCCGACGTAAAGCGTCTGCAGATTGTCGGCAAGTACAAAGAGCCCCTCCTGTTCTACGTATCCAAGCTCACCGGCCAGCGCTCGCACCCAGCCCTCGAGGTCCCCCGTCTTTCGGACGGTTACAGCGAAGTCGCAGTACAGACAGCGCCGCGCACAGAAGGGGGAGTGCACATACACGGAGCTGACCTCCACCGAACCGCCGGGTCGAGCGATTGATTCTGTCACGCGGCTCGCCGGTACCGCAGCCCGGGAAGTCGGACCACGCGCCCGCTCAGTTCGAGCATCGTCAGCGCAGCGAGCACGTCCGGTACCGATTGACCACACCGCATCGCTACTTCGGAGGCTGGCAGCGCCTCATTCGACAGGAAGCGGAGCACGGCCTCCTCCGAGGATGTGCCGGTCGGACGGTCCTCAGGTGTTCGTGAGGCCGAACGTCCGTGGCTCTCCGCTCCCCTCTGCTCCGTGACGGTGCTGACGAAGTCAGCGATCGACACGAGCGCCCGAGCTCCGTCTGCCAGGAGCCGGTTGGAGCCGGCGCAGGCAGGGCCGTCGATCGGGCCGGGGACGGCCCAGACGTCACGACCGAGATCCAGAGCGTGGTCCACGGTAATGAGCGACCCGGACCGTTCTCCCGCTTCAACCACCACGATGCCGTCGACTCCCAGGGCCGCCAGCACGCGATTCCTGCGCGGGAAGTGGTAGGGCGCCGCCTTCGTTCCCGGCGCGAACTCGGTGACCACAAGTCCGCGCTCGGCCACCGCACCGTGAAGCCGCGCGTGGGTCCTGGGATAGGTCACGTCCGCTCCGGCGCCCAACACCGCGATTGTGTCGCCGCCCACCTCGAGCGCCCCCCGGTGGGCCTGCCCATCCGTACCGAGCGCGAGGCCACTCACAACGACGGAGCCGGCCTCCGCCAGCTTCCGACCGATCGTACGCGACACATCCCGTCCGCGCGTCGTAACCCGACGCGACCCGACGATCGTGACGGCAGGCCTGCGCACCAACAGGTCGACCCTGCCCTTGAGGAAGAGCAGAGGCGGAGGATCCGCCAGGTGAAGCAACTCATGGGGATACCGGGGTGAGCCCCAGGTCACCATCGTCATGCCGAGTTCATGGGCTCGGACCAGCACTCGATCGACCTGATCAGTCAAGCTCCGGCGCGAACGAGCGCGGGCGGCGTCTGCGCCGGCGATGGCGGCAAAGTCCCTGAAGGGCGCACGCCGTGCCCTGGCGGCGCCGCCAAAGCTTCGAGCCAGTCTCTGGACCCCCGCAGGACCGACTCTCGGCAACGAATCGAGGAGAAGAAGATCCTCGACCCGATCCTCCGAACGATCCCACTCAGGCGTCAGGGCGCCCACCACTCGTCGTCACCACCGCTGCCGCGTTCTTCTGCCACGACCCGCTGACTCGCCCGCCAGAGAAGCTCCAGAAGGTCATCGAGGTGCATTCGGGCGACGGACGACAGGGGGACTACATCGATCGCGTCCCCCGTGTCCAGCTCCGGCAGCTCCGAGTCCGGTGGGAGCATATCGACCTTAGTCAGCGCGACGAGGAACGGCGTCGCGGCCAGATCTAAGGAATAGGCGTCCAGTTCCGCCCGCAGGCGGTCGAACTCAGCCTGGGGATCGAGCGAGTCTACCGGCACCATCAAGAGCAGGATGCGAGTCCGCTCGATGTGACGCAGGAACTGATGGCCGAGGCCCTTTCCTTCGTGCGCACCCTCGATGATGCCGGGAATATCGGCGATCACGAAACTGCGGAAGTCAGAAAGCTGAACGACGCCGAGGTTTGGGGAGAGTGTGGTGAACGGGTAGTCCGCCACCTTGGGCTGAGCCGCCGTCACGGTAGCGAGAAGGGTGGACTTACCCGCGTTGGGCTCGCCGACCAATCCGACATCGGCGATCAGCTTGAGCTCCAGGCGGATCGTCCGTTCCTCGCCCTCCACCCCCGGCTCCCATCTGGTCGGCGCCTGATTCGTCGCGGTGGCGAAGCGGGCGTTCCCTCGGCCGCCTCGACCGCCCAGAGCCATGACGACAGACTCGCCGTCCTCGAGGAGTTCCCCGAGCAGCGCGTCGGTCTCGGCATCGTAGGCCACGGTGCCCGGCGGTACGCGCAGGACCAGAGCTTCACCCGACTTTCCTGTGCGTTTGCTTCCCTCGCCGTGCATGCCCCGCTGCGCCTTGTAGTGGCGCCGGTAGCTGTAGTCGAGAAGGGTGGTCAGCTGACCATCCGCCTGAAGGACCACGTCACCCCCCTTGCCCCCATCTCCACCGGCCGGTCCTCCGCGAGGTACGCCTGTTTCCCTCCGGAACGCTTCTGCCCCGGACCCACCGGTCCCAGCGATCACTTCGATTACGGCACGATCGACGAACATGTCACACTCCCGATCCGGCTGTGTTGAGATCGAATGCGGGCCGTAGCTCACCCACGACCTCATCTCGTGTATTCTTGATCTCAGGTCGACCGTGGGCTCTAAGAACCTCCGCCTCGTCATCTGTGACGGCACCCAGCGCATTAAGAGTGTGAAGGAGTGCGACCTCCACCGCCCGTCTGCCCCCGTCCTCTACCTTGATCGCGACACCGAGGCCACGACCGCGTAGCCCCGCGCCGTACACGCCTTCGGCACCCAGCTTCACGAACACACGGTCCCCGGCTGTTGCCATCACGTCCGTGCATGTTCGGGCCGTGCCCCCAACCATGAACGGAGAGTTCGTCATCGCATCCACGATCCGACCAGCCGGCTCTCTCCGGTCAGCAGCTGCAACAAACGAGGCGAACGACCGAGCCATATCAGAGAGCGGCACGGCGAAACAGACGACCCCACAGCCGTCGACGCCCGTCGGGATTCGATTAGCCGACACACCGGAAAAGCGCACCACCTCGTCGAGCATCCGCTCCTGTACGGGATGCTTTGCCAAGTGGTAGTCGATCGGATCCCATCCCATGGCAATCGCCAGTGCGATCATGCCTGCGTGCTTTCCAGAGCAATTGTTATGGATCCGCCCAGGCTCCTCCCCTGACACGGTCAGCGCCAGGGCAGCCTCTTGAGAAAACGGCGCATGCGCGCCGCACCGGAGGAGTGATTCGTCAGCGCCGGCCTTCTTCAGGATCGAGCGGACCCCGTCCACATGCGCGACCTCACCCTCGTGAGATGCACAGCAGAGGGAGAGCTCGTCGACCGTAAAGCCGAAGAGGTCGACGACGCCTTCCTCGACGAGCGGAAGCGCCTGCATCGGCTTCGATGCGGACCGATAGTACGTGAGACCGTCGATGTCCCCCGCAGACGCGTAGACGCCTCCATGGGCGTCCACGACGGCGACGTGCACGCGGTGGTGCGACTCGACGATGTCCCCACGGACGACTTCAACCATGCTCATGAACCGAAATCAACTACCGGGACCGGGACGTGGGAATACCTGAACGAGCGCACCCGACCCGCATAGACGACCGCGGGACCCCTCGAGTGCCTACGGGCGGTCCGGGATCTCGTCGGGCTGAGCGTCCGCCGCCAGCGCAATCAGGTCCATCGGCGTATCCGCCGCACGGAGTAGCTCGATCGCACGGGACAACTGACGGTCATACCCCCGCAGCTGACGGAACTCACCGGCATCGCCCCACGCCTGCAGGGCGATCTCACGCTCCATGTGGTAGCGCACGAAGCGCTCGGCGGCTGCAAAGTCACGGATAGCGATCGCGTCCGCGTTGTCGCCAAGCACCTCGTAGAACTCCGCCACGTCGGTCTCGGTCACGGAAAAGCCCACACCGAGACTCGGATGCTCGGCAACGTATTCGACGGCGTAATTGAACAGCGAGACCGAGAAGCCACCGCCGCTGCGAAAGAGGCGGAGCACGCCGTTCGACTCGCTGGCCCCGAGCGTCTCGGGGTAGACGAAAACGTCGGGTGTGATCCCGCCGCCCCCGTATACGGTGCGGCCACCACCAGAGAGGAACTCGGGTCGACCTTCGATCGTCACGGGCTCGACGAGCTGGCCCGCAATCGAGTAGGCGCGTTCCGCATCCTCACCGAGAGGCGCGAACCGCGAATCCGGATCCAGGTGGATGGACCGTCCGACCGGCGTGTACCACTTCGCCGTGGTCAGGCGGAGCACGTCCCCACCGGTCAGGCGGTAGAGGCTCTGAACGGAACCCTTCCCGAAGGTCGTCTCACCAACCAGGACCGCACGATCGTGGTCCTGGAGCGCACCAGCGATGATTTCGGACGCCGAGGCGCTGGCCTGATCGACGAGCACCACCATCGGCATGTCAGGATACTGATCCGGCCGAGCCGCCGCGTACGTTTCGTTCTGGCTCGAATCACGCCCCCGCGTCTCGACAATGCCCTGCCCTTCGCCGAGAAAGAGGTCACTGACCTCGATCCCCTGATCGAGCAGGCCGCCGGGGTTGCCGCGCACGTCGAGGATCAGCGCTCGCATTCCCTCGCCCCGCAGCGAGTCGACCGCAGCACGGATCTCTACGGTCGACGTCTCACGGAACGACAACAGCGGCACATAGCCCACCTGGTCGTCGAGCATGATCGAGAAAGGCACGGCCTTCAACACAATGGCTTCACGGGCGATCGTGAAGTCGATCGGCTCGTCGACACCGGGACGCAGCATGCGCACGGTCACCTCACTGCCAGGACGCCCCCGCAGCAGTTCGACCGCCTGATCGGTGACCATCGTATCAGCGGCGACCCCTTCGATCTCGTAGAACTGGTCACCGGCACGGATACCTATGCGGCCACCGGGTCCTCCGGGAATCGGGCTGACTACGGTCACGTACCCACCACGGTCCACAACCTCCAGTCCCACGCCGCCGTACTCACCCTCGGTGCGGATCCGGAGATCTTCGTATTCCGATACCGGAAGGAACGAGGAGTGTGGATCGCCCAGATCCCGAATCAGCCCATCGATCGCCGAATTGTACAGCCCATCGAGCTCGACTTCGTCGACAAAGCTGTTCGAAACGTGGTCCACGACTTCCTGAAGTACTCGCACACGAACGTACATGTTGTCCGCCCGATCGGCGCCCTCCTGCAGAAGCCATCCACCAGCCGCGGCAGAAAAGGCCAACATCAGGATCGGTCCAAAGGTGCTGCGCTTCATCGCCCTGCGTCCTCCACTGGTCACTCTCGAACGCTATCTGGCGGAGTCTTACCCCGCCCGTACTGCTTCGGTTACACCCGATCTGGAAACGTTCCGGGGAATCGCGCGGCGAGCCGTGCCTTGATTCTGCTGTGGACGTCTTCAGGCGTCCCGCGCGCCGAAACCACCTCGACGCCCGGTTCTGACGCTGCAAGCTCAAGATACGCCTCCCGGACCGCGTCCCGGAAGGATCGACCCGCTGCCTCGATGCGATCGGGCTCAGCGCCATCATGCTTCTGGCGCTCTTCCCCCTCCGCTGCCGGGAGATCGAGCACCAAGTACAGATCCGGCGACAAACCGCCCGTCGCGATCGAGATCGCCTCCCGGACCTGATCGAGATCGAGCCCTCGTCCGTACCCTTGGTACGCCATCGTCGACAGCGAGAAGCGATCCGCAAGGACGAGATGGCCATCCTCGAGAGCCGGACGAACCACATCCCGAATGAATGCGGCGCGCGCCGCCAGAATGAGCATCAGCTCGGACTCAGCCGGCATATCCATCTCCGGCCCGGCCAGGACAATCGAGCGGATCGCCTCGCCTACGGGCGTGCCCCCAGGCTCCCGCGTCGAAACGTGCGCGAGCCCGAGGGCATCAAACCACGCGGACAGGAGCGCGACCTGAGTGGTCTTACCCGCCCCATCACCACCTTCAAGAACGATGAACAGCGATCCATCCCGACGGTCGGCGTCACTCATCCTCGACGTAGCGCTGTAGCACCATCGTCTTCGTGCCGTCGCACGCTGGCGTCCCGCTCTTCATTCCAGATCAGTCGTAGTACTCGACACCGAGGTGCGTGACCATCTCTTCACCCATCATCCAGCGAAGCGTGTTCTTCAGCTTCCAGTGCTGGATGAAGATGTCGTGCTCAGGGTACAGACCCGGCGCCGTTTGCGGTGCCTTGAAGTAGAACGACAGCCATTCCTGGATGCCGCCCATACCTGAGCGACCTGCGAGGTCGAGGAAGAGCGCGAGATCGAGGACGATGGGCGCCGCGAGAATCGAATCCCGGCACAGGAAGTCGACCTTGATCTGCATGTGGTACCCCATCCATCCGAAGATGTCGATGTTGTCCCACCCTTCCTTGTTGTCACCACGCGGCGGGTAGTAGTTGATCCGCACCTTGTGGTACATCTCGCCGTACAGGTCCGGGTATTTCTCCGGCTGAAGGATGTGCTCCAGAGCGCCGAGCTTCGACTCCTCTTTCGTCTTGAACGACTCAGGATCGTCGAGCACCTCGCCATCCCTGTTCCCAAGGATGTTAGTGCTGAACCAGCCAGAGAGCCCTAGCATCCGGGTCTTGAAGCCCGGGGCCAGGATCGTCTTCATGAGCGTCTGGCCTGTCTTGAAGTCCTTCCCGCCGATCGGCACACCTTTCTCCTTGGCGAGATCTTCGAGCGCCGGAATGTCCGCGGACAGGTTCGGGGCGCCGTTGGCGTAGGGCACACCCTCCATGATCGCAGCGTAGGCGTACAGCATGCTGGGGGCGATTGCCGGGTCGTCAGCCTCCATCGCAGCCTCAAACGTCTCGATCGTCTCATGCGCCGCGCCGGGCCGCAGGAAGACCTCGGTCGAGGCGCACCAAACCATCACCGCGCGATCGCAGCCGTTTTCTTCCATGAAACGACGGATGTCCGCTCGGAGCTCCTCCGCCTGCTCTTTCTTCGTACCCGTCTTGACGTTCGTCCCTTCCAGCTTTTTGACGTAGTCGGGGCTGAACGCGGCCTTCATGGGCTTGATGGCAGAGAGGAAGTCCTTGATCGGGTCAAGGTGGTCCTCCTTGCGCAGCACGCCGGCGTTCACGGCGCTCTCGTACCCGTTGTCCGGGATCGGATCCCAGGTACCGAAGACCAGATCCTCGAGGCCCGCGAGCGGCACGAAGTCCTTGATCAGCGGGGTTTTGTCATCCGTTCTCTTGCCGAGTCGGATTGTGTTCATCTGCGTCAGCGAGCCAATCGGCTTCGCCAGGCCCTGACGGGCACCCTCGACGCCGGCGACGAAGGTCGTCGCCACCGCGCCGAATCCGGGGAGGAGCACGCCGAGCTTACCTGTGGCCGGCTTGATTTCTTCGGGCTTGTTCACGTTGTCCTCGATGGGTTCGTTGTTGTCCGCCGACAGGTGGTCAGCAAGCACCTAGGAAGTGATGATGATCCGACTCTGGGCACCCTCTTCGATGCCCTTCGCTACCGTCTCATTCACCTTGTACATCACCTTCTCGAAGTTCGTCTGCGCGGCGATGACGCGCTGAAACGCAGGCATTGCCTGCAACTCTTCGGCCACCTGCCCATACGACGACTTCATTTCTTCGCTCGGCTCCTGGCCCGACTGCATCGTAGCCTGAAGCTCCACCTCGAGCGACTGGATGCGGTTTCTCAGCTCGACCAGATCCCGGTCCTCTTCAGCGGCGTCGGACGCCCGCTTGAGGGCCTGGTACTCGTCGGTCCGCGCGAGCGAGTTGCCGAGGTCCTTCGCCATATCGAAAATCCCCGCCATCACACATCTCCTGTGAAGAGCGCCGGCTCAGCCAGCCCCCTGTCATGAGTTTTCGCCCCCTGCGCGAGCACGAAGCGTTCAAGTCCTGCGTGGTCCTGCTCAATACGAACGGCAGCATAGTCGCCCGATGCCTCGAGCAGAGACACAACCGTCCTGGCCTGTCCCGAGCCAACCTCGATCGCAAGCAAGCCACCGGGTCCGAGGTGCCGTTCGGCACCTGAGACGAGACCCCGAATCACGTCGAGTCCATCCGCCCCCGCGAAGAGTGCATTTCGCGGTTCCCACTCACGAACCTCGGGCTGTAAGGTCTCTTCGTCCACCTCCGCGATGTAGGGAGGATTGGACACGATCACATGAAAGCGGGCTCGTGGCTCCAGCGGTTCAAAGAGCGAGCCCTCAATAAGCTCGACGCGCTCGACGAGACCT
>DGOW01000066.1:1554-19143 GCA_002390225.1 Gemmatimonadales bacterium UBA4456 | reverse complement strand
GACGAGACCTGCCGCAAACCGATTGCTCCCGGCGATACCCAGTGCAGCGGCCGACACGTCGGTCGCGGTTACTCTGGCCTCCGCCTCAGCGGCCAGTGACAAGGCGATCGCCCCGGTGCCGGTCCCGATATCAAGTACCGTCGGCTGCTGGATATCTTCGGCCTTCAGCCACTCGAGAATCACGTCGACGAGCTGTTCCGTTTCGGGACGAGGAATGAGCACCTCGGGTGCGACCGTCAGCACGAGCTCCCGGAACGGCTGCTGCCCGATCACGTACTGCAGAGGCTCACGCGCGGCGCGACGTCGCAACATCGGACGGAACGTATCGAGCTCCTTCGCGGCGAGCGGTCGTTCGAACTCTAGATACAGCTGCAGGCGATTTACGCCCAGAACATGCGCCAGAAGATGCTCTGCATCGAGCCGCCCTGAGAACACACCCTTGTTCGTCAGGTAGTCCGCGCTCCAGAGGATGAGCCGAAGTACAGTCCATGGGTCCGAGTCCGACCACTGATCTGCGGAAGCCCCGGAGACGATAGCGGCGCCGGAAGAACGATTCGGGCCCGTCATGCGTCGTGTGCCTCCATCCGCTCTTCCTGTTCAGCAAGCCGCAGGGCCGCGGTCACTTCATCAAGATCGCCGCCCAGAATCTCCCCGAGGCGATGGAGTGTGAGCCCGATCCGATGATCCGTGACGCGGTTCTGCGGAAAGTTGTAGGTCCGGATTTTTGCCGAACGATCGCCTGTACCTATCTGAGTCTTCCGCTCGCGCGAACGCTCAGCCTCCGACTCTGCGATCCTCAGATCGAGAAGTCGACTTCGAAGCACCTTGAGCGCCTTGGCCTTATTTTTGTGCTGGGACTTCTCGTCCTGGCACGAGACGACCAGGCCCGTCGGGAGGTGCGTGATCCGGATGGCTGAGTCGGTTGTATTCACCGACTGCCCACCCGGTCCAGACGAGCGGAAGGTGTCGATGCGCAGATCGTTCGCGTCGATGTCCACGTCGACATCTTCGGCTTCCGGCAGCACGGCCACGGTCGCTGCAGATGTATGAATGCGACCCTGACTCTCGGTCGCGGGCACACGCTGCACACGATGCACACCCGACTCCCACCGGAGGCGTGCGTACACGCCTTTTCCGCGCACCAGGAATACAGCCTCCTTGATGGCGCCAGGAATGCCCTCTGAAAGGTTGATCAGCTCGATCGACCATCCGGTCCGCTCGGCGTACAGGCGGTACATCCGCATGAGATCTGCAGCGAACAGTCCTGCCTCGTCCCCACCGGTCCCTGCACGAATTTCGACGACGGCTGGTCGATCACCCAGCGGATCCGGCGGAATGAGAAGCTCCTTGACCTTTTTCGAGAGCTCCTCGATTCGGTCCTGGAGCAGCGCAGCTTCTTCCTGGGCGAGCTCTGTCATTTCCCGATCGTCAGATAGCTCGATCAGCTCGATCGCACCCGCGCATTCCTCCAACGCATCACGCAGCTCACGACCGGTACGGACGACAGGGTCAAGCCAGGATCGCTCCTGCCCGAGCTGCCGAAGCTGGTCCGGACTCGAGAGAACCTCCGGGCTGGCGAGTGCCTCCTCAACTCCCTTGAAGCGACGCTCCGCCTCGGAAAGGCGATCGTCGATCCGCGGGTCAAGGGTGGGGACCTTCATCAATCGAAGGGCCGGGCGCACATGTCGATGCGCCCAGAGCCAGACCTGTTACTGGGCGTTCTGCTGGTACTTCTTCTTGAAGCGATCGACACGCCCGGCGGTGTCCACCAGACGCTGCTTGCCCGTGTAGAACGGGTGGCACACGGAGCAGATCTCCACGTGGACCTCCTCTTGGGTCGCCATCGTCTCGAAGCGGCTCCCACATGCGCACGCAACTGTCGACGCCATGTACTCGGGATGAATCCCCTGCTTCATATCCTGCTCCAGCGGTTCGGTCGGGGTAGAGCAGGAAAAACTAAACCAGGGGCCCACGGGGGTCCAGTGAGCGGGCGGTGCAATCGATGCTAAGCGTCGACCTCGTCGAACTGAAGAAGGTCGTTCGAGTCCATCACCACCGGGACATTGAAGCGCCTGGAGAGAGCTTCGGCTTTGTGCACGTCCGCGTCAGCAATCGCGACCACGTCGACGTCCGGTCGTTCGGTGAGAATGGGAAGGTGGACGACCTGGCTGATCGCACCTACGCCAATGATGCCGACTCGGATCGGTGACCTCTCACTCATCCGGTTGCCTCACGATCCTGGCGGCTTGGAAGCCGCCGCTCCTAGTTGCTGCCTCGTCCTTCACCCGGTGCGTTCGGGCCCCACATGAACTGCCAACCGACACGTACCTGAAGATACTGCAGGTCCGGCATGACCTCGTACCGCCCGCTTGTGTACAAGCGCATGTTTTCAGTGATCGGATACTCGGTTCCGACATGCAGATTGAACCCTGGCTCCACCGAATGGAGCAGATCTTCGACGAACGTTCCATTGATGACCGCGCCGTCACCGTCCATCACGTGCGCGCTCACACCTAGCCCACCGAAGGTGAGCACGTCCAGCGGGAGCTCCCACACCACCTGGACGTCCAGCCCGAAGGCGATATCGGTGTAGTCGATCCCGCCGAGGTCGAGTTCCGGCCGGACCCCGCCGTTCTGCTCCACGACCAGGTCCTCGACCCGGTTCTGGAACTCGACGATCTCCCCTTCATTCAGCGGCGAGCTCCAGTACATGATCGAAGGCACCACCCTAAGGCCGGGGCCGGCGTATCCCAGGTCGAAGCGCACGCCGTACGACGAGGTATTCTTCACGCGATCCGGCCATAAATAGCCGTACTCGAACGCCACACCGCGGAAGGAGAGGTGTTCGTAATCGATGTCTGCGATGTCCTGAGCCCGCGCCCCGGACGTTGCCAGCGCGAGGGCTGCGACCACGATGACAATGGAGCGGCAAGTCCGGGTCATTAGGCGTTCTCCGAGGGCAATGTCGGGCCCAGAATCTGGGCTGAGAGATCATAGTCGTGAGCCTCCACGACACGAGACCGAACGAAGTCACCCGGCGCCCAGTCACCGGAGCCGGCAAGATGAGTGACACCGTCAACGTCTGCAGCCTGCCCGACGGTACGTCCCACGGCCACAAACTCGGGATCGTCCGTAACGGTCTGGTCGATGAGAACAGTCACCTCATCTCCGATGAAGGCGGAATTCCGCTCGAAAGAGATCGAGCGCTGAACCTCCATGAGCTCCTCGTGGCGGTCGTCCATCAAATCCTTCGGCACGTGATCAGGTAGCTCGGCTGCACGAGTCCCCTGTTCGATCGAGTACGTGAACGCCCCCACCCGCTCGAATTGTACCTCGTCGAGCAGTTCAAGCATCTCCCGGAAGTCCTCATCCGTCTCACCAGGGAATCCCACGATCACCGTGGTCCTCAGGGTCAGGCCCGGGATCGCCTCACGGAGCCAGCCCACCCGCTCGAGAATCGTCTCCCGGCGCTCCGGGCGGCGCATGAGGGTTAGGATACGATCGCTGCCGTGCTGGATCGGCATATCGAGGTACGGAAGGATGCGCGTCTCGGAGGCGAGCAGGTCCACCAGCTCTCGGGTGATGCCCGACGGGTACATGTAGAAGAGCCGATACCACGGTACGTCAGTCCCCGAAACAAGCGCACGAAGGAGGTCGGGAAGGAGCGGGGCTTCGCGGTCATGGCGCCGCAGGTCCCGTCCGTACCACGTCGTGTCCTGCGAGACGATGTTGATCTCCTGAACTCCGGCAGCGTGCAGGCCGGCGGCCTCTCGGACGAGCTCCTCGACGGGCTGCGAACGGTGCAGGCCACGCATCAGCGGGATCGCGCAAAACGCGCACGTGTGGTCGCAGCCCTCACTGATCTTCAGGTAGGACGTATGCCGCGTCTCCGTGGACAGGAGACGGAGCGGGCGCTCCATCAGCGGGATCACCTCGGACTCGTCAGGCAGAAGCCCACGAGCGCGCAGCTCGGGCACGAGCGTCGGCAAATCGGTCAGTCCGAGGAAGAGATCCACTTCGGGGATCTCTTGCGAAAGCTCGTCTCCGTGGCGCTGGACCAGACAACCGACCGCGACCACCGCGCGCAGGTCTCCGTCCTCCTTCAGGGAGCAGGCTTCCAGGATCGTCTCGATGGACTGTTCCTTGGCGGACTGGATGAAGCCGCACGTGTTCACGATCACGACCTCGGCGTCATCGACATCAGATGATACCCGGGCTCCATGGCCTACCAGCGCAGCCATCATGCGCTCCGAGTCGACTGTGTTCTTGTCGCAACCAAGGGTCACCAGCGCGATGCGGGGGCCATCTTCGTCGCCCCTCGTGTCGAACTCATGATGTACCGGAGCTACGTCCGGAGAGACGCCCGGTCGGACGGGATCCGGTGATATCGGAAAGACCGGCAGGTCCCTGGTTCGACTCATCGACAAACCACCATCACCGAACCATCACCAATGCGCCGTCGGGCGGCGCGAACGAGAAGTAGTCGGGCCCAGGGTCGGCACCGAAGCCGACGTTGTCCAGCGTGATCGTGCGGATGTTGCCGTTTGGATATTCAAGCTCGAGGCGGCGGAGCACCGACCCGTTCTGATCGATCCACACGGTTGCCGTCTCATAGTCCATGGGTCGCATCGGCACCATGCGAAGGCGGAACGTAGTCCACACCTCGAGCTCCTCCGCGCCCTCGTACGTCACGTCGTACTTGGACTCCGGATCCTCGAGAAACTCCCGATGAAAGTCCCGTCCTCCGGCACTCTGATCCGCGGACGTCTTTAGAACCGTCTTCGCGTCGTTGCTCGGAAAGTACACCCATGCGAACAAGCCATCGACGATGATCAGGTCGCCTGCGGGGTCATCGAAACGCATCGCGAAGAGGTTCGGCACGGACTGGCATAGCCGACCGGTCCCGGTTCGCTCGGACCCGAGCAGCGGAACCCGAAGATGCTGCGTGAAGTCCGCGCACAGTGTTTCCACGGCACCGTAGCGTTCCGCGGCGTCCTGCAGGATACCGACACTACGGTCCTGCGCATGTACGTCAGCCGTGAAGACGACCGCCATGGCTGCGGCCAAGACCGGGACCCGTGTGGGACGTCCGCCTGAAGCGCCTCCTCTCTCTGGGCAACCGCGTCCCCACATCATGACGTCATCCCCCGCTCATGAACTGGTTCAGCTCGTCCATCATCATGAGCACCTCGCGGCCCTTCGAGCCTTCCGAGGGACCAAGGACGCCAGCGTCGTGGAGCTGATCCACGATGCGTGCTGCTC
Source organism: Gemmatimonadales bacterium UBA4456 (assembly GCA_002390225.1). Classification (GTDB taxonomy): domain Bacteria; phylum Gemmatimonadota; class Gemmatimonadetes; order Longimicrobiales; family Gaopeijiaceae; genus UBA2589. The sequence continues at coordinate 13,881 of DGOW01000066.1, read as the reverse complement.
GACCGTACCCAATGCCCAGCTTCCGCTGCAGGAGAGATGTCGACCCGGTGCCATTCTGGATACAGGCCTCAGCGGCACTCACGAAGAGGGTATCCCAGTCGCCCTTGATCTCATCCGGTCCTGACCCGCTTTCTTCGAGCTCGGCACCGCGCACTTCCTCCAGAATGTCCGACTCGTCGGGTGTCTCGAGCAGCTGGCCGGTCTCCTCTGCGTGTCGCTCGAGCAATTCGACATACCAGCCCATGAGTCGCTCGGTGTCCTCGGTCGGCAGAAAGGCGCCCTGGATCCGCACCGGGATGCTTCCACCCGGAGGCAGAAAGAGCATGTCCCCGTTCCCGAGGAGCGCATCCGCGCCATTCTGATCGAGAATCGTGCGCGAATCGGTCTTGGAGGCGACACGGAAGGCAATGCGTGTTGGAAAGTTCGCCTTGATGAGGCCGGTAATGACGTTCACCGATGGACGCTGCGTCGCGACGATCAGATGAATGCCGATGGCGCGGGCTTTCTGAGCGAGCTGCGTCAGCGGTTTCTCGACCTCGGACTGAACGGTCATCATGAGGTCGGCGAGCTCGTCGACGACCACCACGATGAACGGCATGATGCCTTCCGCGTAGATCCAACGGTCCTCGTCTCCTTCCGGCCCCTTCGGCTCGCTGCGACGAAGTATCTGCCCCTCGCGCACCTTCTTGTTGAACTCGCCGATCGATCGGACATAGTTCGCCTTCAGAAGCGCGTAGCGGCGCTCCATCTCGATCACCGCCCATTTCAGTACACCGGCGGCGTCACGAGGGTCGGTCACTACGTTGTGGCGAAGGTGGGGAAGCCGGGAGTACACAGAGAGCTCCACCATCTTCGGATCGATCATGAGGAGCCGAAGCGTCTCCGGGGTGTGCCGGTACACGAGGCTGGTCACGATCGTGTTCAGGCAGACTGACTTGCCCGCTCCCGTCGCGCCCGCGATCAGCACGTGCGGCATCTTCTCCAGAGCGGCAACGTACGGCTTGCCATTCAGGTCCTTCCCGAGCGCGAGTGGGAGTTCCCCCTTGGCCCGACGGAAGCCCGGGGCCTCGAGGACCTCACGCAGGTTGACGATCTCCGGCGTCGGATTCGGGATCTCCACGCCGACCGCCCCCTTCCCCGGGATCGGCGCGACGATCCGAATCGTCCGTGCCTTCATGGCCAGCGCCAGGTCGGCGTCGAGGTTGGCGATTCGGTTCACCTTTACACCAGGGGCCGGGATCACCTCGAACTGGGTGACGACAGGACCCGTTGTGCGCCCACCGAGCGAACTCTTGATGTTGAACGTGCCGAGCTTCTCGACGAGCACCTGACCCAGCGCGTCGAGCTGGCGCTCCATGCTCGTGCGGTCATGGGTCACCGGGGCGCTCAGGAGGTCGACCGGCGGGACCTCGTGCTCCATGAGAAGCCCCGCATTCGGATCTACCAGGCCATCGTCGTCAGGAAGGTCAGCCTCTTGGCCATACCCAACGTCCGGCTCAGAGTCTTCTGAGGCGAAGTCCTGGGGTCTGTCGGCTGCGGGCTCGTCGGCAGACTCGTCGTCCCGGGTCAGATCGGTCGCACCTGCATCCGGCATGTCTGCCTCGGCCACCGCATCTTCGGCCCCTTCAGACGACGCCCCAGAGGCCCCATCGTCTTTTGCCCACTCGGGCTCCATGCCCTCGAGCGGAGCTGCGTCTTCCACCAGCTGGCGCTCTGGCTGTTCGGCGAGCGCCTGAGCCGCCGCCTCCCGACTCCGATCGGCAACAGCCTTGACGGTCCGACCTGCCGCATCGCCACCTACGATGACGCCCCGGCCGACCGAGCGGAGCGGATTCCATCCAAGGGTGGTGACACTGAGGGCGACAAAGGCAGTGGCGGTCACGACCGTAGCCCCGACACCACCGAGCAGTCCGACCATCGGCTCCCCGAGCAGCATGCCGAGCCAGCCAGCCGCTGGTGGCGACTGGGTGGCAATCCACGTCGCGATGGGCATGAGGAAGAGAAGACCCAGCACCAGAAGCCCGAAACGTAGCGCGCGCCACGACGCCATCCACTCACCCGTGCGCAGCCCAAGAATCGCGATCCCTAACGGAACGATCACAGCCGAACCACCGACAAACGCGACCAGCATCCCACGGATGTCTCGGCCGACCACGCCGATCATGTTGCCCGACGGAAACCATGCCAGGCTGCGGTCGCCGAGCAAGCTCACCGGGACGAGCGAGAGCAGGAAGAGAACAGCGACCCCCAGAAATGCGACAGCAAGGATCTCCCGCTGCTGCTCTCGCGAAAGAAGGGCGTTGGCGCCGCCCTTCTTCTTCGAGCGTCCGCTTTTCGAAGCCGTCTTCTTCGGGGCTGTCCTCTTCCCTTTCCTCTTCTTCGACGTCACGCTCGGGTCACGCTCCAGCTCGGGTGATGGTCTGGTCGTGCATCTCGACCACGATGTCGTGCCGATCTACATCCGCGCAGATCGCCAGATCGTCCTCGAGACCGATCTCGATGACCGCCTTTCCAGCCGCTGCAAGACTCAGGAAGCGCCTGGTGGGCTCCCGCGCCTGTGCGAGTGCCCGGACAGCCCTCGACGCGTCATTGAGCTCCAGTTCCTCGTCCTCGCGGTGCTCAAGGATCCTCTGGATGAGATGCCCGGCGCAGAGTGCGTCGTCGAGGGAAAAGCCGTCCTCTTGCCCCGCACAGACGATGGCGATGAGTTCGGCTGACGCCAATTCGGTGGCAACTGCAGTCAGGTTCGTCAGCGCACACGGGAGAACGCGCGCAGCTTCCTGAGCCACGCCAAGCGCGCGCATTCCGTTCGTGGTGCTCATCACCAGCTTCTTGTCCTCGACCACCTCGCGTGTGAACTCGGCCGGTGAGTTACCCAGGTCGAAGCCCTCGATCTTCTCACCCTTCCGTTCACCGCACAGGAGCGAATCCTCGCGCCCGAGGGACGAGGCGAGGCGAACCGCCTCCTCCGTGGACTCCGTCGGGAAGATCGCACGCGCCCCATTGGCCAGCGCCTCGATGATCGTCGTCGTCGCCCGCACGACATCGATCACGACGACCGCCGACTCGGCGAGTGATGCGCCGTCGACCTCGGGCACGGTGAAGTAGGTGTCGATCCTCATTCGGCAGACTGATCCTCAGCCATCATACGAGCCACAAAGCCCGTATCTACATCACCTGCCACGAAGTACCGATCATCGACGATTCGGCGAAGAAAGGGGATCGTGGTCGGAATCCCTTCGATGACCATGTGATCGAGCACATGTCTGGCCCGCACGATCGCTTCCTCCCGCGTATTGCCGCTCACAATGAGCTTGGCGAGCAGGGAGTCATAGTATGGCGGAACCTTGTATCCAGCGTAGACGTGCGTGTCGAGCCGCACACCAGGCCCTCCCGGCGGATGGAACGAGGTGATCGTGCCGGGACCGGGCGCGAAGTTGCGATCCGGGTCCTCGGCGTTGATCCTGAACTCGATTGCATGCACCCGATGCTCGACTTCACCCTCCGGTGCGGCAAGTGGCTCTCCGGCCGCCACGCGAATCTGCTCCTTGAGAAGGTCGAAGCCCGTCGTGACTTCGGTGACTGGGTGCTCAACCTGAATACGCGTATTCATCTCCATGAAGTAGAACGAGCCATCCTGATCGAGCAGGAACTCGACCGTGCCCGCACCGACGTAGTCGATCGCCTCCGCGGCGAGGACCGCGGCAGCGCCCATCTCGGCACGCAGTTCCGGCGTCAGCGCAGGAGACGGCGCTTCCTCGACAAGCTTCTGGTGTCGACGCTGGATCGAGCAATCACGTTCTCCGAAGTGCATCACCCGGCCGTGCTGGTCCCCAAACACCTGAATCTCAACGTGGCGCGGCTTCAGAATGCACCGCTCGAGGTAGACGTCGGGGTTCGCGAATGCGGCGCGGGCTTCGTTTTGAGCCGCCACGAAGAGCTTGGGGAATTCGTCGGCGTCCATCGCCAGCCGCATCCCCTTCCCACCTCCACCCGCCGAAGCCTTGATCATGATCGGGAAGCCCATCTCTTCCGCTATCGGTCCGGCCTCTTCGAGGGTCGGGACAATACCCTCAGAACCCGGCACCGTCGGCACCCCGACCTTCATCATCGTTTCACGGGCGGTAGCCTTGTCGCCCATGAGGCGGATCTGCTCCGGCGTGGGCCCGATGAAGATGATGCCGGACCGAGCGCAGATCTCGCTGAACTCAGCGTTCTCGGCCAAGAATCCGTAGCCGGGGTGGATGGCCTCGGCACCGGTGACCTCAGCCGCTGCGATGATCCGAGGGATGTCGAGGTAACTCTCCGACGCGGCCGCAGGCCCGATGCAGACATCCTCATCTGCGAAGCGGACGTGCAACGACTCGCGGTCCGCCTCGGAATACACGGCGACCGTCTGGACGCCGAGCTCGTGGCAGGCGCGGATGATGCGGAGCGCAATCTCCCCGCGATTGGCGATCAGGACCTTCTTAAACAAGTGTTTATCTCCCGGACCGCGGACGCCCCAATACCGCACGGGAATCGGGTCCATTTCAAGCCCGAAGTGCGGGCCCGTTGGTCTATGCGCTGAAGGTCAGTTCGGGTCGACGCGGAACAGAACCTGGCCAAACTCCACCGGTTGAGCGTTCTCAACGCAGATCTCGGCGACGGTACCGCTCACCTCGCAATCGAGCTCGTTCATGAGCTTCATCGCTTCGATGATACACAGCGTGTCGCCCGGCGTAACCCTGGAGCCGACGTCCACGTACAACGGGGCATCCGGCGCTGGAGCCGTATAGAACGTTCCCACCATGGGCGAGGTCACGTCGATGAGGTGGCTGGCCACGGCCGGTACCGACGCCTCGGCCGCCGGGACTGCCTCGGCGGCCGGAGCCGCAGCAACCGGAGCCGCAGCAACCGGAGCCGCGGTCGCAACCGGGGCCACCGTCTGAGGAGGAGTCTTCGCGAGGTACACGCGCGTGCCGCCCCGCTCGATCTCCAGCGAATCGACGCTGCTGTCGTCAAACGCAGCGATCAGGCGTTCGATGAATTCGAGGTCGATCATGTGTTCACCCTGGAGAGGTATTTTTCTTCACGACGGTCGATCTTGAGCACGTCCCCTTCCTCGACGAAGAGCGGGACGTTGATGACGGCCCCCGTCTCGAGCGTGGCAGGCTTTGTGGCGCCCTGCGCCGTATCACCCTTGAAGCCCGGGTCAGTCCGCGTCACGAGGAGTTCCACAAACTGCGGAAGCTCCACGCTGATGACCTTTTCGTCGTGGACCAGCCCTTCGCACCCCATGTTTTCCTTCAGGAACTTCAGCTGATCCTCACCGAGCAGATCACCGGCAATGGGAATCATGTCGAAGGTGTTGGCGTCCATGAAGTAGTAGAGGTCGCCGTCGGAGTACGAGTAGTTGACCGGGCGCCGCTCGAGGCGCACGTCCTTCACTTTCTCGCCGGCTCGGTACGTCTTGTCGACGACGGAGCCGCTCAGGACGTTCTTCAGCTTCGTGCGCACGAACGCCCCACCTTTCCCGGGCTTCACGTGCTGAAAGTACGTGATGGCCCAAAGATCGCCGTCGATCTCAATCACCATCCCGTTGCGGAAATCCGCAGTACTGGCCATGCGAGCTGTCTCGTTTCGGGTCGTGGGGTGGGGCTTCAGCCGCTCAAGCGAGCCAGCAGACCCCTCAGCCCCAAAAGATAGCTCTGGACGCCGAAGCCATAAACCACGCCCGACGCGACCGGGGCGAGGTAGGAATGACGCCGGAATCGCTCACGACCTGCCGTATTCGACAGGTGGCATTCGACGAACGGGCGATCGACTCCGGTCAGTGCGTCGCGCAGCGCAACAGATGTGTGCGTAAATGCGCCCGGATTGATCAGGAAGCCATCGACCCGCTGGGCGGCCGCCTCGATGAAGTCGAGCAATTCGCCCTCGTGGTTCGACTGGAATGTCTCAAGCTCGGCGCCGAGTTCGGTCGCCAAAGACCGGAGTGAGGCGTTCACGTCGTCGAGTGTGTCGGACCCGTAGACCTCGGGTTCTCTCTTCCCAAGCAGACGAAGGTTGGGACCATGTATGACCGCGACCTTCATGTCTCGCGCTCCCCCCACGAGAGCAGCTGATCGAAATACCCACCGATCGTCGAGCCTTCCTTCTCGGCGGACGACACGTCTGCGGCGGCATCCTCCGACCACGCGAAGGGCGTATCGACCTCATGGTCATCCGATCCGACCTCGGCGAGATCGCGGGCGAGCGTCTCGACCTCTTCCTCCGTGGCCTTTGGCGCTCCGCCTTCGCTCGGGATCACCGGATCGACCGTTCCGATCGGGCCACCCTCCAATTCTGCGATGCGTGGCGAGAGGTCTTCTGCGTCCGGTTCGACCGCACTCAGGAGGCGGTAGACATCGAGCGCCTTGTCCGTGAATCCCTGCGAGACGTAGAGCTCAGCAAGGGTCCGCGTGTAGACAGGTTCGCTGGAATGCATGTGTGGGTCCTCCTCTGACGGGTCCGCCGGCTCCATAGCAGCGGCCGCCAGAACGTCGGAGTCGGGCGCCAGGGCACCCAGATCCATCACCTTTTCGATGACCGGCTCGGGTTCCGGGTCCGGCGCCAGAGCCCCAAGGTCCATCACGTCTTCCACCACAGGCTCGTCGACCGAAGCCGCAAGCTCCGCCAACCCGCGCATGTCGAGGGCGGCGCTAAGCTCGTCCTCCTGCACCTCTGATTCTGTCTCACCAGACGGATCCGCCTCGGCAAGGCCAAGCGCATCTTCGAAGGAGTTACCTCGGTCGTCATCCTGACCGATCGCCAGAAGTTCCTCGGTCGGTCCGTCGTGGTCGACATCCCCGTACTCATGCGACGTCACGTCAGCGGCTGCGTCGACGACATCTGACTTCGGATCGGACACGGAGCGGGCCTCGTCCGATTCCGGGTCTACCTCGACTAGTGCGGCGCGGACCGCCACCGCCTCCTCGTCGCCCCGCTCATCCAGGACCGAGCCTAGGAGAGACAAAGCGACGATGTTCTCGGCATCGAGTTCAAGTACACGACGTGCAGCGAACTCGGCTTCTGCGGCCATCCCCTGCTGGTAATAGAGACGAGCGGCGATGACGTGTCCGGTGGAGAAGTCCGGGTGCTTTACCCTCCCATCCGAGAGCAACTCGAGGGCATCCCGCAGATCTCCCTTACGCAGGAAAGCATCCGCGAGCGGTGCGAATGCGAGACCGTCGGGATCATGCTCCGATCGATAGAGTGATTGAAGTACCCCAATTTCTTGGTCTACGCTGTCGGACACACCGACTCCATCGGATTGGGGAAAGCGAGCGCAAATAGCTCTTTGGCGTGAAGATACGGACTCGCCAGAAATAGTGTCAACGAAATCCGACTTCAAGGGAATCCGAAATACAGAGGGAGTCCCCCGACAGTGGGGTGTCTGCCCCGGAACAGCGCAGTGTGGGATCGCGTATTGAACGCTCGCTCGAGCACTCATCTTCCGGGTCCGTTGAGGGGCTTAACCCGAGCGGTTATCCTTCCGGGCCTGAATTTTGCCCTTGTTCAACTGTTCGCTGGACGTAGGAGTCGACGTGCCATGATGCGTCAAATGCGGGAAGCCACCAAGCCGATCATGCTATTTACAGCGATCGCATTCGTGGCTCTCATGGTCTTCCAGTGGGGAATGGATATCACCGGTCAGAGTGGTGGTGGCCTCGGGGAGATCGGTTCGGTTAACGGCCAGCCTGTCATGTACGATTCGTACATGGCCGCCTTTCGCCAGCTCACCGATCAGGTCCAGCGTTCTCAGGAAGAGCTGATCAGCTCCCAGCAGAACAAGGAGATCGAGGACGCGGCGTTCGACGAAGTCGTGACTCAGCTGCTGGTACTTCAGGAGCTGAGGAAGCGGGGTATCACGGTGACGGACGGCGAGGTGAGCGAGGCCGCTCAGTTCTCGCCTCCGGATTATCTGCAGGCGGAGTTCATCACCGACGCGGGCGGTCTCGACCTTCAGGCGTACCAGACCTTTCTGGCAACCCTTCCGCCCGAGCAGCTGATCATGCTCGAGGCGTATTACCGCGACGTTATCCCGAGAGGCAAGCTGCTGCGGCAGGTCTCGTCAGGCATCTTCGTGTCGGACGCCGAGCTCTGGCAGGAATTCCGCGACCAGGTCGAACAGGTCGAGATTCGCTACGTGCCCATGGACCCGTCCGCTCGCTATGGGGACGATGAGTTCACCGTTGAGGACGCGGACATCGAGGCCTATTACCGAGCGAATCAGGAGGAGTTCGAGGTCCCTGCGCGGGCGTCGGTGAAGGTCGTCGTACTGGACAAGACCCCGACAGCATCGGACACCGCTGCGGCGTTTGTCGAGGCGGAAGAGCTTCTTCAGGAAATCCGCGACGGAGGGGACTTCGCGGAGATCGCCCAGGCTGAGTCGACAGATCAGCCGACTGCGACGCTGGGTGGAGATCTCGGAGTGTTCGGTAAGGGGCGTATGGTCCCGACATTCGATTCCGCAGTCTTTGCCGCTTCGGCGGGTGACCTCGTGGGCCCAGTTCAGACCAGCTTCGGATTGCACGTGATCGAGGTTCAGGAGCGTTGGGCGCAGGACAGCGTTCAAGCGCGACACATACTGCTGCCGTTCGAGCGGACGGACGCCAGCGAGATCCAACTGCTGACACTCGCCGATTCGCTCGAAGATCTCGGGGAAGAACTGGCGCTCGAGCAGGCCGCGTCGACCGCAGGACTGTCGTCGACCACACTCGATATCGCTCAGAATTTCCCGTTCTTGCCGGGAGCCGGTCAGGTGTCTGAAGGAGCCGACTGGGCGTTTGAAGAGGCATCACCTGGTGACGTGAGCCCTGTCTTCGAGACGTCCACAGCGTTCTACGCGCTCGAACTGATCTCGTCCGAGCCGGAAGGTGTACTGCCACTCGCGGACGCTAGCGTTGCCATCGAGTCGACCCTGCTCTTCGAGGCCAAAATGGAGCGGAGCGAGAACGACGCCCAGGATCTCGTCTCCCAAGTGGCCGGAGGCAGCGCGCTATCAAACGCCGCAGCAGATCTCGAGCTCGACGTGCGCACGGCCGGACCGTTTAGCCGCAACGACTTCGTTGCGGGCGTCGGCCGACAGAACGCCGCGATCGGTGCAGCGTTCGGCCTTGAGCCCGGTGACGTGAGCGGTGTCGTATCGACACCGGCCAACGTGTACGTCCTTGAGGTGCTGACTCGTACCGACGCCGACTCCACGGCCTGGTTGGGCCAACTGGATGAGCAGCGCCAGGCGGCCATCGCGATCCGTCAACAGGCTCGTCTATCTGAGTGGATCGAAGCGCTTCGAGCCGCGGCTGATATCCGCGACCGACGTGATATCGTGTTGGCGCCGGTCGACGAGGACGCCCTGCCCCAAATCCCCATGGTCTTCTAACGTTCGGCTGAAGAACGGAGAGGCCCGCTAGAGGCGGCCTACGTTTACAGGTACGAACAAGGGCCGGGCGCCAATGGCGTCCGGCCCTTGTTCGTGTACTGCAGCGCCCTCGCCAGTAGCGGCGAACCTCTCAGGTCAGCTCCGCGTCCGAGCCCGGAGCGCTGTCGCTGAGGCTGCGCGGCTCGCCATCTTCGGTCGCGGCCGTCTCTGACGTCGACGCAGGCTCAGGCGGCGGGCTCGCATGATGGATCTGTCGATCCGCAGGCACTTTGAGCTCGTGCTCGATCTCGCGGACCGAGCTCTTGAACTCCCGGATGCCCTTACCCAGCGACGATCCGATTTCCGGTAGGCGCTTCGCACCAAAGAGAAGCAGCACGATCAGGAAGATGAACACCATCTCGCCCATGCCGAATCCACCAAGGCCCATGCTTCAGATCCTCCATCGGGGCCTAGCCCCGTCAATGCACATCAGATCCAGGAGCGGACAACCATCGCCACGATGGCGATCCCCACGATCGTCAGAAAGTTAAGTGTCAGTGTAATGGGTCCAAGGACGAACGCGACAGCCACCAGATCAACCGACAGCGGCCCAACCGACGCATCCACCGACGTCAGCAGGAACTCCCGCGGAGCCCCGTCAGGAAGCGCAAACTCGATCAGCTTCGTGAAAAGACCGCCCAGAAAGAGCCCGAGGACCAGCGTGAAAAGAAACCGTAGCGTGCTTCGGTTCCCCGAATCCACCAATGAACTACTGGCCACGAGTCACCTCTGTTCCCGGTTTCGTCATTTTGGCATCACTGCGCATCATCGGACTCGGTCCACCGCGTAGCTCACCGCGTCGAAGAGCGACGTCGCGGACGTCCCCCCGGGAAGAGACTTGAGCGCTTCCCGAGCCTGATCGGCATAATCGCTCGCTACCTGGCTCGCGTACTCCAGACCGTCACGCTCAACCACGATATCGACGATCCGGGCGATTTCCTCATCGGTCGGATCAATGCGCGTGAAGAACGCTTGGACCTCCTGCCGCTCGGCGTCCGACACCCGCGTCAGCGCCGAGACCAGGGGCAGTGTCACCTTACGCTCGCGAAGGTCCTGCCCTGTAGGCTTTCCCGTCACAGCTTCGTTACCGGTGTAATCCAGCAGGTCGTCAGCGATCTGGAAGGCCATCCCAAGATTGTGGCCGTACGAGGCGAGTGCCTGGCGATGCTCCGGCGCACCAGAAATCGCTCCCATCTCGCATGCGGCCGACATGAGTGACGCGGTCTTTGCAGCGATGAGACGGAAATAGTCGTCCTCGCCGAAATCGAGCGCGTCGTACGACGTCAGCTGACGCATCTCACCGATTGACATCTCATTGGCGGCGTTCGCGAGCACCGCGAGGGCATCCAGATTTCCGATCCGCGCCAGCTCGGACACACCGCGAGAGTAGAGATAATCTCCCATGATCACTGCTATCTGGTGTGTCCACAGGGCGTTCACCGTCGGCAATCCACGCCTGAGCGCCGAGTGATCTACTGCGTCGTCGTGCACCAGGGTCGCAAGATGTACCAGCTCCACAACTGCGGCCAGAGTCAGCGCATCCTCGTCCTCTCTTCCGTCGGCGCTACTGGAGAGCAACAGGAGCGTGGGCCTGAACAGCTTCCCGCGCATGAACAAAAGGTGCTCGTTGACCTCTTCGATGTGGTCAAAGTCGGACACGACAATCCGCCGGATCTCGTCACCGACGCGCTCCAGCATCTCACGAACTGGGGCCTGTAGTACAGAAAGCTTCGGTGGTGTCTCGCGAACTGTCCCAGTCACGTCCCAGTTCCCCATTCACGCGGGGTTACGACAGCGCTCATCCTCACCGCGCTCTAACGAAGTTCCCGAAGTCGCTCGGACACGTCGGCGAAATTGATGTCTAGCGAAAAAACGCGATCGTAGAAGTCTACCGCCGATTCCCGGTTCCCGAGTTCCGCGTGAGCCCGGCCGAGGTAGTAGTAGATGCCCACAAGCTCGTCTTCGACCGTTGTAGCCACTTCCATCGCACGTTCGAGGGACTTCACCGTAGCCTCGGGTTTCCCCATCTCCATGAAGGTCTGCCCCATCAGTTCGTACGTCGGTAAGTGGTCGGCCGAGGCACGCAGCGCCGCCTGGAACGAGGCAATGGCTTCGTCGAGAAGACCCATCTCCTTGTAGGCCGTGCCGAGATCGGAATGAGCACGGACATCGCTGCTGTCCAGGTTCTCGGAGACTTTATCCTTGAACTGCGCCAGCATCTCGGCGAAGTCGGCCTGTTCATCCCCACTGGGTTCTTCATATGCGACTGTGAAGCGTGTGGATTTCTCGGAGTCACCACCAAGGATCATCGCTCCAAAGTCGACGAATCCGTCACCGTCGTCATCAGCCGAGACAGGCGCTTCCGGCACAGGCGAAGCAACCACGGGACCCTCGCTGGCCGGCTCGGCCATCGGTTCCGTGACGTCGGCCAGAGCCTCGGGCTCGATCATGCTGAACGTCGAACCGGAGTCACCGACTGTCACATCAGTGTCATGGATCTGGCCGACGTCATCCAATTCCAGAAACCCATCCATAGGTGCGAGCTCGATCACCTCACCCTGATCCGTGTCCTCGTCGGACGAGCCGAAGTCCATCATCGGCAGCTCGAACTCCTCGTCCTCATCCCCGCTGGCGATGGCGAAATCCCCACCACGAACGTCGGCCTCACCATCGCCTGCGGCCTCCTCAACCGCCGAATCCGGAGCGGAGTCGAAGGAGAGATCCCCGAAGTCCGATGTGATGGCCCCGTCCGAGCCAAACGAGCTCGTCGGCAGCCCGGCCGCTATCGCGTCCACATCGGCGTTCGGATCGATTGCGAGGATACGGCCCTTGAGATCCGCCGCCTGCTGATCGTCTCCCAGCTGCACGTAATGCCTGTGAGC
>DGOW01000066.1:0-1547 GCA_002390225.1 Gemmatimonadales bacterium UBA4456 | reverse complement strand
CAGAATTCAACGAGCGCTCGGAACGATTCATCCAGATTCCCGTCACCCGCCATGCGCTCGGCATAGGTGAGGAAGTGCGTCCGTGCGTCAGGGAGGAATCCCTGCTCCGCACGGATCTGGCCAATCATCAGATACGCTCTGTGACGCTCAGGCATATTGCGGATGATCTTCTTGCAAACCGCAATGGCGTTGTTCGGGAGGTATGCTTCGCGATAGAGATCGACTGCCTTGTCGTAATGCTCGACCGCTTGATCGAGCCCTCCCACACGGAGGTGGAGATCCCCTACGCGGTTGTAGAGGCCGATGTCGACCTGCTCTTCGTGAGTGAGTGCAGCGAGCACCTTCATGTACTGAGCGAGGGCTTTTTGCCACTCCTCATCTTGCTCGTGCTTGCGCGCTTGCTGCTTGAGCGACTCGATGCTCATACGATGAGGTCTGAGGTCTCCGTAAGCCCGCCGCGACGGGCAGCGACATGCGCTGCCACGCGTTGGGACAATATCCGGGCGGATCCCGGGTCCGGAAGCTTTAATCTGCCCGACGAATCAGGAAGCACAAGGGTATCGTGGACCATACCAATGACTTCGGTCTCCACGACCTCCCCCCCATTGCGTGACACCTCTGCAGTAATCCGGTCAAACACGTCCAGCGGAGACGTACGCCAAGGATCTTCGAGATTCATCGATACCTGGATCCGACCTGAGCCCTCGAGCCAGAGACCCAGCGCCCGAAGGCCCGCGAAGCCGCCTCCCCGCTCACGTATCTGCGCTGCAATGCCCCGGGCGTCCTCCAGTGTGATGCCCTCGACAAAAACGTTCCAGGCCAGCAGAACCGGACGCGCACCCACACAGGTGGCACCCGCCGTCGGATGAGCGGCTTGGAGGCCCGCCGACCAATCCGGTCGCCGGTCAGACGGCCAGGCTACAGCCAGCGCTTCGAATCCACCCGTTCGCAGGCCGGCCAGATTCCGGCCCGGAGGAGTCGATGCCTCGCCGTAGTGATACACTGGCACCCCGAGCTCGCTGATCCCTTCCCCGATCCGCATAGCAGACGCCACGGCCTCGGGCATCGAGATATCGTACAGCGGCACGAGCGGGAGGACGTCCAGAGCTCCGACCCTCGGGTGAGCGCCCCGGTGAAGGCGAAGGTCGATTGCGTCCCGAGTGAAGCGTGCGACGGTGAGGCAGGCTGCCTCAACGTCCTGGGGTGGCCCGATGAAGGTGATCACGGCTCGGTGGTGATCCCGATCCGCCGACCAGTCCAGCACCTCGACGTCGTGCGCGTCGATCATATCCACAAGTTCACGGATCAGACCCAGGTCACGGCCCTCCGAGACATTCGGGACGGCCTCCAGGACCGGAACAAAGGGGATGATTTGACGAGCCATGGGTGAAGTTAGCGCCCATTCACATGAAGCGGCGGGCACTAGGAGATGGTCAGTGAAAAGGGGCCGGCACCCTTTGGTGCCGGCCCCTTTCGACCGTTCCAGTGCCTGAACCTCAGCGCATCGAGCTCATCCGCCGATGCCCTGTGCCAGGTTCGGATTCCCC
>DGOW01000084.1 GCA_002390225.1 Gemmatimonadales bacterium UBA4456 | reverse complement strand
ACTCGGCTCGGTAACCGAGGGGATCGGCACGTCGCTCTTTCTTCAGACCATCCTCTCCGACCGCATCGCGGTACAGCTCATTCCCGTCATCGTCTTCGGGACCTCCGGCGCCATGGCCTTCGCCACCGGGACGTCGTGGGGAACCATGGCCATCATGCTTCCTGTCGCGATTCCGCTCGTGGTCGGTCTCGGCGGCGCAGCCGTACTCCCGGGTGGCCCGCAGGAAGCGATCCTGCTCGGAAGCATCGGCTCGGTGCTTGCCGGTGCCATCTGGGGTGACCACTGCTCGCCGATTTCCGATACGACGGTGCTCTCGTCAACTGCATCGGCATGTGATCATGTCGACCATGTGAAGACACAGCTTCCCTACGCCCTCGCGGTCGGGTTGCTTTCTATGCTACTCGGCAACATCGGAACGGCGTACGGTTTGCCGCCGGTTGTGGGGCTGATGATGGGGGTAGCGATCCTCGCCGTGCTACTGTGGACGATCGGGACACCGGTGGAGAACACTGAGGTGTAGCGGGTCCTGCTGTGCCCGGAACGATACTCTACCGCCCGAAGCGCCCCTCTGCGATCCGGCGCAGGAACGGCCAGTCCGGATCACCCTTCCCCTCGCCCACAGCCCAGTCGTAGGAGAAGAGCACGACACCTCCCGCATTCTCGGCGCGGGCAATGTCGATCATCCCGATCGTGCTCTCAGCCGAGTTCAGATAGGCGCCGATACCGGCCCAAACCCGGTCAGGGCGCCCCGCCGCGGAACGCGCGGTACGCACGAGAGAGCGGAAACGCTCCGAGTCGGGGGTGTACGCCATGGGCACCGCGACATCCACAATGCCGCGTTCAAGCCAAGACGGCCACGCCTGGAAGCGATCGTAAAGGGCCAGATCCGTGTCCGCGATCACCGCCGCAGAGATGGTGAGCCGGGGCTTGATGGCCTTCACATCGCGGTGGATCCGCTCGACGAGTCGCGTCACGTGCTCGCGACGGAAGTCACCCCAGAGCTCTGCTTCGCTGTCCACAAATGCATACAGATCAGCCTCGTACGCCCGATCGAGCTGCTCCCACCGAGCGGGCGACAGAACACCGCGCGCCCAGAGACGGAAGCGCTCGAGCGCACCGATCGAGTAGTCATACTGGGCCGAAGGGAAACGGATGTAGTCAAAGTGGATCCCGTCCAGGTCATACTGCTGAGCGAGATCTAGCCAGACCCGGTGTACTCGGTCCTGCACCGCAGGATGGGACGGGCTCGTGTACACACCCTCGACGGTGGAGGGGTTGTCTTCAGCGTACTGGACGAGACGGTCGACGAAGTGCGGCTGAAATGGGTCGACGGCCACTAGGTCCTTACCCAGCTCCCGCGGCACCGAAAGCCAGTCAGGGTGCGCGTTGAGGATGTGCTCGGGACTTTGAGGCAGCTGTGCCGGGCCCCACACAAGGTGAGTATTCACCCAGGCGTGGACCGCCATCCCCCGCGCATGGGCCTCTTGAACGACCAAGTCCAGCGGATCGAACGGCGCGGACTCCTGAATCGATTCGCCGCGAGGCTCGATGGACGAGGTGTAGAAGGCGTCCGCGCGTCCGCGCACCTGCACGATCAACGTGTTGATGCCGTTGCGTGCAGCGTCGTCGACCATGGCACGCACAGCCTCTTCGGACGTCATGGTGAAACGCACGACCCACAACGCTCGGACCTCGTCGAAGCTGCGCACGGGGCTCATGGTGACGGGTTCGTTGTCGGCACGGGGCTCTGTCATCTGCGGTGCAGGCTCCGTCGCGGCTCCACCCATCGGTACCGGTGGGTCGGCCGTCACCGTCACGACACGACACCCCGCCACAAAGAGCGGGAGGCCGAGCAGCATGATCGCCCTCCTCATCGCCGGGCCCGGAAAAAGGCCTTGAGCATCTCACTCGCTTCGTCGGCCATGACCCCTGCCGTCAACTCGCATCGATGATTCAGTCGATCATCCTGTAGCAGGTTCTCCAGGGAGCCTCCCATGCCAGCCTTCGGGTCATGCGCGCCGAACACCACCCGCGGAATGCGGCATAGCACGATCGCGCCCGCACACATGGAGCACGGCTCGAGGGTCACGTAGAGGGTCGCATCGGGGAGTCGCCAGTCGCCCTCCCTTTCCGCAGCGGCGCGGATCGCGACCACCTCTGCGTGCGCGGTCGGGTCGGTGTCTCCGATCGTGCGATTACTGCCCTCTGCAATGACCACCTCATCGCGAACGATCAGGGCGCCAACAGGAACCTCACCGCGGGCCTCGGCCTCTCGAGCCAGTTCAAGGGCGCGCGACATCCACATCACGTCTCGAGACACTTCGACCGCGGGAGGAGGATTGGACGGAGACGGCGTCGGCGCCATCCTCGTCAGGCGATCCCTAGTGCTGGGTCAGGTTGAGCGACCCGACCTCGTCCATCCGGCGATAGAAGCCGGTCACCCGCCCGGTAATCTTCAGCGAATCCAGGTCTTCCACACGGGTCAGACCGCCGCCAGGTTGCAGGGCTTCAAGTATGGCGCCCTCTCCGTTGCGCGAGAACCGATGGAAGCTCGAGGCGTCCCCGATTTCAGCCACGATCACAGAACCATCGTCGACATCGTCGAGGGATGCCGGCGACACCAGAACGAGATCTCCCTCGGCAACGCCCAGGACCGCGAGATCGACCCCGCTCGCGCGAACCATGAACGAGCCATCACGGCTTCCCATCTGTCGGTCGACCGAGAGGTAGGCCTCCGCGTCCGACGTGCCGTCGGCAGGCATCTCCGCGAAGCACGGCACGGCAACGGTGTCAGCACTGAGGTCGACCCCCAGAATCTTCACACCACGTGACCGCGACGGATCACGCTCGAGACATCCCTTGTCGGCCAGCGCCTGCAGGTGCTCGGACACCGTCTTCGTGCTCTTGATCCCGAAGCGCTCACCGATCTCTCGGATCGAGGGCTGATAGGTATTCGCTCGGAGGTACTGGACCATGAACTCAAGGATCTCGCCCTCGACTTCGGTGAGCTGCTCGACCTGGTGACCTGAGGACGGCGATTCTCGCTGAACGACTGTGCTGGTTCTAGCCAACAATCAACACCTGGGAGGGGGGGCGAAATCAGCGCCCGATAGGGGTCCGGGAGCTATCCTAATGTGCGGCTCAGAAGAGTGTCAAGAAAGCACTTTATTCAGCGTCCGCGGATTCGCGCTACCCCGCCCTTCATGCGGCTCGCAACCCTCTCTCGCCCAAGCATTACCAGAACGTCGAAGATGCCCGGACTGGCCATGTTTCCGGTAAGGGACACGCGGAGCGGATGGATCAGCTTCCCTGCACCCACATCCATCACCTCGGCCCTTGAGCGCAGGGCGGTCTCGAGGGCCTTCCGCGACCATTCCACACCCTCGAATGCTTCGATCAGCGCCTCCAGACGCTCCATGGCGGAAGCCGGATCCTTCTCCCAGTGCTTGGCGACGGCCTTTTCGTCGAAGTGCAGCTCATCGCAGAGAAATGGACGTGCCTGGTCGGCCAGCTCATCCAGGGTACGCGCCCTCGGCTTGATGACCTCAAGCAGCTCTCCGACCCAGGCAGTGTCGTCGAGCAGATCCCGGCGAAACGTCTCTTCGTGGTCCAGCAGCGCTCGAATGTGTCCAACCAGCTCCTGATCCGGATGTCGCGAGAGATGTTGGCCATTCAACCACGCGAGCTTTTCGGTGTCAAAGACCGACGCCGACTTCAACAGTCGATCAGTGTGGAACGCCTCGACCAGCTCGTCGCGCGTCATGAGCTCACGGTCGTCCCCCGGGCTCCAGCCCAGGAGAGCGAGGAAGTTCGTCATCGCTTCGGGAAGGATCCCCTCCTTCGCGTAGTCGCCCACCGCCGTCGCTCCGTGGCGCTTCGAGAGCTTTCGGCCGTCCGAACCCAGTATGAGGGGCACGTGCGCAAAGACAGGCTCCGGGTGTCCTAGGGCCCGGTAGAGAAGCACCTGCTTTGGCGTGTTCGAGAGGTGGTCATCGCCGCGCAGCACGTGAGTAATGAGCATTTCGGCGTCGTCGGAGACGACTGCGAGGTTGTACGTGGGCGTCCCGTCACTGCGCAGGATGACGAGGTCGTCGATGTCCTCGTTCCCGAAGCGCATATCGCCGTGCACGAGATCGTGAAAGACCGTCTCCCCGTCCGGCACCAGGAGTCGGATCGCGAACGGCTCGCCCGCCTCGGCCCGTCGAGCGGACTCCTCGTCTCCCAGAGCCTGCATCTGTTCACGCGCGACCCGGCTCGGATGCATACCCCGCTCCTGAGCCTCCACGCGCACCGCTTCGGGGTCAGAGAAGTCCCGGTAGGCGTTACCGTCGGCCAACAGGCGATATGCATCGGCGCGATGACGCTCGACCCCTTCGCTCTGGAAGAACGGGCCCTCGTCCCAGTCCACGCCGAGCCAACCAAGGCCGTCGAGGATGACCTGAGTGTGTTCGTCGTCCGAACGCGCCCGGTCGGTGTCCTCGATGCGGAGTACCAGGACGCCGCCTTCGTGGCGCGCGATGAGCCAGTTGAAGACGGCGGTGCGCGCACCACCTACGTGCAGGTACCCCGTCGGAGAGGGCGCAAAACGAAGTCGCATAGTCACGAGTCGAGCCTTTCGCTGAGAAGGGATCGCACGGCCTTCGGATCAGCCGCGCCCCGAGTTGCCTTCATCACCTCGCCGATGAAGAGCCCGATGAGGTTGGTCCTGCCTCCTCGATACGCCTCGACCTTGTCGGGCATGCCAGCCAGGACTCCGTCGATGATCTCACCGAGCATGTTCGTATCGGACACGGCGGCGAGGCCCATGTCTTCGATGAGTTCTCCCGGATCTCCACCTCTGTCAGCCATACGGGCAAGAACATCTTTCGCCGCGCGCCGGCTCACGGCTCCGCTCGTAACAAGCTCCACGAGCCGGCCAAGCGCATCGCCCGTGAAGGCCAGATCGGCGACCGCTCCATCCCCGAGCAGTGCCCGAACGTCGGTCACGATCCATGAGGCGACGGCCCCGGGATCGGCACCGTCCGCGATCGCTGACTCGAAGAACGCGACCGTCGCCATCGATCCGGTCAGGAGATCGGCATGTTCGATCGATATCCCGTACGCCTCCGGGTAGGCCGCAAAGCGCTCTGCGAGCCCGGGATCGGCGTTACGGGCCGCCTGACGCACCTCGCTGATCTGCGGCTTCACAGACGGGCCCGTCTTTTTGACTTCGGCTGCCCGTTCCCTCTGCTCGGACCGCTCGACGTCCGGAGCCCCACGGTAGGTGCTCTTCAGCGCGACGATACGGTTGAAGATAAGCCGATCGTCTCGCCCATCCGACGGATCCCGCCAGAAGTAGCCGGTCCGCTCGAACTGATACCGGGTGTCCAGAGCCTCGTCCGCTACGGACGGCTCGATCTTCGCCCCGTGGACGACCACGAGAGAGTCTGGACTCACACGTTCGGTGATGTCGGGCTCGTCACCCTCTATCTCCTCGCCCTCGTCCACCGGCTCTAGGAGCGCCGAGAACAGGCGTACCTCAGCGTCCAGCGCATCGGCGACCGAGACCCAGTGGATCGTGCCGTTGACCCGTCGGCCTTCTGGATTGCTGCCTCCGCGTGTCTGTAGGTCCACGGAACAACGCAGCTCGACCACGGCGCCTTCCTCGTCGGTCACGACCTCGTCGCACCGGAGGACGTATGCCCCTCGCAGACGCACCTCTCCCCCGGGGACCAGCCGGCGGAACCCCTCCGGCGGGTCCTGGGCGAAGTCGGATCGCTCGATCCATACCTCGGCGGCAAACGGCACGGCTCGCGAGCCATCTCGGCCTACATCAGGCGGGAACGAAGCGATGTCGAACGATTCCGCATGATCCTCAGGCAGATTCGTCAACACGACCTTCAGTGGGTCGAGGACCGCCATGACACGGGGAGCCTCCGTGTTCAGGACCTCCCGAATGGCATACTCGAACTTGTCTTCTTCCGTGCGTCCGCCGGACCGGGATACGCCGACGAGGCTGGCGAACATGCGGATCGCCTCGGGTGGCACCCCACGCCGTCGGTACGCAGCAATGGTCGCCAGTCGCGGATCGTCCCAGCCGGAAACCAGACCAGCTGACACCAGAGGCCCGATGGCACGCTTCGAGAGGACCGCGTTCTCCAGATCGAGGCCCGCCCACTCGTACTGATGTGGCCGGGGCTCCGTGAAGCCGGAGCTCTCCAGCACCCAGTCGTACAACTCACGGTTGTTTTCGAATTCGATGGTACAGATCGAGTGCGTCACGCCCTCGAAGGCGTCTTCGAGGCAGTGGGCATAGTCATACAGAGGGTAGATGCACCAGTCGTCGCCCTGCCGGTAGTGATGCGCGTGCCGGATTCGATACAGGACCGGATCACGCATGAGCATGTTCGGGTCGCCCATGTCGATCTTGCCCCGGAGCACGTGCGCACCGTCCGTGAACTCCCCGTCACGCATGCGTGCGAAAAGGTCGAGATTCTCCTCTACCGTTCGGTCCCGGTATGGCGAGGCGGTCCCCGCCTCGGTGACGGTCCCCCGACCCTCCCGGATGGCCTCGAGAGACTGCGAGTCTACGTAGGCCAGTCCCTTTTGGATCAGCGTGACGGCACAGTCGTACATCCGTTCGAAGTAGTCCGACGCGAAGTACAGCTGCTCACCCCAGTCCGCGCCGAGCCAGAGAATATCCTCCTTGATACCGCGGACGTACTCCTCGTTCTCCTTCTCCGGGTTCGTATCGTCAAATCGGAGGTGGAAACGACCACTGAAGTCCTGCGCGATGCCATAGTTGAGAATGATCGCCGTCGCGTGACCGACGTGCAGATAGCCATTGGGCTCAGGGGGGAAACGCGTCACGACCCGCCCTCCGTAACGGTCGGAGGCGAGGTCAGCGCGGATCTGCTGCCGGATGAAGTCGGTGCCCCCGGGGGGCGTGTCGTTCGTCTCGCTCATAAGCGGGAAAAGTTAGCACATGGGCCCACAAAAAAGAGCGGAGCGGAGACCCTCAGGGCCCCCGCTCCGCCAGATGGTCGAACCGAGTGGCCTAACGTCGGCCCGACGGCCTCCGTGCTGCTCCCGACGGACGCGACGGACGACCACCGGACGGCCTCGAGCCCGCTGACGGGCGTGACGCCGAGGGCCGTGCCCCGGACGGACGACTCGGCCGCGACGCGCGTGGGATCGAGGCTCTGCTTGGTCCCGACGGCCGAGAGACACGATTCGGCGTCGAAGGCCGCAATACACGGCCGCTCGCGGGAAGGGACACCCGACGCGGAGCAGTCCGCGGCTTGGCGCTTCGCACCGGGGTCCAGCCAGCTGCAGGAGCCCGGGTGATGGTCCGACCGGCTCGCGAGGGGGTCGCAGCCAAGGGGCGCGCTGTCACGCGCCGCGAGGTCGCACCCGAACGCCCAGACGTCGCACGGCTCGGCGAGACCGGACTCGTCCCGATCGAGGAGAGAATGCCGCTGGTCTGAGGCGTGGCATCGCCGCTGGTCCGACGGCGTGGTTTGGCCCGCCTCGGCGTCGAACCCGTGCTGCCTCCTTGAGACGACGCACCCGAACCGGTCGCAGCTGGCTCTGAGCCTCTAGGACGAGCGGTACGCCCAGCGCCGTCCCCACCGCGTCGATATCCGTCACGGTAGACCGCGCCACCACCGCGATTTTCCCGGGGCGACACGACCACGATGCCCGGTCGGGAGCCATAGTAGCCATACCCGTAGTAACCACCGTAATACCCACCACCATACCCACCACCGTAGAACGGGGAGTAGTAGGGCGAGTAGCCGTACCTCGACCCCCAGCGCGGCCCCCAGTATTGAGCGACACTCATGTAGCCGCGGTAGTGGACCGGATACGGAGGCACGTCGTACCGATCAACGTCCTGTCCGACCTCGACCATGAACTGTTCGGGGTTAGAAACGACTACGACGGCATCGATGAGCTCATCCGAGACACCGGCGTCCTGGAGTGCGATCAGGTCTCGAGCATCGGCCTGTAGATCGTCGCCCTGCAGCATGACCCACGTCTGAATTGCCCTGTCGTCCATGATGGCGGTGGCCTCGATCACGTCGTCGACGTCGATACCGGCCGATGCGGCCATGCGGGCCGAACGAACAGCCATTCCGAGATCAGCAGCAGGATCAGCGATCTCGTGCTCGCGCAGCGATTCGATGCTGGCCAGCTCATACTCCTGAACCCACGCGAACGGCTCACCGTCGACCTCCAGTGCCCGGACGTCCGCCCAACCCGTCGTCGACAGGAACGTCATGACGCCGGTTCCCTGCCGGGTCTCGCTGTCACCGCACAGGAACTCCGTCTGCGTGAAGGCGCGGCGCCCATCCTCGGCGAAGACCAGGCTTTCCCAGCCCTCGCATCCTTCGGCGCTCACGGAGCGACGTTCTCCATCGCCGACGAGCAGCTCGATCGAGGACACCTCGCCCTCGACGTAGTTCGTCACCTCAACACCATCACCGGTCGGGGTAAAGCAAAGCAGACCGATTTCATCCTCGGCCCCGACGGCTTCCCAGCAGCCGATGAAGGGGACCCAGCGGGCATCCATGTCGACTAGGTCGACTTGAGCGGTTACCGGCAGTGCCGTGAGCAGGAGCGTAAGGGCTCCGGCCGATAGGGGCAGTCCAAGAGTGCGGCTCATGGTGATCATGGTACTCCCCCTAGAAGCGGACGGCGAGGCCACCGAGCACCTGGAAACCATCCAGGTTGATCGGATCGAAGCCGAAGTAATCTCCGTCCATGTTGGCGTCGGCCCAGTTGTAGCGGCCTTCCAACGAGAACAGGAACTGCGGGCTGATCGAAATGTTCAGTCCAGCGGAAGCGCGCGCGAGGAAGGCCTCGCCATCGCTGACGAAATCATCGTAGAAGATGTCCAGCGACTCGTAGTCGATGAACTCACCGATTTGTTCGAAGTCGTAAGACACGAGACCGATCGAGCCACCGATGAACGGCGTCACGGTGCGCGGTACCCAAGCGAAACGACCGAGCGCGCGCCCGCGCGGCACAGGGAAATACTTTACGCCGATGGTCGCCGGGAGTTGTGACAACCCGTTTTCCTGTGTGATCGGCAAGTCATCCTCATCCACCCACTCCCGAAACTCCGATGCCTGGAAACTCTCCTGAAACCCGACCGAAATCGCGATGTCGAGTTGCTCGGAAACCCGAAGGCCGAGCTCGGCTCCGAAGTACGGTGCGTCGAAGTCCCGCCTGCCAAGCGTGTGCTCCTCAGTCACGAAGTCGAAGATATCGCCGTTCGCGCGCTGAAACGCGTAGCCGGACTCGAATTTCAACGTCAACCGCGGCTGTTTGAGCAGGTAACCATCTCCGCTCTGGGCGGAGAGCCCGACCGGCACCGCGGTCAAGGCAACCGCGCTCAACACGAGCGCCTGCACCGTATGGACGAACTGTCTGGCCATCATGGCATCCCCTGCCGAATCGCACTGCTTATCCTATTACCTAAACGGGGCAAGTGGTGTGCCATCCCCGGGGTCACGCAGAAACAAGGTTTCACGGGGATTCCGGGGCATGCAGGGGTACGGCCGCTCCCATAGCTTGGACAGCCCCGTCCCCCCTGGGGGACAGTCGGGGGACACCTGCGCGCCCCCGCTCGAGGACGTGGTACGCCGCAGGCGTGATCGTGAGCACGAACAGAGTGGATGAGAGCAGACCCCCGATCAGCACGAGCGCCAGTGCATCCCAGATATTCGTGCCTGCCGGATCTCCGAACAGAACCAGGGGCAGGAGCCCGAGTACTGTGGTCGTGGTCGTCATGAGGATCGGCCGCACACGCTCCAGTGTCCCACGCACGATCGCATCCTCAAGGGGGACATGGACGTCACGACGGCGAATGCCGTTCACATGGTCCACCAGCAGGATCGCGTTGTTGA
>DGOW01000006.1:1023-10842 GCA_002390225.1 Gemmatimonadales bacterium UBA4456 | reverse complement strand
TGCAAAAGCGTCGTTTGGCTCATAACGAGGTTGTGGTATCGCTCCGTCAAAGCCCATTGCGATTGGATCCACCGACTCGTCCCACGTCATGGCGACAAGGTGCAGTCCAGGCAGGCCCTCTGACATTGCCAGGGTACGCCAGGTCTCCAGAAAATTCGGCAGGTCCGGGATCTTGTCGGGCTTGAAGACACAGAACAACGGTCGTCCGTCGACAGTCATATAGCGTCGGTCTTTGAACGCCGGCAGTAGATGCCGAAAGTGTTGGACGTAGTCGTCCGTGCCCGAATACTCCTGGTGGATGAGGACCCGCTTCGGCTCACCGTACCAGATTCCTGTCCAGCTTTCGTTTGCCCAGCAGAGGCAGAATGGAAAATCTGGTTCACCCGACTCTAGGACGGACTTGAAGGGGCCATCCAAGACAGTGCGCCCGCGTCCGAACCAATAGTGGTAGTAGCAGAACGCCTCGATGCCATGGTTGCGGGCCAGGTCAGCTTGGGCTTGGCGAACTTCTGGGATTCTCAGGTCGTAAAAGCCTAATTCCCCGGGTAGTCGAGGCTGTTCATGGCCTGGGTAGAGCGGTTTCGCTCAAGTTACGTTGGTCCACTCGGTGAAACCCTTCCCCCAGAATTCATCGTTCTCAGGCGTGGGATGATATTGTGGGAGATACAGCGCTATGGGCCGGACCGGAGTTCTCGGCTGCTGGGGAGGACGAACTGCATCCGAACTCTTCGTCATGACCTTCCCCGAGGTGTAAACGGTCCTCACTGCCTGTGACCAAGGTAAGATAACTTTCTCAGTGATCACTTGATGGGGAAGGTTCATATCGAACTACGGCACCGACCCCCGTCACTCTCTCCCCTCCAGGATCGCCCTCCTCACGGGCCTCTGGAGTCGCGCACCTCACCCACCCCACCGAGCTGAGTCAGAACCAGCGCGGTGGCATGCCCTTCTCGATCAATGCGGCGAGGTCGAAGGCATGGGCGTCCATATCGTCTGCGATCTCGACGGCGAAGGGAGAGGCGTGGAATGTGCGCACGACCGTGTACGCGGTCGGGTATCGCTTACTCACCAGGAAAGCGGCATGAAGATTGGTGCTGTCGTCCCCGCAGCCGAGAACGATGACCGGGTCGTTGCCGTCCTCGTCGATCGCCTCGTCGATTCGGGTCCAGATGTCCGGGGCGAGGATGTCGCCGTCGATGACGGAACGCTCGTAGTCGTCTCCGAAGCCGATCTGATACTCGAAGGTGCGCGCGTTCTGGAACGCGTACTCGTCGATGATGACGACCTCTCCGAAGCTGCCGCGCGCGTGCTCCTGCAGTTGGTGGAGAACCGTCTGGCCGAAGCGGCCGAACCCGGCCAGTACGACGAGATCCTGGTACGGCGTGGCCTCGAATCGACCGAGTAGATGCTCCTGCACGAGGTAACGTGCCGCGAATTCCTGCCCATTGAAGATCTCGCAACCCCGTGCCACGCTGGAATCTGCGGTCTCGCGCATGAAGCCAAGGTCGGAGACGTGCACTATGATGTCGCCTGCGAGTTCAGGAGCCATCCTGAGGATCCTGGCGGCTGCATCGAGGTTCGCGAAATCGTCTCCGGTCATGAGCAGGACCTTGTGCGCCCGTCCCAAACGGAGTCGCTGGAGCACTTCATCCCTCGTGATGTCACCGATCACGACGACGGCTCGGTATAATTCGCGGAGCTCGGCCAACGAGGGATGGTTCGGGTTTCGCTCGACCACGACAATGCTCCGCGATGGATCCTGGTTGCGGAGTTTCCGGACGTAGAGAAGGGTGAGCCGACCTGCGCCTGCGAGCACGATGTGATCGTTCAGGGGGCGCACCCGTAACGCCAGGGGACTGATCAATCGCACGGTGGCCTCGATGAGGGCCGACGCGGTGATCACGGGGGCGATGAAGTAGACGCTCCACAAGAGTGCCCTGCCGAAGAGCGGTCCACCGACGGGCGTCCCGATATCGAGGCCGCCCAGGACGAATAGACCGATCGAATAGTACGCGACCTCAGCAAGGCCGGACTCGGCCAGATTCCGCTCTGTGACGCCCACGCCCGAAAGAAGTCCTGCGACCGCGGCCAGATACGTGATCGCGAACGCGAGCCCCCGCCATAAGATTGGCTGCCAGAACGAATGGGTCCCCCGCGGTGCTGTCGGGGTCGGAGAATGGAGGGCCATGGGGCGTCCGGCTCAGGGTGGGGCCGGTGGAAAACAGGTGGTCGCTATGGTGCGGCACGGAAACGTCGAGGGGCGAGTCTGCGCGCTCTGCCCCTCCATGACAAGCTAAGCCCGGTGGGGCCTAGCCTCACTGTGCCGTAACGCCCTCAGGGG
This sequence comes from Gemmatimonadales bacterium UBA4456, assembly GCA_002390225.1. Classification (GTDB taxonomy): domain Bacteria; phylum Gemmatimonadota; class Gemmatimonadetes; order Longimicrobiales; family Gaopeijiaceae; genus UBA2589. The sequence goes on along the minus strand of DGOW01000006.1, from coordinate 8,501 downwards.
AAATCCCCGGGCCTCTGGTCCGTTTCAGATGCTTGGTCGTTTTGGTCCCGCTCAGGTCCAGTCCCTAGCTTCGAGCAGAGGCCTCGCCGCCTCGACATTCGGGGCGAGCAAGAGCGGATAGGCTGTTTGGCCCCTCTGCCGTTCTTACCGCTGCGCGATTACAGGCTTGGTTGAAGCCGTGACGCTCACCCGAGTGCGGACTCCTGCGCCGCACAACCCTGACGCTGGTGCGGATGTTGTGCCCAATGGAGTGGGTGACCGGCGCAGACCGTTTTTCCGCCGGAAAGGAATTCGAGTCCGAGATGCCGGAGCGACCTCACCGGGATCGCTCACTCACACGAGAGACAGTTCTGGTTGTTCTCCGAGCCGAGACTTTCCAGTAGCGCGATCGCCTCGGGGTACGGGCGCACACGCTGGATCGGCCCGTTCGCCATGTCGGCGGTAGTCTCACCTTTTCGGCTCACGACCGTGACGTCTGCTCCCTTCTCGATCAGGTAGCGGATCATCTCCACGTCTCCCCGCGAAGCGGCGTGGTGCAGGGCCGTATACCCGTTCGCGTCTCGAGCGTTGACGTCCGCGCCCATCTCCTCGACCAGGAACCTCAACGCCGGCAGCCAGCCGTTGGGCACATAGCGGTGTGCATTGCCTGCGAATGACTGACCGTACCCGACGCCCGAAGCGGCATGAATGGCATGGATGGCGGGGCCGTCAGTGGGCACGGGTGGAAGACCCGAGGGATCGAGCTTGTCGTCGTCGGCAGCCTCATCGCCCTCCTCCTCCTCGGGAGCCTGCTCCTCCTCGAGGGTCGCGTCCGGTTCCTCTAGGGGAACGTCGTCCTCGGTGACGTTCTCCTGCTCGAGTTCCTCTCCTTCTTCCTCTCCCTCTGGCTCTGGCTCTACCTCTACCTCTACCTCTACCTCTACCTCCTCTTCCATGGGTGCCGCCCGGCGTCGCCGCTGCGGGGGCTTCATGGTTGGGATGTCGGTATCTGCGTTGTACGCGCTGAGCAGGCGCATGGCTTCGAGGTCCAGTGCGTATGTAGCCCGCCAGAACGGGGTCGCTCCCTTGAGGTTGATTCCGCTACCGCGCAGGACGCCGAAGGTGTACTCCATGTACCACAGGTGCTTCGTGAGGCGAGCGTCGGGATCGGCGCCGGCTTCGAGAAGCAGTTTCATCATCTCGAGGTGCGTCGTCCGCTGCTGTTGATGAGCTGTGGGGTGCGCGTACGACGCGCGTGGCTCCCACTCGCGCTCGAGAACAGCGTACAGCGGCGTAGCTCCAGCGTTGCTCGCGATCGTCGGGTCGGCGCCGCGCTCGAGAAGAACACGAGCCAGATCCCACTGACCATTGATGGCAGCCATGAGCAGTGGGGTCGTGTGATCACCCGAGAGTCGATCGATGTCGGCACCGCCGTCCAGAAGGGCCAGCGTCGCATTAACGTGCCCCTGACGCACTGCGTGGTGGAGAGGGCCGAGCCCACCCCACTCGCCCACCTGCTGCGCATACGAGAGTGGACGCTGCTCTTCGTCGGCTTCGACGCAGGAACCGGACTGCTCCGCGACGGCCTCGCCTCCCTCCGATGCTTCGGCCGAATCGGCCTCAGGCTGGACACACTCCGGGTTCAGCTTGCCGTCCGCCTCGGTCAGCGCGCCCGTGGCGACCTCCTCATCGGTTGCCGCCACCTCCTTCGCTTCTTCGGCCTCCCCGGACGGCTTGGCCTCGTCCTCTTCCGCTGCCTCGTTCTCGCTCTCTTCCGGTTCCACTTCCTGGCTCGGCCCTTCCTCTTCCCCCTCATCATCATCCCGAGGCACGTCCGGCCAGCGCGTCTGTACCTGGCGGGCCAGATCGATAGCCGCCTGAACCTGGTTCGGGGTCGGCTGCCAGGTGGGGCCGCCACCCTGCTGTTCCTGGAAGCCCTGCAATACCTCCTGCAGGCGCTGCTCCGCGGCGTTATCGGCGGCGGACATTTCGGCCACGTCCACGACGATGGCCTGCGCGTTCGGATCGGCACCCGCCGCGAGAAGGACCTCGATCGCCTCCACTCGGTTCAGCGCAGCCGCGAACGTGAGAGGTGTCTGCCCCCAGGAACCGGCCGTGGCATCGACCTCGGCCCCGTGCTCGATGAGGAGTTCTACGATTTCCCGATCGCCTGAGCGGGCCGCGAGATGCAGCGGTGTAGCACCGCTGTTGGTGGTCACGACCCCAGGGTCAGCGCCTGCATCCAGGAGTACCCGTACGACGGATCTCCGACCCTCGCGAGCCGCGATGTGGAGCGGAGTGTATCGTCCGATCCGCGTTCCGGCGTCGAGCTTGGCTCCAGCGTAGAGGAGTACCTCCACCAACTCCGACTGGCCCAGCCGGGCGGCCCAGTGGAGCGCCGTCATCCCATCGCCCTGTGCCGCGTTCACGTCGGCACCGTCGCGCAGAAGGGAACGCACAGCTTCGACATCGCCGTGCATCGCCGCGTCCGCGACCGGTGAATCCTGGGACGATGAGTTCTTCGACAGCGAACTCGCGGGAGAAACGGGAGGAGCCGCCCATGCCGGAGTCACGGTCGCAAGCATCGCGAGCGCGAACACAGAGGCGACGGCTCGACGCCGGATCGGATCCTGGTTGCTCGTGCGTCTGGAGTCGTACGTCATTCGTTCTGCCTCGACGCGTTACAGGAGGAACTCACCGGTGCTGTCCCCGAAGCTCTCCACATCGTGGTGTCCCATGCGGTGGAGGAGGGTCAGGAACACGTTGGCCATCGGGGTGCCGTCTGGCGCCTTGTAATGGGAGCCGCCCTCCAGGATGCCGTTGTCCCCACCGAGCAGAACCAGCGGACACCGCCGGTGGTTGTGCAGATTTGCGTCACCCATGGGTGATCCCCAGAGCACCACAGTGTTGTCAAGCAAGCTCGAATCACCGTCGGTCGTCTCTTTCAGTCGCTGGACGAAGTAGGCCAGCTGACTCACGCGGTACTGACTGATCTTGTTGAACTCGAGGATGGCTTCTTCGCGGCCTCCGTGATGAGAGGCCGGGTGGAAGCCCCGATCGGAGCCGCTCTCCGGGAAGGTCCGGTTTGAGGCGTCACGACCCGTCTTGAAGGATGTGACGCGGGTGATATCGCTCTGGAATGCGAGAATCTGGAGATCGAACAGAAGCTGCATGTGCTCGGTGTACGAGTCCGGGACGCCCGGAGGAGCGCCTGGTAGCTCGCGCGGCTCGCCGGTGTTGTTGCGGGCCTCGACCATCTCGATGCGGCGCTCGATCTCGCGGACGCTATCCATGTAGCGATCGATGCGCTGTCGATCGAGCGCACCCACATCTTTCTTGATGTACGCGATCTCGCTGGACACCCAGTCGAGGATGCTGCTGTGGGTCCGCCGTCGCTGCGCGCGTTCCTGCTCCGTCCCACCGGCTCCGAAGAGCAGGTCGAAGGCCGCCCGCGGGCTGCGGATCATGGGTAGCGGCGTGTCGGGCGACGACCAGCTGATCGAATCGGTGTAGGAGCAGGAGTAGTTGTAGTCGCAACCACCGCCCTTGTCGGTCGGCTCGACGCAGAGTTGGAGCGAGGGAAGCACCGTGTCCTGTCCGAAGCGGCGGGCATGGAGCTGGTCCAGCGAGGTCCCGACCATCAGATCCGATCCCTGTGTCTGCTTGGGATGGGACTGGGTCAGGAAGACGGCGCTCGAACGGAAGTGGTCTCCACCGATCTCGGGCGGCGCGAACGCCTCGGCCATGCGCACGTCGGTATTGCTGACGATTGTCATGTGCTCTCGGTACGGCTCGAGCGACGCGAGGACGTTCGCCGGAAGCAACTCGTAATCGTGGCCCACCGTCTCTGGCGCGAAGAGGTGCTGCTTCGCACCCCACTCGTTGCAGCCGGCGACGCCGTGCACCTCCTCGATGCACACCAGGCGGGTAGTCGCTTCCTGCGACCCGGCGCGCGCTCGGCCGGCGGGGGTCATCGCATCGAGCACAGGGAGGCCAATGGAGGCGCCCATCCCTTTCAGGAACGTCCGGCGCTCCATGCTCTTGCCCGTAATAAAATGCATTATCGAATCCTCTAATCGTTCGTCAAAACGGTCTCGACAGCCTGCTTCAATCGGAAGGCGTCGCTCTGAACGACACCCAGGACGAAAGACGACAGGCGGTAGCCTTCCCGCTCGGCCTCGCGAGCGATCGCTCGAACCATGGTCTGGTCCGCGATCTCGAGGCGCCGGCCGAGCGCGTAGGTCATCAGATTTGCCGTGAAGTTGCGCGTGAGCGGAATGGGGCGCTCGAGCAACACCTCGCTCAGGTCGCGGGCACTCGAGATCTCCGTGCCGTCATAGAAGGTGCCCCGCGTGTCGAGCGGCATGCCGTTCTCGCGAATGCGCCACTTGCCCGTCACGTCGAATTGGTCGAGCGCCAGCCCGATCGGGTCGATCAGGTTATGACACGAAGCGCAGGTGGGATTGCTCCTGTGGGCCGCCATGCGTTCGCTCGTCGTAAGGATTTTGGCGCCCTCCGTACCGGCAGTCTCCTCGAGATCCGGGATTCCGGGCGGTGGAGGTGGCGGCGGCACGCCGAGCAGCACCTCCATGACCCACTTACCGCGAATCACCGGCGATGTCCGGTTACCGAGCGAAGTCTGCACCAGCACGCTGCCGTGTCCCAGGATCCCTCTGCGATTTCCGTCGGGATACCGGACGCGCACGAATTCGTCGCCGATCACGCCCTCGACATCGTAGTGGTTGGCGAGCCGTTCGTTCACGAAGGTGTAGTCGGCGTCGAAGAGTTCGAGCAGGCTTCGATCCTCGCGAACGAGGTGGTCGAAGAACAGCTCGGTTTCGCGCGTCATGTCGTCCGCCAGCTGCCGGCTGTAGTTCGGGAACCAGAACGCGTCGGGCTGCACCTTCTCGAGGTCCTGTAGCCGGAGCCAGAGATGCGCAAACCGCTTTGACAGGGACTCGGAGCGTGGGTCCGCGAGCATCCGTCGGGTCTCGTCCTCGAGCCGATCGCGTTCAGACAGCCGCCCACTCCGTGCCGTCTCGAGGAGCTGCTCGTCCGGGCCGGAACCCCACAGGAAGAACGAGAGTCTCGAGGCCAGGTCCAGGTCGGCGACGGGGAAGACCTCTCCGGGGTCGACGCCACGGGGCTCGGACTCGATACGGAAGAGAACGTGTGGGCTCGCCAGAATCGCTTCGATTGCCGTGCGGATACCGAGCTCGAATCCACCCTCTTCGGCGCCCTGGTCGTAGAAGCCGAGCAGGGCGTCGACGTCACGGTCTTCCAGTTCTCTCCGGTACGCCTTCGACGCGAGGTCGATAATGATGCGCTCGGCACACGGCCGGGCCTCGTCTTCCGAGGTCGGGCGACACTGGAAAATCCGACGTCGGCTCGGTGTCTCCGAGACGCCAGTGGGATCGTACGGACCCTCGATCGTCAGGCGCATGATGTGCGGAAGCGAGGTCGTGCCGTAGCTGGCTTCCGTGCCGGCGAGGGACCAGTCGTTAGGGCGAATCAGGTCCTCGTACGGACCGTCCGTCTGCCGCACGAAGGCTGCGGCCACCCGGCGCTGGCCCGCCCGGACGAACACCGAGTCTGTCCGCATGGGGTAGCCGAGACGGCCCTGGAAGTCGATCAACCGGCCCGTGCCGGCAGAGTAGCGCAGCAGGGCGACCTGCTCGCCATCCACGGACATGTCGATATCGTGGAAGCGCTCACCCCAGCCCGACATGAAACCCAGAGTGAACACGTACTTCCCGTCGGCTGGGAAGGAGTGAAGCGCGCTCACTCCTCCGCGGGTCCCGTACGGCGCGCCCTCCATGGTCTCCCACTCATGTTGCGAGACCGAAGGGTCGTTCGAGTATGTGCGTGCGAAGGGGGCTGCGTCCGCCTGACCGACCGCCTGGCGAGCGACCTCGGAGGCCGCGTTCAGGTACGCGTCCATCAGCGTCGGCGAGACCGTCTGCACGTCGGCCACGTTGTCGAAGCTGGCGCTGATCTGATCCTCGGGAAGCCAGTCGGAGGCGTCGACTCGGAGGCCGAAGAGTTCCTCGATCAGTCGCTCGTACTCGGCGCGATTGACACGCTGGAAGGGGCGGTTGCCCGGATTCGAGCGCCCACGCGCGGCGTCGTCGACGACCGCTTCCAGAGCTTCCACGAGCGCTACCAGTGTGTCGCCTGCAGGCCGTCGCACACCCGGCGGGGGCATCATGTCAGCCCGCAGCTTCCGGATCAATCGCTCGGCAATATCAGCCTCGAGTGCGGCGTTCTCGACCGTAAAATCCTCGAGAGACAGGTCTCCTCGGAGTCGACGATCATTGTGGCAGCGCACGCAGTACTCCTGCACCACGTCTGTCATCGCCGCGTTGTCTGACGCGTGCAACGAAGCAACTGCGTCGAGCGATGACCCCTTAGATGGCGTCCGCACTCCGCGAACGTCTGAAAAACCAGGGCCGTGCGCTACCGCGAGCAGCGTACCGACGACCGCGGCGGCTGCGACTTGTTTCATCTCAAGTTCCTTCGGCCCCGTGACTTCCGATGCCCCTGAAACTGGGGGTGATCGGGTGGGTGGAACAAGCGGCGAGCCCGATTGGGCGCACCGTGTCAGACGTCATCCCGCAGCTGGCGAAGACTTCTCCCGCATCGGGCCCGAAAAATGGGGAGTGTCGTGCGGGACGCCGCACGTGAGAGTCAGTCAGCCGACAGGGGCCAGTTGATAGACGACGAGCACCACGAAGTCCCATACGAGGTGTGCGGCGAGGACGGTGGGCAGGCTGTCGGTGCGTGCCCTGAGCACACTCCAGCAGAAGCCTGCTCCGATGCACGCGAGCACGAGCGCCGGGGAGCCCGCGGGTGTGTGCGCGACCGCGTAGACAAGGGTACAGGCGATGGCAGCCGGCAGCCACGACAGGTGTCGGGCGAGAGCTCCCTGGACGGCGCCCCGCCAGACGATCTCTTCGAAGGTCACGACCACGGGCATCAGGAGGATCGAAGTCAGGAAGCCCGGGCTTCTGAACGCGGCATACAACGATTCCACGTCAGTCTTCAATATCGGAAACAGGCTGGTAACCGGCTCGAAGAGGAAGATCGTACCGGCTGCCATGATCATTCCGGCCAGCACCCCGATCGGCCAGAGCGCCGAATGCTTGCCACGCCCGAGCACGCTGGTGCCCTCGATTGTTGCGGCCGTCATGCCCAGCACTGCAGCGGTCGTCCCGACGGCAAGCCATATACCGAATTGGGTAGAAAGCCACGCTCCGATGGCCCAGAGCAGGACATACACGACCGCACGTCGGTCGGCAGACGGCTTGTGCTCCGGTACCATCTCCGACTCGGTTTGCTCTCGCCCGGAGAGCGGGCCGAGTTGAATAAGCACGCGCTCCACCGTACCCCAGAAGCCACGAAGCGGAGGTTGTTTCTCCTCGGCATCGAGCGTGTTTCGGGCGGCCTCGTCGAAGGTGAGCCGGTCCTCGTGGTCGATCAGGGCCCAGAAGAGGTCGTCC
>DGOW01000006.1:296-948 GCA_002390225.1 Gemmatimonadales bacterium UBA4456 | reverse complement strand
GCTCTTGTAACGAACCTCACCCAGTGGGAAGAAAGGCCGGGCGTCAGAAAGGGCACCTCGATCATCAATGGAGTACGGCCGCGTAGAGTGGTCGCTGTGCGCTCCAGGATCTCGCGACCCGAGAGAACTTCCGGTCCGGGCACGTCGAACCAGGCGCTTCCTGACACTTCCATGGAGAGCGCACCGACGAGCGCGACGACGACGTCTTCGATGGCGACGGGTTCCGTGCGGGATTCCAGCCAGCTTGGAAGGATCATGACGGGAAGGCGCGCGGCCAGATCCCGGACGATCAGCCAGCTGAGACTGCCTTCCCCGACAATCATGCTCGCACGCAACTCCACGGTCGGGACCGCCCCGGCACGGAGTGCCTCACCGACCTCCTCGCGACTCAGCAGGTGCTCGGACGCATCGTCATCTGGTGCGGCTACGCCGCCGAGGTAGACAATCCGTTTGAGTCCCGCAGCCTCGGCTGCGGATGCAAAGGTCTGGGCCTGGCGAACCTCGGCCTGCCTGAAGTCCTCCTCATGGGAGGCCATCCCGTGGATCAGGTAGACGGCCGCATCGCAACCGGTGAGGGCATCGCGGACGGAGTCCGCGTCGGACGCCGAGAGGGCAACCCAGTCCCGGCCCGGCCACCGTGCTTCGGCCGTAG
>DGOW01000006.1:0-261 GCA_002390225.1 Gemmatimonadales bacterium UBA4456 | reverse complement strand
GTGCTTCGGCCGTGTCGACGGTTCGGGTCGCGCACCGCACAGCCCATCCGGCCTCCTCGAGCGCGTCATGGGCGTGTCGACCCACGAAGCCGGTGGCACCGGTCAGAAGAACGGTTGGGCGAGGAGCGTTCATAGTCTTCGATACAGCCTTTGTGGCGTGCGAGAAATCAGTCGCGTTGCCCTGCTACCGGGCTCGCAGATAGCGGGTTCGCTCGTCGACCGCGCCTTTGTTAAGGATGGTTAACCATCGGGTGGCGTTCT
>DGOW01000040.1:60468-73121 GCA_002390225.1 Gemmatimonadales bacterium UBA4456 | reverse complement strand
AACCTCTGAACTTCCGACTACGGCGAACCCGACGGGCACGACGGAAGACTTCATGGTCGTTCAGCACGCGCAGTGACGGCTCGCTGCACAGGAGTTCGAAGCCACCGGCGAGCGCGCCGAGACCGAGACTGGTGCCGCGCGGAACCCTGTTCGCTCCGCCGAGGATCTCTTCGAGTCTCTGAAGCTGCCCTCCGTTCTCGCACAAAATCAGGGTGTCGCTGTCCTCGGTGGCTCCCTCCTGTAAATAGGCCTCCAGTCGAGCCATGTCGCGGTCGATGTTCGGCGCGTCCGCAGACGCTATGCAGAGAGGTGCGTCCCGACCTTCCACGATATCGATCCGCGGCAGGCGTGTGAGTCGTTGCGCCAGCTCATCGGGCGTGAGGAAGAGATGGTCCGGCGTGGCTGGTGACGCGCCCGAATGGATGAGGTTCTCATAAAGCGTCGTGACTCGCGTCCAGGTCTTCGCAAAGTCAGCCCCCATATCCCAGTCGCCAACGCGCACGAGGGCCGTGTCAGTCGCGAGCAACTCGACGAGAGAACGGCTCACCTCCGCGTCGGGACCCTCTTGAGCGTCAGGACGCTGGAAGTCCACCGGCAGCACATGGGTCTCCTGGAGTTCGCCCGTGGACCGTTGGTTCGTGACGTCGAAGCTTCGAATCGAGACGATCTCATCGCCCCAGAACTCGATACGGACCGGGTCGCCTGCCGATACCGAGAAGACGTCGAGGATCCCCCCGCGAACCGCGAAGTGGCCTACCTCTTCCACGAGAGGCACTCGTTCGAAGCCACGCTGCTCGAGTGCCGCGGGCAGCTCCATGAACGGCAGTTCATCACCTACCCGGTACGTCGCCCGAAGCTCGGCGAGATGGGAGGGGATGGGGACACGCTCCTGCAACGCGCGCGGTGTCGTGACGAGTACGCGGGCCTGGCCCGAAAAGAGCGCTTCGACCGCCTCGACCCGCTGTCCGCCGATCGCGAAGTGAGGCTCGCCTTCCTCATAGGGTAGCGCCTCTTTCTGCGGGTAGTGGTACGTCTGCTTCTCGTCACCGAGCAGCGCCTCGAGGTCGTTCTCGAGGGAGATTGCATCACGGGGTGTCTCCGCGACGGCGACGAAGATCTTGCGGGGGTGCATCCTGTGCAGAGCGGCGACGCTCGCCGGTCCGAGTGATCCGACGGCGCCCCCCAACACACGTCGTGCACCCGGAGCCGGGAGCGTGGCACTCAGAGACTGAAGGGCGGGCGAAGAAGCGAGCGCCCTGAGAACGCGGTTAGTCTCCACCGTTCGCTCCATCCTCGGCCCTTCTCAGGCCGCTCAATGGCTGAACTGGCCCGGAGGTGGCCATGAGGGCTTCCCCGAGGAGAAGAAGCATCATGGCGAGGAGGAGTGGCCACCAGAGCTCTGGACCCTGACGTGCTCGATACACGGCGCGGTCCCAGGCCCCCTCGCGGTCGACGTCGATCACCCGGTCCCCGATGGCCCCTTCGAGGTCTGCATCGTCGATTGGAGCGAGTCGAGACTCTGCCGGGGGCGGGTTGAGCGGGAGGATCGAGATCACCGAGTCGGCCGCGAGGAAGGTGTAGAATCCGGCCTCGCCAGTACCACGGACCATGCGCGTGCCATCGATCTCGATTTCTCGCCCCGAAGGGAAACGCACGTGCGTCGCATTTGACGGGGCTGGGAGCGTCGATCCGGTGATGTATTCGGTGGGGGCACCGCCCGCTCCTGCCCATTCACTCGTAGCCCAGTCGATGAAGCGGAGCATGCCTGTGGACACCGGCAGGTCCGTCGCCTGGGCATCGAGTGCAGATGCGAGAAGGAGGTAGCGACGCCCGGAACCGTCTACGCCATCGACCGCCCAGGGTTCGCCGTCCACTTCTGCGAGCACCCTGGGCGGGGCAGATGGATCATTGGTGAGGGACAGATCGAACCACGTAACCGCTCGGACGTTCCGGAGCGGGTCGGGCAGGGCTCGCCCCTCGAGAGGTGCCTCGCCGCTCACCCGCCGCACGTTGAGCCTCCAGGGAACGCCAGCATCCGCCAGACGCCGGTTGAGCGCGGGCAGAAGGGTAGGGTCCGACGGGGGCAGGATCAGCGCGGCCGCAGTCGGCCGGCCAAGGCCTGCGCCGTTGGCCGAGACGATCACCTCGGCGCCTGAGGCCGCCGTCTGTCGGACACGGCCTGCCTCCACGAGCACGGCGAGCGATTCGGTCACGAATACTCCAGGGTCTCCGGCGGTCGAGACGCTCGGCGCAGGTCGGGAGCGATACGCGAAGAAGCGGCGATCGTCCGCTCGCAGATCGTCTGGATCGGCATCCGCGTAGCCGCGAACCCACCCCGTGCCCGAGGGGGGTACGGCAATCGTGGTCTGCGCGCCCGGCGGCAAGGTCGCCGCCCCCCGAATACGCTGGTTTACGACCAGACGCAAGGGAACGTGAAGTGTGTCGGCCTCCGATGTCGGTTCCAGCGCTTCGATGGTGACAGAGGCTCGCTGGCCTTCGAGAGGAGGCAGTCCGCCTCCTACCACGACCGAGGATAGTGCGCGGTTTGAGCTCTCTGGCTGGTGACCGGTCCAGACGACCACCGGGATGTCCCCGGCCGGTGCAGCGTTCGTGTCGACGAACGATGTGCTCTGGAGGTCTGAGAGCAGGTGGATCTCTCGGTGCTCCATCGTCGAGGTTTCGAGCAGCCTTACCGCTCGATCGATGGCAGCACTGAGATCGCCACCGGCCTCGCTCACCACGGTCTCCTCGACAGCCTGCCGCGTGTCCGCTCTGGTCCCGGGGATGGCGGGCAGCCACGGCTCCCCGGCCCGGACCAGCCAAAATCGATCGTCCTCGGCCCCGGCGTCGAGCGTCCGCATGGCCCTGGCCTTGAATTCGTCTAGAAGCCGCACTTCACCCATTACGAGGCCGCTGCTCAGCGAGTTGTCGAGCACGATGACTGCCGCGGTCGGTGCATGTGCCCCACCTCGGCCTGCGAAGAAGAGTCGTGCGCCTGCTCCCGTGATCAGGAGGAGTGCGACGATACGGAAAAGGAGCAGAAGGAACTGTCGGAAGCGGATCTGTCGAGCGTGCTCGCGCTCGGTACGTTCGAGGTAACGCAGCGCCGGGAATGGGAGTCGTCGCGTCTGCTGCCGATGGAACAGGTGCAGATAGATCGGTACACCGATCGATACGGCGGCGATCAGAAACAGTGGACTCAGTGCACCCATACGACCTCTGACAGCCTCAGCCGAGGCGTTCGCGCTTACGGAGGTAGGCGCGAAGCGAAAGGGACATGGGTCGGTCCGTATCAACGACCTCGTAGTCGATCCCGTGAGGGCGGAGATCGCGACGCCATTCCTCGATCGCCTCCTTCACCGCCTCTCGGTATTCGGCCCGGATGTCTGCGACACTGACCAGAAGCTCACGGTTGGTCTCCGGGTCGAAGAAGCGAGCCTCGGATGCGGCGGGAAGCTCACGTTCACCCGGATCAATGAGGTGGAAAACCAGCACCTCATGCCCATGGTGCCGCAGGTACTTCAACGCCGTGAGCGTCTCTTCACGTGAAACCAGGAGATCCGTAAACAGAACGACGAGCCCACGGCGCCGAAGGCGCACGGCCATGTCGCGCAGGGCGCCCTCCGCGGACGTTCCACCTTCAGCATCGAGGTCACGGAGGTGTCGGGCGACTTCATGGAACTGCCGCCGGCCGCCGCGCGCCCGGACACGCTTGGCGACGCGGTCGTGGAAGGCAGCCATGCCCACTCCGTCACCCTGCCGAAGGAGGATCAGGGCGAGAGACGCCGCCAGGTGCTTCGCGTACCAGAGCTTGGTTACCTGTACACCCGGATTCGAGCTCCAGCCCATCGACTCGCTGATATCAAGCAGGAGGTACGCCCGCAGGCTTGTCTCTTCTTCGAATTGCTTGACGTAGTAGCGATCGGAACGGCCGTACATACGCCAGTCGATGTAGCGAAGATCGTCACCCGCCTGATATGCCCGTAGCTCAGCGTATTCTGCCGAGAAGCCCCTGTGCGGTGAGCGATGAAGGCCCATGAGGAAGCCCTCGACTACTTCACGTGCGATCAGCTCGATCCCGCCCAGCTGCGCGAGCGAGGCAGGGTCGAGAAGGTCGGCGCGTGAGCGCGTGCGAGGAGGGGTTTTCGTCTCAGCCATGGGAGGCAGGGAAGCTACCGGGGCACCGGGACGCCGGGTACCCCGCGTGGGGCTGTGATTCCACCCATACCTGTTGTAGTCCACACCAGGTGACGACGGTCGGGTGACGAAGGCATGAAGCACGGTGTTCCGCGGGTTTTGGAACTGGCGTGCCCTGTGCTTCAAGGGAGGCTGGGGACCGGATATGGGCCGTGTTCGTTAAGAGTCTCTTTCTTTCGCCTGACCTCGGGCTCTACATGACCCCGGCGGCCCCGGTTAACTTGTCGCGCCGCGTAACCTGATCCACTTCGCTGATCGTCCGTGCAGACCGACCTCATCCGCAACTTCTGCATCGTAGCCCACATCGATCACGGGAAGTCGACACTCGCTGATCGACTGCTCGAGGGCACCCGTACGCTCGACGAACGGCAAATGCGTGCGCAGGTCCTCGACGACAACGAGCTGGAACGCGAGCGCGGGATCACGATCAAGCTCCATGCCGTTCGCATGGAATACACTGCATCCGACGGCGTCGAGTACGAATTCAACCTGATCGACACGCCAGGGCACGTCGACTTCACATACGAGGTTTCGCGGTCCCTCGCTGCGTGCGAGGGGGCCATTCTGGTAGTGGATGCCACCCAGGGTGTTCAGGCTCAGACGCTCTCCAATCTCTTCCTTGCGCTCGAGGCGGATCTGGAGATCATCCCGATCATCAACAAGATCGACCTGCCTGGCGCCGAGCCGGAGCGGCGTCGAGACGAGGTGGCCGAGCTGCTTGGCGTCGACCTTGATTCGATTCTGCTTGCGAGCGCCAAGGAGGGGCTCGGGATTCCCGAGATTCTCGAGGCGGTTGTGTCGCGCGTGCCTCCGCCCAGGGGCGACCGCAGCGCGCCGACCCGCGCGCTGATCTTCGACTCCTATTACGACAAATATCTGGGGGCTGTCCCCTCCGTGCGGGTCATGGACGGCAGCCTGCGCCCTGGCATGCGGATCACCTTCGGGAACGCTGACGCGCGCTACGATGTGACCGAGGTAGGCTGTATGCGTCTTGGTCGGATCCCGCAGAAGGAGCTTGGGCCCGGTGAGGTCGGATACGTCGTGGCTGCCATCAAGGAGGTCGGAGATACGAAGGTGGGTGACACCGTCCTCGACGCTGACAACCCCGCCGAAGAGCTGTTGGCGGGCTATCAGGAGGCGCGCCCCATGGTGTTCGCCGGGCTGTACCCAACGGACTCCGACGACTATGAAGATCTCAGGGATGCGCTCGAGAGGCTCAAGCTCAATGATGCCTCGCTTCAGTACGAACCCGAGACATCCGTGGCCCTCGGCTTCGGCTTCCGGTGCGGATTCCTGGGGCTGCTCCATATGGAGATCATCCAGGAACGGCTCGAGCGCGAGTTCGGCGTTGATCTCATCACGACCGTACCAAACGTCGAGTACCACGTGTCGCTCACCGATGGTTCAGATCTGCACGTGGAGAGTCCGACGGCACTGCCTGAACGTGGGCGCATCGAGACGATTTCGGAGCCGATCGTTTCAGCGCGTATACTGTGCCCCAGTGAGTATATCGGGAATGTGCAGAAGCTCTGTCACGACCGGCGTGGTGTGTTCAAGGGGATGAGCTATCTGGATACACAGCGGGTAGAGCTGGCCTTCGATCTACCGCTGTCCGAGATCGTCCTGGACTTCTACGACCGTCTCAAGAGTGGCACGCGCGGATACGCTGCGCTGGACTACGAGTTCAAGGAGTACCGTCCGGACAAACTGGTGCGACTCGACGTGCTCGTGAATACTGATCCGGTCGACGCTTTCAGCGTCATCATTCATGAAGACAAGGCATACGAGTACGGTCGCGACCTCGTGCGGAAGCTCAAGGAACTGATCCCTCGGCAGCAGTTCGGTGTGGCTTTACAGGCCGCTGTCGGGAATGATGTCATCGCGAGGACCAACGTGAAGGCTCTGCGAAAGAACGTCACCGCGAAGTGCTACGGCGGCGATATTTCGCGGAAGCGGAAGCTCCTCGAGAAGCAGAAGGAGGGAAAGCGCCGCATGAAGCAGGTCGGCACAGTCGACATCCCGCAGGAAGCGTTCCTTGCTGTCCTGAACCTTGACGACGGCTGATCGTGCGATCATGAAGGGTCGCTGGGTGCTTGGCGTCGACATCGGAGGAACGAACCTCGTCGTGGCCGCGGTGCCTGCAGCCGGGGGGCAACCAACCGCGATCCGGTCGGAGGCTACGCATGCGGAACGGGGCCCGGATGGCGCTGTCGAGCGTATCGTCAAGATGGCCAACGAGGTCATGGAAGAGACGCTTAGCGCAGAGGGGGGACAGCGCTCCGACTTCGCGGGCATCGGTATTGGCTGTCCGGGCCCGCTGAACCTCGAGGAAGGTGTGATCGTCACCACGCCGAACCTGGGCTGGGATGGATTCCCGATCAGGGGGCGGATCTCCGACGCACTTGAGATGCCGGCGTCGCTGGACAACGACGCGACCTGCGCCACGTTCGGGGAGTGGTGGCTTGGTGCGGGGAAGGGTGTGAGATCCCTGGTTGGCGTGACGCTTGGAACCGGCATTGGTGGGGGCTACATCGAGCGCGGCCGCCTGATGCGCGGAGCGAGCGGAAGCGCGTTCGAGATCGGGCATACAACGATCAACTTCGAGGGCCGGCTTTGCGGCTGCGGCAACCGCGGCTGTCTCGAGGCGTACACCTCCGGGCCGAACATTGCGGCCCGCGCCCGTGAAGGCCTGAAGCATGGAGAGGCCTCTGTTCTGCCCCGATTGGTTGATGGGGATCTGGGGGCGATCACCGCCGAAACGGTCTACGACGCCGTGCTGCAGGGCGACGTCTTTGCGACGGACCTGATGCGCGAGACGGCTGAGCTTCTCGGGATCGGATTGGCGAACGTGGTGAACCTGGTCAACCCACAGATGATCGTCCTCGTGGGCGGCGTCACGCGCGCCGGTGAGTATCTGTTCGCTCCGCTTCTGGAGTCCGTCAAACGACGTGCATTCCCGAGTGCGGTCGAGGCATGCCGGATTGTGCCTGGCGCCCTTCCGGACACGGCCGGCGTGGTCGGTGCGGCCGGCGTCTTCGTCATCGACCGCGTGGCGTGACTAGACCCGCCCATACGCTCGGAATCGTCGGCACGATGGTGTTCGATCGGATCGTTCCTGTAGATGGTGACCCAGTCGAGAGGTGGGGCGGCGTCGGATACGCAGTCGCGGGAGCTGCCGCGACGCTGCCCGCGGACTGGGGTGTTCGAGTGGTGTGCCGCGTCGGAAAAGACCTGGCGGATGAAGCCGCGGCGGTCCTGGCGGGGATCCCTCGATGCGAACGCCGACTTACGACGGTCTCCGAACCCAACAACCGGGTTGAGCTGCGCTACCACGACGAGGCTCATCGAACCGAGCGTCTCTCGGGTGGGGTATCCGGCTGGTCGCCCGACGACCTGGCGGACGCACTGGAAGGGTGCAAGGGAGTCCTGCTGAACTTCATCTCAGGCCACGAATTGGGCCTCGACGGGATGCTGGCCCTCCGTGCCCGGTCCAGTGCATGGATCTACGCCGATATGCACTCGCTCTTCTTGGATATGGAGCCGGACGGTACGAGGAAGCCGAGACCGCTCGCGGACTGGAGCGTGTGGCTCTCCTGCTTCAACGCTGTGCAGATGAATGAAAACGAGTTCGAGCTGCTCAAGCGTTCGCCAGGCGGTCCGGCACGTCTGGAGGACCTGCTCGAGGTGGGCCCGTCCATGGCTGCGGTCACCTTAGGTTCCCGGGGGGCTCGGCTCGCGTTTCGAGCCGACGGGCGAAGCCTGGTCCGTGAGGTTACTCTCCTCGCTTCCCGGTCCGGTGATCCGACGGGGTGCGGCGACATCTGGGGAGCGGTCATGTGCAGTCGAATCCTCGCTGGAGAGGGCGAGGTTCGGGCTGCCGAGGCTGCAAACCGACTCGCCTCCGCCAGTCTTGATCACCACGGCGTCGAGGGGCTCGTCGAGCGACTGTCTGACGTGTCACTTGATGAGGGCGGGGGCGTGTTTCTGGATTCAGCCACCGAGGTAGAGCTCTGAACGTCATATCCGTTCCCGGGTCACTCGAACACGCGTCGATCGACGCCTTCCTCGATGAGGTCGTGCGTCGGCAGGGTGAGCGAGTGCTCTTCGACGCGCGCCATCTGAGATGGGTCGATCCGAACGGCATGGTCGCCCTTCTCCTCGGGGGCTCGATAGCCGGAGAAGCGTCGGGCACCTTTCCGCACATCGAGCTTCCGGACAATCAAGACGTGCTCGGGTACCTCAGCCGGATGGGCTTTCACGATCAGGCCCACAAGGTCTTCGAATTCGATTCGCTTCCTCGTCGCGGTGCCTCCCGTCCATCCGATGTCCTGCTCGAGATCACCGCGATCGACACGAACCACGATGTCCACGAGATCGTGGATCGGGTCCAGGGACGCGCCGGCGCGATCCTCACGTCGAAACTGGGCTATCCCGCGGCGAGTGTGATTCCCTTCTCCGTCATGCTCTCGGAGGTGTGTCAGAACATCATCGAGCACGCGGAGGGCCCCGGGTGGGTGGCGGCGCAGGCGTACAACTGGGCGAAGCGTCTCGGGCGCTTCGTGATCGTGATCTCCGTCATGGACCGCGGTCGAGGCTTCAAGGGATCACTCGGCGGCGAGCACTCTGCCCGTTACGGGGACCGATGGAGTGATTCTACGGCGCTAGAAGCCGCTTTCTTGCATGGACTTACGCGGTTTGCCGACCCAGGCCGGGGGCAGGGCCTTCAGCAAATCAGAAAGCAGGTCCGCAAATGGAGCGGCCTGATCAGCCTCCGCAGTGGCACTGCACGCATCTCGCAGGTGCCCGAGTGGGACGATTCTCCGCCCATGATCGACGGTATGGCCCAGCTCCCTGGTGCACAGATCGGGATCATCCTGCCCGCGTTGGTTCAGCCATGACGGGGCAGGCCCCTGATCCGATCGCGATCGACGTCGGTGAGGTACTCCAACGGAGTGTCACATCTCTGTATTCGAGCCTGGTGACCCGCCCAACGGGGCGTGCGGTCCGGATGGCGATCGAGACGCAGCTCCAGGGCGCGGGGACACTTTCGATCTCACTCATCGACTTCTCGGAAGTGGGGATCATCGACTTCTCGTGTGCAGACGAGGTGGTGGCCAAGCTCCTGCAGCAGTACCTCGCGGACGATGTCCGGGATGCGTTCTTCGTCTTCCGCGGAGTGCGTGAACCGCATCACCCGCAGGTAGAAGGCGCACTGCAACGGCAGGAGCTGGCTGCGGTCGTTGAGGTCGAGCCGGAGCGGTTCACGCTCGTCGGGTCGTTTTCTGAAGATGAGCAGCGCGTCTGGGATCATCTCGAGACTGAAGGCGCCCTCGATGCGCATGCGATCGCACGGATCGAGTCACAAGCGCAGGATGCACGAGCGCTGGAATCACTTCTGGCTCGAGGGCTTGCATTCCGAAGCCCGCAGTCGGGCCGTGTCCACGCATTGAGCCGATTGGTGGCTCACCTGATGTAGACTGGCAGACCTGAACTACCGAGCGACCATGACAAAGCACGAGAACAAGTTGCACCCCGCGACAATCGGGATCCACGGTGGTCCGGAGTATCGGACGCCGGGTGCCCCTGTCGTTCCACCGATCACGCAGAGTGCGACCTTTCACTGGGCGACGCCCGCCGACGGTGAGCTCCTTTATTCCCGCTACGGGAACAACCCGAACCAGCTCCATGTCGGAGCCAAGGCTGCGGCCCTCGAAGGGACCGAGGCCGCGGTCGCACTCGGGAGCGGGATGGCGGCTGCAGCCATGACGATGTTGGCGCTGACGGAGGCAGGTGATCATGTGGTCGCGGCGTCGGGTCTATATGGGGCGACGCAGGTCCTCCTGGCCCAGGAGCTTCCGCGGCGAGGCGTGGACACGACGTTCGTCGATCCTGACGAGGGCCATTGGGAAGATGCGCTGCGCCCGGAGACTCGGGTCATCTACATCGAGATCCCCGTGAACCCGACGCTACGGATTCTTGACCCTCGGCCGATCGTTGCAGTCGCTCGGGAACGCGGGATCCACGTGGTGTGTGACGCGACATTCGGTTCGCCCGTGAACTTTCGAGCTGCCGCTTGGGGAGTCGACGTCGTAGTGCAGAGTGCGACCAAGTATCTCGGCGGACACTCGGATATCATCGCAGGCATCGTCGCCGGCCCCTCTGACGTAATCGACGAAGTCACGCGTATGGCTCGTCTGTACGGCCCGGCGCTCGATCCGAATACGGCGTGGCTGCTCGATCGCGGGATGAGGACGCTCGACGTCCGTGTGAAGCGCCACAACGAGAATGCGATGGCTGTCGCCCGGTTCTTCGAGTCACGACCCGATGTCGAGCGCGTGATGTACCCGGGCCTTGAGTCCCACCCTGACCATGCGCTCGCCAATGAGCTCATGGACGGCTTCGGTGGCATGGTGAGTATTGTACTCACCGGGGGCGGGGATGCCGCCGACGACTTCATCGCCAATCTGCATCTCGGGATCGCCGCGCCGAGCCTGGGAGGCGTCGAGACTCTGGTCTCACAGCCCCGGTTCACATCCCATGCGGGGCTGACCCCGGAGGAGCGGGCTGCTCAGGGTATCCCTGACGGATTCGTGCGTCTCAGCGTCGGAATCGAGGCCGCCGAGGATCTGATCGCAGACTTTGCGCAGGCCCTCGGCGGTTAAGCCTCGTTCCGATTCAATCTTTCCCCAAGAAGGGATACGTATAGTCGGTCGGCGAAACGAAGGTCTCCTTGATCGACCGCGCGCTCACCCAGCGCATCAGATTGAACATGGAGCCAGCTTTGTCGTTGGTTCCCGAACCGCGCGCGCCACCGAAGGGCTGCTGACCGACGACCGCTCCAGTGGGTTTGTCGTTGATGTAGAAGTTCCCGGCCGACTGGCAGAGGACATCGGTCGCGTGCCGTATGACTCGGCGGTCCTTGGCGAAGATCGCGCCGGTCAGAGCGTACTCTGAGGTCGCGTCGACCAGCTTGAGCGTCTCTTCCCACTCGTCGTCGGGGTAGACGTACAGCGTCATCACCGGTCCGAAGACCTCGTCGCACATCGTGACGTAGTCGGGACGCTTCGCGACGATGATCGTCGGGCTGATGAAGTATCCGACAGAGTCGTCACAGTCTCCGCCGACGATCACCTCAGCATCCTCGGACGCCTTCGCGTCTTCGATGTAGCCTTTGATCTTGTCGAATGCTTTCCGGTCGATGACCGCGTTCACGAAGTTCGAGAAATCGCGTACATCCCCCATCGAGAGCGACGCCGTCTCCTCGATGAGCGGTCCTTTCAGTTCGCCCCACATGCTTTCGGGGATGTAGGCCCTCGAGGCTGCGCTGCACTTCTGTCCCTGGTACTCGAAGGAGCCCCGGACAATGGCGGTCTTCACGGGTGCTGCGTCCGCCGAGGGGTGGACGGCGATGAAGTCCTTCCCTCCTGTCTCGCCCACGATGCGAGGGTATGACCGGTACTTCCCGATATTGTCACCGATCGTTTTCCAGAAGCTGCGGAAGACGGCGGTCGAGCCCGTGAAGTGGATGCCGGCGAAGTTCGGATCGGACATCACGACCTTGGTCACCTCGACCGGGTCACCCGGTATGAAGTTGATCACCCCCGGCGGCAGGCCAGCTTCGTCGAAGAGCTGCATCACGTAGTAGTTAGACAGCAGTGCTGCGTGCGACGGCTTCCACACCGAGACGTTCCCCATCATGGCTGGCGTGCCGGGGAGGTTGGCGCCGATCGCGGTGAAGTTGAACGGGCTTACCGCATAGACAAAGCCCTCGAGCGCGCGGTATTCGGCCCGGTTCCATACGCCTGGTTCGGAGAGCGGCTGCTTCCCGTAGATCGTCTCGGCGAAGTGTGCACCAAACCGGAAGAAGTCGATAATTTCGCACGCGGCATCGATCTCGGCCTGAAACGCGTTCTTGCTCTGCCCGAGCATCGTTGCCGCGTTGAGCTTGGCTCGACGTGGACCAGCGAGGAGGTCCGCCACCTTCAGAAAGACCGCGACCCTGTCTTCCCATCGCATCATCGACCACTCCTGATGGGCTCCTGTCGCCGCATCGATCGCTCGCCGGACCTCGTCCGGACCGGCCATATGAGCTCTTGCGATCACGTGGCCGTGATCGTGAGGCATCACGACATCGAAGGTGTTGCCGGTGCGTATTTCTTCACCCCCGATGATCAGAGGCACATCAACGACCTGGTCGGCTTGACGGGCGAGCTCTGCCTGAAGTTCGGCGCGCTCAGGGCTGCCCGGCGCGTAGGAGAAGATGGGTTCGTTGATGGGCGACGGCGTGGCGGGGATACCGTTCATCGAAGCGACGGGGGAGGAGTGGCGGGGGACTCCACAGCGGAGTGGGACGAGTCCGTGCTCACAGGCAACAGACCGCGCAATCTCCACATGTGGGATGGGCGGCGCAACGTTGAGCGTCGCGTTGACCTTCTTCTCGGGTCCCGGGTACCTTT
>DGOW01000040.1:53286-60385 GCA_002390225.1 Gemmatimonadales bacterium UBA4456 | reverse complement strand
CCGGTACATTCATGAATTCCGAAGATCTTCGTCGCTCCGTCATGGCCGCGCTCGCGGCCGTCAAGCACCCCGGCTCCGGCCGGGACCTCATTGCCGCCGGCGTGGTTCAGAACCTCGAGGTCGATGACTCGGGCGCTGTACGCTTTCAGTTCCAGCTCGGCGCCGAAGACTCGAGCGACCTCCTCAAGCATGCTCGGTCCACCGTCGAGGTCCTCGACGGGGTTTCGGACGTGAAGATCAACGTTCAGTTGCCGCAGATGGCGCCGCCGGCTGGCGGCGGCGGTGGCGGTGGCGGTGGCGGTGGCCTCAAGCCCGGCTCTGTGCCGGCGCCGACCCCGAAGCCGGGTCTTCTGTCGGGCGTATCGCAAGTGATCGCCGTCAGCTCCGGAAAGGGTGGGGTCGGGAAGTCGATGGTCGCCGCCAATCTCGCGGCCGCCTTTGCCAAGGCCGGCCACAAGGTGGGACTGGTGGACGCCGACATCTATGGCCCCAACATCCCGCTCATGTTCGGCGTGAATCGTCGCCCTAGTGTGTCAGGTGAGAAGGGCCAGGAGATGATCGAGCCTATCGAGGCCCATGGAGTTCGCCTGATGAGCCTCGGTTTTCTCCTCGAAGAGGATCAGCCCGCCATCATGCGGGGGCCGCTCATAAGTGGGATCCTGAAGCAATTCCTGGAGCAGGTCGACTGGGGCGACGTGGATACGATGATCATCGACATGCCTCCCGGTACGGGCGACGCTCAGCTCTCGCTGGTCCAGACGATCGATCTCGATGGTGCGGTGATGGTGACCACTCCCCAGCAGGTGGCAACCGGTGACGTACGCCGGGGGATCAAGATGTTCGAGCGCGTGAACACCAGGGTGCTCGGCATTGTGGAGAACATGAGCGGCTTCGTGTGCCCGAACTGTGACGAGGTTCACGACATCTTCGGTCGTGGAGGTGGGGAGGGGCTCGCCAAGGAAATGGAGGTTCCGTTCCTCGGCCGTGTACCGCTCGATTCAGCGGTGGTTCAGGCCGGTGACGCGGGCGCGCCGACGATGGTTTCGGCGCCGAAGTCTGTTACGGCAATTGCGCTCGCAGACGTCATGGCTGCGGTCGAACGGCAGCTCGCGGTCGCAGGTTAGACGACAGCGGCCCCGCGTGGCACGATGCCACGCGGGGCCCGCTCATCCCGGGATGAGTGGGGGTTCACTCGCCCTCTAGCCAGCGGCGATCAGCCTCGGACAGAGACTCTCTGCCACGGGACTTCTCGACCATCTTCACGACAATCCATCCGACGAGCAGGATCGGCGCCGCCTTGAACAGCAAAAAAGACGCCAGTCCAATCGTAAGCGAAAAGACGGCTCCCACGATTCCCAGCACGACGCCCGCTACCACGAGGGTGATCAGACCGACGGCGAAGAAGGTGAGCAGTGAGCCGAGCATCGTTGAACTCCTTAGTCAGTGGGACGGGTCGATCCAGACAACGGTGACGCTTCCGAACGCCGCATCAAGATCGATGTCGATTCGGTAGTCCGCGTCCTCGAAGTCGGGTGATTCATACACGTCTCCGCGCTTGATGAGTCCCTCGGAGTCGAGGGCCGTCAGAAAGCTGTCCTTCCGGAGTCGCACGCCGAGACCCTCGGGGATCCGCAGCTCCAGCGAGCCGAGACCCATGTCGATGCTCACGCTGGCATCCTGCTCCCATCGGCCGCCGAAGCCAAGCGTGATCGAACCGACGCCCGCGCCTACCTCGATGCGTTCGGCGTTGAGGTTGCCGAGTTGAGTGAGGCGAAACTCGGCGGCTCCTGCCTCGAAGCTCGCGGTTCCCATCGGCACTGGGTTCGGTTCGGAAACTGTGATCAGGGACTCGGAGGCCCCGGTGCTCAGATCGAGGTCGGTCAACGTCAGCCCGCCCAGGTCGATGTCGGCCTTCACAGCACCGAATTCGAGATCCAGCTCCATCGGGATACCGCGCGCTAACTCGAGTTCCAGCTCGCCAGCCTGGCGGTTCCACAAACGCATGCTCCGACCGAGAGACTCGACGCCGAGACGCAGGTGATCGCCCGAAAAATCAGCGACCGGCTCAAAGCTGTCTTCATCGTACCGGAGATTCATTCGGTAGAGCAGCCCTTCATCCACTGAGCGAACCGTGACACGGCCCGCTCGATATTCCACCTGCGCTCGAATCTGGTCATTGCGCTCGAGCTGCTGGGACATTGTGACTTTCTGCCACTCCTGGGCTTGAGCGAATATCGGATTCATCACCCACGCTGCCACCGCCACCGCTACCACCTTCCTCATCACTCGCTCCTATGTCCGTAAGGCGTTCGGGGCCGCTTCCGCCCCACTGTCATCCACATCTACCCGCATCGCATCTTCCCACGCAGCGTCCGCATCGGACGGGTAGTACTCTCGCCGACGTCCGGTCCTCGTCAGGAGGACCGCACCGAATCCGATCTGCATCGCATAGAACGTCAGAAGACCTCCGATCACGAAGAAGCAGCCAGCTGAATACCCCGAGGACCCGCACGATCGAGATCAGATGCCCGGCCAGGAAGGCGAACATCCCTCATGCGGTCGCGTAGGTCCACCTCCATATCGCGCTCGGTTTTCAGCATGTCCCCAGTGCGTCCTCGGATCTCACCGCTGTTCCCAAGGATCCGCGCGTCGGCGTTACGCGCCTCGCCCCGGATTTCATCAGCGTCCGGTCCCGCCCCATCCGATAGATGAGCGAAAATGCGGGCCACTCGTTTCGCGAGAGCAGTTCCCTGAACGCCGGCTCCAGGCCACGGGCCGCGTGTGTCGCGAAGTCTCGATCATCGAGGTTCGCGCAGTCGGGTGCGGCCAGAGGTTTCGTATCCTGCTTGGGGTTCGTCAGCCAGCGGGCAGCGGCTCGGGGCAGGGAAGCGGTGTCTGTACTCATTGACCCATCCTACGCGCCCAAGGCTGCGGCGGTTTCGGACAGGCGTTGAGAGCCTTTGTCGCTTCCCGTTAGCTTTTCGCCCCCCGGGTGGAAGTCAACACCCTGTCGGGGCACCGAAAACTACGCAGACGACCCAACACTGTCATGCAAAGACCCCCTGACGCCGCGCCGAAATCCGGGGTGGACCGTGAGAAACAGGTCCAGCAGATCTTCTCGGAGATCGCACCCCGGTATGATCTGCTCAACCACATACTGAGCCTCAACATCGACCGCTCGTGGCGGCGGAAAGCCGTCCAGGCGCTCGAGTGGGAATCCGCTTCGTCCGGGGTGTACCTCGATGCGTGCGCGGGTACCTATGACCTCTCGCTCGAGCTTGCGTCAAAGGACGGGTTCAAGGGTTCGGTTGTGGCGTCGGACTTTGCGCATCCCATGCTCGTGCAAGGAACGCCAAAGATCGGCGACGCTTTGGTACGCCCCGTGTGTGGCGACTCTCTTGGACTGCCTTTCGAGGACAATGTGTTCGAGGGCGCGACCGTGGGCTTCGGCGTTCGCAACCTCTCGGGCCTCGAGCGAGGGCTCTCCGAATTTCGTCGGGTCCTGAAGCCGGGGCGCCGACTCGTGGTGCTGGAGTTCACGACGCCGCCAAACGCGATCGTGCGCGCCGGATACCTGTTCTACTTCCACAACATCCTCCCGCTGGTCGGGCGGATCGTTTCCGGCCACCCGTGGGCCTACACGTATCTGCCGAAGTCGGTCAAGCAATTTCCCGGACCGTCGGATCTCGGGGCCCTCTTCGAGTCCGTCGGCTTCACTGATGTCGGGTGGACGCTTGTGTCCGGTGGGATCGCGGCGATCCACTGGGGATCCGCTACGTAGATCGACTCAGCGGACCTCGATCACCGTCACAGGACCGAGGGTTGCAAGCGCGTCCAGTCCGATCCGATCCGGGGACCCCACGACCAGGATCGTCATCTGCTCCGGCCGCAGGTGCTCGGCGAAGACCGAGCGGACGCTCTCCGGGGTGACCGCCTGCACGCCGGCCCAGTAGCGCTCCAGCCAATCCTGCGGCATGTCCAGTGCCAGGAAATACATACTGCGCGCCACGATCGAGCTCGGGGTGTCGAAGTTGAACACGAATCCGTTCACGATCTGCGAAACCGTGGTTTCCAACTCATCTGCAGTCGGTGCCTCCCGTGTGAGTCCGGACATCGTCTCCAGCACGACCTCGACAGTCGGCACGACGTTGTCCGGCCGGGTCCGGGTCGTCGCACCAATGAGACCCTGGTGCCGACGCGGGGTGGTCCACAACGAAGCCGCGGAGTAGGCGTACCCTTCCTCCGTACGCACCCGCCCGAGGAGACGACTGGAGAAGCCGCCGCCGCCAAGGATTGCGTTCCCCATCATCGCCGAGAAATACTCGATATCATCCGCGAGCCGGACATTGGACGGGTGGGCCATGGCGATCACCGCCTGGTCGAGCTCCTTCTCGACGAGGAACACCCCCGGCGCCCTTCGGATCACAGGGATGGGCGGCGGCGGCAGCGGTTCCTTGCATTCGGGGACACTGTCGAGGAGCGGCCTCAGCAGAAGGTCGATCTGTTCGCGGCCGACGTCACCGGTCACCCCAAGCACCAGATTGTCTCGACAGATGATTCGCGCATGGATGTTCCTGAAGTCTGCCTGCTCCAATCGATCAGGGTCCAGGTCCTGCTCGTTCATTTCCCACCCAACAGGATGGTCACCGTAAAGCAGGCGGTTCAGTTCCGAGTAGGCCAGTCGAGCAGGATCGTCGAGCCGTCTAGTGACGCTTTCGAGCTGCCGCGTGCGCCAACCATCGATTTCGTCCCGGGCGAAGCCGGGCCGGGTCAGCATGTCCCCCCACAGCATCAGTCCTGTTTCGAGATTCCGCGTGAGCGTGTTCAGGGACGAGGTCACGCTTCCTCCAGCGCTGCCGAAGGAAAACTGATGTGCATAGTATGCGATGTCCTCGTCGACGTCCGATGCCGAACGGGACGTCGTCCCCCCGTAGCGCAGCAGAGCCGGTAGCCCCATGGCCGCGGCGTACGTCTCTCGCCCGAAGCGTCCGTACCCGCCACGGAAGTACGCGTGGATCGTCACCAGCGGTAGCGATCGATCCTCGAGGTGAAGCACGTCGATCCCATCGACCTCTGTGCGGCTCACGGCGGGTTGTGCAAAGTCCAGAGGCTCGAACGACAGTGCCTCGATCGTGGTTCGCCCTGACTGCAGCGAACCGGCGACCTGCGCCGCGGAATCACCAGGCAGAAGCGGGAGGAGTCCTCCCAGCACCAGAGCTATCAGTCGCCCTGCTCCTGCGGTCTGGGGCATCGCTCCGCGCCAGGACCGGACCACAGGATGCTCCCTGATTCTCCGGAACCTCTTCATCGAGACGGTTCCGGCCGCCGCAGCACGGCAACCGTCCGATTCTCTGGCGTCAGGTAACGGCGGGCCACGTCTCGGACGTCTTCCTGAGTCACGCCCCGGAATCGGTCAGAAGCGTCGAAGGTCGCACGCCAGTCTCCGAAGAGGGATTCCGAGTCCGCGATCTGGAACGCCAGGCCGAGGCTCGACTGAAGCCGACGGACGGTGCCCGCTGCGATCTGATTGCGGACGCGCTCGATCTCATCGGCCATGGGTCCTCCCTTCTGCATCCTCCGAATCTCGTCGTAAACCGCACGCTCGATCGCGTCCGTCGAGGTAGTCTGGACAGGAGTGACGTCAATCTGGAAGAGCTGCGGGAAGCGACTCCCCGGGCCGGTGTACGAGTAGATCGAGGCTGCGATCTGATCGTGGGTCACCAGCCGACGATGGAGTCTCGAGGTCCGCCCTCCCGTGAGGATTGCCGACAGCATCGCGAGGGCTGCAGCGTCATCGTGTCTGGCGTTCGGGACATGCCAACCGATCCGCAAGGAAGATTCTGCGTCCCACTCTACGACGACCCGGCGCTCCATGATCTGAGAGGGTTCCGAGGCATCGACGCGGGGCGGCTCGAGGCCTCGAGGAATCGGCCCTAGGTAACTGCGGGCCCAGTCCTCGACCTTCGCCGGGTCAAAGCGCCCGACCACGGCAAGCACGGCGTTGTTGGGGCCGTAATAGTCCCGGTAATAGCGAGCGATGTCCTGACGGCCGAGGCTCTCCAGGTCCGCCATGTATCCGACGACGGGCTGGCCGTACGGGTGCTCGGTGAACGCAGCCGACAGGTGACGCTCGTAGAGGGTCCCCGCCGGGCTCGCGTCGACGCGCATGCGTCGCTCTTCCATGACGACGTCCCGCTCCGAGTAGAACTCGCGGAATACCGGATTCGCCATGCGGTCCGCCTCGAGTGCAAAGAAGAGCTCGGTCCGGTTCGCCGGTAGTTCCACGAAGTAGGTCGTCGACTCCGACGTTGTGGTGGCGTTGAGGCCCTGCGCTCCCGCTCGCGAGAGGATGCGATCGAACTCGTTGCTCACCACCAGTTCGCGGGCCTCGTCCTCGAGTCCGTCGATCTCACTTCTGATACGCTGGACCTGTTCCGGATCGCCGGACGCGGCCACGGCACGCTCATGCAGGCGATCCATGGTCTCGAAGAGTCTCCGCTCCGCCTCGACATTCGTGGTGCCGATCGTTTCCGAACCCTTGAAGAGCATGTGCTCGAGCAGGTGGGCGACACCTGTCTCGCCGGGCCGTTCGTGGATCCCTCCGATAGCGTACTGCATGACGAGCGAGACCGTCGGAGCGCCTTCCCGGGGAAGGAGCAGGAGGCGTAGTCCATTTTCGAGCACGACTTTTCGCACGTCGGGCCGGTTGTCCTCGCCTGTCTGACTCGGTGAAGCCACCCCGGTTGAAGGGATGCTTTGCGCTGCGGCTGGCGGAGGTGCGGGCAGCACAGCGGCGATCCCCACCGCCAGTACGAACGTCACCCGTCGCACACGTCGAACCCGTCGAACTGGTTCGGTCGGGCAGGGCCTCACGCGCTGGGCTGACACGTCGGGCACAGGAAGGCGGAGCGGTTCGAGAAGACAACTCGCTCGATCAAGGATTGGCAGCGATGGCAGGGGGAACCCTCGCGTCCGTAGACGTAGAGCTTCCGACCGTACTCCCCCATTTCGCCCTCCGCGTTTCGATAATCCCTGATGGTCGTACCTCCGGAGTCGATGGCCCCCTGAAGGATGTCACGGATCGCGCCGTGGAGGGCGC
>DGOW01000040.1:27622-53233 GCA_002390225.1 Gemmatimonadales bacterium UBA4456 | reverse complement strand
TGCCCGCCCGAGCCTCATCGATCGAGGACACAGGCGTTCGAGGGTCGATTCCTGCCAGAAAGAGCGCCTCAGCCGCGTAGATGTTCCCCACACCCGCGATCCGGCGCTGGTCGAGGAGCCATGATCGAGCAGGACTTCGCGACCGCCCGAGCGCTTCGACGAGGTGTTCGGGGAGCCATGTGTCCGAGAGGGGTTCGGGGCCCATGGCTGCGGAGCGCGCGCCGCGCGCGGCCTCGTCCAG
This sequence comes from Gemmatimonadales bacterium UBA4456, assembly GCA_002390225.1. Taxonomy (GTDB): domain Bacteria; phylum Gemmatimonadota; class Gemmatimonadetes; order Longimicrobiales; family Gaopeijiaceae; genus UBA2589. The sequence goes on along the minus strand of DGOW01000040.1, from coordinate 52,992 downwards.
GTGTTCGACCGAGCCGAAGCGCCGCACATCATCGAAGATCAGCACACCTCCATCCGAGAATCGGAATCGGACGGCTGGATGCGTCGGCCGAGCGCGCCCACGAGGCGGTACCGCGAACGGGAGGAGTCGACCTGTCATCCCGAGGTTGATCCAGATGACTGAACCGTCGTCGAGTTCCAGAATGACATTCTTCGCCCGCCGGGTGATCGCCGATAGGCTGCGGCCGCGGACCTTGGGCGTGAAGCGCCGCTTCGGCTCCCTCAGAATATCTGGTTTGATGACCTCCGCGCGGCTGATCGTCTTACCTGTGACCGTGGCCCGCAGGCCTCGAACGATCGTTTCCGCCTCAGGTAGTTCAGGCATCGATCAAGAGGGAGGGATAGCTCATTCTTCTCTGGGATCGGTCTGCGGATCCAGCCGGGCCCGCTCGCGCCAACCGATGTCGCTACGGTAGAACGCTCCGTCGAATTCAATCCGAGCGGCGGCCGCACGGCTGGCATTGGCCGCGCCAGCAAAGGTTGCCGCGATGGCCGTGACCGCGAGCACTCGTCCGCCCGAGGTGACCAGTCCGTCCTCCGTGGCCGCCGTGCCCGCGTGAAAGACGATCAGGTCGTCGGACTCGAGCTCGTCCGGCACGGTGATCGGCTTGCCCTTCTCGTAGCTGCCGGGGTAGCCACCGGATGCCAGTACGGTCGTAACCGCTGCCCCCGGTCTCACCGCGGCGGTCATCCCAGCCAGGGATCGGCCCTCGGCGACGGTGAGCATGAGCTCGAGGAGAGACGAGTCCATGAGCGGGAGTACGATCTGGGTCTCCGGATCACCGAACCGGCAGTTGAATTCGACGACCTTGAGCCCCTCTGAGGTGTTCATCAGACCGGCGTAGAGCAGGCCACGAAAGGGTGCCCCGTCCGCTGCGAGGGCGTTGAGTGTCGGCACGATCACTTCGCTGCGCGCCTCCTCAACGACCTCTGCGGTCGCGATCGACACGGGAGCGTACGCGCCCATACCTCCGGTATTCGGACCGGCATCGCCCTCGCCGACCCTCTTGTGGTCTTGTGACGGTTGGAGGAGAACGAAGTCCTTCCCGTCGCAGACAGCGAAGACCGAGATCTCCTCACCATCCATGAATTCCTCGATGACGATCTCTCGTCCGGCCTCACCGAAGTCCATGTCACCCAGCATCGAACGGATGGCCTCAATGGCGTCCTCGACGGTCATACAGACCACAGCGCCCTTTCCCGCGGCCAGCCCGGACGCCTTCACCACGATGGGGGCACCGACTTCGTGGACCCAGGCCTCGGCGCCAGCCTGATTGGAGAACGTCCGGTGCTCAGCCGTCGGTACGTTCGCGTTTCGCAGAAGTTCTTTGGCGTACGCCTTGCTGGCTTCGATGCGAGCCGCTGCCTTCGTCGGTCCAAAGACGGACAAGCCCTCCTCCTCGAAACGGTCAGTAAGACCAGCTGCCAGCGGCCCCTCGGGCCCGACTACGGTCAGATCAATCCGGTTGGCAGCAGCCCAGTCAGCCAGAGCCTCGACATCGGTCGGTGCGATCTCGACGGACTGGCAGAGCGGAGACATGCCTCCGTTGGGTCGAGTCGCAAAGAACTCGGCGTCAGGGGCGTCGCGTCGAAGCTTCCAGAGCAGGGCGTGTTCGCGCCCACCGTTTCCCACGATCAGGATGCGCATGGGCGGATTCTACTCGGCGTGACGGGAAAGAAAAGGGGCGGACGAGATGAACCCGTCCGCCCTGATTCGTGACCCGCCCCCGGGCCTGACCTCGCTACTTGCGCAGACCGCTCATGAAGTCGGATCCGGCGCGCTTGGCGGCGCCCGTAATGGAGTCCAGGAAGTCCTTCGCATCCTCGGCGTATGCCGAGGCTGCGGACTTGAGGTCTTCCTGATACGCAGGGTCGGGCTCACCACGTCGCGTGTATTCTCCGCGCACAATTCGGTCGTATTCCCCGGTCTCGATCCAGTCTCGCAGCTCGGCTACGCGAAGGACGTGGAACGGGTGCGTCCGCCCCAGGACGTTGAGGACCTTGAAGACCTGGTCCGCGACGTCTCCACTCTCGCGGTATTCGTCAGCCTGAATGATGAACTCGGCGAGATTAGTCTCGTCCTGGGACGTGGGCCCACCGGCCATCTTCAGCATTGCACTCATCACGATCTCCGGATCCTGCATCGCGAGCAGTCCGGCCCGGTCGCATGAGAGCTCTGACTTGCGGGACCATTCGAGCAGCCCGACCAGAACGGCACGAGCGGCAAGCCCCACGACCGGAAAGCCCATATTGGCCAGGTTGATCAGCAGGACGGTCATCGTCTTGTAGAGCACGTGGTCACTCATGATGTGACCGATCTCGTGCGCCATGACGTACTGAAGCTCCTCGTCACTCAGGATGATTCGAGTCCCGGAGTTCAGAATGATGAACGGCTGATCCATGCCGTACGCGCCGGCGTTCACCATCGGTGTTTGTGACATGAAGAGCGGGTACTCTTCAGGGGCGTCGAGCGTCCGCAATGCTTCTTTGTAGAGGCGGTAGACTTCAGGAAACTGCTTGTCGGAGACCCGAACCGCGTCGGCCTGAAAGGCCAGGCGTACTGGCTTCTCGCCGAAGAAGCCGAAGATCTTTTTCAGGACCTCGTCGAAGACGGGAACGCGACGCAGCGCCTGAAGCGCGGCCTTGTCGGCCGGGTGCTCCCAGTTGTGCGGCGCGATGTCGGTAAGGATGCGCTTCGAATGGGTTCCGCCGTTTTCCTCTGCCGCGCCCTCGGTTCGATCCTGTTCGTCTGCCATATCCTCATCCTCAACGTTGCGTTTGAAGCCCGGACCATCGGCGCCAGGCGTGTCGACGCTCCCGAGGCCCTACGGCGCCCCGTTCACACTGGTTTCACTACTCCGATCGTAGGTGCTGGTTCATACGTTTCCGCCTGACCTACGCTCTGAGCACGCGGTCGAGGTCGGCGATGATGTCATCGATGTCCTCGATTCCGACAGAGAAGCGCACCAGCCCCGGTGTGATCCCCATCGCCTCGCGGCGGTCTTCAGGTACGGACCCGTGGGTCATGAGAGCTGGAACGTTCACGAGCGACTCGACACCTCCCAGGCTCTCGGCCAGCGAGAAGATCTTGAGGTGCTCGGTGAGCGCCTTCGTGCGTTCGAGCGTCCCGACGTCGACCGAGACCATGCCTGTAAACCCACTCATCTGGCTTTTTGCGAGATCGTGCTGGTCGTGGGAACTCAGGCCGGGGTAGAGCACACGGTCCACTTTCGCATGCCCCTCGAGGAACTCGGCGACCGCCTGACCATTTTCGTTGTGTCGGATCATGCGGACATGCAGCGTCTTGATTCCTCGCAGCGTCAGGAAGCAATCCATCGGCCCCGGTACGGCACCTGAGGACTTCCGGATGAAGTACAGCTCTTCAGCCAGGCCCTCATCACGTACGGCGACGAGACCGCCGATCACGTCCGAGTGTCCGTTCACATACTTGGTGGAGGAATGCATGGTGAAGTCGGCGCCGAGCTCGAGCGGACGCTGATTGAACGGCGAGGCGAAGGTGTTGTCGACGCACAGCAGGGCATCGTGCGCGTGCGCTAGGTCCGCAACGGCACGGATGTCGCACAGTTTCATCATAGGATTCGTTGGTGTTTCGACATGCACGAGCTTCGTATTCGGCTTGATGGCCGCCGCCACGGCGTCGACATCCCGAGCATCCACATAGGTGAACTCGATGCCGAACCGGCTGAGCACATGGTTGAACATGCGCGTCGTGCCACCGTAGGTGTTCTCCTCACTGACCACGTGATCGCCGGCCGACAGTCGCTTCACGATGGCTTCGATCGCTGCGAGTCCGGACGCAAAAGCGATCCCGTGTGAGCCACTTTCCAGCGCGGCAATGCTCGCCTCCAGGGCCTCCCGAGTGGGGTTCGCAGTCCGTCCGTAGTCGTACTTGCCCTCAAGCGGTTCACCGACCGCTGGCTGCACGTACGTGGACGTCTGGAAGATGGGGGTCATGATCGCCCCAGTGACCGGTTCGGGCTCTACGCCTGCATGAATGGCCAAGGTACCGAAGGACAGGTCGCTCGAGGTGTCGCTCATGAAGGGATCCGGTCAGCGGGTCTGAGGCCGAGCAGCGAGTCCGACGGCCCTGACGCGGCGCAAGATCGGCGATCGCGTTGACGCGCACCACCCGTGTCCGCGAGAATCTTCCGGGTGCTGCCTCAGGCCTCGGACAAGCTCGTAATTCCTCCAGAATCGAAGGACTCGGGACCGTGCCGATTCATCTTCCCGAAGGCCTGATGGTCAGTGTTTCGGGCGTGCGGGGCCGTGTGGGCGCTCCGCTCACCCCGGAACTGATGGCGGGGATCGCTGCCGCCCTCGGCGCACACCTCCGCGATGTCGAAGAAGGCCGGGCCGTTGTGCTCGGTCGAGACTCACGCGTGTCGGGGCCGATGTTCGCCCGCGCCGTGACGGCTGGGTTGCAATCCGTGGGATGCGACGTGATCGACGTTGGCGTGGTTCCGACCCCCACGATCCTCATGGCGGTTCGACACCACGGGGCCATCGGCGGTATCGGGGTCACGGCTAGTCACAATCCGGCGGAATGGAACGCGCTGAAGCTCGTCTCCAGCGAGGGCATCTTCCTCGACGCGGATCGCTCAGCTCAGTTTCGCCAGTACCTCACGACGCTGGATCCCCCGCGCGCGAAGTGGGATGACCTCGGATCCGTGAACGTCGACGAGGATGCCTGGTCGCGTCACCTGGATGCAATCCTGGCTCTGCCGCAGATCGACGTCGAGATGATCCGACGGGCAGGGCTGAAGGTGGCCGTCGATTGTGTGCACGGAGCCGGTGGCCCCGTGATCGCTGAACTCCTGCAGCACCTCGGCTGCGAACTGGTAGGGATCGGGATGGAGCCGGACGGCTGGTTCCCACGCGACCCGGAGCCGACTGCGGCCAATCTTGCCGATCTGGGGAAGCTGGTCTCGGAGTCGGGGGCCGCAGTGGGTCTCGCCATCGACCCGGATGCCGATCGACTCTCTCTCGTGGATGAGACGGGACGGCCGATGGGCGAAGATATGACGCTTGCCCTCGCCTGTGCCGCCGTGCTTGCCAGAACCCCTGGACCGGTCGTCACCAACCTGTCGACCAGTGCGGTAGTCGGGGACGTCGCTGACGCCTTCCATTCCCCACTCGTGCGTGCGCCGGTCGGCGAGGTCAACGTGGCTCGACGTATGCAGGCCGAGAGTGCCGTGGTCGGGGGAGAGGGCAACGGAGGCGTCATCCTTCCGGCGCTGCACCACACACGTGACGCGCCGCTGGCATCGGCGCTCATACTGCAACACCTTGCGGAAGAGGGTTTGACGCCGTCGCAAGCTGCGAATCGCTGGCCGAAATACGAGATCGTGAAGGAGAAGGTCTCGTTTCCTCGGGAGGCACTCGCTGACGGGTATTCAGCGCTCGAGGCGGACCTCGGAGCGGACTCGCGTGACGAGTCGGACGGGCTGCGACTCACATGGACGGACAAGGGCGCATGGCTTCATGTCCGGCCCTCCGGGACCGAGCCGGTCGTTCGGCTGATCGCGGAGGCGCCGAGCCGTGAGGCCGCGCAGGAGCTGGTCGATCGAGCGGGTAGCCTGCTCGACGGCGTCATCTGACGGCGCAAGGACGATAAAGAGGAGAGCAGTGACATGTGTGGTATCGTCGGATACGTAGGTCCCCGCGAAGCGACCCCTATCCTGTTGGCCGGCCTGAAGCGCCTGGAGTACCGCGGGTACGACTCCGCCGGAGTGGCACTTCTGAACGGTGAAGACGTGCAGGTCGTCAAGAAACCCGGCAAGATTCGGGCGCTCGAAGCAGCGCTACAGGTGTCGTCCCCGCACGGAACCTGTGGTATCGCGCACACCCGCTGGGCGACACACGGAGCTCCCAACGAGACGAACGCGCACCCGCACATGTCGAACGACGGCGACATCGCTATCGTCCACAACGGGATCATCGAGAACGCGGACTCCATCAAGAAGCAACTTGTCGCCGAGGGTTACACCTTCTCGACCGAGACGGATACAGAGGCCGTCGTTCACCTCATCGATTACCTGTGGGAGGACGGCGAGCCCATGGAAAACGTGGTTGCCGCCGCTCTTCGTCAGGTCGACGGCGCCTACGGCATTGCCGTCATCTCAGCTAGAGACCCGAACAAGATCGTCGTGGCGCGTAACGGCAGTCCGTTGCTCGTCGGCGTGGGTAAGAACGGCGAGATGCTTGCCGGCTCCGACGCAGCGGCGGTGATCGAGGCGACCCGTGACGTCGTCTATCTCGACGACGGGGACTACGCCGTACTCACGCCCGATGGGTATCGCACCTACCACCTGGAAGGCCAGGAGGTTGACCGTGGCGTTCACCAGGTGACGTGGGATCTCGATTCGATCGAGAAAGGCGGCTACGAGCACTTCATGCTCAAGGAGATCTTCGAGCAACCCTCGAGTATCTCCGACGTGATGCGGGGACGTCTCCTTCCGGAGGAAGGAGACGCCAGGCTCGGGGGCATCGTCGAGCACCAGTTCGACCTCGGGCGCGTGCAGCGCGTGGTGATCACGGCATGCGGTACGAGCTGGCATGCGGGGCTGGTCGGCGGATACATGATCGAAGAGCTCGCGAAGATCCCTGTGAGCGTCGAATACGCATCTGAATTCCGGTACCGCAACCCCGTGCTCGAGGACGGGACGCTGACGCTGGCGATCAGCCAGTCCGGCGAGACGGCGGATACGCTCGCTGCGCTCAAGGAAGCCGAACGTCGCGGGCTGACCACGATGGGTATCGTCAATGCGGTAGGCTCGACGATCGCTCGGCAGACGGATTTCGGACTCTACCTGCACGCTGGGGCTGAGATCGGAGTGGCATCGACGAAAGCGTTCACGAGCCAGCTCATCGCGCTCTCGCTCTTTACGCTGTTCATGGCGCGTCGGCGTGACATGTCGGCCACCCATGGGCATGAGATCGTTCAGCACCTGCAGGTCCTTCCGGACCAGATCGAGGAAGTGCTGAAGCTGAACGACGAGATCGAGGAGCTCGCGCGCTTTTACAAGGACGCTCAGAACTTCCTGTATCTGGGGCGTGGGTATCAGTTCCCGGTTGCCCTCGAGGGAGCACTTAAGCTCAAGGAAGTCAGCTACATCCACGCGGAGGGTTATCCGGCCGCGGAGATGAAGCACGGACCGATCGCTCTGATCGATGAAGACATGCCCGTCGTTGTCCTCGCACCTCGAGATCCGATCTATCCCAAGGTCGTGTCGAATATCGAAGAGGTGAAAGCGCGGGCCGGACGGATCATCGCGATCGTCTCGGACGACGCTCCGGAGCTCCAAGGCAAGGTCGATCACATGATCAAGGTGCCGCATACGTTGCCGCACCTGCTGCCAGTCCTCACTACGATTCCCCTCCAGCTCCTCGCGTACCACATCGCCGTCATGCGCGGTGCGGACGTCGATCAGCCGCGGAACCTCGCGAAGTCCGTCACAGTCGAGTGACCGGCCCGTGAGGGTCGTGCTCCAGCGGGTGTCACGCGCGGCGGTCCGGGTGGATGGTACCGAAGTGGGGCGGGCAGGACGTGGCCATCTGCTTCTGGTCGGCTTCACCGAGGGTGACGACGCGACAGCCGCGTCGTGGATGGCGGACAAGATTGTCGGGCTTCGCGTCTTCCCGGACGATGAAGGGAAGATGAACCGCTCGCTCGAGGACATCGGCGGTGATCTTCTCGTTGTGAGTCAGTTCACGCTCTACGGCGATACGAAGAAGGGTCGTCGACCCAGCTTTGTGCGCGCCGCCGACCCCGAGATCGCGTTGCCGCTCTATGAGCGCTTCTTGGACGAGCTGCGAGCCCGTTGTGGTGGCTCTGTCGAAACCGGCGAGTTCGGAGCGTCGATGGAGGTTGATCTCGTCAACGATGGACCGGTAACCCTGGTCCTCGAGCGATGAGCGATCGGATCAAGGACGTCCGCGTCGTCCTGGCCTCGCAGTCCCCGCGCCGAGCGGATGTGCTGCGACAGCTCGGGATCGTGCCTGAAGTCCGGCCGGCGGACGTCGACGAGGCGTACGAGGAAGGGGAGACCCCGCGAGAGCACGTGGAACGTCTCGCGCGGTCCAAGGCGGGGACCGTATTCGCACACGAGGGTGATGCCCTCGTGGTCGGGGGTGACACGGTGGTCGTGCACGCCGGCAACGTGCTGGTCAAGCCGGCCGACGAGGCTGCGGCAGTCGAGATGCTGGTTGATCTTTCGGGCAGCCGACACCAGGTGCTGAGTGGAATCGCCCTTGCCTGGTCCGGAGGTGTCGTTGGTTCGGTCGCCATGACGACCGTGCGGATGCGGCGGTACGATCGGGACATGGCCGAGGCGTACGTGGCGACCGGAGAGCCGATGGACAAGGCAGGCGGATACGGGATTCAGGGTCTGGGAGCGGCGTTGGTCGACTCCATCGACGGCGACTATTATGCCGTCGTCGGCTTCCCTGTCGTGGCGTTCCTCGAACTTCTCGCTGACTCTGGCTTCCGCTACGCCTTCGGAGCGATCACGCCCAACCTCTTGGAGTGACGTCATGACTGTTCCCGCCGTTCTCGCGATCGATCAGGGGACCACGGGCACTACGTGCCTCGTCATCAGTGTCGATGGCCGTGTGCTCGGTCGGGGCTACTCGGAGTTCACCCAGTACTTCCCGGAGCCTGGCTGGGTCGAGCACGACGCCAACGAAATTTGGGATGTGACACGCCGTGTCGCACAGACGGCAGTCGACGCCGCGTCCGATGCGGACATTCGGTCGATTGGGATCACGAACCAGAGGGAAACGGTCGTGCTGTGGGACCGGGCGACGCTGGAGCCCGTGCATCGAGCGATCGTATGGCAGGATCGCCGCACACAGCCGATATGCCGCGCGCTCAGGACTGCCGGGCATGAAGCCGAGGTGCGGCGTCGATCTGGTCTAGTCCTCGACCCCTATTTCTCGGGGACGAAGATCGCGTGGCTACTCGAATCCGATCCTGCGATTCGAGCCCGGGCCGAAGCCGGTGATCTGGCGGTCGGTACGATCGATTCATGGTTGATCGCGCGCCTGACTGACGGCGCCTCGCATGTGACGGACCCGACCAACGCGTCACGGACGATGCTCTTCAACCTCCACGACGCCACCTGGGACGACTGGGCACTCGATCTTCTCGGTGTTCCAGCCGGACTGTTGCCAGACGTCCGGCCCAGCTCGGGTGATTTCGGGATGAGCGTGGGGGAGCACCTCGGGCTCGAGGCTCCGATCCAGGGTGTCGCGGGTGATCAGCAGGCTGCGCTATTCGGCCAGGGATGCTGGACGCCCGGTCTTGCAAAGAACACCTACGGCACAGGCGCCTTCCTCCTCTTGCATACCGGTGATTCGGTGGTGCCCTCCGAGCATGGGCTGCTAACCACGGCCGCGTGTGACGCGTCCGGGGGGCTCGCCTATGCGCTGGAAGGATCCGTCTTCATCGCAGGAGCTGCGATCCAGTGGCTGCGCGACGAGCTCGAACTCGTCTCGTCAGCTGGTGACTCAGAGGCGATGGCGGCCGCACTCGTCGATAACGGGGGCGTCTACTTCGTACCGGGATTCGTGGGTCTCGGAGCGCCGCATTGGGAGGCGGACGCGCGAGGCTCGATCTTCGGCCTGACTCGAGGCACCTCGTCTGCGCAAATCGTGCGTGCGGCGCTCGAGGCGATGGCGTACGGCACGACCGAGGTTCTGCGAGCCATGGAAGCCGATTCGGGGGTAGAAACGGCAGAGTTGCGCGTCGACGGCGGTGCCTCTTTGAATGATTGGCTCATGCAGTTCCAGGCAGATGTAACCCACGTTCCTGTCCGTCGCCCCCCCATTGTCGAAACGACGGCCCTCGGAGCGGCCGGCCTGGCCGGCCTTGCCGCCGGCGTCTGGACTGACGCTGAAGACTTCCTCGGTGCGCAGGGTGATTCGGCTCGTTTTGAGCCCGGGTCTGACGCGAGGGAACGAGCAACCGCCATGCAGGGTTGGAATCGTGCGGTGAGGGCTACACTCTCATGGGCTCGTGATCAGAGCTGACCCCGTGGATGTAGGGGGTTTTCCGGACTTTTCGGGGGAGTGGTGTGTAGGCTAGATTCGCCTCACGTTCCGCACGACATGGCTCGGAGAGGACGGTATGAACAAGAACGGACGATTCATGGTTGGTCTCGTCGGCGTAGCTGCCGTCGTCACGTACCTGATATGGACCGGCGTCAGCGAGACGATGGTCTATTACATGACCCCGGTCGAACTGATCGAGAAGGTCGCGGAGGATCCGACGTTCCACGATGTCGGCGTAAAGGTCGGCGGGATGGCTGTCGCGGGCACGTATTCGCGGGGTGAAGGGGAGTTGCTCCACATCTTCACCGTGCGCGACATGGTCGACGAGTCAGCGACGTTCGTCGTTGAATACCGCGATGCCCTGCCCGATACGTTCACGGACAAGATCGAGGTCGTGCTTGAAGGGAGGCTGCGAGCCGATGGCGTATTCGAGGCGACGACCCTTCTGACCAAGTGCGGCAGTCGGTACGAGGCTTCGCCCGAGGAGCTCGCAGGGATCGATAAGTGACGATTCTCGGGGAGTTCGCGCTCTGGATCTCCCTGCCAGTGGCGGTCTGGGGCATGGTGCTTGGTTATGCGGGTGGACGTACACTCCGCGGAGACCTGGTTCTCAGCGCCGAACGCAGCATCTATGCGGTGTTCGGCCTTCTGCTCATCGCCTCGTTTGGCGTGGGTGCGGCGTTCCTGGGTGACCGCTTCGAATACTGGTATGTGGCCAACTATTCGAACGCGAATCTGGAGCTTTTCTACAAGGTGACCGGCCTGTGGGCCGGTCAGCGGGGCTCGCTCCTTTTCTGGGCTGTCCTGCTCGCGTTCTTCGCGGCGATCACGGTATTCACCAACCGGAAGAAGAATCGGGAGTTCATGCCGTACGTGGCGGGTGTACTGCAGACGATCCTGCTCTTCTTCATCGTCGTTCTGCTCTTCGCGGATGTGAATCCGTTCGAGCGCCTCGACTTCACGCCTGCCGACGGACGTGGGTTGAATCCGCAGCTCCAGAATTACTGGATGACGATTCACCCGCCGACGCTCTACCTCGGGTTTACGGCCTTCACGATTCCGTTCGCGTTCGCGGTGGCGGCGCTGCTCAATGGGCGACTGGATGCGCGCTGGATTCAGCTCACTCGGCGCTGGATTCTCACGAGCTGGCTTTTTCTTTCCGTCGGGATCGTCTTCGGAATGCGCTGGGCGTACGAAGAACTGGGTTGGGGTGGATACTGGTTTTGGGATCCGGTGGAGAATGCTTCCCTGCTGCCGTGGCTGACGGCGACCGCGTTCCTGCACTCGATTCAGATCCAGGAAAACCGCGGCATGTTGAAGGTCTGGAACATGTCGTTGGTGGTCGTGACGTTCCTACTCACGATCTTCGCGACCTTCCTGACGCGCTCGGGGCTGATCGAGTCAGTGCACTCCTTCGCCCAGGAGCTCAAGATCGCATACATCTTCCTCAGCTTCATGGGCACGGTGCTCGCGGCCTCGGTTGTGCTGATTCTGTATCGGCTACCACAGCTTAGATCCGAGAACCAGATCGAATCATTCGTGTCCCGCGAGTCCGCGTTCCTATTCAACAACCTCCTGCTGCTGGGCGCCGCGTTCTCCGTGATGTGGGGCACCATGTTCCCGCTGATCTCGGAGGGTTTCACCGGTCAAGAGATTTCGGTCGGGCCGCCGTTCTTCGAGAAGGTCAACTTCCCGATCGGACTCATGCTTCTGACTCTCGTCGGGATCGGTCCTGTGATCGCGTGGCGGCGGGCGACGAAGCGGAACCTTCAGAAGAACTTCACGATTCCCGTGACGGTCGGTGCCGTGACCGGCATCGGGCTGTTTGCTCTGGGTGCGAGGCATGAACTGGCGCTGGTCACCTGGAGCATATCCGCGTTCGTCCTCACCGTGATCGCAACCGAGTTCTGGAAGGGCACGCGGGCACGAGCACGGATTGAAGGCGAAGGATATCTGCTTGCCTTCTTCCATCTGATCACCCGGAACCGTCGTCGATGGGGTGGCTATACCGTCCATGTCGGCTTCGTCATGCTGTGCATTGCATTCGCCGGGGCTGCGTACAACACGGATAGCCGCTTCAATGTGCAGCCGGGCGACGTGGTCGAGGTCGAGTCTCCGTTCGGACACACATACGAGCTGACGTACGAAGGACTCTCCATGTCGATTGGGCGGGGGGAGAGAAATCTCCTCTGGCAGGCGATCGCCACGGTCTCCGTACGTCGGGATGGCGTGTCGAAGGGGGTCCTGACTACCGAAAAGCGTCAGTACACGAACCGGGACACGCAGCCGATGACTGAGGTCGGCATCCAGTCGATCATTCAGGAAGATCTGTACCTGATCCTCTCTGCGATGAACGACACGGGTGGCGCGCTGCAAAACGATCCTGGCGCTCAGGGGATCGACCTTCAGGTGCTGATCAAACCGCTTGTGAACTGGATCTGGATCGGTTGTCTCTTCCTTACCCTAGGCACTGTGATCGCACTTTGGCCGAGCATCGATCGGACTCGCCGCCCGCGGGAACGGGTTGCCGGGGCGAAGGAACCCGCCGCCGCGGGGGCCGACTGAGGCCGCGAGGTATCCGGGGATGATGTTTACCGTCGGTGTCGTGCTCGTCGCCGCTGCCGTGGTGCTCTTCATCCTGCAGCCGCTCGTGAAGGGGATCCATGCGTCGCTCGAGCGAGACGATGACGAGTTGACCGAGACCGAAGCTAGGAAGAGGGTCGCTCTCCTGGCCCTGAGGGACGTCGAGTATGACTTCCTCGCGGGCAAGCTCGATGAGGATGACTACCGGTCGCTGAAGAGCGAATTGACCGCCGAAGCGCTTGCCGCGCTCGAGGCGGACGAAGCGGCTAAGGCTGGTGGTGCAGGGGACGAAGCTCTCGAGGCCGAGATCGCTCGACTCCGGGAGGGACTCAACACCGGTACTCCGTGCCCAGCTTGTGCCTACGCCAACGCTGACGGCAGCCGCTTTTGCTCGGCGTGCGGGCACGCGTTCGCTGCAGCCGTGGCTGGGTGACCGTCGTCGTGTCGGCCTCGGCGCATACGCTCGGTGTCGACGAGGCCGAACAAACGGTTCTCGCGGGCTCGGGCGGCGCGGTACTTCAGGCGGCAGGGCTCTGCCGCGAGTATGGCACCGTCATCGCCGTGGACGGTATAGACCTCTCCATGAACGAAGGAGAATTTCTCACCGTCTTCGGCCCCAACGGAGCGGGCAAATCCACGCTGCTCGGCATGCTCGCCGGTGCGATGCGTCCGACCGCCGGGTCCGTGTCGGTTCGGGGCAAGCCGCTCCTCTCTTCCGATACCGATTGGAGACACCGCATCGGCATGCTCTCCCACAAGGGCTTCCTGTACGGTCGGCTCACCGTGGAGGAGAACCTGCGCTTCTACGGCAAGCTTTTCGGTCTGTCGGATCTGGACGAAAGGATCCCGGCTCGACTCGAGCAGGTTGGCTTGACCCAACGGATCAGATTCGAGGCGCGCCAGCTTTCGCACGGCATGCGGCAACGCCTCTCGCTGGCCCGCGCCCTACTGCATGATCCCGACGTCGTGTTGCTTGACGAGCCGTACACCGGTCTGGATCCTTCCGCCGCAAGCGTGCTCCGCGATGTTCTCGACGAACTCAAGGATGGGCGCCGCACCGTGGTGATGGTGACGCACAACCTGCGTGAAGGTCTTGAGATGGCGACCCGCCTTGCGGTGCAGGTCGCCGGTCGCTTTGCGTGGGAAGGCGACAACCAGGGGCTTGGCCGGAAGGATTTCGAGCGCCACTACCATGACGTCGTCGAGGGCCGCGCATGAGCACGTACCTCACCCAGGTGTGGGCCATTGTCTGGAAAGACCTTCTCCTGGAGATCCGCTCGAGGGAACGAATCGCCGCGATGGGGGCGTTCGCCGTTCTCGCCGGGGTGCTCTTCAATTTCTCGATCGATACGACCACGACCCGGCCTGAGGATGTGGCAGCCGGGCTCATCTGGATGACTCTGGTGTTCGGGGGACTCCTCGGTGTGGGGCGCACGTTTCATCTGGAGGCGCAGGACGATGCCTTCCAGGGCGTGCTCATGTCGCCTGCGCCCAAGGATGCGGTCTTCCTGGCGAAGACGACTGCGAACTTCGCCCTTCTCTATGCGGTGTCACTGCTTGTGCTCGGTGTATTCAGCCTCTTTTTTGGCTTGAACCTCGGGCAGAACCTCGGTTGGCTCGTCTTCGTGCTCGGACTCGGCTCGCTTGGTTTCGTGGCGTTGGGAACACTCTTTGCGGCGGTGTCGACCGGGACGAGCATGGGCGAGACACTGTTGCCGGTGCTCGTGTTTCCACTTTTGGTTCCTATGGTGATCTACGGCGTGGGCACGACCACTCGTCTCATTGACGGGCGACCGTTCAGCGAGGTTGAGGGCAATGTGCGCATGCTGGGTGCGTTTGCGTTGGCCGCGTTGGCCGCCGGAGCCGTACTCTTCCGATACGTAGTGGAGGAATGATGTCGACGGCAGGAATGAGACGGGGTGGACTAGTGCTCACAGTCCTTGGCCTGCTGGGGCTGATCACGCTCTACTGGATGTCCTTCTTCTGGGTCGATACCGAGGTGAACCAGGGGGTGGTCCAGCGGATCTTCTACGTCCATGTGCCAGCCGCGTGGACGAGCTTCCTCGCGATCGGCTTCGCTGCGCTCGCCAGCGGGATGTACCTCTGGCTTCGGGACGACCGCCTCGATCGGGCGGCGCTGTGCGCGATCGAGGGCGGACTCGTCTTCGCGACGCTGGTCCTGATCACGGGCCCGCTCTGGGGCAAGATCGCGTGGGGAACTTATTGGACCTGGGAGCCTCGACTCACCCTGACCCTGCTGCTCTGGTTCATCTTCGTCGGGTATTTCATGGTGCGCAACGCGACTGAAGATCCTGAGAAGGGGAAGCGATTTGCGGCGGTCGTCGCGATCGTGGGTGCCCTCGATATCCCTTTCATTCACCTGAGCGTTGTCTGGTTTCGCTCGCTCCATCCCGACCCGGTCGTGGCGAGGCCGGACGGACCGACGCTGCCTGTCGACATGCTGCTGACGCTGCTTTTCGGGGTTCTCGTCTTCTCGCTGCTCTTCTTCGGACTCTTCCTCTTCCGCTACGCGGTCGAGGGGCTACGTGCGGAAGCTGATCTGCGCGCACGCTCTGCGGCCTGACACTCACCGATGATCATGAAGAACCTCACACTTCGCTCCCTGGCTCTTTCGCTTGCCGCTCTCGCCGCGATGGCGGTGACGGTCGTTGCTCAGGAGTCCACCGGGACGCCACAGGCGAGCCGACTCGCCGAACAGAACCTCCGCCCGTACTGGCACGTCTTTACCGCCTATGCCGTGGTGATCGTGCTGATCGGCGGATGGGCTGTCTCGATCGCGCGCCGGTTGCGTGCCATCGAAGAGCGACTCCTAGACTGATCGACCGGACGATACAACGCATCCGATGATTAGGCGTGCACTCTTTGCTCTGATTCTTCTCGTGACGGTCGCGTTGCCGTCGGCCGCCCAGACGCCGACGATGCCGAGCACTCAGCGCTACGGCTCGGGGCTACTCGACATCCCGGTGGCAGGCGTGCTACCGCACCTGAATGTCACTACCACGTTCTCGGGATTCTGGGCTTCGCTTGGTCGCCGCATCGAGATCGATGCCGCGGGTCAGCCGTCGGGATTCGGACCCGCCCGCAGTGATTTCTTCGGAGACATATCTGCGGCGGTCGGCCTGTTCGATCGGGCGGAAGGAGGCGTCACCGTCCAGTCGCTCAACGAGGCTGCCGAGGGTGGCAACATATGGGGTCTGTTCGGGCGCCTGCGACTCTGGGAGCCTGTCGATCAGGGCCTTGGCCTGGCGGTCGGGGGCCGGTACCTCACGTCACCGACCTTCGGGGGCCCGGGATTCGGTGCTGGGGTCGAGTATGCGCCGGGCCGGCTGGGCTTCCCCGACGAACGTCTCCGCGACTCGTACTCGAGTGGGGATGGCCTCGGCACTAACCTGAGCCTCTACAGCGTCGCGACCGCGTACCTGCGAGGGTACGACGGCGGGTTCCTGCCGGAGAACGACATGACGTTCTCGCTCGGGTACGGTGGCGGCATGTTCGCGGGTGGCAGGAAGCTCGAGTTTTATGCGCCGGGCACCAGCAACGGATGGTTTGCGGGGTCCGCGGTACACATCGCGATGGGTGAGCGGTCACAGGTGACGGTGATGGCCGAGCACAACGGGTTTGACGTCAATCTCGGTGCGCAGGTTGACTGGGATGGCGTCCGTGTCGGGGTGCAGGGTCTGGCGTTGAACCACGATTGGCCACAGGACGGCCAGTTCTCCGAGTATCAGAAACCAAAGTTCGGCTTCACGCTTTCCGCTGCGATCTGTCCGCGCGAGCCGGGATTCCGTTGCCGCCCCCGCATGATGCGCCGGACCGAGCCTGACACCATCTACATTCCGCCGCCGCCGCCGGATACGGTGCTCTTGGGAGATCCGTCAGGCACTGCCGCCGCCTATGTCGGGCAGCCCGCGTCGGTTTGTCTCGCGACAGGACAGAATGTCCCGATTCAGATCACGTCCTCAGGCGATACTCTCGTGGGCACTCCGCCTGTCCCGATTCGGTCGCTGCGGCCCGCGATGACGTTCGCCGGAACCTATGCAGGGTCGGCGTTCTGGTATCTCGACGATGAGGTGATCGTCTTCGAGGGCGGGGACTACGGGAAGTCGGACGACACGTTCCCGGTCGACTGCCAGCAGATCCTGCGAGTCGGCGTGTATCGGGGGGTTCCTGTGTTCGCGGTAGTCAGCGCAAGGCGCCCGCTCGAGGTGATCTTCGTTCCTGTGCAACCAGGCGTCTGGCACCGGTACGAGCGCGGGCTGAGGCGCTCGCCGACTTCGTTCTAGCGGGTGACCCGCTGTTCCAGCACGCGATTGCTGGCGTCGAGCACGGCCTTCACCGCTGCTTCCGGCAGGTCGTCCTCAACCTCGCAGGGCGCGGCACCCAGCAGGCGGCACGTCTCGTCATCTGCGGAGCCGTTCACTCGGGTCACGACGACCCAACCATCGAAGGCGCGGACGGCCTTCACGCCAACAACCTCGAGGCTGACCCCGCTCTCGGAGACCTCACCGGTACTCGCCAGCGTCGCCTGAAGCGCGGCTTGGGACGCAGCCTTGATGACGCCTTGCTGCGTTTCGAGGCACGCTACTGTCCCTTCGTAGAAGTCTCCAGCCCGTTCAAGCCTGACGGAGACGCGACCCGATCCGTCGGGCATCGTGACGTGTTCCAAGGTGTCAAACTTCAGTCTGGCACGCACTGCAGCAGCTGTCTTCATGCGTTCCTGGTTGGGCCTGGGAGGACAGGAACCAACGTGCGCGAGGCCAATACCATACGGCAAGTGGTATCTGTAGTTATCGTGCCGGCGCCAAGTGTTTATGGGGTTTTTGGGTCCTCGAACTTCGTTCCATAGCGGCAGCGGAGCCAGTCCTCACACCTCCAGCATCGCTGCTGGTACGTCGTCGACCGTGTCCACGTCGGTCCGAGGCTCGAGTGCAGCGACCCGGAGCCCGGCGGCGTGGGCCCGCTCCAGTGTCAGCTCGAAGACCCGTTCCGTGCTCCACGGGATGTCCCGAAACACCTCGGGGTGGGGGCGTGTCAGGCCGACCAGGTAATATCCGCCGTCCGTCGCTGGCCCGAGCACCAGGTCGTGGGTCTCTAACGCGTCAAAAGCGTCGCATAACGTTGATTCCCGGATGTCCGGGATGTCCGTGCCGACGACGCACACGGCAGAGGCACGACCGAGCCCGTCCGCGATCGCAGCGGTCATGCGGGTACCGAGATCGCCCTTCGTCTGCCCCTGGTACGCGACGTCGTGTCCGAGCCAGCTTCGGACCGATTCGATCGAGACGGCGTCGGGAGGCTCGACGTGCACGGTTACCGCCCAGGGGCCGTCCCGGAGGGCGTCGACCGTACCCCGCCCCAGCTGTCGGTATATGCGGGTGGCTCGTTCGGGGCCCACGTCAGCCGCAAGCCGGGTCTTCACCCGGCCCGGGACGGGAGCGCGGGCGAACACGATCACCTCCCGTGCATCCGGTGAGTACACACCCGGCAGCGTTTCCGAGTGTTCGGATCCGTATCGCCTGGCCAGGGTCTCTGGATCCGCACCCAGGCGAAAGGCGACGATGAGGGTGAGGTTACGCAGCAATGCCCGGATGGGACCCTCACGTCTGTAGCGACGGCCACTTGTCGTAAGAGTCGCTCCGAGAGCCAGCCGACGTCCATTCCCGGAGAGCCGATCGATGATCCCCACGTCTTCCATGATCGGCCAGTCCGGGAAGCCGCCCACTCGGTCGTAAAGAGCACGCGAGACGACGAGTCCCTGATCGCCGTACGGCATCCCGAACAGACGCTCACGCAGACGCTGGCCGAATTCGATGAACCGGAACACAGGTTCTGGAGTGTCGAATACGAGACCGAAATGCGCGAATTCCGTAGCCGTTGCTCCATCGAGGAAGCGGTCCAGGTCGGACCTCGCGTCTTCATCCAGACGCGAATCGGCATGCAGGAAGACGTACCATGGACTTAGTGCTGCGGAGGCTCCTCGACGGAGCTGCTCGCCGCGGCCCGCCCGCCCGGAGACCACGGTCACCCCCCGACTCAGAGCGATGTCACATGTTGCATCTACCGATCCACCATCACTGACGATGACGCGCTCAACGCGGGGGCAAGCCGCGAGATCATCCAGGAGGTTCGGCAGGCTCGACGCCTCGTTGAGCGTCGGGATGATGACCGTGCAGACGGATCCCGTCACGACCCCTGGTCGTTCAGGGTCCAGTCGTACTCGAAGAACTCGATCCGAGTGTCCGATGACGCGAGCACCTCGGCGTCGGCCGTTCCGAGGTAGGGAGCGAAGAACGTGCGGAGGCCCTGCTCACCTCCAAAGTCGTCCTTGAACCAGTCGAGCACCTTGTTCATACGGACTACACCAGGTCCTACGAAGAAATGCTCGGGGGTCGAGACGAGCTTCCGGACCGCGCGATCGAGCTGGTCGTCCAGCGTCGCAACCTCGTACGCATCGGGCCACAGCACCGGACAGCTTCGCGCTGCGCAGTTCACGGCGAAGTGGATCCTGGGCTCGCCCATGGGGCGGATGATCGAGTGCTCGATCTCGTCCTGCGAACGCTCAGCCCCGGCGATCCGGCAGTGCGCGACCGTGAAGACGTCTTCGATCTGCCAGACCGAGTTCGCCGGTCGGCCGGCGATCGAGTTCTTGATACTGGTGAACAGTCCCCCGGCCTTCTCGATCGGGTAGTGCTCGGCTACCAAGCTCAGCATGCACGCATTGTACGCGTTGATCCAGAAGGTGAGCTGCTCGTGTCGGCTCGCGGCTTCGATCAGGGCGATCTCGATCGCTCCAAGGGAGCTGATATAGCCGTCGAGAGCCGCTTTTCGCTGGACGAGGGCAGCGTAGTCCACATCAGGCTGAGCTACCACGTCTCCCAGCAGCGCAGAGAAGGCCTCGTGCGTAGGAAGTGACTGTGCGTCGGCGCTGCCTGGGGACAGGGCGAGCATGAGTGTGAGGGTCGCAGCTGCGCCCGGCAGACGGACTCCGACGCGGCGCGCGATGGCAGGAAGTAAGCTGAGCAGGATCAGAAGACCTCCGGAAAGCAGGACCCTGAGCAGGGCGTCTCGTGACGCCCCCTGGGAGCCTGCGAGCAATGCGTCCGCGAACATCGTGTAGACGACGGTCCCGGGAAAGATCCCGATCGCGGTGGCCGCCGCGTACGTTGACCAGCCGATCGACGTGAGTCCTGATCCGAAGTTGAGTGCATTGAAGGGGACAGCGGGGATCAGGCGAAAGGTCAGGAGCCCTCGGAAGCCATAATTCTCCGTGGCACGGTCGAGCGCGTCGAGGCGGCCCCCTGCGAGACGTCGAATGCCGTCACGCCCCAGGAAGCGGCCCACTCCGAACGCGGCGTTGGCCCCTAGGTTCGCGCCGATGGTCGTGTAGATCGTTCCCCCGACGAGGCCGAACATGGCACCACCGGCCAGCGTCAGGATCGAGCCGGGGATCGCAAGTGCCGTCGCTAAAGCATAGATCGCGATGTACAGCAACGGCGCCGCGCGTGAGGCACGTAGCCACTCGATCCCTTGACTCACACCTTCACGGCTCAGGTAGTCGCCAAGTGGCGTGAAGGCAGCGGCCGCCGCCCCGGCAGCGACCAGGAGCACCAGGATCGCAAGTCGCAGCAGGGCACCGGATGGTTGGGTCACGACAGCCATGAAATCACCTTCTTGAGCACGCGGCCCCCGGGACCTTCCAGTCGTCGGCGCTGATACTCGGTGGCGGCGCGCTTGACGCCCTCGACGAGCGTAGGGTAGGGAAAGATCGTATTTGTGAGATCGGTCAGCTTCAAGCCATGTGTCTTGGCCAGGACGATGGGCATGATCAGCTCCCCCGCGTGGGCCCCGAGGATCGTGGCGCCAAGAATCCGTCCCCTGGCGTCTGCCGAGATCTTCACGACGCCCCGGCCGACGCCATCGACGATGGCGCGGTCCAGATCGTCGAGCTCGTAGGAGAAGGTCGTCCCGCCGCGTGACTCCGCTTCCGTCTCGGACAGACCGACATGGGCGACCTCGGGATCGGTATAGGTCACCCAGGGCACATTGTCGTAGTGGATCTTGCTTGACCCAGGCGCCAAGGCATTCCGGAGCACGGCTTTAGCCTGCTGCTCCGCAACATGCGTAAATTGAAGCCCACCGGTGACATCTCCAGCTGCCCAGATATTGCGCGCGCTCGTCCGCATCGCCGCATCGACGGAGACCGCTCCCTCAGCGACCCGGACGCCCGCACGATCCAGCTCCAGACCCTCCAGGAATGGACGTCGGCCGGTCGCTACGAAGATCTCGTCCACCCCCAGGCGGCTCCCGTTATTCGTCGTAAGGACCTTGCCCTGGTCGGTCATCTCGACGGCGTCGACCCGCTCGCCGAGAGCGATTGTGATACCCTCGGCCTCGAGCATCGCCCGAAGTCGCTCGGCGATGTCCCGGTCTTCCTTGGGCAGGATCCGGTCCGCCATTTCGACGACGGTCACTCGTGCCCCTAGCCGTGACATGACTTGGGCCATCTCCAGACCAATGGGCCCTGCACCCAGAACCCCCACGCGCTCGGGAAGGTGGTCCGTTTCGAACAGCGAGTGGTGATCGAGGTATCCGGCTTCGGCAAGGCCAGGAATGGGTGGTGCGAAGGGCACGGCGCCGGTGGCGATCACAAACCGCTTGGCGCGCAGCGTTCCAAGACCTTCCACCTCCACTTCCCGATCCGACACGAAGCGGGCGGCTCCGAAGTGCACGTCCACGCCCATGTCACGAAAGCGCTTCGGGTCATCGTGGTGCTCGACAACCCCCCGAACCGAACGCATGCGAGCCATCACATCAGCGAATGCGTGCTTCGGGGCCGCAGCCGTAAGACCGAAGCGCTCAGCGTCACGCATGGCGTGAGCCACACGGGCCGATGCGATGATGGCCTTGGAGGGGACACACCCGGTCCACAGGCAATCACCCCCGAGCGCCGTTTTCTCGACGATTCCGCTACGAACACCCAGATAGGCGCCCCCGGCAGCCGAGACCAGCCCGGCGGTTCCTCCACCGATGGAGAGGAGATCGTACTCTTGTTGAGGCTTCATATTCACTCGTGGCAGGGTTGTCCCCCTGGGGATGCAGCGCGCGACGGATTGTGCGGGTTCCTTTCGTGCTGTGCCAGTTCCGCTGCTCCTTGCATTGCAACGTCCCGAGGCAGCATTCCGGATAAGGTAGGCCAGAGGTAGGTTCCTGCCTCTCAAACAGAGAACTGACAGACTTTCGTTTTCTCTTCGGGTGCGATACTTTGCAAATCGAAGCCCGGGAGAGGGCGGCCACGGAACGGAGGCGAGATGGCAGGCGCGGTGACGGATAAGCAGGCAGAAAAGAAGCAGAAAGCGCTCGACACGGCACTGTCTCAGATCGAGCGGTCTTTCGGTACGGGTGCCATCATGCGGATGGGCGAGGACGGGCGTATCGGCGCGATCGAAGCGATTGCGACCGGTGCGATCAACCTCGATGCGGCCATCGGAGTTGGTGGCATGCCGCGCGGGCGAATCTCCGAAATCTATGGTCCTGAGTCGTCCGGTAAGACGACGATCTGTTTGCAGGTGATCGCCAATGCGCAGAGGTCCGGTGGCATCGCGGCGTTCATCGATGCAGAGCATGCGCTCGACGTCGGGTATGCCCGGAAGCTCGGCGTGGACGTCGACAATCTGCTCGTCTCACAGCCCGACACTGGTGAGCAGGCGCTCGAGATCGCCGAGGTGCTGATCCGAAGCAACGCTATCGACGTCGTCGTCATTGACTCGGTCGCCGCGCTCGTGCCGCGAGCGGAGATCGAGGGCGAGATGGGCGACACGCACGTGGGGCTTCAGGCGCGACTCATGAGTCAGGCACTCCGAAAGTTGACGGGTGCGGTCAACCGGTCGCACACCTCGGTGATCTTCACCAACCAGATCCGCGAGAAGGTTGGCGTGATGTTCGGAAGCCCCGAGACGACCTCCGGTGGACGGGCCCTGAAGTTCTACGCGTCGCTCCGGCTCGATATCCGCCGTATTGGCGCCATCAAAGACGGTCAGGAGGTCATCGGGAACCGGACGCGTGTGAAGGTTGTGAAGAACAAGTGTGCACCCCCGTTTCGGCAGGCAGAGTTCGACATTCAGTACAACGAGGGTGTGAGCCACAACGCGCTCCTCGTCGACCTCGGCGCGGAGCACGGTATCGTCCAGAAGTCGGGGGCGTGGTTCTCCTATGGCGACCTGCGGCTGGGACAGGGTAAGGAAAATTCGAAGCAGTTCCTCGTCGACAATCCCGACATCGCCGAGGAGATCGACGCCCAACTCCGAGTGGCCCTTGGACTGGTCAAGGAGGCCGTGGAGGAGGACGATCAGGCGTCTGCGGAGTCGAAGGACGTAGCTGAGCCCGCCGCTGCAGAGGTAAGCGCGGGCTGAGTCCTCTGGTTGAGCCGAGGCTCGTTCGTGCGGCCGACCGTGTCACGGGCGCAAGATCGACCTGAATCGGGTAAGGAGCCCCGGACGACAGATTCGTCCGGGGCTCTTATCTTTTGCCCGTGCGGCACGCCTCGCGCCGGCGGGCCGAACACCCCAAGTACCGTCCACGGCACCCGCCGAGGTTTTCGATGAAGACCGCCGATATTCGCAGCCAGTTCCTCTCGTTCTTCGAGGAGCGTGGTCATGCTGTTCGACCCTCGTCTTCGCTGGTTCCAGCTGACGACCCCACGCTACTGTTCACGAACGCAGGCATGGTACAGTTCAAGAGGGTGTTCCTGGGGCAGGAGGACATTGGGGTCACCCGCGCTGCCACGTCACAGAAGTGTGTGAGGGCAGGGGGAAAGCACAACGATCTGGAAGAGGTCGGGCGGACGACACGTCACCACACCTTCTTCGAGATGCTGGGCAATTTTTCGTTCGGCGACTACTTCAAGCGTGATGCCATCCGCTACGCCTTCGAGCTTCTAACTGAGGTCTACGGGCTCGACGCCGCACGCCTGTACGCGACGGTGCATCACTCCGATGACAAGGCCGCGGACCTGTGGCTGAACGACATCGGTCTTCCAGCCGAACGCGTCTATCGTCTTGGCGATAAGGACAACTTCTGGCAGATGGCCGACACGGGTCCGTGTGGGCCGTGCTCCGAGTTGCACTACGACCTTCGTGAGAACCGGAGCCTCGTTACCAGCACGGAAGAGTTCGTCGAGCTCAACGACTCAGGACAGATCATCGAGCTGTGGAATCTGGTCTTCATGCAGTTCGACCGGGACACCGAAGGGACGCTGCATGATCTACCTGCCCCGTGTGTCGACACGGGCGCTGGTCTTGAGCGGATTGCGGCCGTGCTTCAGGGTGCCGACTCGAACTACCACGCGGACGGCTTCGCTCCGCTTCTGGACCGCGTCGCGGAACTGGTAGGGCGAGCCTATGAGCGAGACACCGAGGCTGGTGTCAGCTATCGTGTGCTGGCTGACCATGCCCGAGCGGTAACCTTTTTGCTTTCGGATGGTGTGTATCCGTCGAACGAAGGTCGCGGATACGTGCTGCGCCGGATTCTCCGCCGGGGGGTCCGGCACGCCTGGCTGCTTGGGCGCCGTGAGCCGACACTGGTCGGGGTTGTCGATGCGGTGATCGATACGATGACTGAAGTCTACCCGGAACTCTCCGAGCGTCGCGAGCACATCGTCGATGCGGCCCGTGCCGAGGAGGAGCGTTTTCTTGCCACAATCGAAGGTGGACTGACCCGTTTCGATGAGCTGGCTGGTGCCGAGTCCGGAGTGATTCCCGGCGGGGAGGCATTCAAATTGTACGACACCTTCGGCTTCCCACTGGACCTCACGCAGTTGATGGCCGATGAAAAAGGCGTCCAGGTCGACGTCGATGGGTTCGAGTCGGCGCTCGAGGAGCAGCGTGCGCGTTCCCGAGCCGACCGGGCGGCCAGCGGCGCGGAGGGAGACGATGCAGCCGATGCTCATGGTTGGACCGAGTTCGGTGACGCCTCCCAGACGTTCGTGGGCTACTCCTCCCTCCACGCCGAGACGGATGTGCTCCGCTGGAAACACGTCCAGGGCGGGGTTGGTCTGTTTCTCGGCGAGAATCCGTTCTATGTCGAGAGTGGCGGTCAGGTCTCGGATGGGGGTTCGGTCGAAGGTGATGGATGGAGCATGGCCGTTACCCGTGTCGCGAAGGTGTCCGGAGGTACTGCCGTGTTCGGGCCGGTGCAGGGGGAGTTCCCGGTCGGCGCGACATCACTCCGGGTCCGCGCGACTGTGCGCGCTGATGTCCGCGGTGACACGATCCGCAACCACACTGCGACGCATCTGCTGCATGCAGCTCTGCGCTCGGTGCTCGGTGAACATGTGGTGCAGCGCGGATCCCTTGTGGCATGCGATCGGCTGCGCTTCGACTTCGCCCATACGGCTCCGATGACGAACGATGAAAAGGCCGAGGTGGAGCGGATCGTGAACGAGGGCGTCTGGGGCAACCTCCCCGTCGAGATCGATGTCCGCCCCTACAGTGACGCGCTTGCGGCCGGGGCTATGGCGCTCTTTGGCGAGAAATACGCCGATGATGTGAGGGTCGTGCATGTGCCGGGCGTAAGCATGGAGTTGTGCGGCGGGACGCATGTGTCGTCGACCGGAGATATCGGCCTCTGCCGGATCGTGGGAGAGTCCGGGGTTGCGGCGGG
>DGOW01000040.1:0-27594 GCA_002390225.1 Gemmatimonadales bacterium UBA4456 | reverse complement strand
GCCGGATCGAGGCGCTTACCGGTCGTGGCGCGTTCGCGTACTTCGCGGGTCGGGAGCAGGCGCTCGGCGTAGCTGCGGCCGTGTTGAAGACCCAGCCGGATAATCTCGCTCGTCGAGCTGAGCAGCTCCTTGCCGAGAAGGCGGAAGTCGAACGCCTTCTTGATGAAGTGCGTGCCGAGGGCGGTGGCGGTGAGGACATCACGACCGAAGAGGAGATCGAGATTTCTGGCGGTGGAACGGCCTCGTACCGTGGCTTGCGGCTGCGGGCTCGCGATCTCGATGACGCCCGCAAGTGGGGTGACACGTTCCTGGCAGCAGGAGAGAGCGGCGTCGCGGTTCTCGCGGCGGAGATGCCGGGTGAGAAGCACGCCCTGTTCGCCTTCGTAACCGACGACATGATCTCTCGAGGAGTACGCGCGGATGCGGTGGTGCGTGAAGTCGCGTCCCTGGTCGGTGGCCGTGGCGGTGGACGTCCTCACATGGCGCAAGCAGGCGTTGAGGACCCGACTCGGATCGACGAGGCCCTGGCGGCTGGTGTCGAGGCGGTGCGCGGCCTGTTGTCGGGGGGCTCAGGTTGACTTACGTCGCCTGGCTCAATGGCCGTCTTCCTCGTCCTCCGGAGGATCTCCACGCCCGTGTGCGAGCTGAGGTGATCGGGCTGGGTGAGCCCGAGGATGCACGGACTGGTCTGATCAATGCCGGGTGTGCGGCTCTTGGGCGTGCGCTCGCTCAGCCTGGCCGGGTGCGGGCGGCTGCCTTTGATCTTCTCGCTGCGGATGCGCTCGTGACGTATGCCTGTGAGGCTGCGCTGGAGGGTGATGATCCAGATGCGGAGCTGGACCGACTGGTGTCGATTGGCGGCGACACGTGATCCTCGAAGACTCCACATCGCTCGTCGATATCCACAGCCATCTGGTGCCTGGGGTCGACGACGGTGCGCGGCACGTGCCCGGTGTCCTGGACGCGGTCGAGCGGATGGCCGTCCTTGGGATTCGCCGCATGATCACCACGCCGCATATCGATGCGAGCCTAACCCTGATGCCGGAGCGGCTGGAGAAGAGGCTCGACGAGGTGACGAAGGCGTGGGAGAAGGCCAGGGATGCGATCCACACTCAATTCCCGGAAGTAGAGTACCGCAGGGGGCACGAGGTCCTCGTTGACATGCCCGAGCCGGACCTGGCCGACCCACGCATCCGTCTGGCTGGTACGTCGTTCGTGCTGTTGGAGTGGCCGAGGCTTCAGGTGCCGCCGGGTACGCCACGTGTCGTCCGTCACATCTGCGACGAAGGGTATCGGCCGATCATCGCACACCCGGAGCGCTACGCCGGCATGGTCCACAAGAGGGAACTGTTGCACCAGTGGAAGGAGGCAGGCGCGCGATTGCAGGTGAACTACGGTTCGCTCGTCGGGCGCTACGGTTCCGAGGCCCAGGCCGTAGCGTGGCGAATCATCGGCCTCGGCCTTGCGGACTACCTGGCCTCAGACTTCCACGGCCAGTCGCGCCTCAAGATCTATCAGAAGGAAGCGTGGTCGGAGATCGAACAGCGCGACGGCCACGAGGCGCTCGACTTGCTGTGCCGGGTCAATCCGTCGCGCGTACTCGAGGATCTCGAGCCGCTGCCCGTCCCGGCCGTGTCCGCTCCATCCCTGCTCTTGCAGCGGTTTCGGGGGATCATGGCTCGTCGGGAGCGGTCGGCGGAGCGGGAGACGTGAGCGTTTCGGAGAGCCTCAAGGCTCACTTCGACGAGCATGCCCGAGTGGTCGAACTCGCCGCAAATGCACTGATCGGGGACGTCGAGACGTATGCGGGTTGGGTGACCGAGACGATCGAACGGGGGGGATGTCTCTTTCTGTGCGGTAACGGTGGGTCAGCCGCGGATGCTCAGCATCTGGCGGCCGAGTACGTGGTGCGTTTCACGAGGGAACGGCGGGCGATGGCCGCCGTGGCCCTGACGACGGATACGTCCGTCCTGACGGCGGCGGCGAACGACTATGGCTTCGAGCAGGTCTTCGCCCGCCAGGTGGAGGCGCTGGCCTCGGCTGGGGATCTCCTCATTCTTCATTCGACGAGCGGTACCTCTCCTAACCTGGTTGCCGCGGCGGCGGTGGCCCGCTCGTGCGGTGTTCGGACGATCGCGCTGCTGGCGCGGAAGGGAGGGACGCTCGCCGGCCAAGTGGACCTCGCACTGGTGGTACCGACCCACTCCGTAGCGCGAGCTCAGGAGATTCATCTACTTATCGGCCATGCAGTCTGCGACGTCGTGGAGCAGGAACTCGCCGACGGGTCGCGGACCTCAACAAGCTGAGGAGGAGGCAAACGTGAATCGGTTGATCGATCTGACAGGGAAGAACGCAATCGTGACCGGTGGGTCGCGCGGTGTCGGACGTGCCGTCGCACTTCAGCTGGCGCAGGCGGGTGCCAACGTCGGTATCGGGTTTCGTTCGCGGTCCGATGATGCGGACGCGGTCGTAGCCGAGTGCCGCGCCTTGGGCGTCGAGGCGTGGGCCCACGGCGGAGATCTGTCAGCCCCAGAGGAAGCGGAGGCCCTGTTCGTTCGTGGTGATGAGCAGTTTGACGGCCTGGACCTCTTCATCGGAAATCACGGGATCTGGCCGGTCGAAGATCAACCGGTTGCGAAGCTGACCGACGAACGGTGGCACCGGACGATCGACATAAACCTGCACTCGATGTTCTACACGTGTCGGGCAGCTGCGTCCCGACTTCGTGACGATGGCCGGATTGTGTTGGTCAGCAGCACTGCGGGCCAGCGAGGCGAGGCATTTCACGGAGACTATGCGGCGACCAAGGGTGCCATGATCTCGCTGGTGAAGGGCTTTTGCATCGAATTGGCACCGCGAGGCATCACGGTGAACAGCGTGGCTCCAGGCTGGATCGACACCGAGATGTCGGCGAGGGCGTTCGCTGGTGGCGAGCGTGAGCGCATTGCGCGTTCGATTCCAATCGGACGGATTGCCACGTCGGAAGACGTGTCGGGCCCAATCGTCTTTCTCTGCTCGGAACTGGGCCGCCACGTGACTGGAGAGATCCTCAACGTCAACGGTGGGGCCGTACTTCCAGGATGAGTGACGTTCGTCCGATCGCACCGGGTGCGGTTCGGTGGATTGCGCGAACCTTGGAAGAGGCTGGCTACGAGACGTGGGCGGTGGGCGGGGCCGTGCGGGATGCGCTCCTGGGCCGCCCCTCCGCAGATTGGGATCTTGCGACGCGGGCCACCCCGAAGCAGGTCCAACGCACCTTCCGGCGCACGGTGCCGATCGGCGTCGAACATGGAACCGTCGGCGTCCTGGCTCGTGACGGGCTCATGTATGAAGTCACCACGTTCCGTAAGGATGTCGAGACCGACGGCCGTCATGCGGTCGTGGAGTTCGCAGACCGAATCGAGGACGACCTGTCGCGGCGGGACTTTACCATCAACGCGATCGCCTGGCACCCACTCCGGGATGAATTGTTCGATCCGTTCGGTGGTGCGGACGATATGTCTGCGGCCATGCTGCGCACTGTCGGGGTCGCCGCTGACCGGTTCCGGGAGGACTACCTTCGGATCTTACGGGCGTTACGCTTCGCCGGTCGATTCGATTTCGAGATCGACGAAGGGACGTGGACTGCGCTCATCTCGCTCACCGATCACCTGTCGACGCTGTCACCGGAGCGGGTACGGGAGGAGCTGATGAAAGTTCTGTCGGCGGACCCGCGACCGAGTCATGCCCTGTCGCTGTATCGGGACGGAGGCATCAATCGTGTGCTCTTCCCTGAGGTGGACAGTCTCGCAGGGGGGTTGTGGGAGCACGCTGTACGAGTGGTCGACGCGTTACCTCCAGGCAGGCCGATGCTTCGCCTTGCGGCTCTGTTACGTCCGGCTGCACCGGCCGCAGTGGCTGCGCTTCTGGTCAGGCTGCGTCTGTCGAATGCGGATACGGACGTCGTAGCGCACCTCGCCGCCGCTCCAGGCCTTCCAGCGCGTGGCTCAGGCGCCGGGGACCTGCGACGCTGGTTGAGTCGATATGGACCGACTGTGATGCGGGGAGTCGCTCGCCTGGAGCTGGCCTCGGCACGGGTGGCAGACGTTGAACCCGCTCCGCTGGAGGTCGTAGAGGCATGGCGTGGGATCCGCGCAGAACTGCGGACCGCTCCGCCGCTAGCGATAGGAGACCTGACGGTTGGTGGACGAGACCTGATGCGGATGGGTCTGAAGCCGGGGCCGGTATTCAAGGATGTGCTCTCGGAGCTTTTGGTCTGGGTCCTGGAGGACCCGGCCCGCAACGAACGTGAGGAGCTTCTCCTGCGGGCCCAGGAGGTCGCAGAGCGACTCCGTGGTGGGAACAGCTCTGGACCGAGCGACGGTGCCTTCGGACCGAAGAAGAGTGGACCGTGAATGATCTCGATTTGTTCGACGGTGGCCCTGACTCATCGCCGGATAGCGAGCGTGATCGGAGAGGCGGGGCGCGGTCGTCAGGTGACGCAGACATCGACGAAGCCGCGCCGCTGGCCGCCCGTATGCGTCCCCGGACACTGGAAGACTTCCAGGGTCAGGAGCAGCTCCTCGGGGAGGGAAGGGCGATCCGGGCGATGCTCGATGGAGGCAAGGTCGCGAGCATGATCCTGTGGGGTCCGCCTGGAAGTGGAAAAACCACCCTCGCGCGCATCATCGCCGACGTGTCCGGTACGACATTCGTGGCCTTCAGCGCGGTGACCGAGGGAGTTGCGCGGGTTCGTGAGATCATCGCGGAGGCAGGAACACGCCGTCGCTCGAGTGGGCGGCAGACGATCCTGTTCTGCGACGAGATTCATCGCTTCAATAAGGCTCAGCAGGACGCGTTCCTGCCGCACGTCGAAGCGGGTACGATCATTCTGATCGGAGCGACGACGGAGAACCCATCATTCGCGATCGTTCGCCCGTTGCTCTCTCGCGCACCGGTGTACGTGCTCGAGGCGCTCTCGCCCTTCGCGACTCGTTCCATTCTGAGTCAGGCGTTGCTGGAGGTACGCGGGTTGGCGTCCATGGCCCTCGTTGCGGATGAAGCCGCACTGACCTTTATCGCGGAATCCGCGGACGGAGACGCCCGCCGCGCGCTGGGCGTGCTGGAGGCAGCAGCGCACCTGGCTGGTGCTGGTGGCGGTATCACGATCGAGATCGCCCGGGAGGCCCTTCAGCATCGATTCGCTGCGTACGACAAGAGTGGGGAGGAGCATTACAACCTGATTTCGGCGCTGCACAAGTCGGTTCGTGGGTCAGATCCCGATGCTGCGTTGTATTGGCTAGCTCGCATGCTCGACGGCGGTGAAGATCCGCTCTACATCGCGCGCAGACTGGTGCGTATGGCCACCGAGGACATCGGGCTCGCCGATCCGGACGCGCTCGCGCACGTGATCACAGCGAGAGACTCGTATGAGTTTCTCGGATCACCGGAGGGTGAGCTGGCCCTGGCGCAGGCGACGATCTACCTGGCGACGGCCGCGAAATCGAATCGGGTGTACACGGCCTGGAACGCTGTACGGGATCGAGCCAGGGAGACCCCGGCGGCGGGCGTCCCGCTACACATTCGAAACGCCCCCACGTCACTCATGAAGGATCTGGGATACGGAGAGGGTTACCGGTACGATCCTGACGAGAACGGCGGGGTCTCCGACCAGACGTACCTTCCAGACGAGGTTGCGGGGGAGCAGTTCTACGACCCGAGCGGATTCGGATTCGAGAAGACGATCGCAGAACGGCTGCGCTGGTGGGCGGAACGACGGGAGAATGGCTGATCTGGGGCTGTGAGGCCGCCCTGACCTTGGGTATCGTTTGAGCGTCCCCTCTCAAATGTTCGGATGCCGGGGACGGAGGTGATCGGATCCCCACGCAACTCATCGATCTGCTGACGCCCGTCGACCGGGCGGTGCTCGTCGGCGCACCGTCTCGATCCGAGGCGCGAGACGTCGCGGATGAGCACCTCCATGAACTGGCGCGGCTTACCGACACGGCGGGCGGTGAGGTCGTCGGTTCACTGGTCCAGCGTCTCGACCGCCCAAACCCCCGCTACTACCTGGGGGAAGGGAAAGCCCGTTCTCTGGCCGAGCTGGTGGAGGAGCGGGAAGCGAACCTGGTCATTTTCGACGAGGAGCTCAGTCCAGCCCAGGGAAAGAATCTCGAAGAGCTGATCAAGGTCCGCGTCATGGATCGTTCCGAGCTCATCCTGGACATCTTCGCCACGCGTGCTCGCTCGAGTGAGGCGCGCATGCAGGTCGAGCTCGCTCAACTCGAGTACCTTCTGCCTCGCCTGCGACGGATGTGGAGCCACCTCTCGCGTATCCGAGGCGGTATCGGCCTCCGTGGTCCCGGTGAAACCCAGCTCGAGACCGACCGGCGGTTGATCGGGACGCGCATCGGTGAGCTGAAGCGCAAGCTCCGCGAGGTGGCAAAGGCACGGGCAGTTCAGCGTAAGTCGCGGGCGGGTCTCTTCCGCGTCGCACTCGTCGGATACACGAACGCTGGGAAATCCTCCCTGTTGCGTACGTTGTCCGGAGCAGACCTCTTCGTTGAGGATCGTCTCTTCGCCACCCTCGACTCTGCAACACGCAGTGTCGACCTCGGAGGTGGATACGAAGCTCTTGCCACGGATACGGTCGGGTTCATTCGTAAGCTTCCCCACCATCTGATCGCATCCTTTCGCTCGACTCTGGAGGAATCGCGCGAAGCCGACATTCTGCTGCACGTGATCGATTCATCGCACCCGGACTGGGAAGAACAGCGAGAGGTCGTCCTGGAGGTGCTCGACGAACTGTCCCTCGCCGATCAAGAAAAGATTCTTGTCTTCAACAAGACGGATCGAATCGACGACACGGAGCGTGAGTCGCTCAAGCAACGGATCCGATCCCTTGAGTCGACCCCGGCGGTGTTCGTAAGCGCCCATCAGCCGGAGACGCTGGAGGCGCTAAAGGAGACCCTGCGCGCTCGCATTCGAAACCGGCTCGCTCGGGTGGCGATTCGAATTCCCGTCATGGATGGGGAGGCGATCGCTACGGTGTATCGTGAGGGGGAGGTCATCGATCGGGTCGACGAGGCGCTCGACGTGCGCCTAACCGCGCGCCTCCCGGAGGGTGTCCTGGGTCGACTCACCGCTCGTGAGGGCATTGAAATCGGGGGGGTGGAGTGAGCGGCATGGGACCGGTCATGATCGTAGGCCCAGGGCGTATGGGGCTCACGCTCGGGGGTGCGTTCGTCGAGAGCGGGGCATTCCGGGAGGTGGTCGTGTCGGGCCGGCATCCGCACCCGCCGGATGTGCGAGCGTGGGATGATCGCCTCCGATATGTCTTCGGGCTCGAACGGCCGATGCCCGGCACTGTCGCGGTTCTGCTTGCCGTTCCCGAGTCGGACGTGCCCGACGTCGCCTATGCGCTGGCCGCGCTGGGGCCTGCGCCCGAAGGCTGTATCGTGTTTCACGTGACGGGGGCTCTCCCGACCGATGTACTGGAACCGCTGCACCACAGAGGCTACCTGGTGGGCGCCTTCCATCCTCTCATCGCCGTGACGAATCCTCTGACGGCTCGCAGGGACCTGAGCAATGCCTGGTTCTCGGTGACTGGCTCGCCGGAGGCGGTCTCGGTCGCCCGCGTGCTCGCGACGGCCATCGGCAGTCGGTTGATTTCGGTCCCCGCCGCTCGGAGGTCGTCATACCATGCGGCGGCTGTCCTGACGAGCACCATGATGCTGCCCCTGCTCGCGCGCGCTGTCGAGCTCATGCAGCGCGCTGGCGTAGATGGAGATGAAGCCCTTGCTGCCCTGATTCCGCTCGTGCGGAGCACGCTCGACTCGATTGAAGAGGGCGGTGTCCCCGACGCGATCCGCGGTCCCATTGCGCGTGGAGACGTGGAGACCGTCGCGCTCCATCTCAGGGCTCTCGACGAAGGTGAGGCACACCTCTACGCCACGCTTGGAGCAGAAACGCTCAATCTGGCGCGGGCTTCGCTGGATCCCGAGATCTCCGAGGCCCTCGATGACCTATTCAGACGATATCTCCATCTTGAGACGACAGGGACGGTGTACTGATATGCGCTTGTACGTGAACATCGATCACGTTGCGACGGTCCGGCAGGCCCGAATGACGGACGAGCCCGATCCGGTTCGAGCAGCGGTGCTCGCGGAGCTTGGTGGCGCCGACGGACTCACGGTGCACCTCCGCGAAGATCGACGTCATATCCAGGATCGGGATGTCGATCTTCTCATGGATACGGCCAGAACCCCGATCAACCTTGAGCTTACAGCCGCTGAGGAGATGGTCGCGCTGGCGTGCGCCTGGTGCCCCAGACAGGCTACGCTCGTGCCCGAGAAGCGTGAGGAGATCACGACGGAAGGCGGCCTGGCACTGGATACGGAAACTCAGCGCAGACCGGTCGGAGACGCCACGCGTCGGCTTCAGGACGGGGGCGTGCACACATCACTCTTCATCGACCCGGACCAGGACACGATCCGTATATCGGCTGATCTGGGGGCCGCAGCCGTGGAACTACACACGGGGGAGTACGCGAATACCGAGGGGGCGGAGCGTGCGGCCCAGCTCACTCGACTGTCCGACGCCGCGGCCTTCGCTCGGTCGGTCGGCCTGGCGGTACACGCGGGGCATGGGCTGACGTATGAGAATGTCGCGCCCGTCGCAGCGATCGATGAGCTGGAAGAACTCAACATCGGTCACTCCATCATCTCCCGTGCCGTCCTGGTCGGGATGGAGCGGGCTGTTCGGGAAATGTCGGAGATTCTGCGGAGGGCTCGCCGCTCGTGAAGAATACCGGCAAGGCGACGGTCGGACTCGTCGTGACCGTGTTCTTTCTGTGGGTCGTTCTGAAGGACGTCGACTTCCGTGAGGTGCTGGCCAACATAGCGACGGGCAACATGTTCCTGCTCGCGGCGTCGATCTTCGTTGCCACCTTCGGCTTTCTGATCCGGGCGGTCCGCTGGCAGATCCTGCTGGCTCCAGTCCTGCCAGAAAGTAGCTTTCGATCCCGGTTTGCCGGGGTCTCCATCGGCTTCATGGCAAACAATATCCTGCCGGCTCGCATGGGCGAGTTCGCTCGCCCGTACGCGTTCAGCCGTCTCGAACCGGTGAGCATTACCGCGGCCTTCGGCAGTCTGGTGGTCGAGCGCTTCATGGACGGGGTCATACTGCTGCTCTTCCTCGTGATCCCGGTCTTCACACCGGCCTTCCCGGAGGTCGACGCACTACTCGAGGGAGGAGGGCTGGCCATCTTCCAGGGTGCGGTCGCTCTGGTGCTGGGCGTGCTGGTCGTGCTCGTGTTGATGGCGACTCTGCCCAAACAGTTTCTGGCGGTCGCGCGCTTCGTTCTCGATTTTATGCCGGGGCAGCTGACCGGACGCGTGATGGAGCTGCTCGAAGGGCTCCTGGACTCGATGGCGATCATGCGCGACCCCAAGCTGCTTGCACTCGGCTTTGCTTGGTCGCTGTTCTTCTGGACGTGGCATGGCCTCTCGTTCTGGCTGGGTATGCTGGCGTTCGGTATCGACACTGGTTGGTTCTCGGCCATGTTCACCGAAGCCGTGGTCGGTTTCGGCGTGGCACTCCCGTCAGCCCCGGGGTTTTTCGGGACGTTCCATGCCTCCGCCAATTTCGCTCTGACGACCGTGTACGGTGTGTCGGAGCCCCAGTCCCTCGCGTTCGCCTTCGCCTACCATTTCGGCGGGTGGATCCCCATCACGGTGATCGGTCTTTGGTACACGTGGAAGCTCGGCTTTTCGCTGGGTGACATCGGTTCAGCTGAAGAAGAAGTGCACGAGGCTCAGGAGGAGGCGACCTGGGGTGATGCCGACGAGGCGACGGGGGCTTCGGCCGGGGGCGTACGTGGAGGCTGAGGCAGCTGGCATTGCGCGCACGCTCGCCCCCGCCAAGGTCAACCTCGTTCTCCGAATCGGAGGGAAGCGAGCGGACGGGTTTCACGAGCTGGTCACGATCTTTCAGGCCGTTTCGCTTGCCGACGAGGTTGAGGTCAGTGTCAAACCTCGCCCGTCCGAGGACTCGATCTCCGGTGCGGACAACGGGGTGGATCTGTTCGTAGACGGCCCGGATCTGGGTCCGACCGAACAGAACCTGGCGTGGCGTGCTGCATCAGAGTTTCTCAGGCAGAGTGGTCACCGGGGGACTGTCTCCATCCATCTCAAGAAACACATCCCCGCAGGGGCCGGCCTCGGCGGTGGATCGTCCGATGCCGCTGCCGTGCTGCGATGCCTGGCGACGCTGATGGATTTTACCGACCGCGAAGCCTTGCATGAGATCGCCGCGCGACTCGGATCCGACGTCACCTTCTTTCTGGGTGCGTCACCGACGGCGATAGGACGCGGACGTGGGGAGCGTATCGAGGCCATGGCGGCGCTGCCCGAGTGCCGGATGGCGCTGGCGCTTCCACCCGTTCACGTGGCAACCGGTCCCGCTTACGAGGCCCTCGCCGCCTCTCGCTCTGGAGTGCCACCCGTGTCTCTACCCAAGCTCGACGCCGTGGTCTCATGGGGCGACCTGCTCAATGGACTGGCTGTCAACGACTTCGAGGCTACCGTCGCCACGAAGTACCCACCTGTGGCTCTATCGCTTGCTGCGATGCGGGGTGCCGGTGCCGGACTAGCTATGCTGTCGGGGAGTGGCGCTGCCGCGTTCGGGCTCTTCGGCGAGTCCGTTGACGCGGTCGAGGCCGAACGGGAGTGCGCCAAACTGTCGCGGTCTCTGAAGTGGCCGGTGGTATCATGCACCACGCTCACACGAATGCCGGATATCGATCTGGAGTAGAGGGACGTGCGCGCCTGGTTCGGCAAGGGGTTGAAGCGCGCGCGCCCGTGCTGGTAGCATTCCGACGCTGGCCCGTCGTCTAATGGCAAGACCCCGGTCTTTGGAACCGGTAACGGTGGTTCGAGTCCACCCGGGCCAATTCACTCGCTTCGCCCCCGCTGGAGCGCCCTTGTAGGGTCGAAATATGATGGGCTCGCTTGCACTTCGGATGGCTGCACTGCCGGTGTGTGTCGTGGTGGGGGCTTTGTGGATACTCGCCTCCCCGGCGTCCGGCCAGACAGTTCAGGCCGGTTCTGTGGACCAGAGTGACGCCGTCTCTTCGGCGCGGGTGGCGCAGGCCAGCTTCGAGCGCCGACGCCTCCGCTACCTGCCGGTCAGTCTCAGCAGTTCCGGGGGAGACTGCGACGAGATCATCGGACGGATCTGTACCACGTACTCCGAGGGCGAGTGGTATCCTGTCCCTGAGGACGACGAAATCGTTCGGATGCGAGTGCGCCTCCTAGAGCGGCTGGACTCCATGCAGGCGCTCGCACCGCAGAGCGACTGGATTCTGGGTCAGCGTGTCTGGTACCGGGTCGAGGGCGGGGATGCCGCAGGGGCGCTGACGGTCTCTACGGAGTGTGGTGGTGCCCATGCGTGGTGGTGTGACGCCTTGCGTGGCTTCGCTCTGCAGACGCTGGGTGACTACGGCGCCTCCCTGACTGCCTTCGAGTCGGCGCTCGAAGGCATGGACGCCGATCAGGCGGAGGAGTGGCGGGTGCCACGATGGTCCGTGGACTCGAAAGGGCGGGGGCTCCTGGACGATCTCGAGGAGGATCGGAAGGCACGTGACGAGGTGATCGATCAACTCTGGACCTTGGCTGACCCACTCTATCTCGCGCCGGGCAACGATCGCCTCACCGAGCACTATGCCCGCTGGACGGCATCGAGCATGCGGGCAGGGGCGCGAAATCCCTTCCTACTGCCATGGGGTCGCGACCTAGAGCAGCTCACCGTTCGAAACGGGTGGGAGATGGGTTGGGAACGGCGACCTCGACGGGGATTCGACCCCGACGACGACGCCATCGGTCACCAGCATCCCGAGGGCCGCGACTTCATACCGCCAGGTGAGGCCCTTGAGCGCCCCACGACGATGACCGCCGAGGACCTGCGCGCTGATCGTACATCACCTCGCAGCCTCTACGCACCCGCCTACGCTCCTGTGCTGCTCCCCATGGAGGGACAGATCGCCATTTTTCCGCGCGGGCCAGAGACCGTGGTTGTGGCGACGCACTTTCTTCCCGAAGACACGACGTTCCATGCGGAGCACGACCATCCGCTTCCGTGGATGGAGCCCGGACCACACGGCGGTGAAGAGGAACGCGTGGGCCTATTCGTCGTGAACCCGGAAGACGGAGCCGTGCAGGGAATTGAGGAGCTGGGCCG
Source organism: Gemmatimonadales bacterium UBA4456 (assembly GCA_002390225.1). Lineage (GTDB taxonomy): Bacteria > Gemmatimonadota > Gemmatimonadetes > Longimicrobiales > Gaopeijiaceae > UBA2589. The sequence continues at coordinate 15,378 of DGOW01000040.1, read as the reverse complement.
GAGTAAAGGGACACTGATGCTGCAGGTGCCCACCACGCCCATGATCATCTCGGCTGAGAGCTGGGCACCGGCGAGGAGGCGCGCCGGCAGGGTTCGGGTCGGTCGCCCCGAGCGCAGGGCGTTAGAGGACCTGGCCACACTCTCCGACCTGCTCCTTATCGCTCCATCCCGTTCTGAGCCCGAGCGGCTAGAGGATGCCGTCCTGTATGCGCTGCCGCGGGCCACGCTGACGACGCAGGAGCCGTTCGCGATCGTTTGGGAAGTGGCCGGACTCGGCTTTCGAGCCGAGACCCTCCGCTTTCGTGTGACTGTCGAGCGGACCGACAGGAGAGTGATCAACAGGATCGGCGGATTCCTGGGGTTGTCCGATCGACCTCAACCAATCGAGCTCTCCTGGGATGAGCCTGCGCCCGACGAACCAGGTCACGATTTTCACTACCTGTCCCTTGAACTCCCACCTCTTGAGCCGGGCATGTACGAGATCCGTCTCGTACTGAGCACAGCCGGCCGATCGGATGCGGTGTCCTTGGCGGCCTTCGAGGTAGCCGCCCCGCGTTGACCCCCTCCCTGGGGCTCCCTAGCTTTTCAGGCTGTTCCTTTCGCGCGATAGGATCGAAACCGCAGATGGACGACACCTACAGAGAAGGCCCACTCCTCCTCCTTGCAGGGCGGGCGAACTACCCGCTCGCCGCCGAGATTGGGGAGATCATCGGGAAGTCCCCGGACAGCGGGACGATCAAGCAGTTCGCAGACGGTGAGATTTTTGCGCGCATCGACTACAACGCGCGCGGTCGGGACGTCTTCATTGTTCAGTCCACGAATGCTCCGGCGGACAACATCATGGAGCTTCTGCTCCTGACCGACGCCGCCAGGAGAGCCAGCGCAGCAAGAGTGACGGCGGTCATTCCGTACTTCGGCTACGGCCGTCAGGACCGCAAGGATCAGCCGCGCGTGGCCATAGGCGCCAAGCTCGTAGCGAATCTTATTGTCGCTGCGGGTGCTGATCGCGTGGTGTCTATCGACTTCCACCAGCACCAAATCCAGGGATTCTTCGACATTCCCGTTGATCACCTGTATGCGGCGCCGGTACTGACGAAGTACTTCCGGGACAAGCAACTGGAGGACCTGGTGGTGGTCGCTCCGGACGTAGGCTCGGCCAAGATGGCGCGCGGCTTCGGTAAGCGGCTCGCCGCCAGCTTTGCCATCATCGACAAGCGTCGCCCCAAAGCCAACATGTCCGAGGTGTTGAACGTGGTGGGTGAGGTGGAAGGCATGAACTGCCTGCTGGTCGACGACATGGTCGACACGGCCGGCACCCTGACCAACGCCGTTATTGCGCTCAAGGAGCGCGGCGCCAAGGCAGTATACGCCGCTGCAACGCATGCCTTGTTCTCGGGGCCTGCCATTCAGCGTTTGAGTGAGGCTCCGCTTGAGGAAATGGTGGTAACTAACACCATCTTCATCCCTGAGGAGAAGCGGTTTCCGAACCTGCAGATCCTCTCAGTCGCGGACCTTCTCGCGAAGGCGATCGACCATGTGCATTCGAACGAGTCGGTAAGTCAGCTCTTCGAAATGCTTCCTGACAACTGAGGGAAAGGGCCCCAGGATCGCCTGGGGGCCGATAATCAGAGGATTTAAGAATGATTGATGCGACACTGAAGACCGCTGTCCGCGAAGGCACCGGAAAGGGCGTTGCCCGTAAAATGCGGGAGCGGGGGCAGACACCGGCCGTCTTGTACGGAGGAGGTGAGAGCACCCTTCACCTGGCACTCGATACGCATGACGCCGACTACCTCTTTCGCAGCATTTCGGTCGACAACACGATCGTCAGTCTGGAGATCGATGGTGAGAAGGAGCCGGTGCAGTCTCTGGTGCGAGAGATCCAGACGCATCCGTGGAAGGCGACGCTGGTCCACGTGGACTTCCTTCGGATTCAAAAGGGAGTTGCGGTCGACGTCGATGTGCCGGTCAATCTCGTGGGCACGCCGGTCGGAGTTCGTCTTGGTGGCGGAAGCGTCGAGCAGATCATTCATGATCTGCCGCTCCGATGCATCCCGTCCAAGATCCCCGAGACCATCGAGGTCGACATCAGCGGGCTGGACGTCGGAGACGTGCTCCACATCGCGGACATCACCTTCGACGAAGGGGTCGAGGTTACAGTCGCGCAGGACAGAACGATCTGCTCCGTGGCCGCGCCGAGAGCCGAGATTGAGCCCGAAGTTGACGAAGATGACGAAGGCTTGGGAGCGGAGGGTGACGCATCAGCCGAAGCGTCCGAGGGTGGAGCGGCTTCGGACAGTTCGGAGAACTGATCGCTCGCCTGAACGACACGCAGCATGAAGATCGTGCTCGGGCTGGGGAATCCAGGGCCCGACTACGACGATTCCCGACACAACGTCGGGTGGTGGGTAGTGGATCGGCTGGCATACGACTGGGACTTCGGTCCATTTCGCCGGGAAGGGAAAGCGTTCGTCAGCGAAGGTGTGGTCGGTGACATCGAGGTTCGCCTCATGAAGCCGACCACATTCATGAACCGGAGTGGGCTCGCACTGCGTCCCGTGAAGGCGATGGAGGACTTCGACCTAGAGCAGGATCTTCTGGTCGTGGTCGACGATGCGGCGCTCGGTGTGGGTCGTCTGCGCTTCCGTCCAGAGGGCGGAGCGGGCGGTCACAACGGGCTTAAGTCCGTGTCCGGGGCTCTTCAGTCGAATGAGTACGCGAGACTGAGGATCGGAGTGGGGCAGAAGCCCGACGGTGTAGACCTAGCCGACTGGGTGCTCGCTCCGGTGCCCGAGGAAGACGAGGACGTGATTGTCGGACTGCTCCCAGAGTTGTCCGAGGCCGTGGGAATGTGGCTCGATGAAGGGACGGACGCGGCGATGAACCGCTTTAACAGATAGAAGACGAACAGACCACAGCACGACGAACTAGAGGACAACCGATTCAATGAATTTCGTCGATCTTACCAACTTCGCAGGGGCGCTTGGCGTCGTCGGACTCGCCATCGCGGCGGCCATCTACGGCTACGTGATTCGTCAGGATCAGGGCAACGAGGTCATGATCGACCTCGGAGAGCAGATCCATGATGGTGCCATGGCATTCCTGCGCCGGGAATACACGGTGCTCGCCGGTTTCGTCGCCGTCGTGGCGGTACTTCTCGGCCTCGCCATCGGTTGGGGCTCGGCCGGGACGTATGTCTTCGGTGCGGTGAGTTCCGTCGTGGCAGGCTTCGCGGGCATGAAGGCTGCAACGCGAGCGAACACGCGCACCTCGGCGGCTGCTAACAAGGAAGGGCAGGGCAAGGCGCTCCGCGTAGCCTTCTTCGGTGGCTCGGTGATGGGGCTTGCGGTTGCTGCGCTGGGCATGCTCGGACTGGGGGCCCTCTACTTCGCCTTCGGTGCGAACTCGGCCAGTGCCACCGATTTTGACGCCTACGCCAAGCTTGTCTCAGGCTTCGCGATGGGTGCATCGACGATCGCGCTCTTCGCTCGCGTCGGCGGTGGAATCTACACCAAGGCTGCCGACGTCGGTGCCGATCTGGTGGGTAAGGTTGAGGCCGGGATTCCGGAGGATGACCCACGAAACCCGGCGACGATTGCCGACAATGTGGGTGACAATGTCGGTGACGTAGCCGGCATGGGCGCAGACATCTTCGAGTCGTACGTCGGCTCCATGGTTGCGACCATCGCAATCGGTGCCTCGCTTCCGGCCCTGGCCTCCTCGCGAGCGGCAGCCATCGCACTTCCGCTGACAACCGCGATGGTCGGTCTGATCTCCTCACTCATCGGCATCGCCTTCATGAAGGTGCTCGAGAAGCGGGATCCATCGACTGCACTACATGGCACGACCTGGATTGCCGGTGCGCTTTTCCTCGGCTTGATGTATCCAGTCGTGACAAGCATGGGTATCACGTTCAGCGGGGAAAGCTTTCCGACCAACGGGCCCTGGATCGCGATCGTCGCGGGTACGTTGGCTGGTGTCCTGATCGGAGCTGTGACCCAGTACTACACCTCGGCGGGGCCAGTCAACAAGATCGCGCAGGCCAGCGAGACCGGTGCAGCAACCAATATCATCACGGGCCTCGCGGTCGGCATGGAGTCGACAGCGATTCCGGTGATCCTGATCTGCATCGCGATCAAGGTCTCGTTCACCTTCGCCGGTCTGTATGGCATCGGCATCGCGGCGGTGGGCATGCTCGCGACGGTCGGCGTGACCATGTCGGTCGACGCTTACGGTCCGATCGCCGACAACGCGGGTGGTATCAGCGAGATGGCGGGTCTTGGTCCGGAGACGCGTGAGATCACGGACTCCCTGGATGCGATCGGGAATACGACGGCCGCGATCGGGAAGGGCTTCGCGATCGGCTCAGCCGCACTGACGGCACTCGCACTCTTCTCGGCGTACGCCACCGCAACGAAACTCGAGACCATCAACATTATGGAACCGATGGTGGTGATCGGTCTCCTGCTTGGTGGTGCGCTGCCGTTCTTCGTCGCTGCGCTGACAATGACGGCCGTGGGTCGTGCCGCTCAGGGCATGGTTGAGGAGGTGCGTCGTCAGTTCCGTGAGATTCCTGGCATCATGGAGGGCACAGCAAAGCCGGATTCGGCTAGATGTGTCGACATCTCCACACAGGCCGCTCTTCGCGAGATGATTCTGCCGGGTCTCACCGCAGTCCTTTCGCCTGTGATCGTTGGGAAGTTCCTTGGCGTCGAGGCGCTCGGCGGATTGCTGGCTGGTGCGACGGTCACGGGAGTACTAATGGCGCTCTTCATGGCCAACGCGGGTGGCGCCTGGGACAACGCCAAGAAGTACATCGAAGGTGGCGCGCACGGTGGTAAGGGCTCGGAGCCGCACAAGGCCGCCGTCGTGGGTGACACCGTGGGTGATCCTTTCAAGGACACCTCGGGCCCGTCGCTCAATATCCTCATCAAGCTGATGAGCGTCGTGTCCCTCGTTCTGGCTCCCTGGTTTATCGCCTGATCGACACGAGTGGCGTCCGTCGTGTGGCGACGCGCCGAAGCATGACAACGAGCGGGTGGCTGGCCGAAACGGTCGGCCACCCGTGCGTGCATCAGACACTGAACGAATCCTGCCGGAGTTGATTGATGTCTAAGGAAGCAAACTTCGAAAATGCGCTCGCCTTCGCCGCTGATCTCATTCGGATTCCGGGGCTGCCTGGCGAAGAAGGGGACGTAGCCCGGCGGGTACGAGAAGAGATGGAGGCTCTCGGACTGGAGGAGATCAGGGTCGACGATGCCGGGAACGTCATCGGTGTAGCCCGCGGCCGGGGTGATGCACCCGCCGCGCTGCTGAACAGCCATATGGATGTGGTTGCCGAGGGAGATCATGACGAGTGGGAAGTCCCCCCGTTCTCCGGGGAAGTTCGAGACGGCTTCCTGCACGGACGCGGTGCGATGGACATCAAGGGTCCGCTTGCGCTGCAGACGTATGCGGCGGCGTCGATGATCGGACAGGCCCCGGGTGACGTCATTGTCGCGCACACGGTGCTCGAGGAGCGGGGCGGGCTCGGGATGAAGCACCTGCTCGAATCCGGCTCCGTGGCCCCCGGCGTGGTTGTCATTGGTGAGGCAACGCACGGAGACGTCTGCATTGGTCACCGGGGTCGAGCAGAAGTCGAGGTGGCGATCACGGGCCTCGCGGGACATGCCAGTGTGCCTGCCCGCGCGCACAACGCGCTCGACCTCCTCGGCGACGTTCTCGCGGCCATCCGCGATCTGGCCGAGGACCAGCCCTCCGATCCGATCCTGGGGGCGTCCAGCTTGATCGCGACGATGGTCGACGTGCTTCCGGAGAGCCGGAACGTAATTCCCGATTCCGCGGTCGTGACGATCGACTGGCGCATTCTTCCGGGAAGCGACGATGAAATGCTCGAGAACCGGGTGCGGGACGCGATCTCCGCGCGGATTCCGGAGACGCCCGAGGGTCTGACGTGGGAGGTTCGAATGGCGATCGAGCGGCAGCGTACGTATACGGGTCTGGTCGAAGACCGGAACCTGCTCACACCAGGCTTCCTGATGTCTGCGGACGATCCGATGATTCTGGCAGCCGCGGAGGCAGTGGGGCGTCGGGAAGGGCAAGGCCCCGCGGTCATCCGGCCCTGGAAGTTCGCCACCGATGGTGGTTGGTCGTGCGGCGTACACGGGATTCCGACAGTCGGATTCGCTCCGGGTGAAGAGCGCTTTGCGCACACCAACCGAGAGCGGATGGATGTCGAGGAGGCCCGCTGGGGTTTCGAGCGTTACCCACTCCTGATCGCGGCCGTGCAAAAGGCGCTCGACGAGTAGTTCGGAAGCTTCAGTGTGAGGTGACGTCGACTTGAGGCGCAACTGCGGTTTTCGACGCCGGCTGATGCTTCCGTGTGTCGTCAGGTTCCACTAGGTTTTCGGTCGCCCCCTGAAGCACGGGGCACAACAATTATCCCGCTCCACTGGGGACCTCCGCCGCTGTCGAGGTCCCGGCTTCAGTGGAGCCCGTTTCCAACTCACGGACCGAGGGAACCGAAGATGCGGCTCTACGAGGTTGTCTACATTCTGGATGCTTCGCTCGAAGAGAGTGCTGCAACCGAGAAGCTCGAGAAGTTCCACGCGCTCGCCATCGCGCATGGCGGAGAAGTCAGTGCCGTCGACCACTGGGGTGCCCGGCAGCTCGCCTACCCCATCAACAAGCTATCCGTCGGCTATTACGTAGTCGCGCAGTTCACCGCGGCCGCCGACGCCCTCCCCGAGTTTGAGCGTCTGCTCAAGCTCGACGAGGAAGTCCTCCGCTATCTGCTCGTCATGAATGAGGGGGAACCGACCAGCGGTGCGTCCATTCATGCTGACGTGCCGGTCCGCGCCAGGAGTGAGGACGACGAAGAAGAGCACGAGGACGAAGAAGAAGAGGACGCTCCCACCGGCGACGGTGAAGAAGAGGAAGAGCCACGCGATCCGACGAGCGCCCCACCGGAGTTCACAGGGTCTAGAGGGCGTCGGCGCCGGATGGAAGGCCCGCGGATCATTGTCCTGAACTACAAGGACGTCGACACGCTGTCGCACTTCATCACGGAGCAGGGCAAGATCCTGCCGAAGAGAACGACCAAGGTCTCGGCACGCTTCCAGCGCGAGCTCGGCTCGGCGGTGAAGCGGGCTCGCTTTCTCGCGCTGCTTCCTTACATGCGGCGCCAGGACGGTTAGGCCCGCTCGTAGATCGATCCATGTCGACCGAAACGACCGCCCCTGAGCAGGAAGGAGCAGGATGGAGACGCGCAGCAGTGCTGTTCGCTCTGCTCGTGCTCACCTCTCTTGTTCCGGCGTCTATGCTCGTGGCCGTGCCGCTCCTGATACTTTTCGCTCTGAGTGGTATTCGCAGCGGAGGGCTGATCATCACGACGGTAGTCGCGATGTTCATCGTGCTCGCCGGTCAGCGTGACCCGCTTTGGTATGCAGAGCGAGGATGGGCCGTGATGCTCGGCGGCTGTTTCGCGGCGGTAACGTTGCTCGCGCCCTGGTGGCGGCTGACCTCGAGGGCCCTGGCGGCCGTCGGTGGATCTCTGGTTGGCTCGGCAGTCTTTTATGCCGTTCGCAGTGGGGCCTGGTCGAACCTCGACTGGGGTGTGAATGATCGACTTGCTGCCGTACTGGGTAACTTCCTCAACGCGCTGGAGGTGGTGCGTGAGGGGCAGACGGTATCTCCAGCGCTCATCGCTGCCGTGTATCGGACGGTCGAGCTACAGGCTGCGGTCTTCCCGGCGGTTGTCGCGCTGGAATCAATGGCGGCGCTCAGTGTGGCATGGTGGCTCTATCGCCGACTCGCGTTCAGGGACGGACAGGGCCTGGGGTCCGTGCGTCAGTTCGGGTTCAATGATCACCTGGTCTGGATCCTCATCACCGGGCTGCTCCTCGTCGTTACGAGGCTGAGCGAAGGTGCTGTGCGGGTCGGGGCCAACATGACGGTTTTCATGACGGCACTCTACGCGCTGCGTGGCGCGGGTGTCGTCGTCTTCGTCAACGGGGGGCTGTCGCTCCTCGGGATACTGATGTTCATCCTGGGAGTGTTGTTCGCCGCGCCCCTTGTGGTCGGCTTCGCGGCACTCCTGGGCATCGCAGATACATGGCTCGACCTTCGCGCACGCGCGGAGGCGATGGCCGGATAGCACCAAATGGAGAAATCATGAAGCTCATTCTCAAGCAGTCGGTGTCGAACCTTGGAGAGATCGGTCAGGTAGTGACCGTCAAGCCAGGCTACGGCCGAAACTATCTGATCCCTCACGGGCTCGCGTATGTCGCGAGTGACGAGAACCTGGCTCGTATCGAGGCGGAGCAGGCACAGGCCGAGCAGGTCTCGCGTCGCGACTTCCTCGAAGCTCGTCGCCGTGCGTCGCAGCTCGAGGGTTTGTCGCTGACTTTCAGTGAGAACGCTGGCGAAGACGGCAAGCTCTTCGGCTCCGTCACCGCTTCGGATATCACTGACCAAGTCAACGCCGGCGACATCGACTTCGTGCTCGACAAGAAGGCCGTGCAGCTCGACGACGCCATCAAGGCGGTCGGCGAGGTCTCGATACCGGTCAAGCTGCACGCGGACGTCACCATAGACATCACGGTCAACGTGGAGTCGGCAGAGGACTGATCTGCCCGACATGAATCCGCTCACCACTGACCCGACCGAATTCCCAGATGAGGTTCGACACGCGGCCGAGCTTGCGCTTGAGCTCAAGGCTCAGGACGTCGTGATCCTCGATCTACGCGGAATCTCGACTGCGACCGATTACTTCGTAATCGCGAGTGGGATGTCGGATGTGCAGGTCAAAGCGATTGCCGGACACATCCACGAGGAACTGAAGAAGGACAGCGTCCGCCCCGAGCACATCGAAGGGCTCCGGGGTGGTCGCTGGGCCCTCCTCGATTACGTGGACTTCGTGGTCCACGTGCTCCATCCTGAGGCCCGGAACTTCTATCAACTTGAAAACCTGTGGGGTGACGCACCTCGGTGGGAGGCTCCCGAAGCCTGAGGTTCTTTTCCGCACATGCGATGCGGCTCTAAGTTGTTGCGTTCCCGTTACGCGGCTCGACACACGACGAATCGGTCCCGACGGGACCTCACGCCCAGCCGGAAAGACTCTAGTCCATGGCCGAACTCCCGACTCTGCAGCCGCTCGAAGAGATCGACGTGCCGCTAGCGGCAGAGGCTGATGGCGGACGCGTGATCGCTCTGGTCGCGTCTGAGCGCGCTCAAAGTGAAGGATGGGCACCCGGAGCAGCGCATGGCCTCGCCGCGCGCTGGGCCGAGGAAGGGCATCGCATCATCCTTGCTGACGGTGGGCTCGACAATCCTTCCCTCCACCTCGACGCCGGGATTCCCAACCGGGAAGGCCTCGTCGATGCAACGCTATATGGAGCGTCCGTGGCGCGCGTCTCCCGGCCTGTTGATGGCTACTTCCTGATCACCGCGGGCACGTCGGTGGCCGATCCGATTTCGGTGGTGCGTGAGCCACGCTGGGATCGTTTCATGGCGGGCATGTCAGATGCCGGGGTCACACTGGTCATCTTTCTCAGGCAGGGCGCCGCGTGTACGCCGGCGTTCCTGGGGTTTGTATCCGACATTGTGGTCTTCAGCACCGAAGGGGAAGCGCCTGACGCGATCCGTGATCTGGAACCTCTCGTGCGTGCGGTGGCCAGGCCGGGGGTGGGCGCATGAGGATGTTCATCATTCTGGCGTTCCTGGTCGAGGCTGCTCCTAGATGAGACTCAAGTCACTGAAGGTGCAGGGATTCAAGTCCTTCGCCGACGCCACCACAATCGAGTTTCACGAAGGCGTCACAGCCGTCGTTGGACCGAATGGCTGCGGTAAGTCGAACATCTCTGATGCAATTCGATGGGTCCTTGGCGAGCAGCGACCGACGGCAATCCGCGGCGCGAAGATGGAGGAGGCGATTTTCCAGGGCTCGGTCAACCGACGTCCGGTGAATCGGGGCTCGGTATCCCTTACCGTAACTAACGAGGATGGCGCGCTCCCGATCGCCTACGAGGAAGTCGAGATCGGTCGACAGGTCTTTCGTGACGGTGGGAGTGAGTACTCGATCAACCGCTCGTCCGTTCGGTTAAAAGACATCGTCGAGCTATACCGCGATACCGGGCTCGGTGCGAATGCATACGCGATGATCGAGCAGCGTATGGTGGATGCCATCCTCTCCAACAGGAATGAGGAGCGTCGTGGCCTCTTCGAAGAGGCTGCGGGCATCGGCAAGTACAAGGACCGCCGCAAGGCAGCGACACGCCGTCTGGAGCGGGCGGAGATGGACCTGCAACGTCTTGAAGACATCATAGCCGAGGTGCAGACCAAGGTCCGCTCCCTCTCACGTCAAAAGGGTAAGGCCCAGCGTTACACCGAGTACCGTCAGCGCCGACTCGACGTCGAGGTCGAGGTTGTCCGTCATCAGCTCGACACTCTGACAGCGCGGTTTAAGATCGTGTCCTCTGGGCTGGCCGGGGACGTCCAGACAGAGCAGGGCATGGTTGCGGAACTCGCGACGGCGGAAGCTGAATACGAATCTCTTCGCCTCCGTGAGGTCGAGGCGGAGAAGGCACGCGTCGCCGCCGCGGGCAGCCTCGAGAGCGTGCGTGCTCAGTTGGTACGCTGGGAGCGTGATCTTGCGGTCGCCGACGAGCGCGCGGCGTACGCCGAGCGTCGCCTGGTTCAGATCGACGAGGAGCGCGCCGAGGCTCGGGGTCGTGTCGCGACTCTGGAGAAGGACTCCACCGAGCTCGCCGCCAGCCAAGGTCGGCTTGGCGAGGAACTGACAAGGGTTCAGAACGTCGCGGCCGAGCGAACTGCTGATGCCGAAAAGGTGCGTGCTCACCTCGACGAGGTACGTGGCGCGTTCGAAGGTGTCGAGTCCCGAGGTCGCGAGATCGCACGCCGTGTCGCGCAGCTTGAAGGAGATGCAGACGCATCCGATGCCCAGGCGGTCGAGCTGGAGCGGCGCCTTGAGCAGGTGACTGCCGAACTCAACTCGACGGCGGACACGCTGTCAGACCTGACGTCGCAGGGCGACCTCTTCTCCGGTCGGTTGGATGACCTGGCGGGAGCTCTGGAGTCTGCCCGCGCAGATGTTGCGCTCCACATCGTGGAGCTCGACGAGGCGCGTACGACGTTCGAAGCAACACGCACCGAACGCAGGAGTGCCGCGGATCGTTTCGCGTCGCTGACAGCCCGACGAGAGGCGCTGGACAGTCTGGAGCGAGACCGAGAGGGTGTCGAACCAGTCGTGAAGGCCGTACTCGAGGCGGGAATCCCAGGCGTGGCAGGCGTCGTGTCCGACTTCATCGATGCCAACGAGGGTGCGACCGCCGCGGTTGAAGCGTACCTCGGACCCCTCACCACCGCGATCGTCGTGGAGGACGCAGCTGCGCTGGATCGGACACTTCAGTGGTTCGGGTCTACTTGGCAGGGGGGCGGCGGACTAATCGTCCTTCCCCTCGATCGAGTGCCGATTTCCTCGAGTGGGCCTGCATCAGGCCTTCTTGACCGAATCTCCGTGTCCGGAGCGGGTGCGTCGTGGGTGGAGGCGCTTCTGGATGGTGTCGGTACGCCTGAGACATCGGCCAAGGTGATCGCAACCGAACGTCGTGGCGTCGTGAGAGTCGGTAACCCCTCCGGAGGCTCGGGGGTTCTCGAGCGCAAGGAGCGGCTGAAGCGTGTGAGTGCGGACTGCCTCACCGCGGAATCAGCGAGCGGAACGGCCGCTGCGGCGGCCGAGGCTGCTGAGCAGGCCTTCCACGCGGCGGAGGAGGCCCTCGACGCCTCGAGGGCCGCCCTGAGAAGCGCGGAAGACGATCATCGGAAGCTCCACGGGGACGTAGAGGCTCAGACGGATCACCGAGGGCGTATGGATCGTCTGCGGGATGAACTCGCCCGACAGGCAGAGGGGACCCGGTCCACTCGCACGAGGGCCCTGGAGCGGGCTCGCGAAGCTCGTGAGGACCGGGGCGTACTGCTTGAGCAGGAGGCGGGACTTCAAGCCGAGCGTGACACGGCGAGGGCGGCCGTCGAGGTCGCTCAGGAGTCGTGGGAGACGGCCAGGGCCGAAGAGGCCCGCCTCGCTGTTGATGTCGCGCGGCTGGAAGGAGACGTCTCGCGACTCACGGATCGTCTCGAGAACATCACAGCATCGCGAGATCAGGCAGCGAGCCGCGTGAGCAGCCTCGATACGGAGGAGTCCGGCCTCCGCGAGGAGCAGGCTCAGGCCCGCGCGCTCCGTGACGAGGGTGACGAGGCGACCGAACGTCTATTCGGCGAGCGGACGGAGGCGGAGGCCGACGTACAGAGCCGGGACGAGGCGCTTCAGACGATCTCGGCGGCGCTGACGCAGTCCGAGCGGCGCGTCCGCGAGGCGCGCACTCAGGAACGGGCCGTCTCTGATCGACGCCACGCGCTCGAACTGGAGCAGCAGGAACTCACCGGCCGTATCGCCCGCATTCGCGAGCGACTGGAGGGTGAGTGGGGCAGGTCGCTCGAGGCGTTGCTCGAGGAGGCGCAGCCGGTTGAAGGTGCCCCGGAGGAGCTGGAACGGGAGCTCGAAGACCTCGTGGTTGCCCTCGAGCGTATCGGGCCGGTCAACATGCTGGCTGTCGAGGAGCATGAGGAGGAGAGTGCGCGCCTCGAGTTCCTCACCGAACAGCGAGCCGATCTGGTCGAGGCACGCAACGATCTTCGCTCGGCGATCCGCGAGATCAACAAGACGGCCACGGAGCTGTTCACGGATACCTTTGGGAAGATCCGTGAGAACTTTCGAGCGACGTTCGTGCGGCTTTTCGAAGGCGGCGAGGCCGACCTCTGGTTACAGGATCCGGACGATCCGCTTGAATCGCCGATCGAGATCCACGCTTCGCCACGAGGAAAGAAGACCCAGCGCATCGACCTGCTTTCCGGTGGAGAACGCGCGCTCACGTCGCTCTCACTGCTCTTTGGTATTTACCTCGTGAAGCCCAGCCCCTTCTGCGTCCTCGATGAGGTCGACGCTCCCCTCGATGAAGCCAACATCGGACGCTTCATTCGGCTGCTCCAGGACTTCAGTGATCAGACGCAGTTCGTCGTGATCACTCACAATCCCCGCACCATCGAGGCCGCCGATTGGATCTACGGCGTGACGATGGAGGAGCCCGGAGTGAGCACGATCGTCGGGGTTAAGCTGCAGGAGGCATTACAGGCCGCCGGGACAGCCTGACGGGACAACGCCGCGTTTCTGGTGGAACCTGCGCCCCACCGCGTGTAAACTTCAGTGCTTTCGCCCATTGAACGGTTCGGTCTCATGCTCGTCGTCATGAAGCACAACGCCTCCGAGGAGGACATTTCGGGGGTCGTCGGCACCATCACGGAGATGGGTTATGACGCGCGGCCGATCCCCGGTGGGCAGCGCACAGCTGTGGGGCTGATCGGCAACGACGGTCGGGTGGACTCGGGTCGTCTTCAGGGATTGGCCGGAGTCCTGGAAGTCATTCCGGTGACGCACGCGTACAAGCAGGTGTCCCGCGAGTGGAAGGAGGACGATACCTTGGTCACCCTCCCCAACGGCACCGTCGTCGGCGGAAACGAACTGGTGATCATGGCGGGGCCCTGCGCGGTCGAAGGTGAGCGACAGATCATTGATATCGCTCACATCCTGTGTGGTATGGGTGCTACGATCCTCCGCGGTGGCGCGTTCAAGCCGCGCACGTCTCCGTATTCGTTTCAGGGGCTTGGACTGGAGGGTCTTCGTTTTCTCGCGCGGGCGCGTGACGAGACGGGAATGATGGTGGTGACAGAGGCTCTGGATCCAGAAGGCTTGGACCTTGTGGCCGAATATGCCGACATCATCCAGATCGGCGCCCGAAACATGCAGAATTACCCTCTGCTGCGTCGCGCAGGGCGGGCAGGGAAGCCCGTGCTGCTGAAGCGCGGGATGGCGGCCACCATCGAGGAGTGGCTTCTCGCGGCGGAGTATCTTCTCGCGGAGGGCAATCATGATGTGATTCTCTGTGAGCGTGGGGTCCGGAGCTTCGCGAAGCACACCCGGAATCTCCTCGACCTCGCAGCGATTCCGGTCGTAAAGTCACTGTCGCATCTGCCGATCATCGCTGACCCCAGCCACGGCACGGGGCTTCGTTCCAAGGTCATCCCCTTGGCACGGGCTTCCGTCGCCGCCGGCGCGGATGGACTGATGATCGAAGTGCACTCCGATCCGCCCCGAGCGATGTCGGACGGTGCCCAATCGCTGTATCCCGAGCAGTTCCAGGAACTCATGGAGCAGGTCGGTACTATCGCGAGCGCCATCGGTCGTGTTGTAACCGCTCCGCTGGAGGCAGTTACGCCTGTCTGACCGGGGAGGGCGTTGCCGCCTGACTCGTATGAACCCTTCAGGGCCTCCATGCGTCCTCGATGTGTTCGCACCGGACAACGTGCCGACCCGCGATCTCGATGGCGACCACGTCGAAGCGCGCGTCGATGCCTCGGAGCCGTTTTCGTGCCAGGTAGGCTTGCGCTACGGTCTCGATCTCTCGCCTCTTCCGGGCGGTAACGGCCTCTTCCGGCGCACCCCAGCCTCGACCCGCTCGGGTCTTCACCTCGACGAACGCCAACGTGCGGTCGCGGCATGCGACGATGTCGATCTCGCGACGACCTAGGCGGTACCCGCGCTCGAGGACCGTCCAGCCTCGGGCGATCAGAAGGCGCACGGCCAAGGTCTCGCCTAGTGCTCCGAGTATGTGGGGTGGGTATGCTGGACGGGAGTCGGACATCATGGACGATAGGCCGCACTCCGGGGCGATCCCATGCGGATTCGGGCCAGCATCACGCCCCGGGCGCGTTGACCTCTTCCTGAGCGCCGGGTAGCTTCCACGCTGCCCCAGGTCCGCAGGGCGAAAGCTCACGAACTCCGCCAGGACCCCGCAGGTAGCAACGGTAAGTGCGGTGATCGTCGCTGCGGGTAGCCTGGGGCAATTCTACTTCGGGCGCGACCTCAACTGCGGCTGTTTAATCAATTGAGCCACAAGGCTTTAGCGCGTAAGCACAGGCCTCGGTCTTTTTCCGATGTCGCCACCCAGGAGCACGTCTCCGAGACGCTCCGGCGCGCCGTCGCGACCGACCGGGTTGGACACGCTTACCTATTCTGCGGACCCCGGGGGGTGGGCAAGACCACGCTGGCTCGTGTGCTCGCCATGGCCCTCAACTGCCCTGACCGGACAGAGGAGGGTGAACCCTGCGGTGAGTGCGAGTCTTGTGGACGCATCTGGGCCGGTCATACGGCACTAGACGTCGTCGAGATCGACGCAGCTTCGAACCGCGGCGTGGACGACGCTCGAGATCTGCGCGAACGGGCGATGTATGCACCGTCGGGCGAGG
>DGOW01000070.1:2994-3745 GCA_002390225.1 Gemmatimonadales bacterium UBA4456 | reverse complement strand
CCGTACCCGTACCTGTCCGCTGATGCTCGCGTTCGCGGCCGTAGTTCACGGCTGTGCCCCGGCAGTCGATGATTCAGCAACCGCTGCCGCTACGACCGGGGATCCGCTCCCTGAGCCAGACGTCGTGCTCACTGCCGAGCAGACGCACGCTCGTTGGAGTTCGACGATTCCACCGGTCACCACCGTGTCGTCCGGCGCGATCGTCGAGGTGCATACCATGGAGGCGTCCGACGGTCAGTTCGAGATCGGTTCGACGGCAGCTGACGTGACGACACTTTCGTTCGATCCCGTTCACCCGCTCACGGGTCCCGTTGCGGTGGAGGGGGCGTCGCCTGGTGACGTACTCGCCGTAACCCTGCTCGACATCGAAGTCGAGGAGTGGGGCTGGGCCGCGATCGTCCCGGGGTTCGGATTCCTCGCCGATCGCTTCACGGAGCCGGTCTACATGGGGTTCGAGATTGACCCGGATGCGTCGCACATAAAGTTCAATGATCGTATTTCCGTGCCGCTCGCCCCGTTCCCCGGGGTGATGGGCGTCGCGCCGGCTACGGATTCGATGCTGGTCACGATCCCGCCCAGGGCCAACGGCGGAAATATGGACAACCGGCACATGGTCGAGGGCACGACGATCTATTTTCCGGTCTTTGTGGAAGGGGCCAACTTTTCCATCGGTGATACCCACGCGGCCCAGGGCGACGGTGAAGTTTCCGGGACCGCAATCGAGGCGGGGATGAGGATCCGATACCGCATC
>DGOW01000070.1:2076-2965 GCA_002390225.1 Gemmatimonadales bacterium UBA4456 | reverse complement strand
AGGTGGTGGACGGAGCACGTCCGATCGAAGAGCCGCAGTATGAGTCAGACGACTTCTATGCAGTCACCGCATTTGCGACGACGCTCGACGAAGCTGCCGCGAAGGCGACCTCGTACATGATCGACTACCTCACCGCAGAGCACGGACTGACGGACGAGGAGGCATACATCCTGTGCTCGATTGCGGGTGACCTGAAGATCTCCGAGGTGGTCGACGTTCCTCATATGCTCGTGAGCATGCACATGCCGAAGGCGGTGTTGGGAATCGACTGACGGCGGGACTCCCGGCGGGGCTTCGGAAGGGCTCTGCGGAACGTGACGATCTTGTTACAGACGGGCGGTGGCATCCCGTGCGTTGATCTCCCACGTTGGCCTCTCCGTCACGATGGTACAGGCTTCAAATAGGAGTCGCGTCGAATGCAGTCCAACGTCGAGTCTCAGTCCGGAGCACCTCTCCCCAAAGAACCCGAAACGGGTGCGGATGCCACAGGCGCCGAGGGAGCGTTTGGACTCGACGGCACGCTGTTGGATACGGCGCGTGTCTCTGACCGACTCGACCGAAGGCTGCGGCGACAGTCCGCGCTCTACGGCCACGATACGGCGAGAAGGTACCTGGCGAGGCTGCTTGAGCTGGACGCTGGGCAGGACGACTTCTACGACCGGGCCGATGAGGCACTCGCCGTGGCTCCCGGGAGCATCCATGACCTCATCGAGGGGCTGGAGCAGTAGCTCCGAGGCGACTCACTCCCCGAACAGCGCCTCTCGCCCGACCGAGGACCCATACATCCGTGTGCTTGAATGGCCCACGCCGGGCACAACCATCTCCACGTGTCCGTGCCCGAGGTGTAGCGCATCCATATAGCGCACCAGAGTACGGCCGCGTTCGAATC
>DGOW01000070.1:1807-2070 GCA_002390225.1 Gemmatimonadales bacterium UBA4456 | reverse complement strand
ATGCCGACCCTGTAGATTCGCACCGCAGGTAACATCGAGTGATGCGCTCAAGGAGTCTGCATCGCCGAGCAGAATCCGGACGTCGCGCCGCACCAGCTGCGCCCGTATCGAATCTGGCGTTACCGCGCTGGCATAGCTGTTCAACTCCAGCAGTCCGTAGTGCCAGTCATCGTAGTCGGGGCAGCCAGCTCTACTTGGGGGAGTGAACCCGCTCGGGCCGTCGAGCTCGGGCCCCACATAGACGTAGGTTGATGGGTTCGCGA
>DGOW01000070.1:0-1768 GCA_002390225.1 Gemmatimonadales bacterium UBA4456 | reverse complement strand
CACGTACCGGAAGCTCGCGGTCGAGCCGTTCTCGATGCGACTGGCCCCCGCGAATCGATGCGCAACCTGACCTCCTGCGGAATGC
The DNA here is from genome assembly GCA_002390225.1 of Gemmatimonadales bacterium UBA4456. Taxonomy (GTDB): domain Bacteria; phylum Gemmatimonadota; class Gemmatimonadetes; order Longimicrobiales; family Gaopeijiaceae; genus UBA2589. The sequence goes on along the minus strand of DGOW01000070.1, from coordinate 1,683 downwards.
CCCGTCACGACGATCTCGTCGACTGAGGGGAAGCGCCCTCCATCGAGGACGATCTCCAGGATCCGGTCGATCGCGGCGTAGGAGCTAACGCGTGGTGACGGCCCCGAGCTGCTGGAGAGGTGTCCCTTCTTCCAGCCACTGCTCGTCCAGTATGGCTCGTCTGCACGAGGTGCGTCATCGGACGTCTGAAACGTCGGCGCGATCACCAGCGTCTCGTTCAGGAGGCCCAGCGCGTCCGTCGGGGCGACAACGCGCTCGAAATAGTCGTCGCCGTTTCGGTCGCTGCCGTGGACGACGACGATCGCTCGCGTCACCTGGTCGTCTCTCTGCTCCAGCGAGTGGGTCGAGTGCACAGGAAGGAACAGCCCAGGAGCGATCAAGACTCGCTCCGCGCACACGGTCGTGCCTTGAACGCAGGGGGTCGGGCGTTCCGGCGAGACGAGTNNNNCCTCGGAGGGGGACCCACACCCGATCACGGCGAAGACCGTCGCGGTGAACGCGCACCAGAGCCGTGAACGCGGGCGCACCACCGGCTACCTTGGTGCCGGCGCCATGAAGACCAGCACGGTGAGTCGATCGCTGCCGGTGTTCCGGACGCCGTGCGGGACACTGGCGGGCGCAACGAGCATCGCCCCGGCGTCCATCTCGATCTCACGGTCTTCCAGCAGGAAGAGACCGCGACCGTCAAGAACGTGATACACCTTGTCCTGGTCGGCATGCCCGTGGAGCGCGTGTTCCTGACCGGGCTCGAACGCGTTCAGTCCGACCAGCAAGCGTTCGGACATGAAGATGGTGCTCTTGCCCATCTTCTCGCTGTTGAACCGGGCGTGTTCCTCGGGGCGGATGAGCTCGGGATGATTCACGGGTCGTCCGTTCCTGGTTCTTCGTAGTGTGTGCACGAATGTAGCGTGCCCAAGGTATGACTTTCCTCAGGTCGTCGGGTAGCTTCGGCGTCTGCCGCTCACTCTTCTCGAAGGTGAAGGACGCTCATGGTTCGCTCTCTCTTGCTCAGCGTCGGGGCCGCCGCGGTCTTCCTGGCTTCCGTCAGCGGGCCGACCGCAGTGCATGCTCAGGAGGCCGTCGGTGTTGAACCGTTGCATTTCACCTATCTGGGTGCAGCGGGGTGGCGGATTTCAGACGGCAACGTGGTGGTGCTCATCGACCCCTGGCCCTCTCGCCTGAAGTACGGTGGCGGCGGGCACCCCGACGATGACCGCCCAGACTTCGCACGCACGGACCTCGCGTGGTCGGATACGACGCTCATCGACAACGTCATCGGCGACGCAGACTTCATCCTCGTGCACCATGGGCACTTCGATCACCTGGGCGATGTGCCGTACATCGCGCGGAAGACCGGCGCGAAGGTCATCGGAACCGAGACGACGATGATGATCCTCCGGGCCTATGGAATCCCGGACGAACAGCTCTATGCCGTGGGCGGCGGCGAAGACTACCAGTTCGATGGATTCAGCGTCCGGGTCGTGCCGGGGATCCATTCCGCGCTCGGTGAGAAGCACTACCACGACTCCCGGCGGTACGATCGCAACACGCAGCTGGAGGCGCCGCTGCGCATCGAGCAATTCATTGAAGGGGGCTCGCTCAGCTTCCTCGCTCGCTTCGATCGCCACGAGGTGCTGACCATGGGATCGATGAACTTCGTCGAGCGTGAGTTCGAGGGACTGG
>DGOW01000018.1:21856-28879 GCA_002390225.1 Gemmatimonadales bacterium UBA4456 | reverse complement strand
GACGATTGCGGACTGGATCGCGGAGATCCTCGCGGCGCCGACGGACGAGGGGGTGCAACGTCGCGTGCGGATGCACGTCGGTGAGCTTTGCGGCCGCTTTCCGCTGTATTCGGAACTCGCGGAGGTCTGAGCCTCGTCGACCCCTGTTTGTGCATGTTCGTCAGATATCTCCGGATCGCCACCTAGCGCGAGCGCAGGCGGTTTCCCACATTCCGACTCATGACCGAATTACAGTTTGCAGACGAAATCCTCGACCAGCTCCAGGAGCGGAACCCGCGGTTCCACGCCCGCTCCTATGAGTTTGTCCTGCATGCGTTGCATTCGGTCATCCGGACTCTCGATGAGCCCCGCCACATCACGGGGAATGAACTCGCCAACGGCGTTCGGGAGCTGGCGCTCAGTCGGTACGGTCCTCTCGCCAGGACCGTGCTCGAGCATTGGGGGATTCACGAAACGGAAGACGTGGGCCGTGTTGTGTTTGCGATGGTCGAACAGGGCATTCTCGTGAAAGAGGATGAAGACGATCAGCAGGATTTCACCGACCTCTTCGATTTTGAAGAGGCCTTTGAGCGTGAATATCCCTGGAGTGCTCACCCCTGATAGCAGGGACCGGTTCGCACGATCGGTCGAATTTCAGGACACGCCCGGTCTATCCGGGCAAACCGACGACTCTGTTCGTCACGTAGCCCTTGGGAGGTGATGGCCATGGTGGATGAAACCGGTTTTCCGCGGTGTCAAAAGTGTGATGCGGGCCTCTTGCTCCCGCTGTCCGATTACGGGCGGGACGGAGCACCGATTCGCTACAAGGCCTGGGTTTGCTCGAGTCCGGAGTGTGGGTTCAACATTCGGATCGACAACGGTGAGATCACACTCGGCCGACAGATCGGACAGAGCTACAAGTAAGCTTTCCGTGTCGCGCAGTGTCGCCTCTCCAGCGCGGACGCCCAGGACACCATGAGCTCGGATCATACCCGCCCGACGCCCTATTCGCGTGACGAGATTCGCGCGCAGAGCGGTCTGGAGGCGGCTGAATTCGACGCGCGTGCCATCCGTGACCTCAGTGTTCCCCAGTCCGTCCTCATGGAGAATGCCGGTCGGTCTGCAGCGCTCGTCATTCAGGCCCTTCACCTACCTCGTAGGCTGGTGGGTATGGTTGGGGCTGGAAACAACGGTGGTGACGCGCTCGTGGTCCTTCGGACGATGGCTGCCTGGGGTGTCGATGTGATGGCTCTTCTCGTCGCCGATCGGGGTGCGGACGATCCGCTGCTGCACGGTTGGCCCATCCGTACCGTATCCGACGCCGATCTCCCGGATGACGAGCGTGATCGGTTGCTCGATGACGCGGATGTCATCGTCGACGGTGTCCTAGGGACAGGTGTGCGAGGTGCCGCACGCGACCGCCAGGCGGCCGCCATCGAGGCCATGAACCGGTCGTCCACCCCCGTGGTCGCTCTGGACATGCCATCCGGGGCGGACGCCACCACCGGGGACGTTCCCGGCTCGACGGTCCATGCGGCTCTGACCATCTCGTTCGGAGCGCCCAAGACGGGTGCACTGCTCCACCCCGCCCGCGGGTATATTGGCCGACATGTCACGGTGGAGATCGGTTTTCCTCCACTCAACGACTCTGACGCGAATGCGCTCGTCGTGACACCGTCGTGGGCTCGGCGGCACCTTCCGGTCCGTGATACCGATACGCACAAGAACCGCGTCGGGCGTCTCCTGATTGTCGGTGGTGGAGTCGGGATGGCCGGTGCGGTCATCCTGGCTGCTCGTGCGGCCTTTCATGCAGGCGCTGGCCTCGTGCAGATCTGCTCCGTGTCAGCAAATCGCGACGCCGTCCACGCGGGAATTCCGGAAGCCATGTTCATCGCCTCGGATGACGTTGAGGCACTCACGGCTGCGGCCCAGGCAGCAGATGCGATTGTGGCTGGACCGGGCATGGGTGCCGGCGAGGAGAGCGCTGCTGTGCTGAACCAGGTCATCGAGTGCGGAACACAGCCGCTCCTTCTCGACGCTGACGCGCTCAACCTCGCGGCGGCCGGCGCGGTCTCGCTATCTGAGGTCGGGGCGGGCAGACCTGTGCTGATCACCCCACATCCTGGAGAGATGGCACGACTCGCCCCTAATCTGGTCCAGACCGCTTCCCGCCTGGAGGTAGCTCGCACGGTGGCGACGGNNCGGAGCATGCCATCGCGGTGTTGTTCAAGGGCGCTCCGTCGGTGGTCGCCACCCCTTCCGGGCCCGTGCTGATCGACACCCAGGGTTCGTCGGACCTCGCAGTCGCGGGCATGGGAGACGCACTCTCGGGCGTGTGTGGGGCGCTGATGGCCCAGGGGCTCGAGCCCGAGGTCGCGGGCTCGGTAGGTCTCTACCTCTCCGGCCGCGCCGCCAGGCGCGCCGCGCGCGGTGCGGGCCTGACTCCCTCTGACGTGTCCGAGCATCTGCCCGACGTCTTGACCGAAACCACAGAGGCGGAGACCGACCTTCCATTTTCCTTTGTCATCTTCGACGCGGAGGCTGCTCGGTGACCACGTGTGACGGACCGTACGGACCAGGGGCTGAGTTTGAGCTCATTCGACGGCTGACGGACCTGAGTGGTGCACTACCGCCTGAGGTTCGGATCGGTCCCGGTGACGACGCAGCCGTGCTCGAGGGCGGATGGGTGGTCAGCACGGACCTGTCGGTCGAGGACGTCCACTTCCGGCGGGCATGGATCACGGACCGGGAAGTCGGCTACCGTGCCGCTACGGCAGCGCTGTCGGATATGGCTGCGATGGGTGCGACTCCGGTAGGACTGCTCGTGTCCATTGCGGCTCCTCGGGGTGGTGCCGTCGACATCGAGGCGGTGCAAGCCGGTGTGTGCCAGGCCGCAGACGCAGTCGGAGCCGCCGTGATCGGTGGTGATGTATCGAGATCGCCAGGCCCACTGATGATCGACGTGGTGGCGCTGGGACGGACCGCATGGCCGGTACGCCGCGACGGAGCGGAACCGGGGGATCACGTGTGGGTCACGGGCTCCCTCGGTGCCAGCGCGGCTGCCGTTGCGGCGTGGAACGCAGGTGAGGAGCCCTCGGAGGCCCTTCGCTCTGCGTTCGTTCGACCCATTGCCCGGGTTCAAGAAGCGCGCTGCCTGGTCGAACAGGAAGTTGTCGATGCGATGATCGATGTGTCCGACGGACTCGTCGGAGACGTGGGCCACATCGCCGCAGCCTCGGGTATGAAGGTCACGCTCGAACTGTCGAAGATCCCGGTGGCTGATGCGGCGATCGGGCGTCTGGGGAAGAATGACGCCCTTCAAGCCGCTCTGACGGGTGGGGAAGACTACGAACTGTGCTTCGTGACCGATCCTGACATTGTCGACCGGGCCCACTTCCTCGACGTGTACGGGGTCATCGTGACGCGTGTCGGCTCGGTCTCAGAGGGAGAGGGCGTCTGGCTCCAGGCTGAGGACGGGACCGTGACGCGTGCGGTGGCCGGAGGCTTCGACCACTGGGGCGACGCATGATCCGTCTCCTTGGTGTCTTACTCTGGATCGTGCCCGCGACGAGCTGGTTCGGCGGACGCATGATCTGGGCGGTGTTTCGTGGCTCACCAGATGTGCGTTGTATCTGCCGGGAAAGCCCGCGTGGGTGGGCCCGTCAGCTTCTCTGGCTCTCGGGCGTGGACGTCGTCATCGAGAACCTCGACGTCATTGACTCGGAACGACCTCAGATCCTCGTCGCCAACCACTCCTCGTGGTATGACGTCCTGGTCCTCTTGTCGGTACCTGGAACCTCACTCTTTGTCGCCAAGAAAGAGCTATCGAGGGTACCGATCTTCGGCAGAGCGATTGGCGGATGCGGACACATCTTCATCGACCGCCAAGACCGTAATGCCGCGGTCCAGTCACTAGCCGGGGCAAGGGAACTGTTGGAGAAGGAGAGTCCAACCATCATCATGTTCCCTGAAGGAACGCGTACGAGGACCGGTGAGCTTCAGCGGTTCAAGAAAGGTGCGTTCGTTCTTGCGATCCAGACCGGCGTCGAGGTCGTGCCGGCGGCGATCATCGGATCTCGCGATGTGATGAGGAAAGGGTCTCTCAGGATCCGGCCTGGAACCATCACCTTGAGGTTCGGAGTGCCGATCCCTGTTGAGGGGCTCGGCATGGATGACCGGAATGAACTGACTGAACAGGCGCGGACCGCCGTGCGGGACCTGCAGGCGGACGCGACTCGTACCGATCGAAAAAATATTTAAGGAGGATCGATGTCGGCGATTGTCGACGTGCATGGGCGCGAGATTCTGGACTCTCGTGGAAATCCGACCGTGGAAGCTGAAGTCACTCTCGAGACCGGTGTACGTGGCCGGGCTGCCGTTCCGTCAGGGGCATCGACTGGAGCCCACGAGGCCGTCGAGCTTCGAGATGGAGACCGTGACCGTTTTCTCGGAAAGGGTGTCCTGAAGGCCGTCGACAACATCAACACGCGGATCGCTGACGTGGTCCGGGGCCTGGAGGCTCGCGAGCAGCTCGATATCGACCGAACGATGCTCGAGCTCGACGGGACACCCAACAAGCGGGAACTCGGGGCGAACGCGATCCTTGCAGTGTCGATGGCCACCGCGCGGGCGGCGGCACAGGAGAACCAGATGCCGCTATGGCGCTACCTGGCGACTTCCGGTGACGCTGACACGCTTCCTGTGCCGATGATGAACATCCTCAACGGTGGAGCTCACGCGCCCAACAACGTCGACATTCAGGAGTTCATGGTCATGCCTGTGGGCGCCGAGACGTTCTCGGAGGGGCTGCGGATGGGCGTCGAGATCTTCCACCACCTCAAGAAGGTTCTCAGCGACCAGGGAAAGAACACCGCCGTCGGTGACGAGGGAGGCTTCGCGCCGGATCTCGCGAGCAATGAAGAGGCTGTCGAAGTTGTTCTTCAGGCAATCGAAAAAGCAGGCTACAAGCCCGGTGATGACGTGGTGCTGACTCTCGATGCGGCCGCGACCGAGTTCTTCGAAGACGGTGAATACGTCTTCCAATGGTCGGGTGGTGAACGTCGCGACGCTGCCGGAATGGTTGAATTCTGGAAGGATTGGGTTGCAAAGTACCCTATCCGTTCCTTGGAAGACCCGCTCGACGAGAACGACTGGCACGGTTGGACGGCGCTCACACAAGCCGTCGGCCAGGACGTTCAGATTGTGGGGGACGACCTGTTCGTGACCAACGCGGATCGCCTGAAGCAGGGGATCCGCGACGGCTCGGCCAACGCAATTCTCATCAAGGTGAACCAGATCGGCACGCTGACCGAGACACTCGAGACGATGCGCATCGCCCGCGAAGCTGGCTACAACAGCGTCGTTTCCCACCGTTCCGGTGAGACGGAAGACACGCTCATCGCGGACCTGGCGGTCGCGACAGGTGCAGGTCAAATCAAGACAGGAAGTGCCAGTCGCACTGATCGGGTCGCCAAGTACAACCAGCTCCTGCGCATTGAAGAGCAGCTCGGTGCCGCGGCGCGGTATCCGGGTCGCGGGCTTTGGAGCTGACCGCGTGAAGTCGCAACGTCGGAGTCGGGGGCGATCGGTCGCGTCCGGGCTGAAGCGCCTGGTGGTGCCGGGCCTGCTTCTTCTGTCGGCGGATTACGCCTTGTTCGGCGGAGAGTACTCGGTATTCGAGTGGCGAGAGGCTCGCGAAGATGTCGTCGAAGAGCAGGCTCGCCTCGAGTCGGCGCGCATCGAGATTGACGCTCTGCAGGTCGAGCTCGAAATGCTGGAGCGTGACCCGACTACGATCGAGCGCATCGCTCGCGAGGATTACGGGATGATCCGCGAGGACGAGGTGCTGTATCGCTTTGCGGACGGCGACAACACGGGCGAACGGGAGGCCTCGCCCGCCCGCTGACTGGCAACTCAGTCGTCGTTTTCATCCTGCTCGATCGGCTCTGCGACCGCGTTCCGGGTCGCTTGTCCAACGTTGTCCGACAGTGCACGTCCAGCCTTCACCAGCTTGCGCGCGTCGCCGTCGCCAATCGCCTCTGATCCTTCGGCGCTGTCCACCAGACTCGCCATGGCGGCTTCCGTGGCCAGCTTGAGTACCCGGGCTTTTCCTTCCGGCGTGGCCACACTGGAGTCTTTTACAAACGGACTGAACAGATCGATCGGGATCGGGAAGAGCGTCGTCGAGTTGTTCTCGACGGCTACCTCGGTCACCGTCTGGAGGAAGCGAAGCTGCATTGCGACAGGGAACTGCTCGATCACCTCGGCCGCCTGAATCAACTTCGTGGACGCCTGGTACTCACCCTCCGCGTTGATGACCTTCGCACGACGCTCACGTTCGGCCTCGGCCTGCTTCGCCATCGCCCGCTTCATCTCCTGAGGGAGGTCGATGTCCTTGATCTCGACCCCGGTGACCTCGATGCCCCACGGATCCGTTCCTGCATCGATGATTTCACGGACGACTTCGTTGATGCGCTCCCGCTCTGCGAGGAGTTCGTCGAGTTCGGACTGCCCGATCACCGAGCGAAGGGTCGTTTGCGCGAGCTGACTCGTCGCGAAGTAGTAGTCTTCGATCTCGATCACGGCTTTCGTCGGATCGGCGACTCGGAAGTACACGACCGCGTTCACTCGAACTGACACGTTGTCTTTGGTAATCGTGTCCTGAGGGGCGATGTCGAGTGCCACGATGCGCAGATCCATCCTCCGCAGGCGGTCGATACCGAACGGTACGAGGAAGACTAGCCCGGGCCCTTTCGCTCGCGTGAGCTTCCCCAGTCGGAAGACCACGCCACGCTCATACTCGAAGAGTACCCTGAGGCTGGTCAGAAGGGCGCCGCCGCCCAATATGACGGACATCACCAGAAATGCGGTGGAATCCATACTCGGCTTCTCCGGTCGTTAGGGTATGCGTACTCGTACCCTGAAGCATGGCCTTGAATCCGCTTATACGCGAGATGCCGTGGATTCCTTCAACGAGCAGTTGACACGCGTGAGGGGGCCGATGAGCTTTTTCGGCCTTGCCGGAGTAGCTCAGTTGGTTAGAGC
>DGOW01000018.1:0-21834 GCA_002390225.1 Gemmatimonadales bacterium UBA4456 | reverse complement strand
TCGGGGGTTCAAGTCCCTCCTCCGGCACTGCCCGAGCCGTAAGGCTTTTCGGGTGCGGCCCCTCCTCTGGAGGGGCCTTTTTCGTGCCAAAATGTCGCTGGAGCTCGGGGAAAGGTTTCTTCGGGTTCGGTTGTGGCACAGCTAGACCGGTCGACGTGGTGCGCGTCAGCCTGTTCTGCGGATTGGCGGCGTCGAGCAGCGTGTCGGAGGAGCGGAGTGCGTGGTCTACGCGACGAGGGTGAACGTGAGGCTTCGAACCGCTCGAATCGTATCGTAGGCCTCGCCGCCGATTTCGCTCAGAGCGAAATCAGCAAATCCAGAAGGGCGGAGCCGCCGAAGACGTAGATCGCCATAAGCACGGCTTCTCCGGCGAGCACGGAAAGGAGTATGGTTGCGGTCCTCATGCGAATCAGCGTGGCCAGGTACACGATGAGGTCCGTCGGAACGAGAGGGAAAAAGCTCCAGCCGACGATGATTGGCGGGCCGAAGCGGGCCAGCTGCAACTCCATTCTGTGGTACGCGGGGCTCGACGCTCGCAATCGTTCGAGAGAATTAGCGAATCCGAAGCGTTGAATTGCAGTGATCACGATGAAGCTCGACAGTACGATTCCGATCAGGTTCAGCCAGTAATTCTGCCACGGAGGGAAGATGACCACCCCGATCAGCAGAACAGGGGTGCTGGGAAGAAACACGAGACCCCGGAGACTGATCACGATCAGGTAGAGCAGGACCACGATCGCAAAGTTATCCTGTACGTACTGGCGTACGATCTCCAATGTCCCCTCGAAGTCGATCGCGAGGTATCTCCAGTTGAGATACAGGCCGATCGCGATGACTCCAATCCACAGGACGAAGACGACACGCCGGATGCGAGTGTCGACGGCGGGTCCGGCTGGTTCGCTCATAAAAACCGCTTGGCTTCGCCGACTTCGAAGGTTCTGGTCAGTGTCTGACCGACCTCGTACCTGATGACGACCAAGGGTCGATCAGCCAGTGGTTAGCTTACTCATTCTAACAATCCGCACAACCTGAGGGGATTGGCATGCTGTTTGCCGCTGAAATCAACTATCGCGGGTCCGATGTGGACACCATCGTTCGTCGCTTCGCTGGTGTGGGAGACGATGAATTCCCAGAGGGCGTGCGTTTGGTTAATCGCTATCACTCGCCCGGAACGAAGTGGGCTGTCGTGGTCGTCGATGTGGACAACGTCGTCGCGTTACAGCTGTGGCTCGCTCAGTGGATAGACATTCTTGATATCACTCTGCATCCCGTGACCACGGATGAGACCGTCGCGCCCGTGATCGAAGCAATGCTGGCTGATTGAGTTTCGCCTGCCCGTCCATGACGGAGCAGAGGACCCGCCCGTCCGAGAGGAAGGGCGGGTCCTTCTTGGGTTGGCTCTTCTCCGACCAACAGATCCTGTTCAGACGAAGGCTTCGGGTTTAGGTCAGAGCGTCCTCCGTTCGATCGGAGGACGCTCTGCTTTGGGGCGATCGCATGTGCGGCTGCTTCCATCGATGCTCGGTTCTGTGCTATTCAGGATGGTCAGCCCAATTCCCCCTGTTGACGCCGTTTCGTATCTTGCCGTCCCCGTGGGACCGCTTCTTACCGGAATCGAACGACCATGTCTGAACGTGCAGCTACACTTATCGGAGGCCGTCGAGAGCGCATCGAACGCATTCTCGAGCGTGAACTCAAGGCGCCGACCGCTGGAGCCAATGAGCCGATTTCCGATGAGACTCGGTCGTACCTGCTCAGCGAAGTTCAAGATCTGTACTGGAACGAGATCGAGTGGGAGCACATCACAGATGAGGAGTCACTCGACGCGGGCCCGCTGGCCGAGCTGACCTTTCCGGGTTTTCTCGCATACGTGCGCGGGTTACTCCTGAGTGAGGTTATGCCGGACTCCTTGTCCCCGGCGAATCCTCGGCCTCAGGTCGTGTCCGACACGCTGGACTTCCTGGCCAACCGGGTCGTGACGCTACAAGACGAGCTTGCCGGACCGGACCAGGGTGAGCGAGAGCAGTCGCAAGCCGAGATGGAGATGACGCACCGCCTGATCGATCAGGTTCTCTATCTGTTCCACGGCCTGAACGAAGCGGATGTGGCGCGCGTGGAGCAGGCCGCGGCCTGACCCTGACGATGACGTCTCGGCTCCGGCCCCGCCCCGGACGGGCGTACCTGGCCGGAGCGCCCATGCTGGTAGCCCATCGAGGCGGTAGCCGGCTCGCGCCCGAGAACACGATGGTCGCGTTTTGCTCGGCGGTCGACGATTGGGGCGCGGACATGCTGGAGCTTGACGTGCGTCTCTCCAAAGACGGCGTTGTCATGGTGATCCACGACAGCACCGTCGACCGCACGACAGACGGGACGGGTCGGGTCGCGGACTTCACGCGTGCCGAACTCGAAGAACTCGATGCGGGTTACCGGTTCGAGGACATCGATGGCCACCCAGCCTTTCGTGGCCAGGGCGTGACCATCCCTGCGCTTCATGAGCTGCTCGAGGCATGTCCCGATGTATGGCTCAACATCGAGGCCAAAGAGAGACAGGTGGCCGGACCACTTGTGAAGCTCATCCGCGAGCATCGTGCGCAGCACCGCGTGTTGGTTGCGGCCGAGCACGAGCGGAATCGAATCGATGCCCGTGGATACGAGGGGCCATGGGGAGCGAGTCGGACCGACTGCTTCCTGTTCTGGCTTCTCCACCGGATGCCCGGGGGTGCCCGATTCACGCCGAGGGTCGACGCCTTCCAGGTCCCTGACCGGTGGAAGGGGCATCGCGTTCTGACTCCCCGCCTGATCGAAGAAGCGCATCGTAGGAATATTCCGGTCCACGTATGGACGATCGATGATCCGGACGATATGCGGCGCCTCCTTTCCTGGGGTGTGGACGCCATCCAGACGGACCGTCCGGATGTGCTCTCGGACGTGCTCGTCGCAGAGGCTGCGCGCCCGCTCCCGCCAATACTCCGTCGTGGCGACGGACCGGGCGCACCGTGAGAAGCGGCTCAGCAGTGCCGTCGGGGGAATCCGCGGTCCTCGCCGCAGTGCACAGCTCGTTGCAGAAGCTCGGGTCGGCCCGGCCGCTCGTGGTCGCGTTCTCGGGCGGACTGGATTCGTGCGTCCTGCTTCATGCCCTGCGTTACCACGCGCACCTCGAAGGAGCTGCGATTCCTGACGTCACGGTCGCACACTTCGACCACGCGATGCGTGATGGCAGCGCCGGGGATGCGGTCTGGGCAGCAGGCGTGTGCCGCGCTTGGGGCCTGCCGATGGTCACCGAACGCGCTCGTGAATCCCTCACCTCCGAGGCCGATGCTCGTGCTGCGCGGTACGCATTCCTGGAGCGTGCTCGCGCGGATGCTGGTGACGAAAGAATCCTGCTCACGGCACATCATGCCGACGACCAAGCAGAGACGGTTCTGTTCCGTCTACTTCGTGGTACCGGCCCGGATGGCCTCCGTGGGATCCACGAACAACGGCCCGGCATCGCGCGACCGCTCTTGAACGTCTGGCGGGAAGATCTCGAGGTGTACGCCGCCGAGCACGGGCTGCGCTGGCGAGAGGACCCCACGAACGAACAGCTGGGGTACGCTCGCAACACGTTGCGACACGAAGTTCTGCCGCTCATCGAACGTGCTGTCGCTCCGGGTGCCCGAAATGCGCTGCTTCGACTCGCCCGGCTGGCGGCGGCGGATGCCGATGCATGGTCCAAAGAGGTCCTTCCATGGCTCACGCTCGCCATGGATTTCGAGCGGAGTTCTCCTCAGGATGGATTGTCTGGCAGACGTGTTCAGGTAGCGAGAGAAGCGCTGCTCCTGTTCAGCTCCGGATTGAGGGCCCGTGTCATCCGCTACCTCGCCGCCGAGGTCGAAGCGTCGCTCGACGAGGCGGCGGTCCGCCGCGTGGACGACTTTCTGTCGTCCTCGACGAGCGGACGGATGATCGAGCTCGGGCGCGGAGCCACCGTCAGCCTGGAACTGGATCGTGTGGTCTTTGCTGTGCCTGATCCGGATCGACCCGATGATCTCCGATCCTCTTCCGATTCGGACGTCGAGGATGAGGCGGTGATCATCGAGTCCTCCGGCGAGGGCTCCTCACGGGCCTTGCTCGCCGGGAAGCCCGTCTGGGTCGCCTGGGTCGAGGAAGAGGGGGGAGGAATCAGCAAGGATGGGGAGGCTTCGTTCGACGTGAGCGCTCTGTCCTTTCCGCTGGAGGTCCGCGCACGAGCACCCGGCGACCGGCTACGTGGAAACGGCGGATCGCGCAAAGTGAAGAAGATCCTCCTCGAGCATCGTATTCTCTCTGTCGACCGCAATGCGCTTCCCGTCCTCGTGGATGCATCTGGGGAGGTGCTCTGGATCCCTGGCGTGGCTCGCTCTACCGTCGCGATGCCGAGCGCTGGTGCTCCTTCCATACGGATCAGAATCGAGCCATGACGACCGATGACGGGATTCGGGATATCGTCTTCTCTGAGGAGACGATTCACGCGCGCGTTCTCGAACTGGGCCGTGAGATCACGAAGGCCTACGCCCCCTCGGACCGTCTGCTCGTGATCGGCGTCCTAAAGGGGTCATTCCTGTTCCTGGCCGACCTCGTCCGAGCTATCGATGTCCCGCACGAAGTCGACTTCCTCGTGGCCTCGAGCTACGGGAATGCGATGGTGTCGAGCGGCGAGGTCATGCTTCTCTATGACCCGGAGACGGAGCTGACCGGACGGCCGGTCCTCCTCGTCGAAGACATCGTCGAGACCGGGACGACACTATCGACGCTGATTCCTCGTCTGACAAAACGAGGCGCGTCCAGCATCGATGTCGTGACGTTGCTGCACAAGCGACTCACGGCAGGTGAGCTTGAACCACGCTGGGTTGGCTTCGATGCACCAAATTCATTCCTCGTGGGGTACGGTCTGGACCACGCTGGAGCCTTTCGTCACTTACCGTATATTGCGAGCCTTTAGATCTCGGGCAGGCACGCCCGGGTCTTGCTCCTAGAGACGTCGATGTCAAACGATCCGATCAAGCCCGATCCCAACCAGAAGTTGGGCCGCATCTCGAAAAATGCCGCCTTCCTGATGTTGTCAGCGGTCGTGCTTCTTCTGCTCATGCAGTCGCTTCGCGGGCAGGAAAACGCATCCGCGCGCATCTCTTACTCCGAGTTCATCCAGTATCTGGATCAGGGTGGCGTCTCCAAGGTGACGTTCCGTGATCGCTCCATAGACGGCGAGTTCCGCCGAACGGTGCAGATCGACGGTGCCGACTTCACCACGTTCGAGTCGATGACGCCGGGCGATGTGTCAGATGGTCTGCTCTCCGAGCTCGCCAGCCAGAACGTCGTTGTCGATGCCGAGCAGCCCCAGGCAGGGTGGGGCACCTTCCTGCTCACCGCTCTCCCCTGGCTCCTCTTTATCGCCTTCTGGATCTGGATCTTCCGGACCATGCAGGGTGGGGGAAACCGTGCATTCCAGTTTGGCCGGTCCAAGGCCAAGATGATCACACCCGACACGCCAAAAGTGACGTTCGCGGACGTCGCGGGTGCTGACGAGGCCAAGGAAGAACTCACGGAGATCATCGAGTTCCTGAAGGATCCATCCAAGTTCTCACGTCTGGGTGGGCGACTGCCCAAGGGTGTGCTTCTGGTCGGGCCTCCGGGAACTGGAAAGACCCTTCTGGCCCGGGCTGTTGCGGGTGAGGCCGGACGTCCGTTCTTTCAGATGTCCGGGTCCGATTTTGTCGAGATGTTCGTCGGTGTTGGTGCGTCCCGGGTTCGCGATCTCTTCGAGCAGGGCAAGGCCCACGCGCCGTGCATCATCTTTGTCGACGAGATCGACGCAGTCGGTCGTCATCGTGGCGCTGGTCTCGGTGGCGGTCACGATGAGCGCGAGCAGACCCTGAACGCGCTGCTCGTCGAGATGGACGGCTTCGAGTCGAACGAGGGGGTCATTCTCCTCGCGGCGACGAACCGACCCGACGTTCTGGACCCCGCGCTTCTGCGCCCGGGCCGCTTCGATCGACAGGTCGTGGTGGATGCACCGGACGTGAAGGGCCGCGAAGGTATCCTGCGGGTACATGCGAAGAAGCTGCCGCTGGCGGACGACGTGGAGCTCTCCGTCATCGCGCGGGGAACCCCGGGCATGAGCGGCGCCGATCTGGAGAACATCTGCAACGAAGCTGCGTTGCTTGCTGCTCGACGTGATGGTGACAAGGTCTCCATGTCCGACTTCGAGCAGGCGAAGGACAAGGTCATGCTCGGGACCGAGCGAAGGAGTCTCGTGCTCACCGAGCGAGAGCGGAAGCTCACGGCTTACCACGAGGCAGGGCATGCTGTCCTGGGGCTGAAGGTCCCCGGACTCGATCCGGTTCATAAGGTCACGATCGTCCCGCGAGGGCGCGCGCTCGGCATAACGGCCAGCCTTCCCAAGGAAGATCGTCACTCCTACACCAAGGAGTGGATGCTGGGTCAGCTCGCCATGCTGTTCGGCGGCCGGGTCGCCGAAGAGTTGATTTTCGGCGTGAATGCCGTGACGACCGGTGCGGGTAACGACATCGAACGTGCCACGTCCATGGCGCGGCGCATGGTCACCTCGTTCGGTATGAGTGACGTGATCGGGCTGATCGCGATCGGAGACAACGATCAGGAAGTTTTCCTCGGTCGTGAGATCCAGCAGCGTCGGAACGTGAGCGAGCACACGCAGCGCATGGTCGACCAGGAGGTCAAGCGCATCCTCGATGAGGCTCACAAGATGGCGCATGATGTGCTGGGTGAGCATGCTGATCTGCTCGAGTCGATTGCCCAGGCGCTGCTCGACCGCGAGACGATCGGTCGCCTCGACCTCGAGGCGCTGGATCAGGGGGCTCCGCTTCCGCCACTCCCGAAGCTGGAGGAGTCGCCTGAGGTTCTCGAACCGCCCAAGGCGACGCCTGCTGCTGACCCTGATCCACGGTCGTTCGGGCTCGGTGGTGAAGGTCCGCTGCCCGAACTCGCTCCCGGGTATGTGGTTGAGGAAGATCCCGAGGTGTTCTGACACGCTCGCTTGAGATATGCATGCGGAAACGGGGGAGTCGGCCAGGCGGTCGACTCCCCCGTGCTCGCTCAGGTGGTCTCGATTCGAGCCCTTGACGATGCCTTGGATGGAGAAGCCGCTTACTCACGGACAGCGCTTGAGCACCGCAATCTCCCGGGAGTATCCGACGATCGAAACGCGCCTATATCGTCGGAGCGAGCCCCGGTGGGTGAAGCGACCGACCTGTTTGACCATATTGAGTGCAGTCCGTAACAAGTCCTATCGGCTTTGTGCCGATTCCCCCCGGCGAGCGCGAGGAGCTCCCACGTGACCATGATCCTGGACAATCTCCAGTTCCTCAGGTTCGGCTGGACGGACCTTCTGGAGATTTTGATCGTCGCGTTTCTGCTCTACCGAGTGCTTTTGGTACTCCAGCGGACACGGGCGATGCAGATCACTCTTGGTCTCGCGGTCCTCGGCTTTCTCTATGGAGTGTCGCGTCTTCTTGATCTGATTCTGATCAGGACCCTGCTCGAGACGGCGTTCCAGTATGGCGCGATCGCGGCGCTGGTGGTCTTCCAGCCGGAGCTTCGTGTCGCCCTGGCCCGACTCGGACAGAGCCGTATGCTGCGGGCGTTTCAGCGGCTCGAAGGGAGCCGGGTTGCTGAAGAGATCACCGAGGCGGTCGAGCGTCTTTCCAGGGCGCAATATGGAGCGATCATCTGCGTGGAGCAGGAGGTCGGGCTGGGCGAGTACGCGGAGACCGGAAGTTCCGTGGATGCGAAGGTCACGGCGGAGATGCTCACGACGATCTTCACGCCGTATTCTCCCTTGCACGATGGGGCCGTGCTCGTGGTCGGGGACCAGATCCGCACTGCCGGTGCAATCCTTCCGCTCACGCAGTCGAGTGTCCACGATCGCTCCCTGGGCACGCGACATCGGGCGGCGCTCGGCCTCAGCGAAGAGACCGACGCGATCGTTGTCGTGGTCAGTGAGGAGACATCTCAGGTGTCTGTGGCGCGACTCGGTCGCCTGGAGCGCGACGTGTCCCCCGAACGTCTCCGGACGATTCTCGAGGGCGTGGGACCGGTTTCCGAGTCGGTGCGGGTGTCTCCGACGACGCTAATGAGCACCTCCTGAGTCCGTAAAAGAAGTTGAAAATGCCTCGTTGACACCCTTCCGTAGCCCCGTCTAGATTGCCGGGTCTTTTTCGGTTTAAGGTCCACAGGGTCTGAAACCGGTGTGCCGGGCTCTGGCCAATCAGGAGCGAAGTCTTCGTGGGATCCCAATATCGACTGCTAACGCTGTTCGCAGACGGCGGATTCATGATGTATCCGCTGGTCCTCTGCTCGATGATTTCGGTCGGCGTGATGATCGCGAAGTTCTTCACTCTTCACATTGCGCACACGGGGACCAATCGAGTTCTGGCAGAGGTCGACGATCTCGTGCACTCCGGCGACGTCGGCGGCGCGATCGAGGTCTGCCGCGCCACGCCGGGTCCGGCCTCCGCGATCATCCTGGCGGGCTTGCGTCGGATTCAGGGGAAGACACTCAACGAGGGTGAACTCGAGAGATCCGTCGCGACGGTCGGCACGATCGAGCTCGGCTTTCTCGAGCGAGGTCTGGTGATTCTCGCCACGATCGCGAATGTGGCGCCGCTGATGGGCTTCCTCGGCACGGTCATGGGGATGGTCCTTGCCTTCGCTGCGATCGAGGCGGCCGGTAACGTCGACCCCGCGCTCGTTGCGGGCGGCATCAAGGTGGCCTTGCTCACCACGGCGGCGGGTCTCGTGATCGCTGTTCCCGTGAACATCGCCTACAACTTCTTCGTTACCCGTATCGACCAGCTGATCGTCGACATGGAGTACGGTGCGCAGAAGATCGTGAACCTGGCGTGGGATCTCGATAAGGATGGCAAGATCGAGATCGTCAAGAAGAAAGACACGCGTTGGCCGGCCGCTGCGGTAGCGGCGGCTCAGGCGGCAGCGCCGGCAGAAGCAGCACCCGCACAAGACGCGGTATCCGCGGACGAGGGCTAAGCCTTAGCGGAACCTGACGTTCCCAAACCAAGTACGTTCCGAAAACCAGAGGCCGGACAGACATGGCGGTTCTGAATAACAAGAAGTCAAAGGTCAGTGACGAGATTCCAACCTCGTCGATGGCGGACATCGCCTTCCTTCTTCTGATCTTCTTCCTGGTCACGACGACGTTCCCGAAGGACAAAGGACTCGCCGTTGTTCTCCCGGAGCCGGGTGAGGAAGCCCAGGTCAGCCAGAAGAACATTCTTCACCTCATCGTGCAGCCGAATGGCATCGTCGAGGTGAAACGAGGTGAGAGCCAGCAGGTGCAGCAGATGCGGCCACGCGAGATCGAGGGTCTCTGGCGCCAGGAGGTCACTCAGAATCCGAACCTGATCGCCGCTGTGAAGACTCATCCCGAGGCACCATATCGTTTCATGGTGGACGTGCTCGATGGGCTGCACAGCGCGAACGCTGAGCGTATCTCACTCCAGGTCTTGGAGAACTAACGATGTCGATGAAAGGTGGTGGTTTTAAGAAGAGCTCGAAGGCGTCGGATGAGGTCCCAACATCTTCGTTAGCCGACATTGCGTTCCTGCTCCTGATCTTCTTCATGGTCACGACGGTCTTCCAGGCTGACCGTGATCGCCCGATCACTTGGCCCGAGGCCGAGGCGGCGGAGAAGATCGATGAGAAGCAGAAGAACATTTTGAATATCTGGATGGAGCGTGATGGCTCTGTCTTCATCAATGACCAGCCGTACCAGATGCAGGATGTCTCGGTCGTCGTGGCCCCTCTCTACGCGGGCTCCGACCGTGCTCTAGTCATTTCGATCCGAGGTGATCGGGATGTGCCGTATCTGTACATGGATCAGATTCAGAAGGAATTGACCGAAGCTGGCGTGGTCCGCGTAGTGTTCGCCGCTCAGCTGGAACAGAGCATGCAGAGGGAGAGACGATGACAGCCGAAGCCGTTCCCGCACTGACTGCGGAGACTGCGAATGAGCGCCTGAAAAGGACGTTCAGTTCGTGGTTCTGGGGCTCGATGATTGTGGCGACGTTCATTCATGGCGGAACGTTCGCGTTCTGGCCGGAACTCACCGCTGAGGACATTTCGTACGAGGCTGAGGAGATCGAAGCGATCGAACTCCCGCCGGAGATCGAGATCCCGCCGCCGCCGCAGGCGATTTCCCGTCCCGCCACGCCGGTGATGGCTACCGCCGACATCGACGAGGATATCACCATCGCCCCGACGACGTTCGAGGAAAACCCGGTCGAGGACCTGCCGCCGCCGCCCGAAGAGGAAGCGGTCGACATCTCCTCTGCCCCGACGTTCACCCCGTTCACCGTTGCGCCTTCGATCCTGAACCGCGCCGAGGTTGTGCGGGCAATGGAGCGAGAGTATCCGGCACTGCTGCGTGACGCCGGTATCGGTGGCCGCGCGGTGGTCTTCTTCTTCATTGATGAGGGCGGATCGGTGCAGGACTTCCGGATTTCCGAGAGCTCCGGGCACCAGGCACTCGACGATGCCGCGCTGGCAGTCGCCGACGTCTACCGCTTCTCAGCGGCGCTGAACAGGGACAAGAAGGTGCCGGTCTGGGTGCAGTTCCCCATTACCTTCCAGGTTCGCTAAGCCTGAGCCTGACAGGATCCTGGGGACCCCGCCGGAGCTCCGGCGGGGTCCCTTTTTCTTTGGTATTTACCTCCATGTCGTCATCCCCTCTCACTACGTATGCCGAGCGTCTGACGGAGGCGTTGCCTCGGGTGCGCGAGCAGATTGCCCGCGCAGAGGTGGTCGCTGGCCGGGCCGAGGGCTCCGTGCGGCTCATCGCGGTGACCAAGTCGCACCCGTTCGAGTGCGTCGAGGCCGCGTTGGGGGCCGGGTTACGCGATCTCGGTGAAAACCGGATCGAGGAGCTCGAAGCCAAAGTCGAGCATTTTGGGGCTGACACCGCGACGTGGCACATGATCGGCCGCCTGCAGAGCCGGAAGACCCGACGAGCGATCGCGGTCGCCGATGTCCTGCACTCAGTCGATTCTCTGAAGCTCGCCCAGAAGGTGTCAGGGGCAGCGGCGCACGACGGGAGGCTTGTGGAAGTCCTTGCTCAGGTGAATACGTCCGGGGAAGAATCCAAGGGCGGGTTTACGGTCGACTCGGCGTTCGACGAGATCGCTGGGATGTCCGAGCTTCCGGGACTTCGCGTGAAGGGACTCATGACGATGGCACCCTTCGTCGATGACGAGGCGGTACTCACGACCGCGTTCGCATCCCTGCGAGAACTTTCGGAGTCGCTCGTAGCCGCGATCGATGGCTTTGGTACGGAGCTTTCTATGGGGATGACCAACGATCTGAACGTAGCGATTCGCGAAGGAAGCACGATGGTACGGGTCGGGACGGCCCTCTTCGGACCCAGGACGGGATACACAACATGATGGACCTGACTCCGCTGGACGTCCGCAACAAGCGGGAAGACTTCAAGAAGATCATGCGGGGCTACGACCCCCAGGCGGTCGACATTTTTCTGGAGCTTGTCGCCGATCGTCTGGAAGCCCTGGTGCGTGAGAATATCCAGTTGCGGCAGCAGACGCAGGCGCTGCAGAGCCAGGTCGACGCGCAGTCGGTCCGCGAGCATGCTGTGCAGAATGCGCTCGTCACTGCTCAGGAACTGCGTACCGAGATGCAGAATCAGACGCAGCGCGAGGTCGACCACGTCATCAAGGAAGCTGAGGTGGAGGCCCGGAAGTTGCTGGCCGACGCTGACGTGGAGATACGAAGTCGCGTTCGCGGTGTCGAGCGGAGACTGGACCAGGCGCAACACGTACTCGACGACCTCGAGCGACGTCGGGATCGGTTCATTAAGGAGTTCAGGGGTCTGCTTGAGCGAGAGATGGATGTGGTAACGATCGAAGAGGCGCGCACCCCGCTTGAGGATCGGGCGATCGATCTTGACCTGGGGGGGGCACGCGCCGAGAGGGCGGAGATGCAGCATCCGCCGGTTGGGGCGGAGCAGGTCTCTGAGGGATCGCAGACACTTGGTGTCATGGACGTGCAGTCGAATCGACCCTCTGCGCCTGCGCCTGACATCGCGCCGGAGCCGACAACGCTCGAGATGGAGTTGATGGCCGGCGCAGAGCATGAGGCCTCTCCTGAAACGGAGTCGGAGCGCTTTCAGGGCATCCCGGATCTGAATACCGTGCTGGCGGAGGCGGGTGTAGAAGAAGTCAGGCCTCCGTCGGATGAGGGGATCGCTGCGTCTGCCGCGCCAGACGTCCCCAGAGACGACCGGCGGATAATGGATCCGAACGTCACCGACCAGCAGCAATAGCCCCTGATGAGTCAGGACTTCTACGCTCGTGCCCTGGCGACCGCTGAGTCGATCGAGGCCCGCGTTCATGTGACTCCTCGTGTTGCCATCGTGCTCGGGACGGGCCTCGGTGCGCTCACGGACGTCATCGACGTCAAGGCAACGATTCCCTACGATGAACTGGATGGATTCCCCGAACCTACGGTGGAGACGCACTCCGGCCGCCTGGTGTTCGGGTTGCTGGCCGGCACGCCGGTCGTTGCGATGCAGGGCCGGTTCCATCGATACGAAGGGTATTCCCTTCAGGAGATCACCTTTCCGATCCGTGTTCTGAAGCTCTTGGGCGCGGAGACGCTCGTCGTGTCGAACGTCTCGGGCGGAATGAACCCGCTGTGGGGCGTGGGCGAGCTCGTGCTCCTGGACGACCACATCAACTTGCTCGGGGACAGCCCGCTTATCGGGCCAAACGATGATCGCTTCGGGCCACGTTTTCCGGACATGTCCGAGCCGTATGACCGGGCTCTACAGGACGTTGCCATGGCGGGCGCGCTCGATCTGGATATCCGCCTGAATCGTGGCGTGTATGTTGCCGTGCCGGGGCCTCAGCTTGAGACGCGTGCCGAGTACCGCATGCTACGCTGGATGGGTGCGGACATCGTGGGTATGTCCACTGTGCCCGAGGTGATCGTGGCACGACACATGGATATGCGTGTGCTGGGTGTGAGCATCATCACGGATGCCTGCCTGCCAGACGCGCTTGAGCCGGTCGACATCTCCCGAATTATCGCGGCGGCCGGCGCCGCCGAACCGCATCTGACCCGTCTCATAGAGCGGGTGGTCGGACAAATCTGACGGCGACGCCAACCGGCGTCGCACACCGAACGACATTACGAATCCACGCTGCTGAAATGAGCTATCCTGAGCTACCCGAAACCCTACTGGCTGTGGAGGAGGAGACCCTCCAGCGCTGGAAGGACGAAGATCTCTTCCGACAGACCCTCGAGGCGAACGCGGATGGGAAGCGCTTCGTCTTCTACGAAGGCCCGCCGACCGCAAACGGACGTCCAGGCCTTCACCACATCCTCAGCCGCACGATCAAGGATCTCGTCTGTCGTCACCGCGCCATGCTGGGTCACAGCGTTACGCGTATCGCAGGCTGGGACACCCACGGTCTGCCGGTGGAGATTGAGGCCGAGAAGAAGCTCGGTATCAGCGGGAAGCCCGAGATCGAAGCGCTCGGTATCGACGAGTTCAATCGGGCGTGCAAGGAATCAGTCTTCACCTACAAGGAGGAGTGGGAGGAGCTCAGCGAGCGCATCGGGTACTGGCTGGAGTACTGGCGCCCGTATGTGACCTTCCACACGCCCTACATCGAGTCGGTGTGGGCGATCCTGAAGACGTTCGCAGACAAAGGGCTTCTTTACCGAGGCCACAAGAGCGTGCCGTACTGTCCACGGTGCGGGACGGCGCTATCCTCGCATGAAGTCGCACAGGGCTACAAGGATGTCGAAGATCCCTCGCTGACATTCGTGGCTGAAGTAGTCGATGCCGAGGGGAATCCAGATCCAGAAGGGCGCGCGATTCTCGCTTGGACGACCACACCGTGGACGGTCCCTTCGAACACCGGGCTGGCCGTGCATCCTGACCTGACCTACGCGGAGGTGGAGCAGGATGGCCGCCGTTACATCGTCGCGGAGGCGCGAGTAGAGGCGATCTTCGGAGAGGAGGCCGTGGTCGCTCGGACGTATGCGGGGAGCGCGCTCGTGGGTTGGCGTTACCGGCGCCCACTCGATCTCGTCCCCGAGCCGGCAGAGCGTGGCAACGGCTGGACCGTCGTCGCCGAGGACTTCGTCAGCGCCGATGATGGAACAGGGATTGTGCACATGGCGCCCGCCTTCGGTGCCGACGATTACGCTGCGGGAAAGCGTCATGATCTGCCCATGCTGAGCCCGATCGACGGTCGTGGGTGCTTCGATCCCGAGGTCGGACTCGTCGGTGGTCAGTTCGTAAAGGACGCTGACACGGTCCTGATTCAGGAGCTTGGCAACCGGAATCTGCTCTTCGGCGCCGAGACGATCGTCCACAGTTATCCGCACTGCTGGCGTTGTAGCTCGCCGCTTCTCTATGTCGCGATCGACTCGTGGTTCGCAGCGACGTCGACCATGAAGGAGGAGCTCCTCGCCAACAATGACCAGATCCAGTGGCATCCACCCGAAGTGGGGGAGAAGCGGTTCGGGGAGTGGCTACGGGGCAACATCGACTGGGCGCTCTCTCGTGATCGGTACTGGGGCACACCGCTGCCCGTCTGGTTGTGCGATTCGGACCCCGAACACGTGACCTGGATCGGGTCACTCGAGCAGCTGGCAGAGAAGGCCGGTTCGCTGGGAGACGACTTCGATCCACACCGCCCATTCATCGATGAGGTCACGTGGAGCTGCGAACAGTGTGACGGGACCATGCACAGGTCGCCCGAAGTGATCGACGTATGGTTCGACTCGGGTGCGATGCCCTATGCACAGTGGCACTACCCGTTCGATCACGAGGAAGAGTTCGAGAATCACTTCCCAGCGGACTTCATCTGTGAGGGCCTCGACCAGACGCGTGGCTGGTTCTACTCGCTCCTCGCGATCTCGACCATGCTCGGCCGCGGCCCGGCCTTTCGAAATTGCCTGGTTAACGACCTGGTGCTCGATGCCGAGGGCCAGAAGATGTCCAAGTCCAAAGGCAACACAGTGAATCCGTGGGATGCGGTCAGCGACCACGGGGCGGACGCGGTTCGGTGGTACTTCATCACCTCATCGAATCCGTGGCTGCCGAAGCGATACGACCCGGCTGGTGTGAACGAGGCCGCGCGTAAGTTCTTCGATACGCTGTTTAACACTTACAAGTTCTTCGCGCTGTACGCGCGGGTAGAGTCGTGGACGCCGTCCGACGACGACCCGCGACCGGACGACAGACCGCTTCTGGATCGCTGGCTGCTCGCCCGGCTGGATTCGGTCGTGGCTGAGGTGGGTGCTGAGCTGGAGGGGTATCAGCTGACCAGGGCGTATCGGGTACTTGGGGACTTTGTCGTCGAGGACCTGTCGAACTGGTATGTGCGCCGGAACCGCTCTCGATTCTGGAATTCGGATGATGCTGCGGATCAGCGTGCGGCGTTCCGGACGCTGTATGATGCACTGCGCACCGTCAGCCTACTCGCGGCTCCGTGTGTGCCCTTCGCGGCCGATTGGGTCCACCGTGCCCTCGCAGACACGAGCGTGCATCTCGAGCGGTTCCCGTCACCGATGTCCGATGCGGACAGAGCGGTGGTGTCTCGCGGTGCCGATGTCGAGGCTGACATGGATGCTGTTCGTGCGCTCGTCTCACTGGGGAGAGCAGCCCGGGAGGACGTCAAGATCCGCGTGCGACAGCCCCTCCGAGGCGTCCGCGCCGTGCTACCGGGTGGCCGCACGCTGTCGGGCGATATGCTCAATGTCGTTCGCGATGAACTGAACGTGAAAGAGGTTGGATTCCTCTCGTCAGTCGATGGCATCGCGACGCTGACCGCTCGACCGAACTACCGCTCGCTGGGCCGTCGGTTCGGCAAGCAGACCAACGATGCGGCGAACGTGATCCGAGCGCTTGATCAAGCCGCATTGTCGGCCTGGCAGGCGGGCCAGGGGCTGACGATCAACGTTGACGGCAGTGACGTCGAACTCGAGCCTGACGATCTCGAGGTCGTGCAGGAAGCGTCGGGGAACCTGGTGGTCAAGGGTGAGGGAGCGTACACCCTGGCGCTGGATCCCGAACTCGACGACGAGCTACGGGCAGAGGGGCTTGCGCGTGAGCTCGTCAATCGGATTCAGCGTCTGCGCAAAGATGCTGGGCTCGAGATCACGGATCGGATCGAGCTGGCCATCGCCGGACCGGATTCGGTGCGCGAGGCTGTGACCACACACGAGGCCTTCATTGGCGGGGAGACACTCGCGGTGCGGGTTGGGGTGCGGGACGCGGTTTCCGAGGGCGACCTGGCCCACGTGCGCTCGGTCAATATCGACGGCATCGAAGCGTGGATCGGTCTGGCTGCGTCGGTTGACTGACTACGTGGAGGAACGACACACCCTGACGGCACAGCCGGGGGAGACGGCGCGGCTCGACCGCTTCGTCTCCGACCGGCTCGAGCTGTCCCGCACACGGGTGCAGAGATTGCTCGCCGACGGGAGGATCACCTTGCATGGACGACGGCCACGAAAGTCAGAGGTCGTGCAGCCTGGTGACGTGATCGAGGTCGAGGTGCCGACAGTGCAGGCTGTGGATATCGTGGCCGAAGATCTTCCAATCGAGATCGTACATGAGGACGACCATCTACTGGTGATCAACAAGGCTGCGGGGATGGTGGTGCACCCCGCACCGGGGCATCGCTCCGGCACGCTGGTGAACGCACTGCTCTGGCACGTGCCGAACATCGAGGGCGTGGGGGGGCGTGCACGCCCGGGAATCGTCCACCGACTGGATCGCGACACGTCGGGACTTCTTGTCGTGGCCAAGACCGATGCCGCACACCGGGACCTGTCGGAGGCGATCAAGGCTCGGAGAGTAAAGCGCTTCTACCTGGCGGCGGCATGGGGGCATCTAGCCGAGTCACCGGTCGTGGTGGAAGCCCCGATTGGCCGGGATCCGCGCGACCGCAAGCGCATGGCGATCGTGGATGACGGTCGTAATGCTACGACTCGCTTCGAGGTCCGGGAGCGATGGTTGCGTGCCGATCTGCTCCATGTGGCGCTGAAGACCGGCCGTACGCACCAGATCCGGGTCCACCTCGAGCACGTGGGGCATCCGGTCATCGGAGATGCCACTTACGGACTGGGCTGGGAACGAGGACTCGGGGGCCCGACACGCCGCTGGGTGGACGAACTGGCACGTCGAATGAAACGGCAATTCCTCCATGCAGCCGAACTCAGATTCCGCCATCCTGCGACCCGTGAGGAGATGAGCTTCGAATCATCGCTCCCGCCTGATCTTGCAAGGATCGCCGAATGGGCCAGATCCGAGTGAAACGGCCCTTTTTCAATCGGCCTAGCAATCAGATAATCATCTGTTCGCCGGAAGGCTCCGTCGGGCTCCTCCTGCTTGTGTTCGCGTAACACCTCTGATTTCCGGACTCGACCCGAAACTCACCTTCGAGTCCTTTGTTGTCGGCCCGTCCAGGCGGCTGGTGTGTACTGCCGCTCGGCGTGCCGCAAAGAAGAACATCTACGGGGAGCTGGACGTCCTGCTGCTCGACGATGTCCAATTCCTGACCGATCCTGGTCAACGTGGGGCAGGTTCTCGAGCGGCGTGGTGAGTTGGAGGCGGCTGCCGCGCTTTACAAGAGGGCGACGTAGACCAACCCTCCTCTTCCACAGGTGCACAAGAACCTCGGCGATCAGGCATGGGCTCACGGCGACTCCGCAGGAGCGCGCGCACAGTACGAGAAGGCCGTGAAGCTCTCTCCGCGGCTTGGAGACGACGTGTATCTGCGACTGGGCACGATGGCGTTCAAGGGCAACGATCGAGACGTAGCGCAGCTCCTTCGGCGTCGAGCGCTCGATCTGAATCCCAACAACAAGGAGGTTCAGGCCAACCTGGAGATGCCTTCGTCCGAGTAGGGCGTAAGGCCGTCGGCCTCACTCTGATTGTGCTGGCGTGCTTCAGGCCAGTGCTGGCCCAGGACACCAAAGAGCCCCTCCCGGATTCACTCGACGGAGTTGCATATGTCATCTCCCCGTCGCGGCGGGCTCTGATTCACCACGTTGAGGCCGATCGAAGAGTCGCTGAGCGCGTCGGCGAACTCGTCGACGCCTTTGCCCGGCTGCCTGGGCTGCCTGACGGTACCCCCGAAGGCGTCCACGTCTTTCTGGCCCACTCTCCGGCCGCATTCGACGACCTGACGGGTGGCGTCGTGCCCGAGTGGCGGGCCGGGGTGGCGATCCCGGCGTGGAACACCTTGGTCATGCCCACCGGTGAAGGCGTCCGTGTCGTCGATGGGGAGGGGCTTCGTACGCTCCGCCACGAATGGGCGCACCTGGGGCTGGCTGCCTATCTGGGAGATCTGCGCGTCCCCCGCTGGTTCAACGAAGGATATGCGCAGTGGGCGTCAGGGGGCTTCGATGCTACCGGTGCGTGGCGTTTACGCGTGTTGATCGCGCTACGGCGCGCACCGGAGTTCAGTGACCTGAGGCTCCGCTGGCCATCGGATCGGCAGGAGGCCCGTACAGCATATCTACTGTCGGCGAGTGCCGTAACGTATGTGCTCGAGGCTGGTGGTGAAGCGGGACTGGCAACGTTTCTGGAGCGATGGCGCACTGGGCGTTCCTTCGGCGACGCCTTCCGCGCGACGTTCGGTGTCACCATGGGGCAGTTCGAGGAGGACTGGAAGAAGCATGTCCGCCAGCGCTATGGCTGGCTTTTCGTGCTCAGCCACTCGGCTGTGTTCTGGCTCCTGCTGGCACTGGTCTTGCTCTTCATGGTTCGTGGGCGTCAGAGGCGCAACCGTGAGACGATGGCGAGGCTGAGGGCGGGCGAGCTTCCTGACGCGCCGGCATGGTGGGATCCAGACGCCCCGGACCCGGTAGGAGAAGAATCATGACTGAAAAGCCGAATACTCGAATCCTGGTCGTCGATGACGACACGGACGGCCTAGAGGTCCTCGAGACCCGTCTCATACATGCCGGGTACGAGGTGGAGACCGCTGAAAGCGCAGAAAAGGCGCTGGCCCGTGTCGCCGCGTTTGATCCGGCCATGATCGTCACCGACGTCCGAATGTCGGGCATGACGGGTCTGGAACTCCTCGACAAGATTCGTGCGTCGATGGACGGGGTCGAAGTGGTCGTGATGACGGCACATGACGACATGGAGACAGCGGTCTCTGCCATGAAGTTGGGCGCCTTCGATTTCCTGGTGAAGCCTGTCGATCCGAAGGCGGTCCAGGCGCTCGCCGATCGTTGCTTCAAGGAGCGCGAGCTCGTCGAGACGACGGAAACCCCTGAGCCAGTTGCTGCGTTGCCGCGGAGTCGCCTGATCGGCCGCGACCCGCGAATGGTCGACATCTACAAGACGATCGGTGTACTGGCGGCCAACCGTGCGACCGTACTGATCCGTGGGGAGACAGGTACGGGCAAGGAAGTGATCGCCAGAGGGATCCATGAGAACTCCCAGACCTCCACGGAGCCGTTCATCGCAGTGAACTGCACGGCGCTGACCGACACACTGCTCGAGTCCGAGTTGTTCGGGCACGTGAAGGGAGCCTTTACCGGCGCGATCAGCTCACGGAAGGGGTACTTCGAGCTTGCCGCAAAGGGGACGATCTTCCTCGACGAGATCGGCGATACGAGCCCTGACTTCCAGACCAAGCTGCTCCGTGTACTCCAGGAGCGCCGCTTTTATCCGGTCGGGGGTGAGGAGTCTCGGGCGACGCGGGCACGTGTCATCGCCGCGACCCATCAGCCGATCGAACGTCTGATCGACGAGGGGCGCTTCCGAGAGGATCTCTACTTCCGGCTCAAGGTGTTCGAGATCGACGTGCCCCCTCTTCGGGGACGCCCTGGTGACATCGAACTGGTTGCTACGGCGCTTCTCGGCCGCATCCGGGAGGAGACGGGACGCGACGTGCGACGAATCTCTGACGAGGCTCTCACACGGCTGCAGGGCCATCCGTGGCCGGGCAACGTGCGCGAGCTCGAGAACGCCCTCATGCGAGCAGCGATTGTCGCACGCGGAACAGTCATCGGTGCCGATCACCTGATCCTCGAAAGCCGGTCCTCCACCTCCAAAGACCTGTCGCTGGACGAGGTGGTTCGCAGGCACGTGCGGCTTGTGCTGGATCGGATGGATGGTGATAGGACATCCGCGGCCGAGGTTCTTGGCATCTCCGTGAAGGAGATGGAGTCCCACCTGACGGATTGACCCACTCGACGGCCCTGTCTAGCATCCACTCATGTCGAAGAACTCATCGAAAGACGCGCCGACGGCCCTCCGCTTCACCCGGGTGAACGCCATGCTGGGCGGCGCTGGAGTCCTCGCGCTCACGTCGGGCTACTGGCTTCTCGCGCAGGGTTCCATCACGGCGGCGCCGATACTCCTGGTCCTCGGGTACGTTGTCCTTTTGCCCATGGCGATCATCCACTGATGTCGAGACGCACCTGATGGCGCGAACGCCTCTCTCCAGCCCGACCGCGTCCGCGATTGGACCGTACTCGCACGCGATCGACGACGGGACCCACGTGTTCTGTTCGGGCCAGACCCCGATCGACCCTGAAACCGGCGCTCTGCGTGACGGTGGAGTCGGCGATCAGACGCACCAGTGCTTCGATAATCTCTTCGCCGTCCTGGCTGATGGAGGGCTCGGGCCGGACGACGTCGTGAAGGTCAATGTCTACCTGACTGACATGGGTGATTTCGAGGTGATGAACGAGGCATATGCAACACGCTTCGCCGCGCCGCCGCCCGCCCGGACCACGGTGGGTGTCGCCGCGCTGCCGATGAACGCCCGTGTTGAGATCGAGCTGGTGGCGAAGAAGTCCTAGCGTTGTAGTACCGACGACGCGGCCGCGAGCCGTGCGACCGGAATTCTGAAGGGCGAGCACGACACGTAGTCCGGGCCGAGCCGTTCGCA
This sequence comes from Gemmatimonadales bacterium UBA4456, assembly GCA_002390225.1. Lineage (GTDB taxonomy): Bacteria > Gemmatimonadota > Gemmatimonadetes > Longimicrobiales > Gaopeijiaceae > UBA2589. The sequence goes on along the minus strand of DGOW01000018.1, from coordinate 877 downwards.
AAGCGCGGGGGATCTCGATCATTGTCCCGAACAGGTAGTCGAGTTCGGAGAAGAGATAGACCGACGGTGACACGAATCCCCCTCAGCCGCGTGGGTTTTCGTTCAGGGTGGCGCAGTGAGCACTGAGATTCTGTCCATGAGGGCTTGGCGCGACTGCCTGGTGATTTCCCCGAGCGGGTGTCAGAGACCTCGCACCAGGCCTATCGGTCAAGCTGCCTTCTCACGCGCGCGGCGATTTCGTCCCCGATTGCGAGCGATGCTGTAGCCGCGGGTGATGGCGCGTTGATCGCGTGCACCGCACCCTTTTCCTCGGACCAGACGAAGTCGTGAATGAGTTCGCCCTCGGGGCTCATGGCTTGAGCCCGCACCCCCGCACCCGCCGGCACCAGGTCAGCGTTGGTGACCTCCGGGACGAGGCGCTGAAGCGCGGAGACGAAGCGGCGACGGTCGAAAGATTGGCTCAGCTCCCGTGCGACCATGTGTGGGTACTTGGCCATGAAACGCCACAAGCCGGGGAATGATAGCGCCCCACCCAGATCGAGCACGTTGATCGTCGCGAGGTCATATCCCTCGCGTGCGAATGCGAGGACGGCGTTGGGGCCCGCGTCGATGCCCCCACCGATTCGGCGGGTGAAGTGCACGCCCAGGAACGGGAAGCCGGGCTCGGGCAGCGGATAGATGAGGTGCCGAACGAGGTGCTCCCGATCTGGACGAAGCCGGTGGTACTCACCCCGAAAAGGCACGATCCGACAACCGGGGTCACTGCCGGCCATCGTGACGATCCGGTCTGAGTGGAGGCCCGCGCAGTTCACGATCACGCGACTCTCGAAGACACCAGCCGTCGTGCTGACACGCCAATGACCCGACTTCCGGCGGA
>DGOW01000042.1 GCA_002390225.1 Gemmatimonadales bacterium UBA4456 | reverse complement strand
GCTCGTCTGGTCGCCGGGGGTGAACGCACCGATGTCGACGGCAAGGGCAACTTTGTCACCGCGACGGTCTTCGCCGACGTCGACCAGAGCATGACGATCGCGCAGGAAGAAATCTTCGGCCCGGTCGCTGCGGTGATCCCGGTAGAGGACATCGACCATGCTATCGAGGTGGCCAACGACACCATGTACGGCCTCGCGTCCGGTGTCTGGACGCGTGACATCGGGAAGGCACACCGAGTCGCGCGTGAACTGCAAGCCGGGACCGTGTGGATCAACACATACAATCAGTATGACTCGGCCTCTCCCTTCGGCGGTTACAAGTCGAGCGGGTTCGGTCGGGATCTCGGCCATGAGGCCGCCCTTGAGAAGTACACACAGACCAAGAGCGTCTGGGTCGCGATAGACGGCTAGGAGACAAGATGCGCGAAGCATGGATCATAGATGGCGTGCGTACCCCGATCGGACGGCATGGGGGGGGGCTCGCTCCAGTGCGGCCCGACGACCTCGCGGCCGTCACGCTCGAAGCCCTTCTTCAACGGAACGACGTCGATCCGGCAACGATCGACGATGTGCTCTTCGGGTGCATCAATCAGGCCGGTGAGGACAACCGGAACGTCGCGCGGATGGCCCTGCTGAGAGCCGGCCTACCGGTAGACGTGCCGGGCCAGACGGTGAACCGTCTCTGTGGCTCGGGGATGCAGGCGCTGCTTTCCTCGTTCCATGCAATCCAGGCGGGACAGGGCGACGTCTTCATCGCCGGTGGAGTCGAGAGCATGAGTCGGGCACCCTTCGTAATGCTCAAACCGGAGGTCGGGTACTCCCGCGGCCACCCGAAGACCGCAGATACTGTCCTTGGCTGGCGTTTCCCGAACCCGGCATTCACACCCGAGTGGACCATCGGGCTGGGTGAGACCGCCGAAGTCATTGCCAGCGAGTTCAGCGTGAGCAGGGAGGCCCAGGACTCGTTTGCCGCCGAAAGTCAGCAGCGTGCCGAGCGGGCGATAGCCGACAGGGTCTTCGACGATGAGATCGTGCCCGTATCTGTGCCCCGCAGGAAGGGGGATCCGATCGTGATCGACACCGACGAGCACCCGAGGGCCGACACGACCGCTGAGTCGCTTGCACGTCTCCGCCCGGTCTTCAGACAGGACGGTACGGTTACCGCAGGAAATTCGTCGGGTATCAACGACGGCGCCGCCGCCCTTCTGGTCGTCTCGGCCGAGCGGGGAAAACAACTCGGCCTGGAGCCGATGGCCCGCATCGTGGGCGGTGCTGTAGCAGGTGTCGAGCCACACCGCATGGGGATCGGCCCGGTACCGGCTACTCGCAAGGCGTTGGCTCGCCACGGCTGGTCCATCGACGACGTCGATGTCGCGGAACTGAACGAGGCCTTCGCTGCCCAGACGATCCCGTGCATGAATGAACTCGGGCTCGATCCGGAACGCGTCAATGTGAACGGTGGAGCGATCGCGCTTGGGCACCCGGTGGGGTGTTCCGGCGCCCGTATCGTCGTCACGCTGATCCACCAGATGAACCGACAGAACGCCGACCGCGGCCTGGCATCGATGTGCATCGGCGTGGGCCAAGGCATCACGAGCCTGCTGGAGGGCGCATGAGCACCATCGACACGGTCGCGGTACTCGGAGCCGGCACCATGGGGCACGGCATCGCGCAGGTAAGCGCCGCGATCGGGTGTACCGTCCGCCTGTACGACGTCAATGAGGATGCGGTCCAGGGAGGACTGGACCGCATCCTCAGCAACCTCGAGAAGGGCATTGCCCGCGGGAAGGTCACCGAGGAGGCGCGCGTGACCACGCTGGGGAATCTCTCAGCCGTGACGACCATCTCTGAGGCCGTTACGGGGGCGGATCTCGTCGTGGAAGCCGCGCCCGAATCGATGGATCTCAAGGAGTCGATCTTCTCCGAGGTCGACGCCACGGCACCAGATCACGCGATCCTCGCCACGAATACGTCATCCCTGTCCATTGCTCAGATCGCCGCCGTGGTCAAGGATCCGACACGCTTCGTGGGCATGCATTTCTTCAACCCCGTGCACATCATGGCGCTGGTTGAAGTCGTGTGGGGTCCGGAGACGTCAGATGCAGCGCGGGACACCGCTGTCGACTTCGCCCGCCGGCTCGGCAAAGAGCCGATCGTGGTGAAAGACGCTCCCGGTTTCGCCTCCTCTCGGCTCGGGATCGTACTCGGCATGGAGGCGATCCGGATGGTCGAACAGAGCGTCGCTTCCCCGGAGGACATCGATAAGGCAATGGAGCTCGGATACCGGCATCCGATGGGGCCGCTGAAGCTTACCGACCTGATCGGTCTCGATGTGCGCCTGGGCATCGCGGAATACCTGCACGAGACCCTCGGATCCGATGCGTTTGCCCCCCCCGCCCTGCTTCGCCAGATGGTCGCCGACGGCAAGCTGGGCAAGAAGAGCGGACAGGGCTTCTATACGTGGTAGCGGCCGGCGGCTCGCGAACCCATTCCTTTTATGAACGGAGTCCCGATGACCGACGTACCGGTCCTGATTGAGAGGCGTGACGATCACATCGCGGTCATAACGCTGAACCGTCCTGACAAGCTGAACGCCCTGAACGCGGAAGTTCGTCAGATCCTGCGAGAAACGTTCGACGAACTCGAACGGGACGACACAGTCCGAGCCGTCGTCATCCACGGCACAGGTGAGAAGGCCTTCGTCGCTGGTGCAGACATCACCGAATTCGCCGCCCGCACTCCCGAGGAGCAACGGGAGGTCTACTCCCACCGGCGGATCTACGAGACCATCGCCGACTTTCCAAAGCCGGTCATCTGCGCCATCCACGGCTTCTGTATCGGGGGCGGGTCTGAACTCGCTCTCGCATGCGACATCCGCGTCGCAGACCGGACGGCACGCATCAGTCAGGCCGAGATTCGCATCGGGCTAATCCCCGGAGGGGGTGGCACACAACGTCTCGCGCGCCTGGTCGGTCGTGGCTGGGCCTCGATCATCAGCCTGACGGGAGACTTCATCGAGGCCGAAGAAGCATATCGTATCGGCTATATCGACGTGCTCGTTGAGGAAGGCGAACACCTCGCACGTGCTCTGACCCTTGCCGCTCGGATGACACGCTGGAGTCCTGTCTCCCTGCGTCTTGCCAAGGATGCCATTCGTGCGGCCTACGAGATGCCCCTAGGGAAAGGACTCGTTTACGAAAAAGAACGATTCCTGGACGCATTCGCGTCGGAAGATGGCCGTGAGGGTGTCACCGCCTTCGTGGAGAAGCGGAAGCCGGACTTCAAAGGGCGCTGACCGCAGGTCCGAACAGCGACAGCGTTTGGCAGCGACCTGGGCCAAAGATGCGTTGAGGGACACAGAGCGATAAGATCGCTGCCTGCGTCACTCTCAGAGAATGTCATGCAACTCGCTCGAACGCCGCTCCTGCTGGGCGCGCTACTGTCCTTTCCGACGACAATCGCAGCCCAAGAGTCCCTGCAGCTCGATCTACTCGGCAGTCACCTTCTGGTTGAACTGACCGCAGTCGTCGAAGCGTATGAAGGTGTAGCAGGGCTACATGTGCTGGACCTGTCGACTGGTGACCGCTTTGCGGTTCGGGATGACCTGGTCTTTCCGCAGGCCAGCGCAATCAAAGTACCGATCCTCCTAGAGCTCTTTCGACGGGCAGAGTCGGAGCCGGGGCTGCTGAGCAAACGGATCGAGATGACCGATGCAGTCAGGACCGCGGGGAGCGGAGTCCTCCAGGTCCTGACCGACGGCGGCTCGACTCTGTCTCTCGAGGACTACGCGATCTACATGATCCTTCACTCCGACAACACGGCCACAAACGTGCTGATCGACGAGCTGGGTATGGATGCCATCAACGCGCTGTCTTCTTCTCTTGGCGCTCCGAACACGCTGCTGCAGCGCAAGATGATCCAGCCCGAGGAATCAGCCCGCGGGAACGAGAACCTGTCGACGCCTCGGGATGCCGCACGGATCATGGAGCGGATCGCTACATGCGACGTGCCAATGAATGAAGCGTCGTGCGCACGAGTCCGAGAGATTCTGACTCTGCCCAAGGGCGGCCCGATCCGAACGCCCGTACCAGACTCGATTCCCATCGCGTTCAAGCCAGGGGGCATCACCGGTGTCGCGACCGTCTGGGCCATCGTCGACGTACCCGACCGGCCCTACGTGATCACCGTCATGTCAAACTATGGCGGCAACGGCGGCGCCGTTATTGAGGCCGCACAGACCGCCGCATACAGCTACTTCAGCCGCCTCTCCGGCGTCACAGAATACGGCACTCGCGTGCCACTCGACGTAAAGAGACGGATCCAGGGATCCAGGGAAAACCCATGAATCTGCGCACTGCGCGCCTCCTTACAGGTGCCTACCATCTACTCATGCTCTTCTTCGTTACCTGGCCGGGTACTCTGCCCTTCGCCAAGGCGGAGCCCCTGATCCTTGGCCTTCCGTTCTCGATGGCGTGGATCGCAGCCTGGATCTCCGGAAGCGTGATCGTCTTGGCCCTTCTGGACCAGGTAGAAAAGCGGTTCAGAGTGGAAGACGGGAGTAACGACTGATGGAACAGTGGATCGTCGTTACCATCATCATCAGTGCTTATCTGGCCCTGACGCTGACCATCGGACTCATGGCCGGACGGAAGCAGACGTCCGGCGTGACGGGCTATGTGGCCGCGGACCGGAGCTTTGGCCTCCTGGTCATGTACTTCGTTACCGGCGCCTCGGTCTTCAGCGCCTTTGCATTCCTCGGTGGACCGGGATGGGCATACTCCCGGGGCGCGGCGGCGTTCTACATCCTTGCGTACGGGGCGCTGGGCATGGCTCCCTTTTACTGGATTGGGCCACGCATCGCCAGCCTTGGCCGGCGGCATAACTATGTCACGCAGGCTCAGCTCATCACGGGACGCTTCCCTTCCCGGAACCTGTCCGGACTGATCGCGCTCCTGAGCCTGATCGCATTCGTCCCGTATGTCACACTCCAGATGCGCGGCGCTGGCATCGTGATCGAAGCGGTGACCGACGGAAACGTGCCCATCTGGCTGGGCTCGGCCGTCTCCTACGGAATCGTGATCACGTACGTACTCTCCGCAGGCGCCATGGCCGTCGGCTGGACGAACACCTTTCAGGGCATCTTCATGGTGGTGATCGCCTGGGCACTAGGGCTGTATCTCCCCCACGCCCTGTATGGCGGCATCGGTGAGATGTTCACACAGATCATTGCGGAACGTCCTGAACTCCTGACTGGCCCTGGACTGGCGACAAACGGAGAGCCTTGGAGTTGGGGTGCATACTCCACGTTCATCCTGGTGAGCGCGGTAGGGCTGATGATGTGGCCCCATCTCTTCATGAAGGCCTTCACGGCGAAAGACGACGACACGATCCGCCGCACTGTGATCCTCTTTCCGACCTTCCAGCTGTTCCTGATCCCGGTCTTCCTGATCGGATTCTCGGGCGTGCTCTTTCCCGGATCGCCACCGTCGAGCGACTTCATTTTACCGTTCATGATCCTCGAAACGAATCTTCCGGCGGTCATCGTCGGTCTTTTCTGTGCCGGCGCTCTCTCCGCATCGATGTCCACTGGGGATGCCTTACTCCACGCATCAGCGTCCGTCGTGGTCGAAGACGGTATTCAGCAGTTTGTCGACCTCGAGGAGCGAACACAGCGCAGACTGATGCAGGCCCTGGTGCTCTTCACCGGTGCCGTCGCCTACGTCTTCGCTCAGGATCCAGATTCTTCACTCGTGCTGCTGCTCGCGTCGGCGTACGGGATCATCGCACAGTTCGCGCCACCGGTAGTGGCCGCGCTGTACTGGAAGCGGGCAACGACCAGCGGCGTGATCACCGGACTCCTGGCGGGCACAGCCACCGCGTTCTTCTTCTGGCAGAATCCAGAGTTGAAGCCGTTCGACATGCACGAAGGCATTGTCGGCCTTCTGGTGCACGTACCCGTTCTGATAGGCGTCAGCCTGGCAACACCGGCACAATCAGAGGAACACCTGGACCACTTCTTCGGGTGAGTGGCCCGAACTAGATCCAGCTTCGGGGACTCGACCCGATGGGAGCGTCCCGAGCCGTGCATGAGGGGCGAGCCTTTCAGAGGTCCGCACCTGCACAATGGAAAGACTTGGGTCAGCCGCAAATGAGTCGCCGTCGTGGCTGAACTCTCAGTCGTCGGCGCGTCTCGCCGGGAGACCCAGAGACAACATGGCGACAGCGACGGCACCACTGCCGACAGGCACCCGAATGCCGTACATCTCACCCGGTGGAGTCATTCTCTGCGTCAGGTGAGGATTGAGCGCGACCAGAAGTCCTGCATTCGCGTCAAGCGCATCCGCGACGCTCTGAAGCGTGGTCCCGCCTGGCACAAAGATGTTGTCGTAACGATATGGGGTGACGGTATGGGATGCGAACTCCACCGCCTCGCGCTGAGCTTCAGCTTGTTTCGCTAGACGCGTCACCGCAATCATCTTCGGGATATACTCCCGGGTCTCACGAGGCAGATAGTCGACGATTTCCCAGAAGAGAGCATCGTTCCACTCCTTGCCCTCCGCTCGCCGGTTCAGAACCCTCTCGAGTCGGCCCGGCCCCGCGTTGAAGGCGGCCGCAGCGAGGTACCATGAGCCACCGAATCGGTTGTGCAGATAGTCCAGATAATCCAGAGCGGCGTCTGTAGCGCGAATCGGGTCACGTCGTTCGTCCACATACGGGTCGACACGAAGCCCGTACTGCAACGCCGTCGGACTCATGAATTGCCAGAGGCCCACAGCTGACACACGCGAGACCGCGAGCGGCGAGTACTCCGACTCGATCATCGGGATGTATACCAGCTCCTCCGGCATACCGCGCATACGGAGGTTCGACTGAATGACCTCGTCGAACCGCTTCTTCTTGATCAGGAGGTATGCGAAATGATCCCGATGGGTCGTCTGAAATGCCTCGAGCCACTTATCAACCCGTGGATGCATATCGAGAGGAATCGAGCGCCGCGGCGCGTCGGACACCATCAGCGCTTCAAGGCTGACCGTCTCGACTTGGGCCGAACGGGTCGTGGCCTGCTGGCCTACCCATGAGAGAGAGACCGTGAGTGAGACGACGCCGAGGCCAACTAGAAATCGGACGGGTCGCCAAAGCGGCTTCTTCCGGTCCTGCGACGACTCATCCTGCGAGTCCAGTCTGTCGACACGGGCACTGAGCCCGCGAAGGTCATCGGCAGACAAGGTCTACCTCCTTCGGATGTCGCCCCGCTTATCCGAATAAAATAACACGAAAAGCTCAGGGAAAGGGGTCTTGAGCCGGAATCAGACGAGAGCGTTCCGCCCGCGCACGAACCGCGCAGGCATGCAAAGAAGCCGTTGAAGGCGAGTGTTCAGTCGCCCGACACGCCTCGAGGGTTCAGGGAACTACTGTGCGGCGTAGACCGAAACGACATTCCGCGCACGCATGCGCTCAAACGTCACGACACCGTCAACCAGGGCAAACAAAGTGTCGTCTCTTCCGCGGCCGACATTCCGCCCCGGATGGATCTTCGTCCCACGCTGACGCAGGATGATACTCCCCG
>DGOW01000046.1:21162-35384 GCA_002390225.1 Gemmatimonadales bacterium UBA4456 | reverse complement strand
GGTGCTTTCCAGGGAGGAGGTCACTGTATGACGACGAGTACACAGCCACCGGTTGCGGAGGTGATCGACGAGATGGCGTTGGAAGCGAGAGCGGCAGGGCTCCAGATGGCACGGTCTTCGGCATCGGAGCGAACCGCGGCGCTTCATGCGATTGCAGACGTGATCGAAGCCGAGTCCTCCGTGATCGTGTCCGCAAACGCGATCGATCTCTACAATGCCGACCAGAACGGGATCACCGGGGCGATGCGCAATCGCCTCGAACTCGACGCTAGTGGTGTTGCGAAGCTTGCTGTGGCGGTGCGTGAGGTCGCGGACCAGCCGGATCCGCTCGGTGGACTGGAGGACGAGGTGGTGCGGCCGAACGGTCTGCGGGTTGCTCGTATGCGCATCCCGCTGGGCGTTATCGCGATGATCTACGAGAGTCGGCCGAATGTTACTGCCGACGCGGCCGCGCTCTGCTTGAAGGCAGGTAATGCCGTCATCCTTCGTGGCGGGTCCGAAGCGATCCATACGAACCGCGCGATCGCAGGTGCCGTGGCGATGGGCCTCTCCACGAGCGCATTGCCCCAGCAGGCGGTGCAACTCATCCCGGTTACCGACCGAGGGGCGATCGACGTCCTCCTGACCAAGGAAGATGAAGTCGACCTCGTCATACCACGCGGAGGGGAGGGTCTGATCCGCGCGGTCACGTCCAGGAGTCGCATCCCGGTGTTGCAGCACTACAAGGGGGTGTGCCACGTGTATATCGACGAAAGTGCACCGCTCGACAGGGCGTCGGACATCGCGCACAACGCCAAAGTCCAGCGGCCGGGCGTGTGCAACGCAGCGGAGACGCTTCTCTTCCATTCCGCCGCAGCGGTGCACCTGCCCAAGATCGCGGCCCGTCTTGTTGCGGACGGTGTCGAGTTACGGGGTTGCCCCCGCACCGTGTCGATCGTGGAGGGGGCCGGCATCTCTGCCGAACCTGCTACGGATGAAGACTGGTCGGAAGAGTACCTCGACCTGATTCTGTCGGTGCGCGTGGTCGATGACTTGGAGCAGGCTGTCGACCACATCGCCCGGTATGGGTCGGGGCATACGGAGGCCATCGTCACCGATGATCCTGCGGCAGCCGAGATCTTCGTGGGCGCGATCCAGTCGTCCACCGTGGTCGTGAACGCCAGCACGCGTTTTGCGGATGGTGGTGAGCTAGGCCTCGGCGCGGAGATCGGGATCTCGACGTCAAAGCTGCACGCCTACGGGCCGATGGGAGCGAACGAGCTGACCACTCGGAAGTTCGTGGTACTGGGCGAGGGGCAGGTTCGGAGCTGACGCGTAGCGTCTGTGGCCCCACCGTGGCCATCGAGGATGATCTAATCACAGCCTGTCTCGAAAGCGAAGGCGATGTCGTCGTCGACGTGCTGGGCGGACAGCTTGAACCCGATCGGGATGCCTCCCGTCACCTCGCGTACTTCGTCCGCGACCGAACGGAAGTCCTCTGGTTTGACGAAGTCCGGGAAGGTCGGAGGCGAGATCGCTGCCTCTCCCGGGTTGAGCCCTCGGACCTCCACCGCCTTCTGCACCGTATAGCCAGTCATGGATGAGATCAGAATTCCAAACGACGCCACCTACGCGCCGTTCTCCCTGACGGACGTGATCGCGACGGCCCCGCTGGCGTCGCGGCTTCTGCTCGGCGCGACCCTGCCCGGGCGCGTCGTGAGTGCGGCCGCTTTCGGTATGTACGCTGGGAGTGCGATGAAAGACTGGGTCAGCCGTCGGGACATGCGCTGGATCGACTTCCAGCGTGAGTTCGGGTGTGATGTGAAGACCCTTCAGGAGATGCCGGATTCAGTTCGAAGGGATGATATCGAAAAGCTTGCTCGTCGCTTGAACGATGGATGGACGGATGAGAAGATCCCGCGTGAGGACCTCGCGGTATCGGTCAACGCGCACCTGACGGAGTTCATTGCAGGGGTGACGGGACAGCGTGTCCACACGAGTTCGGAGGTACGGGACTTCACGCTCGCGAAGTTGGTCTTCCCGTTCGCCATGGGTGTGTGTGACATCGTCTCCGGTGACGTCGCGCTCTTCCGTGACACCGGCATCTTCGAACCACACGTCATTTGTCATGAGTTCGTGCACAGGAAAGGCTACTGGAAGGAGTTGCACGCCCAGGGTCTGTCATACTTTTCGCTGATGTCTTCGGGTGATCCCGTCCTCGTGCAGTCCGCACTAGCGGAGCGACTCCACCGGCAGCTGAAGGTGCTCACGGCCGAGGATGCCCAGGCGTATCACGATCTGGTCGATCACCTCGGCATGAGGAAGGAGCTCGCGGAGGAGCTGCACTCCCTGCGCCCAGATCCTGGTGCGTACGAGGGCTCAGTTTCCGTGGTGATGAAGCGGCTGTACGACGAACGCATGAAACTCACTGGGCAAAACGGGATCTCCGACTACGATGAGGGCTTCACCAACTTCCTGTGGACGTTTTCAAATAGCGGCCAGGCACGGCAGGAGGCACGTCTAGCGGCGGTGTGACCCGCGGTGGTGGTCTGACGTACAGTCAGAGTTCCGAGCTACGCGAACAGGTCCATCTGAGGCCCGCGTGCCGACACAGGCATGCACACTGCGGCACGCGCTCTACAGCGTAGCCCGAATCGAAGAGCGGCAGGATGTGCGGATGGATGTCGACTTCAGTGCCGAATAAAAACCGAAGAGATTGTGCTGACGGTGGGGGAGGCGCGCCAGCAGTGACGCCCCTGAATGCAACGAGGCCCCGCCAGCGCATGCCGGCGGGGCCTCTGAAAGATCAGGTCTCGATCAGACCGATTCGACTTCGTAACAGACCCGCCAATCCAGCATGTTCTCCGGATCTTCCGTCCCTTCGTCGGTCGGCTGGTGCCGTCCGATCCACGTCGAGCCCTCGCCCGTGAACTCGCGGCGGTAGTCTACGAGGTGGTCGTTGGCCGTGAGATCGTCCAGTTCTTCCCCGAAGAGTTCGACGATCAGATTGTCACCGAAGGCTCCCTCGAACAGAACCTTGTCGATCTTGTCGACCTTGTTACGACGAGGATGATCGGAGATGGACCAGTAGCCCTGCTCCGGGAAGGTCAGCTCGTGGGACTCTCCGTTGGTCGTGATGCGCGAACGGAAGCGGAACTCGCCTTCGTCGTCCCACATCGCCTCCTTGTTGTCCTTGATCTGGATCCAACGCAGGATGACCCGGATCTGGCCGCTATCCGACATTCTGGCTCCTGTAGCTCTGAAAAGAGTGACGCGGAGTAATAGAGTGTGGCCTGCATCATGGTCAAGGGTCGTGTGAAACCTCACCCATGAGCGCCAACTGGTTCCCTTCCCAGTCGTAGAAGAACGACATCCAGAGGTCGTGATCTGACATCTCCCCAATCAGCGTCGGCTCGAACCTGAATGAGACCCCTCGCCCCGCAGTTCATCAGCGGCCGACTGGATGCCTTCCACGGTGAAGAAGAGGATCCAGGCATGGGCTGGAGCTCCGTCTTCTCGCTCGCCGAGCGTGAGCTGAACGTCACCCAGCGAGAAGAACCCCATACCCGGCACGTCGAACAGGAACGCCAAGCCAAGCCAAGCCAAGCATGTCGCGATAGAAGTCGATCGCACGACTCAGGTCGTAGACCGGAAGGTGTACCTGGCCGAGGGTACGCAGGCCGAAGGAGCGTTGTCGCCGGCAGGTAAGCCGTCAGGTCGGCATGACCCTGTGGAGTAGAGGTCCGGACTGCGGCCTGTCGAGATCATGATCACGAAAGAGATGGCCGTCTCCGCCTCCAGGCCGAGTGAGCGCAACGGCGGGGCGCTGCCGATGAAGAGCGTCTTGAGGCCGGAAGCAGTGAAGAGATATGCGGCGGCGGTGTGGGTGGTCGTGACGAGGCGGGTGACAGCGTGCGCGGCTCCCCTCCCAATCAGATCTCAAGCAAAACGGCGCGTTGCTGGCCGGCTGGCATGGGGACCGTGTAGAATGGCGGTCTCCAACCGATCTCGCGCCACGAGTAATTCATGACCACACTGCTTAGACGCACGCTCATCGCCGCCGCCCTGACTCTTCTTGTGGTCTCTCCCACGAGCGCGCAGGAAGCCCGAGCCCGATGGGAGCGCATGTGCCAGATCCGGGCGGAGAAGTTCGATCTGGTACTGCCTCAGGCGATGCAGGACAACGATCTCGACATGTGGATCGTCGTCATGCGGGAAGGGCTGCTCGACCCTCTCTGGGAGGCGTTGGGGCGAGGATACGTTGGTGATTGGGGCTATTGGGTCTTCACGAATCGCGGGGGCCGCGTCGAACGGGCCGTACTCGGTGTCGGGGGATACCGGCTCGAGGAGTGCGAGGTGTACGATTACTTCGGCTCGGCCGGGGAACTCGCTGACTATGTGGCCGAGCGGAACCCGGATCGTATCGGGGTGAACATCGCTGAGTCGATTGGCGGGGCGGACGGCCTGTCGCACACGTCGTATCAGCATCTGCAAAGCGAGCTCGGCTCATACGGTAGTCGGCTCGTGTCTGCAGAGCGCTTCGTGTCCGACTTCAGGGCAACCCGCACCGCGCTGGAGATCGTCGCGTTCGGTGAGGCGGGGGAGATCAGCCGGGAGATTGCCGAGCGCGCCTTCTCCAACGAAGTGATTACGCCGGGTGTGACGACGCTCGAGGATGTTGCGTGGTGGATGTCGGACCAGCAGCTAGCCCGTGGGCTCGAATCATCCTTCGACATGCCGTCGGTCTACATCACTGGCCCCGACGGGATCGCGGCCACGTCGACGGACCGAATCATCCAGCGAGGCGATCTGCTGATGCTCGACTGGGGCGTGGGCTATCTCGACTTCTACACCGACATGAAGCGGATCGCCTATGTGCTCCGTGAGGGAGAAACGGAGCCTCCGGCCGGTGTACGCCATGCGTTCGAGCGGGGCCTTCAGGTTCGAGACATCATGAAGGCGACCATCAAGCCGGCTCCGACCGCAGAGGAGGCGGTCGAGCGGACGTGGGATGCGATCGTTGCCGCTGGTTTCAATCGCATCGAGTTCAACCGGCCCACGGATGACCCCGCCGTCACCGACGTCATTCTGGGTCCACACTCGGTGGGCAACTGGGGGCACGGACTCGGTCCGTCGCTCGCATTCTTCAACCCGACCCGGATGACCTACGAGCTTCGACCGGGGACGCTGATCTCAATCGAGCTCTTTGCGTACACAGCGAATCCAGACTGGAACAACGCCAAGATTCGCATACCGCTCGAGGATGATGCGGTCGTCACGGAGCGTGGGGTGGAGTGGTTGTATCCCGTGAACAACCGAATCCTGGTCATTAAATGATCGACTTTGCGTCTGTCGAAGCGCTCACCTTCGATTGTTACGGTACGCTGATCGACTGGGAATCGGGGATTCTGAATGCGCTCGCTGCGCTCCTCGAGCCCGCGTCGGCCAAGCCCGACAACGAAACGCTACTCGAGCAGTACGGTCGCTTCGAGCCCGCGGCTGAGGACGGTCCGTTCCGACCGTACCGTGACGTTCTCCAGGATGTCGCCAGGATGTTCGGAGACGCGTACTCGATCGAGGTCGACAGCACCGCTGCCTCAGCCTTCGCGGCATCCGTGGGTGACTGGCCGCCCTTTTCCGATTCTGTGGACGCACTGCAGGCGCTCGCCGGACGGTATCGCCTCGCGATCGTGTCGAACGTCGACGACGATCTGTTCGCCGGCTCCGCAGCTCGGCTCGGGGTGACGTTCGATGAGGTCGTGACCGCCCAGCAAGTGGGTACGTACAAGCCGTCCCGAGGCCACTTCGACGAAGTCCTTCGGCGTCTGGATCTTCCGCGGGAGAAGGTGCTCCACTGCGCGCAGAGCCTGTACCACGACATCGCACCGGGGGGTGAGCTCGGATTCCGGTGCGTCTGGGTGAACCGCCGTGCGGGGAGGTCGGGAGCGGGCGCCACACCTCCAGCCGAGGCAGCCCCCGATCTCGAGGTGCCGGACCTCGCATCGCTCGCTCGCGTCGCAGGGGTCTGAGCCGCGACTGGGAAGCTCCCTTTCGCCACTCTGGCTGGTGAAGCCGGACACGTCGACATCCGGCAGCTATGCAGATCCGTGGTGGCAGGTCGATCCAACGCCCCCTATTTTCCCGCCCTTGATTCCGAATTCGAGTCTCGCGCCGGAGTTCCGTCGCGGTGCTTCATTCAACTGGAGGTCTTTCCGCATGAGACCACGGCTTCAACGGACGCTGTTCTCCGGACTGGCCCTCACGCTTCTGCTCGCGGGTGGCGCGAACGCCCAGCAGGCTACGCGAACTCAGCCTGTCGAAGGGATACGTGACAACGGTACGGGCTACCACGCGCTGACCAACGCGCGTGTAGTCACGGCACCGGGCGAGGTGCTCGACAATGCCACCATCGTCATCCGCAACGGTATCATCCAGAGCGTCTCGCGGGGTGGTGATGCACCCGCTGGCGCCCGGGTCTGGGACCTGAGTGGTCATACGGTCTACCCGGGGTTCATCGACGCTCACGCTGATCTGGGCATGGACGCTGTGCCGGAAGGCGGAGACGTCGGCCCAACCCACTGGAATCCTCAGGTCCGGGCATGGTTCAGCACGACCGCCAACCTCCAGGATGACGCGGAACGCCGCGCTGCACTGCGGTCGCAGGGGTTCGGCACTGCGCTCGTGGTGCCGGGACAGGGCATCTTCCGGGGAACCGGTTCGGTCGTGAACCTCGGTGAGGCAGGGGTCCGCGACCGGGTCCTCGTGCCCGACATGGTCCAGGCGATCGGCTTCCAGCGTTCGTTCCAGCTGGGCGGGTCGTACCCGAACTCGACGATGGGCACCACGGCTCTGATGAAGCAGACGCTCATGGACGCCGACTGGTACATCCGCGCATGGGATGCCTACGAATCGAGCGGGCGGGCCTCCCTTCCGCCGGAAACGAGCGAGGCTCTTGGCGCGCTCGAATCCGTCGTTCAGGGTGGGCAGCCGGTCGTCTTTGAGACTAGCAGTGAAGAGGAGTACCTCCGTGCCTACCAGATCGCTGCCGAGTTCGGAGTTCAGGCATGGTATCGTGGGAGTGGTCAGGAGTATCGGATCATCGACGTGCTGGAAGGGCGCACCGAGCCCCTCGTGATTCCGCTCGCCTTCCCGGATGCTCCAGACGTCACAGATCCGGAAGCGGCGCTCAACGCGACGCTCGCGGATCTGCGGCACTGGTACCTCGCGCCCACGAGCCCGGCACAGCTCGCGGGAGCCGGTATTCCGTTTGCGATCACCGCGGACGGGTTGTCGTCGATTGGCGACTTTCTGCCGAATCTTCGCATCGCAGTCGCGCGAGGTCTTTCAGCCGACGACGCGCTCGCGGCTTTGACCACGACGCCGGCGCAGTGGCTCGGACTATCGCGGAGCCACGGTACGATCGCCGAAGGCAAGATTGCGAATCTCGTGGTCTCCGAGGGTGATCTGTTCACCGAGGAAGCCGAGGTGCGGGACGTCTGGGTCCAGGGCCGCGTCCACGGTGTGACCCGGCCGGCCCAGATCGATCCCCGCGGAACGTGGAGGATCGGCTCGAGCGACGAGTGGGGCTTCGACGCCGTCCTCACGCTCGAGGGCCCGCTCAATCGTCTGAACGGTTCGATCGAGGTCCCGGAAGGCCAGATCGATCTGGCATCGGCGACCGTCGTAACAGAGACGGGCCGACTCGAGGTACGCTTCGACACCGAGGCGCTCGGCTACGAGGGCTTCGCCCTCCTCGCCGGCTCCGTCCGGGGTGACGAGTTCTTCGGTTGGACCGCCCTCCCGAATGGAGCGGATCCGACCTTCAGTGGGTCACGGACGGACGCGTACGATGGTCCGGAGCGTGGGGCCGTCGCGATGAACGTGCCCGAGCTCGATCTGCCGTTCATTCGCCCAATGATGGAGTACGGTGTCAGCTCGATCCCCGAGCAGCCCAGCGCGGTCATCGTCCGTAACGCGACCGTGTGGACGCAGGGGCCTCAGGGCCGACTGGAGAACGCCGATGTGCTGATTCGGAACGGGCTCGTTGCAGAGGTCGGAATAAACCTCAACGCGCCCGGCGGAGCGGTGGAGATTGACGGTACGGACAAGCACGTGACGCCCGGGCTCATCGATCCGCATATCCACTCCGGTGTGAGCTCGGTGAACGAGTCGGGCTTCGCGATTGTGCCAGAGGTCCAGATGGGCGACGTGGTCACTCATAACAACATCTGGATGTATCGGCAGCTGGCTGGTGGTCTCACGACCGCAATGATCAAGCACGGTTCGGCGAACCCGATCGGTGGCGAGAACGTCATCGTCAAGATGCGCTGGGGTGCGCTGCCCGATGAGATCAAGATGGACACCGAGACGCGCACGGTGAAATTCGCGCTCGGTGAGAACCCCAAGCGGCGCCAGAACCGGTACCCGGACACTCGCATGGGAACGCAGGAGATCATCCGTGACCACTTTCTCGCTGCTCGCGACTATGAGCGGGACTGGCAGCGGTGGGAAGAGAGCCAGGAGGGGATTCCGCCGCGCCGCGACCTGCGGATGGAGGCAATCCTCGACATCCTGAGCCAGGAGTTGCTCATCTCGTCGCACGGCTACCGTGCAGACGAGTTTCTGGCGCTTGTGCGGCTAGCCGAGGAGTTCGGCTTCCGTGTCCAGACGCTGCAGCACGGCATCGAAGCGTACAAGATCGCGCCAGAGCTGGCTCAATCGGGCGTTGCGGCGGTGGTGTGGAGTGACTGGGGAGCCTTCAAGATGGAGGCGTATGACGCCACGGTTTACAACGCACGGATCCTGATGGAGGCGGGTGTGACCACCTCGCTCCACTCCGACAACCAAGAGATCGCGTCGCGCATGAACTGGGAAGCCGGGAAGTTGCTCCGTACCGGGCTGACGGAGCAGCAGGCGTTGTCTACGGTGACAATTCAGTCCGCGCGGGCCATCGCGATCGATGACCGCGTAGGCTCGCTGGAGGCTGGGAAGGATGGCGATTTCGTCGTTTGGAATGGCAATCCACTGTCGCAGTTCACACGCGCGGAACAGACATGGCTCGACGGGCGTCGCTACTTCTCAATCGAAGAAGACGTAGTGCTGCGTGAGCAGATCCAGGAAGAACGGAATCGTCTGATCCAGGCGGTTCTCGCGTCACAGAACGGAAACGGCAACGGTCGCCGCGCAGGGGGCGAGTAATCATGATGAATTTTAAGAATGCAATGACGGTGGTCGCGGCTGCGGTCATTCTCGCGCCCTCGGCGCTCAACGCGCAGGTCCGAATGACGGTGCCGCCTCAGTCGGAGGCGATCGCGATCCAGGGCGCTACGATCCACACGGTGACCAACGGTGTCATCGAGAATGGAACGATCATCTTCAACGACGGGTTGATCACCGCGATCGGTGCGAACCTGGAGATCCCCTCAGGGACCCGGGTCGTCGACGGGTTGGGTAAGCACATCTACCCGGGCCTGATCGATGCCTACAGCACCGTCGGTATCAGCGAGATCGGTGCGGTGGGTGTGTCGAGCGACGTGAACGAGATCGGGGACTTCAACCCGAACATTCGGGCGGACGTCGCGGTGAACGCCGAGAGCCGACATATCGGAACGTCCCGCTCTGCAGGCGTGCTCGTCGCGTTCAGTACTCCGGGTGGTGGACTCATCTCCGGCATGTCCTCAGCACTCAGCCTTGAAGGATGGAGCTGGGAGGAGATGTCGATGGAGTCCGCGGCGGCACTGAACGTGAACTGGCCGAACCCGAACCCCCGTCGCTTTCGTGGCTTCGGTGGGTTTGGGGGCCCGCAGGAGGAGCCGCCCTCGTATGAGGAGCAGGTTCAGTCGCTCAAGAGCTTCTTCGGCGAGGCTCGCGCGTATCGAGATGCAGCAGCCGCCGGGGAGGAACTGCGAACCGATTCCCGCTACGCAGCAATGATTCCAGTGTTCGATCGCCAGATTCCGGTGATGGTTGCGGCAGATGGGGCTTCACAGATCAGCGATGCGGTCACATGGGCACTGGAGGAAGACATCCGGATCGTCATCCGAGGGGGTCGGGACGCCATCCATCTGGCAGATCGCCTCGTGGCAAACGACATCCCGGTGATCCTCACGTCGACCATGGCGGCACCGGGACGCGAGTACGAAGGGTACGACGGTGCCTACACGATGCCTGCCCGTCTGCACGAGGCAGGCGTCCGGTTCGCCATCTCAGGTGGTTCCGGCTCGCTGTACACCAATCGGCTCCCCTGGGAAGCTGGTGTCGCCGTGGCGTTCGGCCTTCCCGAGGAGGAGGCGCTGAAGGCCGTGACCATCAACGCCGCGGAGTTCATGGGGGTTGAAGACCGAGTCGGATCGCTCGAGCCGGGCAAGCAGGCGACGTTTCTCATCACAACCGGAACGCCGCTGGATATGACCAGCGACATCGAGCAGTCCTACATCCAGGGCCGCGAGATCGACATGATGGATATCCAAAAGTTCTTCTTCGAGAAGTACATGACGAAGGTGATGCAGTATCTGCGGGTCGTGATGTAGCTGACCCCTGACGCTGAAATGTTCACACGCCCCTCCGCGCCCGCCGGTTCGGAGGGGCGTGCTTATTCTGTCTCGCAGTAAGACCGCTGTCGATTTAGACTTCGCGGTCAGGCCACTGCGACCCTCTCGCCCCCTCGACGACCCGTCATGCGATTCGCGTACATCGATTCCAATGGCAATGAGGTGCCGATCCCGAGCGTCGATGCGCTTGCGCTGCGAATTGAGCTCGGGGCCATCATCGACGATAGCCAGCTCTACGATGCGGCGGCCGATCAATGGGCCCCTGCCAACTCGCACGAGATCTACCACACACTCCGGCGATTGGCTGTTGACGATGAGGGCTTCGTCGCCCCGTCGCCGGTTGCCGCGGCGACTGTTGTGTCCACCCCGGCGTCCGCGGTCGAAGATGACCCAATGGGGGTGGAGCAAACCCCAGAGCGGGTGGAGGCCGAATCCGATTTCAAGCCGGTCACGGCGTTAGAGGAAGATCTCGGCGACGCGCAAGGGCTGACGCTCGCCGAGGCATCCCCTGAGGTGCATGGCGGATCGCTTCCGGATCTGGACCTGGATCCGGCGGAGACTGACGGAGAGACTGAGGAGCTGACGCTTCTTGACGGGGACGAGTCGCTCGAGGGTGTCGGCGACCTCGGCCCGGGTGGAGGCGAACCCGTGCCTGCCTTCAGCGATGGGATGGAGCTCGAGACCTCAATGGAGTTCGGCGGCGAGGGCGGATCTGACACCGGTTCGAACGGGGGGCTCGACCGAAGGAGCGTGAAGGACAAGCCATCGCCTCCAAAGCATCGGAAACGGCGCAATCTCGCGGGTCCGCTGGTTGGAGGCGTTGGGTTATTGGCGTTCAGCGTCGGTGGGTACGCGGCCTGGCCCGTTATCAGTGAACGACTGGCTGCCCTCGGAGAGCCTGATACACCCGTCGTGATGATCCCGGACCTGGCCCCGGAATTGATGACGGAGATGCAGAGCGCGGCCGATGCGGCTTTGGCAGCCTCCTTCTCCAGCATCGTGTCTTCCTGGAATGCTCAGACTCGGGTCGATGCGCCGGGTACGGATTGGCCCGGTGGATCGTATATGGCGAACGCAAGCCAGTACGGTATGGTCGAAGACTTCTGGAACGACATGAGCGACCTCCTGGGGGCGGCTCGCGATATCAGCCTCGCCGACTTCGATGCCGCGCTGTTTGCTGAGCTCTCCGTTCAGGGGATTTCAGGCGCCGATGCCTTGGCCATCCGAGAGCGAGCCGACTCGGGTTACGTCGCTGCTGCTCCGGCCCGTCGGGCGACGTGGGACCGATTCGCAGCGGTGGTCGATGCGTCGCTCGCTATGCACCAGTTCGCTGTCGCGAACGAGGACGGGATCGGGTTTGTGCCAGCATCTACCGCGACGACGAATCCGGTACTGGAGATCCACGCAGTGACCCCGGAGATCAGTGCCGCGCTCGAGGATATGCTAGGTGCGGTCGTCGATGCTCTGGCCGATCTAGGCTACAGACAATTGGTGTCATCCGCAGGCCTGCGTAGACATCTGTTGACAGAGCTTCAAGGCTCCGGAATCCAGTAGGACGCCTGCACGGTGGGCTCGATCCGATTGGGGCAGCCCACCGCGGGGCGGCGGACGGCGCCGAGTGGAGTCAGGCACGGGCGCCGGGGGGTGACCGGTGTCCGTCAGCACGGTGCGGCGCGCACCGAGGTCGTAGACCTCGCCCGGGTCGAGCCAGCGCAGTGCAATCAGGGACTCCGGATCGGTGATGTCGTAGATCGCGACCCGCCCACCGATGATGCGAGCCAGGTCTCCGGTGACGATGATGGCCGAGCCCTCGTTCAGTCCGATACCCAGTAGCTGAGGTTCTCGGCGAAGGACCTCGAACATCTCGTTCTCTCTTCCACGCGCAAGCAAATGCTGGTCCACAGCGACGTTTCGCAGGAAGCCGAATCCTTTCTCACGCTCGGTTGCGATGATCTCTGCGTTGAACTCTCCACCACGCAGCAGAAACGACGCCAGCGCGGAGGCGCCAGCCGAGTTTCCACCGATGATCCCACCACGGTTGAGAAGGCGTTCGAGATGTTGGTGCGTCGTGGTCTCCAGGTAGACGTCAACGAGGCGCCACTGTCGTCCTCCTGAGAACCAGACCCCGGTTGCCTCGTTCAGCGGTGACGCGAACGCCGAGAGGTCGGCAACCTTCTCGGAGCGGGTGTGAAGTACTTCGAGATGGACGGCCCCCGCCTTCCGCAGCTCTTCGATCGCTGTCCATCCGTCGTGTGAGCCCTACTCCGCACCCGCGGTTGGAATCAGAACGATCCTTGCCTCGGCTCCACCCGCGAGTTCGACGAATCGTGAGTAGATGGCGGGGTCGAGGCGACCCCCTCCGGCGGCGATGATCGCACCACGCGGAGGGCCGACACACGGCTGGGAGCACGATTGCGCACCGACCTCCGCGCTGCTGACCGCCGAAAGGCCGACGGTCAGTCCGAGAACGAGCGCGCGAAGTCCGCGTGTGTTCATCGCATCAGAGGTAGGGATTCTCTCCGGAGGAGTGATCCGTGACATCGTGGACGGCCGTCAGCTCGGGTACGGCCTCACGTAGCATGCGCTCCACACCCTGACGGAGCGTCATACGCGAGAGGGCACATCCCTGACAACCCCCACTCATCTCGACGTAGATGTCGGTCTCCTCGACGTCTACCAGAGAGATGAGGCCACCGTGCGCGGCGATCGCCGGGTTCACCTGGCTGTCCAGCACCGCGCGGACCGCGTCGGCGATCTCGCCAGTCGGCTCACCCTCGGCACGCTTGACGGTCGGATCAGGCACCTTGCCCTCCGCAGGCCGGACTTCGAACCCGCTCTCGTTGACACGCTCGACGTAGTCGACTGTGGCGCCGTCGAGGAGTTGGGTGTCCGCTTCCCGCATGAGAACGTCGAAGCCGCTTGCCTTGATGACCTGCTCATCGTCGGTCCGCTCGGCGAGTTCGACCAGCGTGAGGTCGAAGCGTGGCGCGGTCTTCGTACCAGCGACGGAGATCCGCAGCGCCTGGCTGGGCTCGGGGTCTCCGGCGAGAAACGTCTTGAGAACGTCCGTGGCGTGATCTGTGAACGTGATCATGTTGTGCGAATTGAGTCGTTAGCGGACCTGTTCAATGTACTACACGACGAGGATCCGTGGGTTCTGGAACGGCTAGGGCGAGGCGCCCCGCCGGGCGTTGATCGCCTCATGCGAGCCCGGTACCTTTCCCGTCCTTCGGAAGCGCCGAAAACCCTGACGATTCAAGGCTTTTCATGTCGAACGCTGACCTTATGGACAAGCTCGTGTCGCTGTCCAAGCGACGTGGGTATGTCTTCCAGTCCTCCGAGATCTACGGTGGAACGGGTTCCGTATGGGACTACGGCCCGCTCGGCGTGGAGCTGAAGCGCAACATCAAAGACCGCTGGTGGTCGTCGATGGTGCACCGGCGTGACGACATCGAGGGGCTCGATGCAGCGATCCTCATGCACCCACGGGTGTGGGATGCGTCCGGTCACGTCGAGGGCTTCACCGACCCGCTCATCGAGTGCACGAACTGCCATCGTCGCTTCCGGGCTGACCTGCCGGAGGTCGAAGACGGGCAGTGCCCCACGTGCGGCACAAGGGACGCGTTCACCGAGCCGCGTCTGTTTAATCTGATGTTCAAGACGTTCATGGGGCCCGTCGAGGATTCCTCTGCG
>DGOW01000046.1:0-21115 GCA_002390225.1 Gemmatimonadales bacterium UBA4456 | reverse complement strand
CGCCAGAAGGTTCCGTTCGGAATCGCGCAGATCGGGAAGGCGTTTCGCAACGAGATCACGCCCGGAAATTTCATCTTCCGGACGCGTGAGTTCGAGCAGGCGGAGATGCAGTTTTTCGTGAAGCCCGGTGACGACGACTCGTGGTTCGAACAGTGGATGGACGTGCGCATGCAGTGGCACAAGGACCTGGGCATTCGAGAGGAGAAGCTGCGCTTCCATCAGCATGGGCCTGATGAGCTGGCGCACTACGCCAAGGACGCCCAGGACATCGAGTACGAATTCCCTTTCGGGTGGAAAGAGTTCGAGGGGATCCACAACCGGACTGACTTCGACCTCGCACGGCACCAGGAATACTCGGGCAAGCGACTCGAGTACATCGATGCGCCTACGAACGAGCGCTTTCTCCCGTATGTCATCGAGACCTCCATGGGTGTGGATCGGACCACGCTCGTCGTGCTCGCCGATGCGTACCGCGAAGAGGAGATCGAGGGGGAGACGCGGGTACTCATGGCGATGAATCCGCAGATCGCCCCGATCAAGGCAGCCGTCTTTCCCCTCGTGAAGAAGGATGGGATGCCTGAGATCGCGCAGAAGATTCAGTCTGACCTGCGGTCGTCCGCGATCAACTCCTTCTACGACCAATCGGGTGCCATCGGGCGTCGGTATCGCCGGCAGGACGAGATCGGCACTCCGTGGTGCATTACGGTCGACGGTGAGTCGGTCGAGCAGGGGACCGTCACGATCCGCGACCGGGACACGCTCGAGCAGATTCGGGTCTCGACCGATCAGGTCGTGGGCTGGGTCCGTGAGCGGCTCGCTTGAGCCCCGGGAGGTCTCCGATGGACGACATCGTGATATACGCCGCGGGTGAGATTCACTCTGAATGGCGAGACCAGCTGCGGGCGCATCTCGAGAAGCTCGGTGTCGAGGCTCATATCGTGGGGCCGCAGGAAGCCCACGATCGCTCTGACTCCGTGGGTGAGGACATCCTGGGCGAGCAGCCGGGCCCCATGTACCGGGACCTCATGGGTGCGAGGGTGAACACACTGCGCACCCGGGTTCTCATGCAGCGCGCTGACCTGTGCTTGGCGTACTTTGGGCCGAAGTACAAGCAGTGGAACACGGCGTCCGACGCCGGGGCCGCAGTAGCGAACGGCTTGCCCTTGATCCTGGTGCGCGCTGGCGAGCACGTGCACGCGCTCAAGGAGATGGATGCCCTAGCCACGTTGACGGTCGAAACGTTGGAGCAGGCCGCTCAGGCGGTGGCGTACATCTTCGAGTAGAAGGCTATACTCGGGACGACGGTGACGCTTGCCACGTCAGTCACCCTTGTTGCACCTTGGCCGCCATGAAGCCTGACGACATCTGGTCCGAGCTGAAGCGCCGTCGCGTCGTGCGGGTCGCGCTCGCGTACGCGGCAGCGCTCTTCATGGTCCTGCAGGTGGCCGATCTGACGCTCACGCCGCTCGGCCTGCCGGACTGGTCCTACCGCTTCCTGCTGATTCTGGGTCTCGCCGGCTTTCCCGTCGCCGTGGGCCTGGCTTGGGCGTTCGATGTGACGCCGGAGGGTGTGCGGCGGGACGCCGGGGAGGCGCCGGAGGGCAAGGAGGTGGCGTCGGGACGGGTCGGTCGCCGCACGGGACCGGTCGTAGTCGCCGTTGCTGCGGTGGTGGCGGTCGCGTTCGGTGGATGGCAGGTGCGTGGAGGGCCCGAGCCCGTCGGGGCCGAGGCGTTGGAAGCGGAGTTGATTGCGGTGGTCCCCTTCCGTGTGTCCTCGACGGATCAGCGGGTCACCATCCTGAGGGAGGGTGTGATCGATCTGCTGGCGCCCATCTTTTCACGATCTCCACGGATTGTGGACAGCGGGGCAATGGTCAGCGCGTGGAAGGGATACGTCGAGGATGAGACGGTCGATCTCAGCGAGGGGGAGGCGGTCGAACTGGCCCGTCGACTGGGGGCTGGGCGCGTACTCGTCGGCTCGGTGGTCGGTTCGGGGGAGGGTTTCGCACTCAACGCCCGGCTCTTGCGTGTTCCCGGTGGGGAGGTGATCGGCGACGCATCGGTCGATGGCTCTGCGGACGCCCTGCGCGATGTCGTGTCTCAGATGTCGGCCCAGATCCTTTCCATGGAGGCCGGGATCGAGCGTGGTCAGATCGATGTGCTGGATGATGTGCCACTCACGGCGCTTGAGGAGTACCTCGACGGGCGCCGCGCGTACCGAAAAAATGCGTATACGGAAGCGCGGACGTCGTTCTCTCGGGCGCTCGACATCGACAGCACCTTCGCGCTGGCTGCGCTGGGCGCACGCGAGGCCGTGATGATGGGCTTCGACGCGGATCGATTCGGGCTTCTGGCGCGAGCGGACAGGCTCTTGCGCCTTCATGCGGATCGCCTTCCGCCGCGTGAACGTGAGTATGCGATCGCCTGGTTGGGAGGGGGCAGAAGGAGTGCCGTAGAGCGAGTTCGTGTCCTGCGTGATCTCGTAGGGCGCGTGCCGGACAAAGCTGAAGCCTGGTACCTCCTTGGCGACTACCTCTTCCACGCATCGCAGCGGGTCGGCGAGGCAGACTGGGTGGCGCGCTCGGGTGAGGCGTTTCGGCGAGCGCTCGAGATCGACCCAGGTCTGGAAGTTGCCCGTGAGCATCTCCTCTACATCGATGGCTTCTTCGGTGACCGGGTCCAGGCGGCCGAGGTCGGTCAGGATCTCCTTATGCGCCTCGGAGAAAGTGAGGGCACGATGCTCCCTCGTGCGATCATGGCGTACGCACTGGACGACCTGGAGCAGCGGGTGTGGCTGGAGTCGAGGCTGGATACTCTTCGGTTTGACCAGGTGGGCATGGTCGCGTTCGGGGCGGAAATTCCCGGAGCCGAGATCCCCGTAGAACTCGTCGACCGTGCGCTCGACCGATTGGAGTTCGCCGCCGTCGCAGAAGCAGACCGCCAGCAATCGCTGGAGATCCGGTATAGCTACCTGCGCAGCTCGGGTCGAGCGGCTGAGGCCGACGATCAGTTACGGCTCATTGAGCAGGTGTACGGGCCGCGCCCGCGGGCATGGATCGAGGCTGCGTTGTACTGGGACGGAGTCGCGGAATCGGCGGTTGCCGCGGCGGAGGACCTGGCTCAAGCCCTCCCGCGGACGGGGCCGCTGCTGTGGGGAGCGGGCGGACGGGATGCCTGCATTCTGTCGTTGTGGCGGCTTCGAGAGGGTGACGTCGGGTTCGCCGGAAACGTCGCCGATCGGTTGGACCTGGGCGCCGACGATGCGGACCCTCGCCACGGGGCGAACGCGCTGTGCGCGATGGTGCTGAGGGCCGCAGCTGCGGAGCGTTCAGGGGCGCCGGAAGCCCCTGCCTTGCTCGATCAACTCGTAGACGCTCTCGATCAGGGCCCGACGGAGGCGGTGATCGGCTGGGCCACCCTTGAGGCAGCTTGGATGCTCGAGCGCCGGGGGGACCTCCCTGGGGCGGCGCGCGTCGCGGCTTACCGGAGGTTCAGTATTCCATTCCAGTTCGCGCTCTCCACGATCACGCGCGAGGGTGCGCGTCTCGCGGCAGAGGCGGGAGACATGGATGCCGCCCGTTACCTGTCTGCGTGGTATCTGAGTCCGCGCGGACCGGCCGACCCAAGGTTTACGGCTGCTGACGACTCGATCCGGACCCGCGTTCCCGAGGCAGCCCGAAGGGTGGCCCCGCGCGACTGACGACCATCCGGTTGCAGTGGCCGCCGCCTGCGGCGCTTCCTATACTCCCCACCGCGGTCGTCATACTAGGATGACGGGTCGCAACCCCCCCGGGAGGATCCCACCCGGGCTGTCTTCCACCGTCCGTCCGGAGCACGTCAGTGTCGTCGAAGTCCGAAGTCTTCAGCTCACGTTGGGGCATGCTCCTGGCCATGCTCGGCATGGCGGTCGGAACCGGAAATATCTGGCGCTTCCCCCGAATTGCGGCGAACAACGGCGGGGGCTCGTTCCTTGTCGCATGGGTGGTCTTCCTGCTGGTGTGGTCGATCCCGCTCCTGATCCTCGAGTTCGGAATGGGCAAGGCGACCCGCCAGGGTGCGATCGGCTCGTTTGTGAAGACGCTCGGACCCGCGTTCGCCTGGATGGGGGCGTGGATCGCGTTCGTGGCGACGGCGATCATGTTCTACTACTCGGTCGTCATGGGGTGGACGATCCGCTTCTTCGTCGGAACGGTGATGGGCGACGTGCCGACACCGGGTGCCGCCCCCGACGCGTTCTGGGAGTCGTTCCACTCGACCCCGGGTGCGCTGCTGACCCATGCGGTTGCGATGGGTATGGCCCTCTTCGTCGTCTCCAAGGGCGTGAAGGGCATCGAGACCGCGGCGAAAATCCTCATCCCCAGCCTCATCGCCCTCGTGGTGGTGCTCGCGGTGCGGGCGTTGACACTTCCGGGTGCGACGAACGGGCTTGCGTTCCTCTTCACACCCGAGTGGTCCGAACTGACCAACTACAGCATCTGGATCGAAGCACTTACGCAGAACGCCTGGGATACCGGGGCCGGTTGGGGTCTCGTGCTGACCTACGCGATCTACATGAGAGCGAACGAGGACACGGCGCTTAACGCCTTCGTGATTGGCTTCGGCAATAATTCGATGTCACTACTGGCGGGGATCATGGTCCTGTGCACCGTGTTCTCCGTCATGCCGGTGGCTGAGGCCGAGGCGATGCTGGCGACGTCCGGCAATGAAGGCCTGACCTTCATCTGGGTGCCGCAGCTCTTCCAGCAAATACCCGGCGGGCGGTTTTTCCAGGCGCTCTTCTTTCTGGCGCTGGTGTTTGCGGCGTGGACGAGCCTGGTCGCAATGATCGAGATGGCATCTCGCCTCCTCATGGACCTAGGCGTCGAGCGTGGTGAGGCGATCATGATGGTTGGCGCCGGCGGACTCCTTTTCGGAATCCCCAGCGCGCTCAAGCTGGAGTTCTTCCAGAACCAGGACTGGGTGTGGGGCGTGGCGCTGATGGTCTCGGGCTTCTTCTTCGCCTTCGCAGTCCTGAAGTACGGTGTGACGAAGTTCCGCGAGAACTTCATCAACCAGGCTGGCTCGGATATCCACATTGGCCCGTGGTGGGACTGGGCGATGCGCCTCGTGGCCTTCGAAGCAGTCTTCCTCGCGATCTGGTTCCTGTACAGCGCGCGCGGTGACGACTTCCAGGCGACATGGACGCTTTTCAGCCCGTACAACGTGGGGTCGGTGGTCATCCAGTTCGCGATCGTGCTCGTTGTCCTGCTCCTGCTGAACAAGCGTATTGCAGCGGCCGTCCGGGATGGAGGCACGCAGCCGGCTGCCGACTGACCGAACAGTCTCATGACGTTCGAGGAGTTCGAACGGCACGCGTGGGCTGCGTGGGACGAGATCCCGGACGAGTACAGGGAGGGCGTCGACGGGATGACGGTTCGGCGAGAAGCGCCGGCGCACCCGGATCACCCCGGCGTCTTCACTCTGGGTGAGTGCCTCACCGAGGAGCACCTGTCCGACTTCGGTAGCGCGGACACGACGCGCTCTGTGATCGCTCTCTACTGGGGATCGTTCAGGGCGCTCGCGAACGAGAACCCCGACTTCGATTGGAACAACGAGGTCTGGGAGACGCTCACCCACGAGTTACGGCATCATCTTGAGTCGCTGGCCGGTGACGATGCGCTCGAGGACGTCGATCGCGCGGCGGATGAGACCTTCCGCCGATTCGAGGGTCAGCAGTTCGATCCGTGGTACTACCAGTACGGTGACGAGATCGCACCCGGGCTCTACCGGGTCGAGAAGGCGTGGTACCTCGAACAGACTTGGGATGGACGTTCGTTCAAAGCCGCATCGTCCATTCACTTCGAATGGCGTCATGAGCGCCTGCAGGTCCGCCGGCCCGAAGAGTTGGGAGATGTCCACTTCGTGCTGGTCGAGGGCATCGAGGCGGGTGATGAAACACTCGAACTTGTGCTCGTGCGACGGCGTTCGTGGTTGCATGCCCTCAAGCAGATGATGGGTCTTCACGACGTATTCGTGCTTGAGTCTGAGGCCCGTGCGGAACCCGCGGCGGGTGTGGGGTAGCGCAGGCCATGTCATTGCATGATGAGTACACCCGAACCACACCGTGGGAGCTCGCCTTCGAGTCGACCGACGCCGCTCGGCAATTTGTGGCGGGGGTATCGGAGGAGTCGGAGGGTCGCGGCGCCGATCCGGAAGTCCTCGAGGCGTTCCTGACCATGGGCGCTGTCGATTATTTCATCCGCGGACTCGAGGGCGCAGAGGGCAAAGACGGAGCGCTCGCCCGGTTCGGGGGTCTGGCCTTCCACGCATATCACTTCACGAATGCCGGCTGCCCGGTCTATCTGCTGTCGGTCCATGCGACCCGATATCTGGTGGAAGGGGCGCCGAACGGAGTCCCCGAGCCACCGGCTCCGTCCGGCTACCTTCAACTGCCACAGCACCTCTTCTGGGCGGGCGATGGGTCTGACGAGAGCCCGCCCGAGTCGATCGACGGGCTGTTCTGGATGGTGACCTCTTCCGGCCTGCTCCACTCGATGCTCGTGACCGGGCTTCGACCCGATCGACCGGGTATCGGTGTGGTTCCCCTTCCACCAGCACCGCTTCGAGACGCCGCCGGCTGGCTGGACCTCGATGCCCGTGGCGACGTGGCGGACTTCACCGCGTCCCTCCCCGGGGGTGAGCTGGACGGCCTGTACGGGGTGTCGACTGCCGGCGAGGTCTTCAAGTTGCTCGCCCGTTTCTTCGCGTATGCGGCGAGTGTGCCCGATGCTCTTGCTGCGCACGAACCGCACAAGGGAATCGAAGCACCGGAGGCATCGTCGCTTCCCTTCACCCGGGTTAGACTGAGCGCCTGACGCCGAACGGGCGTTGTGGCGTGTCCCCACTGGAGACCGATGCCCAGAGAGTCGAAGAAGGCCCGGACAGAGCGAGCGGCGGAGGTATTCGATCTCCTGCACGTGGAGTACCCCGACGCTCATTGCGAGCTGAACTTCTCGACCCCATTCCAGCTGGCCGTTGCGACGATCCTGTCCGCCCAGACGACGGACGTACGAGTCAACATGGTCACGCCAGTGCTCTTTGCCCGGTACCCGAATGCCGAGTTGTTGGCGAATGCTCAGCAGGAAGACGTTGAGGGCATCGTCCGGACGACCGGATTCTTCCGTAACAAGGCAAAGAACATCATCGGGTTCGCCCGAAGACTCATGGGAGAGCACGGCGGCGTAGTGCCACGCACTATCGCTGAGCTCTCGGCACTGCCGGGCGTTGGAAGAAAGACGGCGAACGTTGTCCTGGGCAATGCGTTCGACATCAATGAAGGGGTAGTCGTCGACACGCACATCAGGCGTTTGTCGACGTTGCTGCGCTTCACCAGGGAGAAGACGCCTGAGAAGATCGAGCAGGATCTCATCAAGATCGTCCCGTCCGAGCGCTGGACACTTCTGGCGCACCTCCTCATCTGGCACGGTCGGCGTGTATGCGATGCGCGCAAACCTCGGTGCGAGGCGTGCGTGATCTCACACCTGTGCCCCTCGTCTCGGGTCTGAATCACGACCTTGGCGGCGGCGGGGCGTTGACCCGACCTCGAGCCCGCATGAGCTTCGCCCATCATCACGATTCTTCGCCCGAGGAACCTCATGCCTGATCGCAGTGACGCCGTCGCCCTTCTTGAGGAATGGGTCGAAAACGAGGGGCTTCGCAAGCACATGTACTCGGTAGAAGCGGCCGTCCGTCACTACGCACGGATGCGGGGCGAGGACGAGGATCTCTGGGGCCTCGCCGGGCTCCTTCACGACCTCGACTGGGAGAAGCACCCGGAGAATCATCCACTCACCGCCGTCGATCACCTGCGCGGGCTGGGTTACCCTGAAGAGGTGCTGCAGGCGATTCTCGCCCATCGAAGCGAGTTCACCGGTGTCAAACCGACGAGCGATCTCGACAAGGTCCTCGTGGCGTGTGATGAGCTCTCGGGGCTTGTCTTCGCGACCTGTCTCGTACGCCCCACCGGGGTTGATGACCTCAAGCCGAAGTCGGTGACCAAGAAACTCAAGGACAAGCAGTTCGCGGCGGGTGTGAGTCGTGACGAGGTCCAACGTGGCGTCGAGCTGATCGGACTCGAGCGGGCGGAACACATCCAGAACGTCATTGACGGACTCCGCGGCATCGCTGGAGAGCTGGGTATTCGAGGTGAGGACGTCTCGCGCTGACATAGGAACCTGCACCTTGAGTGCTTATCCCGGAGTCGCATCAGCAGGAACCCCGATTTTCCGGGCCTGGTAGGGGATCAGGTATTTCCGAGGTCGGGTTGCGAACGTGTTCGACGTGTCCAAGCCCGATCTGAGCCCCTTCGTCGCGATCATGCGCCGCTTCCCGTTTCTCTTCGCGCTGGTCCTGGCCGGCCTGCCTTCGCTCATCTCCGGGCAGGACGTGGAGATGTTGGGTGCACGCTACGGGACCCCGGTCCCGGAGGGATATCGACGCTCGATGCTCGGCGCTGGGAACGCGGCCTTCGAGTTCCGCCGCGGATGGTCTGCCCGCCTGGCCGAGGCGTCAGGGCGTAACTTCGACGGTCGCGACCTTCCGGCGTTTCGAGATGGCCCGCAGCTGCTGGGGCCGCGACAGAGCACCGTGGAGGGCACGTTCCGCATTCCCGTTCTGCTCGGTCTGTACGCGAACTCTGACCCGTTTCCGCCCTACGGCCGGGACACGATTCAGACTGCGTACTTCGGTGTCCACGACGGGACAATTACGGACTACTACGATGAGGTGTCCGGCGGGCGGGTGTCCCTCCAGGGCGAAGTGATCGACTGGGTCACGGTGCCACGGGCCGACACGAGCTACACCGTCAATGAAAGCGGACTCGTGACTGGCGTCCTCGGTGGGGAAGGGGTGGGCAACTTCATTTGGGATCTACTCGTTCTGAACGACGTGGTTGATTGGTCGCCGTACGACAATGACGGACCGGATGGATTGCCGAATTCCGGTGACGACGACGGTTACGTCGACGTTCTCGCGGTCATCCATCCGACTCGAGGGGGTGAGTGCGGGGGCTCCGGCTCGACTGATCGCATCTGGTCGCACCGCTGGTCACTCTCGTCCGCCGTGTTCAGCGAGTTCGAGACGAACACGCCGTCGGCCAACGGTGGCGTCATTCGAGTCGACGATTACACGATCCAGCCTGCGGTCGCATGCAGCGGCGGTGACCTGGCCCAGATCGGAGTCTTCACTCACGAGCTGGGTCACGCGTTCGGCCTGCCTGATCTGTACGACACCGAGGGCTTCAACGGGACGCACTCGGGTGTTGGGACCTGGGACCTGATGGGCTCTGGCTCATGGGGATGTGGGAATCAGACGCCGGAGAAGCCGTGCCATATGGGGGCGTGGAGCAAAGCGGCCCTTGGATGGGTCGACGTCGTCACGCTATCACCCGATACCGATCACGGGTCGCTGCAGCTGGGACCGGTCCAGACCGATGGTACGGTATACCGTGTCGACGCGACCGATGGGTCGGGAGAGTACTTCCTGATCGAGAATCGTCAGGCGTTCGGCTATGATCAGACTGTCTGGGACGAGGGGCTCCTGGTCTGGCAGGTGGATGAGGACTGGGTGCTGGCCCGTTGGGCGGAGAATCGTGTGAACGCTCAGCCCCATATGGGCGTCTGGCTTCGGCAGGCGGATGGCGACGACGATCTCGGACGAGGTCGAGGTCGGGGCGACGGGGGCGATCCATTCCCGGGTCAGACCGGCAATACGGTGTTCCACGCTGCCTCGATTCCGTCGCCCATCTCCTACCTCGGTGGGTTTGCCGGCCTGACAATGTTCGACATCGTGCAGACGGGCGACGACGTGAGCTTCCGACTCCTGACGAGGCAGACGACGGTTGTGTTGACGGCGCAGGGCGCGGCGAGTGAGGCGGGTCTGTTTCTGGTTAATGGCCGGACCGTCGATCCGCCGGCGACGACCTTCCTGTCTGCACCGTTCACAACCTGGACCGTCGAGGCCGCGGAGGGTGAGGTGATCAGGCCGGGTCAGCGCCGACCCTTCCTGGGGTGGCGAGAGGAGCCTGCAGAGGGCCGAACGAGGCGTATTGTGACTCCTGTAGCCGACACTACCTACATCGCTGAGTACGGATCCATCGAATACCTCCTCGACGTGACATTGACCGGATCGGTCAACGGTATCGTGCCGGCGGATCTCGTCACGGATCCGGCGGATGAAGACTTCTGGTTTGCGCCAGGTGCGGCTGTCGCGCTTACAGCACAGCCGAAGACCGGCTTTGGGTTCCTCCGGTGGACCGATGACCTGGCAGGTCAGCCGAACCCCGCGACCATTTCGATGACGGCACCCGTGACTGCGAGTGCAGACTTCGAACTGATCTACGCGATCGCTGCTCAGCCGATCGCACTGCCCGCGGCTACAGCTCTGGACGTTCAACTCGTTGTCGAAAACGGAACCGCGCCCATCGTCTGGTCTCTTGTCTCAGGCATCCTTCCGGAAGGTGTCCTCTTCGACGCGAGTGGTCGGTTCCAGGGCGCTTCTCTCGAGAACGGCTCTTTTGCGCTGACTGTGACGGCGACCGATGCGCTCGGACTTCCGGCCCAAGCCGACATTGTGCTCGACCTCAACCGCCCGAGCCTGTCGATCGGAGAACTGACGTCGCAATTTCTGCTCGTGGGGCCGCGTTTGACTGATGTCCAAAAGGACTATCTCGATCGCGAAGGCAACAACAGAGGGCCGTATGACCTCGGTGACTTCAGGGCATGGGCTCTGTCCGATCCTGCGCTCCCGCTCAGCGTGGGCCCCGAAACCGTGGTCCGTCGCGAGATCGTAATCGGTGTCCTGGCGCGCGATCCGGAGCTGGGGCGATGACTCGTGCATCACGGTTGCGCGCGCGTTGCGCCCTCGCTGTCGGCGCGCTGGTCTTGGTCGCGTGCGAGTCGGGGCCAAGTGGACCCGGGGAACTCGAAGCGATCGTGACAGGAGACATGCTCGGGGGGGTGTTACTGCAGGTCGACGGCCCGGGCATCCAGGGCTTCACAGCACTGGGCGATGCTCGGGTCTTTGGAGCTCCAGACGCGGTCCGCCCTGGACGCCATCGGGTGATCGTCATCGCACCGTCGAGCGGGGGACTCCGTTTTACGATCGATGTCGACGACCTCGAAATGGAAGGTCCCGTTGTCACCGTTCTTCAGGCGACCCTGTTGGATGATCAACTCGTTACACCCTCCGCGGCGAGTGTTCGGATCGTGCGCTGAGCCCGGTTCTGGACATCTTCGATCCCGTGCAGTTGAGGTGCCAGGCGAGGCCCTCGGGACGACCCCGGGATCGGCTTGCCCGTCCACCCCCCTTCCGCCACCTTACGCGGGCCGTTTTCGCTCCGTCTGTTGGAGTGTCACGCGGTCGCCGACCGCTCAAGCAATCGACCATCCGGCCGCCGCCGGGCGAGGGAAACGCCTATGACGACCAGCACCTGGATCACAATGATCGTGGTGATGGCTTTCGTCTGGGGCGGCTTCGCCACCGTCCTGCTCACCGCGATTCGTAAGGAGTCCGGGAAGAGCAGTGACGCCTAGGTTCTCCGCGGTTTCGCGGCCTCGGCTCCAGGGACGCTCGTGCCTCGACGCGACGATCTAGAAACGATTCTCATTCTGGGCTCTGGACCGATTGTCATCGGCCAGGCCTGCGAGTTCGACTATTCGGGTACTCAGGCGGTTCGAGCCCTCAAGGAAGAGGGTTATCGGGTCGTCCTGGTGAATTCGAACCCGGCCACGATCATGACCGATCCCGACATTGCGGATCGGACCTATATCGAGCCGATCACCGCTGAATGGGTCGAGAAGGTCATCGAAAAGGAGAAGCCGGATGCGCTCCTTCCGACGATGGGTGGGCAGACTGCCCTGAACGTGGCGATGGATCTGCACCGTGCTGGCATTCTCGAGAAGCACGGTGTCGAACTGATCGGTGCCAACGAGCGCTCCATCGAAATGGCCGAGGACCGTGAACAGTTCGCGGAAGCGATGGAACGCATTGGTCTCAAGGTGACGACTGGCGGCTTCGCCGGAACGCTCGAGGAAGCCTTCGCGATCGTTGAGTCCACACATTATCCGGCCATCATCCGACCGTCCTATACGCTCGGAGGCACCGGGGGTGGCATCGCGTACAATCGGGAGGAGTTCGCGGTTCAGGTACGAAAGGGGCTCGATGCATCACCGATCACCGAGGTGCTCATCGACCGTTCGATCCTGGGCTGGAAGGAGTACGAGCTCGAGGTCGTTCGAGACGGCGTCGACAACGTCATCATCATCTGCTCGATCGAGAACATCGATCCCATGGGTGTACACACCGGGGACTCGATCACCGTGGCCCCCGCTCAGACACTCACGGACGTCGAGTATCAGGAGATGCGTGACGCCTCGATCGCGATCATCCGTGAAATCGGAGTCGAGGCTGGCGGATGCAACGTGCAGTTTGCGGTAAATCCCGATGACGGTGAGATGGTGGTCATCGAAATGAACCCGCGAGTCTCTCGCTCGTCGGCCCTCGCATCGAAGGCGACCGGCTTCCCGATCGCACGTGTGGGCGCGAAGCTCGCGGTTGGATACCGGCTGCATGAACTGCCGAACGACATCACGGAGACGACGCCAGCCTCGTTCGAGCCGGTGCTCGATTACACGGTTGTGAAGATTCCCCGCTTCGCGTTCGAGAAGTTCTCCGAGGTCGACGACACACTCGGTGTTCAGATGAAGTCCGTCGGTGAGGTGATGGCCATTGGCCGCACCTTCCGGAGTGCATGGCAAAAGGGGTTCCGCGGACTCGAGACCGATCGTTACGGTTGGGTCGTCGGCGATGAATTGAAAGACGACGGACTC
Organism: Gemmatimonadales bacterium UBA4456; assembly: GCA_002390225.1. Classification (GTDB taxonomy): domain Bacteria; phylum Gemmatimonadota; class Gemmatimonadetes; order Longimicrobiales; family Gaopeijiaceae; genus UBA2589. Next base: position 8,249 of record DGOW01000046.1, on the reverse strand, counting down.
GAGGAAGAGGATGTGAGTTCGCTGCTTGCCGCGCTCCGCAGGCCGACTGCGAACCGGCCATTCCAGATCAAGCGGGCGCTCGAGGCGGGGCTGACGATCGACGAGGTCTTCGAGTCAACGAAGATCGACCGATGGTTCCTCGACCAGTTTCTTCAGATCATCGAGTGGGAGCGCAGATACGCAGAGGCTCCAGAGGTCACCCCGGAGCTGACCCACGGGATGAAGCGGGAGGGCTTCAGTGACCGCCAGCTCGGGGAGCTTCGGGGAGAAGACGAGGCTTCGGTTCGTGAACGCCGTTGGGGGTGGGATATCCACCCGACCTACAATGTCGTGGATACGTGCGCCGGTGAGTTCCCTGCGCAGACGCCGTACTTCTATTCGTCCTACGAGACGGAGACGGAATCTGAGCGCTCGGATCGCGAGAAGGTGGTCATTCTCGGAAGTGGTCCGAACCGGATCGGTCAGGGGATCGAGTTCGACTACTGCTGTGTGCAGGCGGTGCTGGCACTCCGAGAGGCCGGGTACGAGACCATCATGGTGAACTCGAACCCGGAGACGGTGTCGACCGACTTCGACGTGAGCGACAAGTTGTACTTCGAGCCGCTCACTCTCGAGGACGTACTCGAGATTCTGTACCTCGAGCAGCCCAAGGGTGTGATTGTGCAGCTTGGTGGGCAGACGCCACTCAACCTCGCGCATGGCATCGAGGCGTTCGGTGCGCCGGTGCTCGGCACGCCGGTCGATGCGATTGATCGCGCCGAGGATCGGGATCGATTCGATGCAGTGTGCCGCGCGATCGGGGCCCGGACGCCGGACAACGGTATGGCGACCTCGGAGGAAGAGGCGCTCAAGGTCGCCGCCGAGATCGGATTCCCCGTGCTCGTGCGCCCAAGCTATGTACTCGGCGGTCGTGCGATGCGGATCGTGTACGACGAGCCCTCACTCCGGCGTTACTTCGAGGAGGCCGCTAAGGCTTCCCCTGACCACCCCGTTCTGATCGACAGCTTCCTGGAGGACGCGTTCGAGGCGGATGTGGACTGCCTGTGCGATGGCACCGACGTGGTGATCGGAGGCATCATGCAGCATATCGAGGACGCGGGGGTGCACTCGGGTGACTCGGCGTGCGTACTGCCCCCTTACCTTCTCTCGGGTGACTCACTGGACGAGATCCGGCACCTGACCCGGAAGTTTGCCCTCGAACTCGGCGTCGTCGGACTCATGAACGTCCAGTACGCCATCCGGGACGGCGTCGTGTACGTACTCGAGGTGAATCCCCGGGCGTCGCGAACGATTCCGTTCGTGAGCAAGGCCACGGGGGTTCCGCTTGCTCGCCTCGCATCTCGTGTGATGGTCGGCGAGCGCCTGACGGACCTGGATGTTCCGGAAGAGCCGCCGGTCCCCGGGGTCGCGGTGAAAGAGGCTGCCTTCCCGTTCAATCGTTTCGACGTCGATGTTCTGCTCGGTCCGGAGATGCGCTCGACCGGAGAGGTCATGGGCTTCGACGACTCGTACGGTATGGCGTTCGCGAAGGCGCAGGTCTCGGCCGGGAATGTCCTGCCTGAATCGGGTCGGGTCATCGTCACCGTGAATGAGCGCGATCGAGAGACGGTCACACCGATGCTGCGACGGCTTCGCGATCTCGGCTTCGAGCTGATGGCGACCCGAGGGATGCATCAGTATCTGACCCGACTCGGCGTGCCTGTGGAGATGGTGTACAAGGTCAATGAAGGAAGGCCAAACATCGTCGACCACATCGTAACCGGAGACATCGCCCTCCTGATCAACACGCCACTGGGCAAGCAGTCGCAGTACGATGACTACGCGATGCGGCGTGCGGCGATCACGTACGGCGTGCCCTACCTGACAACGATGTCTGCGACGACTGCAGCGGTGGATGCGTTGATTGCTCTCCGCACGACGCGTCGCGAGGTCCGATCTCTTCAGGAACGCATCGCGTCGATCCAGCCTGTCGATCCGCCCGCATGACGTTCTGAGAGTCGGCCCATGAGCTCGATGACCGGCTTCTACCTTCATCCGGCATCACCACTGCACGACACTGGATGGGGGCACCCTGAACATCAGGGCCGCCTGCGCGCCTTGGCGTCGACGGTCGGAAAGGACCTGCTGACGCTGCACGGCCACGTCGAGCAGATGTCAAGCGGAGAGGCGACGCGTGAAGACCTCTTGCGTGTCCACTCCGAGGCGCACATCGACGCGATACGCGCTGTGTGTGAGCGGGCGGAGACGTCGGAACGTATCGAGTCCGTCGATCAGGACACGAAAGTCTCCTCCGCCTCTTGGGAGGCTGCGCTGGGAAGTGCAGGTACGGCGATCGCAGCGGCGCGGGCTGTCGCGGACGGCGAGATCGCCAATGCATTCGTCGCCACACGCCCGCCCGGGCACCATGCCACTCCGGACCGAGCAATGGGCTTCTGCCTGTTCAATAACATCGCGGTCGCAGCCCGATGGCTTCAGACGACGGGTCGGGCCGAGCGTGTCTTGATCATCGACTGGGATGTCCACCACGGGAACGGCACCCATGACGTCTTTTACGATGATGGGAGCGTCTTCTTCGTCTCCCTTCACCAGGCACCTCACTACCCCGGCACGGGCGGGGCGAACGAAACGGGGACCGGTTCTGGGCAAGGCGCTACGCTGAACGTGCCCCTTCCGGCGGGAACGAGCGCGGCGTCGTATCGGGACGTGTTCAGACGGACGCTGGACGAGGTCTCTGAGCGCTTCACGCCCGACTTCGTGTTGATGTCGGCAGGTTTCGATTGCATGGCGGGGGATCCCCTAGGGGGTTTCCTGCTCGAACCGAGTGACATTCACTGGATGACGCGCCAGGTCATCGAGATATCTGCCTCGCCATGCGATGGCCGTGTCGTCGGCCTGCTGGAGGGTGGCTACGATCCCAAGCGCCTTGGCTTGGGGGCCGTGGCGCTCATCCGGGCGCTCGCGGGTCTGAGCGGCACAGAGGGCTAGGCTCGCGTTGCCCCGGGCATCTCGGTCCATACCTTTCATACCCATGCATTCCACTGAGACGGGGGATCCCCCCTACGCTCCGGCGGTCCCCTCCATGCTGGATCTGGTGAGGCTCAGCTCGAGGCGGCTTTTTCTGCCTGGCAGTGAGGAACTCTACCGGCAGATCGCGCTTCTGACGGAGATGGGTCCCGGACTCGAGGTTCTCGATGTGGCCTCCGGCAAAGGCGTCCCGCTCGAGTACTTCGTGACGGAGTTCGGTGTGACCGCGTCGGGTGTCGAGATCGACCCGTCGATGGTCGAGCAGGCCGATTCGTGGAGCCGAGAGCTGGGCGCGGGTGATCGACTGCAATTTCAGTCAGGTCGTTCGGACCGACTCCCATACCGGGACGATATCTTCGACATCGCCATCGGCGAGATTGCGCTCGCTAATCACTGCGAACCGGAAGAGGCGGTGCGTGAGCTGGTGCGGGTCACGAAGCCCGGCGGTTTCGTGGTGCTCGTTCAGCTCGTCTGGAAAGCTCCGGTCGACGAGACACGCCGGACGATCCTTTCCGAGCATCTGGGTGCCCGGCCGATGATGGTCGTCGAGTGGAGACGGATGCTTCGGGAGGCGGGTGTCGAGGATGTGCAGGTGGAGGACTGGTCCGATGAGGAGACGGCGTTCCGTTCAGAGGCTGTGAAGCCGTTCGCTGATTTCAGGGAAATCTTCACCCTGGCTGAGCGGCTCTCCATTCTGCGCCGAGCATGGCAGCGTTGGGGACTCCGAGGTGTGAGCACGGCGCTCTCCCGCGAGAGCGAACTCCACAAGCTGCTGACCAACGAGCGAATTCTGGGGCTGGACCTGTTTCGTGGGCGAAAGGTCGGAGGTGACGCCTCGGGCGCTGAGGAGAAGGACTCAGCCGATCTCGGCAAGACAGGCCTGGCGACGGAGGCTGTCGAAGGCGAAGCCCGAGTGGGCGCGTCAGCGGAGGAAGACGCGCCAGCGCACCAGGAACAAGACAATAAACCCGAGACTGCCGGGCTGCCGCTCTTCGGAGACGTGCCTGCCCGCGAGGAAGAGTAAGAGACGTGAGCGACGCACTCCTCTGCACCCAGGACGGCATCAACCGAGTTCAGGCTGCGCTGCGTGAGCAGGGACTGGATGGCTGGCTCCTTTATGAGTTTCACCATATCAACCCGATTCCTGTGGCGTTGCTCGGATTGGGGAAGACCACGCGCCGGGCCTTCGTGCTCATCCCGGCCGAGGGCGAGCCCGTCGCCATGATCCACGCGATCGAGGCGTCTTCGTGGCGTCACTGGCCGTTTGCCCGGCAAAGCTACTCAGGGTGGCGCGACATGGAGGAGAAGCTCGGAGTACTGGTCGAGAACCGGGCTCGGCTTGCGATGGAGGTGTCGCCTGGCGCCGCGGTCCCCACACTGGACTATGTACCGGCGGGCATCGCGGGCCTGCTACTCCAGCACGGCGTAGAAATCGCTTCCTCGGGGGACCTGGTGTCTGCGTTCCACTCCGTTCTGTCTTCGAGCCAGCTCGACGCCCATCGGCGTGCTTCGGTGATCGTCAAAGCTGTTGCCCGGGCCGCCTTCGCGCGTGCCGCCGATGCGATTCGGTCTGGTACGCCTACGAGCGAGGGCATGTTGTCGGCGTGGATCATCGAACAGCTACAGTCGCACGGGCTGGTGGATCAGGTTTCATGCATCGTAGCGATCGGGCCGCGCGCATCTGACTCCCACTACGCTCCGGTCGGAGAGGGTGAGACGATCAAACGTGGCGATCTGCTTCTCATCGATTTATGGGGTGCGTTCGCCGGCTCCGTCGCTGCGGACCAGACGTGGATGGGAATCATGGCACCGGAGGTCGATGATCGAACTCAGGAGATCTGGGAGGCTGTCCGCGACGCTCGCGATGCCGCGCTCGACTTCCTGCGTACACGCTTTGAGGCTGGCGAGGACGTGATGGGGCTCGAGGTGGACGACGTCTCGCGCGGGGTCATCACTGATCGTGGTTATGGTGAGTTCTTCGTCCACCGCACGGGGCACTCGATTGATATCGACCTTCATGGCAGCGGTCCCAACCTCGACAATCTCGAGAGCCGGGACGAGCGGAAGCTGCTGCCCGGGGTAGCGTTCTCGGTGGAGCCGGGGATCTACATCACGGACGACATCGGAGTACGAAGCGAGGTCAACGTCTACTGGGGTCCTGAGGGGCCTGAGATCACGCCTGAGGGATATCAGACCGAGATCTTCACGCTGCTCGACGATTGACGGGAGGGCGCTCGCGCGTCGAGGTCGCGCTTCCACTTCCCATCTATCGCACCTTCACCTACGCAGTCCAGGGTGAGGCTCCGAAGCCCGGCACCCGTGTGCTCGTGCCCTTTCGGCGCGAAGAGCGTATCGGGTGGGTCACGGGTGGTCCGCCCGACCCGGATGTCGAGAAGGTCAAGTCGGTGCTGGACATCCTCGAGGACACCCCCTCGGTCCCGGCCGACCTGCTCGAGCTGTGCGGCTGGATGGCCTCCTACTATGTAACGCCACTCGGGATCGCGATCCGGGCCGCGATGCCTGCGGTTCTGTCGGACGTCTCCCGTGACTATCTGGCGCCGACAGGAGTGCTCGCGAACAACCTGCGTGCCCGGGAGGCACGGCTTCTTGCCTGGCTGACCGACCACAAAGGTCCGCAGCGAGTCCGGACGGCTAGAAAAGCTCTCGGCATGGGATCGATCTGGCCCGAAGTCCGATCTCTGATGGCGTCAGGTGTCATTATGCACGAGACCGTTGCTCCACCCGCTCCTTCCGTGAAGACACGACGGACAGTTCGTATCACACGGGCGCTCCAGAATCTGCTGGAGCGGGACGAGGCGTTCGGACGTGCGGTTCGCCAGAAGGAGGCATATGCGTTCATCGAGGCATCGGGCGGCTCTGTGGAACTGGCTCGTCTCACGGGAGAAGGAAGCTTCAGTCGGGGGGTCGTATCGGAGCTCGAGAAGAAAGGGCTGGTCGATGTCACCGACGAGGAGGAGATACGAGATCCTTTCTCTGGGGCTTCGCCAGAGCCGCCGCCGGACCTGACGCCGACCGCAGATCAGCAGGTGGCACTCGACGCACTCATCGCAGCGCTTGATGACCCACAGCCGGGCCCCTTCCTACTGCAGGGCATCACTGGCTCGGGTAAGACGCTGGTCTACATCGAGCTGCTGCGGGAAGCTCTGGCTCGCGGTCGAACGGCGATTGTCCTCGTACCGGAGATCTCGCTGACACCGCAGACCGTGTCACGATTTCGCGCACACTTCGGAGACGAGGTGGCCGTACTTCATTCGGGGCTTTCGTCCGGCGAGCGGTATGACGCGTGGCGGCTCCTGCGTCGAGGCGAGCGCCGGATTGCGGTGGGCGCACGATCGGCGCTCTTCGCGCCCCTTCAGAACATCGGCGTCGTGGTGGTGGACGAGGAACACGACGGCAGTTACAAGCAGTCTGAGGCTCCGCGCTACCACGCTCGGGATCTTGCCGTCGTCCGAGCCCGGGCTCACAAGGCGGTCTGTGTTCTGGGAAGTGCAACGCCGTCACTCGAGTCATGGCACAACTCGTCGCTGGGCAAGTTCAGACGTCTCCTTCTGCCTGAGCGCGCAGGAGGTGGTCGGCTTCCTGAGGTTCGCGTGATCGATCTGCGCTCGGAACGGAAGAAAGGGAAGAAGGCCTCGGGAGCGAATGTGACGACGAATTCCGGATCCAGTGGTTCGATCCGTGGGGGCGGTGTTCTCACCACGGATCTCGTTACCGAGATCGACATACGGCTCGCCCGGTCGGAGCAGGTCATCCTTCTGCTGAACCGGAGGGGTTACTCGGCCTTCGTGCAGTGCCGCGAGTGTGGAGAGGTTGAGCAGTGTGAGAATTGTTCGATCTCGCTCACCTATCATCGAACGACGCAGCGCATTGTGTGCCATCACTGTCGTTTCGAGGCACCGGCTCCCTCACGCTGTGTTCGATGCGGTTCGTCGGACCTCTCCTTCCGCGGACTGGGGACGGAGCAGGTCGAGCGGATTGCAATCGAGACGTTCCCTGAAGCCCGACTGGCGCGCATGGACGTTGATACGACGTCCGGGAAGTGGGCTCACCAGCGAATTCTGGATCGCGTGGGAAGCGGTGAAATCGATATTCTGCTCGGCACTCAAATGATCGCGAAGGGCCTCGACTTCCCCCGCGTGACACTGGTCGGCGTGGTCAATGCGGACACCGGCATGCACCTGCCCGACTTCAGAGCGAGTGAGCGCACGTTTCAGCTGCTGAGCCAGGTTGCGGGCCGGGCAGGACGAAGCGCGCTAGGGGGTGAGGTCATCATTCAGACATCTCTGCCCGACCACTACGCCGTTCGGGCTGCTGTGACTCATGACTTCGAGTCATTCGCGGTTCGGGAACTGGCGGAGCGGGAGCACCCGATCTATCCGCCGCACGTGCGCATCATCAACGTCATACTCAGCAGCCCCGATCAGCGTCTCCTGGCTCGGGCCTCGGAAGATACGACGGCGTGGATCCGCGCTGGCCTGGTGAGGCGAGCCAGTGCGGGCGCCTCCGGGGAGGTCGAACTCGTGGGACCGGCTCCGGCGCCGATCGAGAAGCTGCACGGTCGGTGGCGATGGCACTTCATCCTACGCTCGGATTCGCCCCGCGCTCTCAGCGCTGTGGCGCATGCTCTGGTCGAACGATACCGGCTTCCACCCGGGGATATCCGGCTCGCCCTCGATCGGGATCCTGTTGCGCTCCTCTGACCGAGGAGTGGCGGTCCCACGTGGGCGCTGTGATCGTGCGACGCACCACGACTGCCCGGGAGAAGTACATCCTCAGGTCCGTCGGCCATGGCTGCCTTGGGTCGATCGTTGGGCTATCTTGGTCGGACGCAAGCGCAACTAATAAGGGAAGCTACCAGTCCCCCTGCAACCTTGGCCCGATGTCCGATCGAGAGTCAGAAAGCCTGATATCGGCCCGGCCTGATCCGGTACCTGCTGCTGCGCGTCCCTCGGGCGCGCGGTCGGATCAGGGGCGCGGTAGAGGCGGACCCGGACGAACGGGTGAACACCGCTCTAGCGCGGGGGACGGACGGCCTGAGCCGGCGCGGGCGCTGGGGGATGCTGGGCCCTCCGATACGATCCCGGTCGAGGAGACGACCGTGAACCATGACGGCATGGAGTGGATTGTCAGAGTTCGCGGCCGATCTGGAGGACGGGAGGCGGTCGCACCCCTTCTCCTGCTCGGCTTCTGGAAGGCCCGGGCGG
>DGOW01000094.1 GCA_002390225.1 Gemmatimonadales bacterium UBA4456 | reverse complement strand
CTTCGACCCAACCCGGACTTCCGTCTGGGCCAACCACGTAGATGAACCCATCGAAGCGCCCCAGGATCGGCACCTGGGTTCCCTGATTCAGGCGTGCCACGGCAGGCGCGCCTGGTGTCGGAGCAGCTCGCACGGTCTCGGCTCCCGCCACGATGGCCTGCTGTCCGAGGGGCTGGCTCGCATCCTCCGTCAGTCGCGCGGCGATATATCCCTGGATACCGTCCGGGAGACGCACTCGGTAGTAGTCACCGGATCCCCCGAGGACGCGCAGGAGCGTGTGCTCGGAGAGTTGCCGGATGACCGGCGAGCGCAGACCAGGAGCGGAGCGAAGACGAGTGCCGTCATTTCGCAGGCGTAGCGTGCCACCCAGGTGGTTCAGGTCAACAGTGAGTTCTGCCAGCTCTCCTGCAGGCCGCCTGATGAATGGCGCTGGATTCACAGCACCCTGACCGCGTCGGTAGACTCCAAAGTGCAGGTGCGGCGGGGTCGTACGTGCGTTCCCCGTGTTGCCGACGAAGCCGATGGTGTCGCCGACCTGTACGCGGTCTCCATTCTGGACATACTGACTGTCCAGATGGGCGAAATAGATGTTCGCGTTGCGGACCGGATCGCGGAGCCAGACCACCTTGCCGCCGAGATTGGTGACGTTCACGCGATTGACCACGCCCGCCGAGGTCGCCAGCACGGGGGTGCCGCGTCGCGCGAAGATGTCCACGCCTTCGTGTGATCGACGCCCCCCGTCGCGGTCCACGCCCCAGAGACTTTGTGCGGAGCGCATGCTGTGTCCTTCGACCGGAAAGGCTAGCTGCGCGTCGAGATACAGGGTGACCCGGTACTGTCCCCCACGGAGCAACTCGGGTTGTAATCGCAGAATGTACTCGCCACCGCGCAACGGCTCATGCACGAACGCACCAGGCACCGAGTCGGACGAGATGACAGGGCGGGGCGGGGCGTCCGGTGACGACGGGACACGGAAGAAGTCCACGAAGACCCGCGCGTCGTCTTCGCTTTGCAGCGTGATCTCGGCGGTGAGCTTCTGTCCACGGCCGATCGTGACCCTGTAGGCCATTGCGCCCGGATCCTCCGGGGTGATGAAGCCTTCTTCCTCGAAGGGGAGCGACACAGGTGCCGCGGCGGCTACCGCGGTCCTGCCGGCAGCGAGCCAGTCTTGGCCGAGCGCCGTCTCGGCAAGGCCGGCGTCCGACAGCCCTTCCTGATACGCCTCGTACGGCGTTAGGTCCCGAAATCGGTCCTGCACCTGTTCCACCTGCTCGCACGCCGTGACCGAGATCAGTAGCGCCCAGACAAACGCATTCGATTTCCTCTTCACCATTCTCACACCTGCCCGGACCGCTCCCAGCGCATACGACCTCCGATCAGATGAGACCTCTGCTAGACCCCTAACACTCGAAGCTGACTCGGTTGGCTTCCACAGGTCAAGGCGCACGGTCTCCGGCCGCCCCTTCGCCGGCAGGGATCCTAAATTGTTGGCACCCGGCGCCACGGTTAGCTTTTCAGGCTTCCGATACGCCGCCTGATCCGGGCGCATGGAAATGCCACCCGCCGTCGCTGGCGGCCCGACACCGACGACGTCCCGTGGTTCGCATCGCCGAAATCGAGTCTGGCAGCATCGCCGAAGAGCTTTCGCTCGAGATCGGCTCAAGAGTCGTGCGCATCAATGGTGAGCGCGTGCGCGACGGAATCGATCTGACGTTCCTGTTGAGCGACACCGACCTGGAACTCGAGACGCTGTCGTCGGATGGCCAGACGACCATCTACGAGATCGACCGCGAACCGGGCGAACCTGTCGGCATTGTGCCGGCGCCGGACACGATCCGGGAGTGCGCGAACAAATGCGTGTTCTGCTTCATCGACGGAAATCCGAAGGACGCGCGGCCGACGCTCTGGCTGAGGGATGACGACTTCCGTCTCTCCTTCACCTATGGCAGCTACGTAACCCTCACCAATCTCGGTCCGAAGGGACTTCAAAGGCTCATCGATCAGCGGATCTCTCCTCTGTATGTGAGCGTGCACGCGACGGAGCCCGAGGTCCGTGAACGACTCCTGGTGAACCAGAGGGCCGGGCTGATCATGGATCAGCTTCGAGCCTTGATCGATGGTGGCCTCGAGGTCCACACCCAGATCGTGCTCTGTCCAGAGTGGAACGACGGTGGGCACCTTGACCGGACAATCGAGGATCTGTGGGGTCTGGGACTCGCGATTCGGTCGCTCTCCGTGGTGCCCGTGGGGCTGACGCGCTACAACATCGATCGACCAGTGCGGCTTCTCCGGCCTGCGGAAGCCGCCGCAGCGATCGATCGTGTTGACGCAGCCCGTGAGCGAGCGCTCACCGACCGAGGACTCGGGTGGTGCTATGCCGCTGACGAGATGTATCTGATTGCGGGTCGAGAAATCCCGACTGCGGCGTACTATGACGATGGGGCCCTTTATGAGAATGGGGTCGGGGCCGTGCGACGTTTCGTCGAAGGATTCGATGAGGGTGTGGCCAACCTTCCGCGCTATGACGGTGCCCGCATCAGGCTCGTGACCGGGGGCTCCATGGCGCCGTTCATTCGGGATCTCGCTCCAGGCCTCGCCGATTCGACGGGAGCCGAGGTCGAGGTTGTACAGGCCCGAAATCGTTACTTCGGTGAGACCGTGACGATCGCCGGGCTCCTTGGTGGAGAGGACATTCTGAGTGCTCTTGGCGTATGCCGCGACGAGGACGTGATCGTACTTCCCGCCGAGGCCCTGAACGCAGATGACACGTTCATCGACAACGTCCTGTTCTCGGACTTCGAGCAACGGGTGGGTGGGGCGCGTGTGCTCCGCGGGTACGAGATAACGGAGGCGCTTATGCCGGGGGTCGCGTGAGCGAACGTACGCCTGTCGTCGCTGTTGTGGGACGCCCGAACGTCGGTAAATCGACCTTCTTCAACCGCGTGATCGGGAGCCGCGTCGCGATTGTCGATGACCGACCCGGCGTCACACGCGATCGCAACTTTGCCCCTGCTGACTGGGCAGGCCGCGACTTCCGCATCGTCGACACGGGTGGTGTCGTCGAGGGCTCGGCAGAGGGTATGGACCTCGCCATTCGCGATCAGGCCATGATCGCCGTCGAACAGGCTGATGTGATCCTGTTTCTGGTCGACGGGAAGTCCGGTGTGCAGCCTCTAGATGAGCGACTTGCCGAGGTGCTGCGGAAGGTGTCGAAGCCGGTATTGCTGGTCGTGAACAAGATGGACAACCTGCCCCGCGATCAGGGGCACATCGAGTTCTGGTCGCTGGGTATCGGTGAGCCGATTCCCGTAAGTGCTCTGTCTGGAAAAGGGTCAGGCGATCTCCTGGATCTGGTTCTAGAGAGGCTGCCCGACGCTGCGGATCTTGACGCGGAAGACGACTCCATCCGCGTGGCGGTGGTTGGAAAACCCAACGTGGGGAAATCCAGCTTCGTGAACCGGCTGATCGGTGAGGACCGGACGGTTGTGTCGGAGGTCGCCGGTACTACCCGTGACCCCATCGACAGCGAATTCCGTTATCACGGCCGCAGTATCGTCTTCGTCGATACGGCGGGGCTGCGACGTCAGGCACGTGTGAAGGACAGTATCGAGTATTACAGCGCCCTGCGGACCGATCGGGTCATCCACTCGGCACAGGTTTGCGTTCTGCTGGTCGATGCGAGCGAGGAAGAACTTCACGCCCAGGATGTGAGGATCGCTCAGATGGCGTGGGAGGCCGGGCGTGCCCTGATCCTGATCGCCAACAAGTGGGATCTGGTGGAGAAGGACACGATGACCGCTGCGGAGTGGGAAAAGAAAATCCGCGCTCGGATCCCCTTCCTTCAATGGGTACCGATCATCTTCACCTCGGCCCTGACCGGACAGCGGGTTCGGCGCTGCCTCGACACCATCCTCGAGGTCAACGACGAGCGTGCTCGCCGCATCGAGACACACGAGGTGAACGAGGTGCTCGAGAAGCTGGTCCGGCGGCAACCACCGCCGCATCACCGTGGGCGGGCTGTGAAGATCAAATACGGGACTCAGGTATCCGTGAGACCTCCGGTGTTCGCACTCTTTGCGAACTTCCCGAAGGCGATCCCGGATCACTATGTTCGCTATCTGCAGAACGGGTTCCGTGGCGCATGGACGTTCATGGGGACTCCGATCCGACTCCGAATCAAAAGCGGCAAGGACAACGACTAGCTTGGCTTGGACATTTCTCGCGCTCTCGTATTTGATCGGGGCTACTCCGACCAGCTACTGGGTAGGTCGTGCTGTCCATGGTCTGGACCTTCGCGAGCAAGGCTCCGGTAACCTCGGCGCGACCAACGCACTGCGTGTCCTGGGGTGGAAGTCCGCGGCCCCTGTGGTACTGGTCGATATCGCAAAGGGTTGGGCTCCGGCGGCTCTGTTTCCGGTTCTGGCTGGCGTCGCGTTCCCGTGGAGCTTTGCGTTCGGTCTCGCCGCCATCATCGGTCACATGTTCAGCGTGTGGGTCGGCTTCAAAGGCGGGAAAGGCATGGCAACCAGTGCCGGAGTGTTTCTGGCCCTGGCTCCCAGCGCCGTCGGGGCGGGCTTCCTGATCTGGTTGAGTCTGACGCTCGCGACCGGGTATGTCTCGCTGGCGTCCATCGTGGTTGCTGCCGCGCTTCCTCCGCTGATCGCTTTTACGCCTCACGAGGGTGGGATGACCCTGGTCTGGCTCTCGACCGCGCTCGCCGTGTTTGTCATTTGGAAACATCGATCGAACATTGGACGGCTGATACGCGGGGAAGAGAACCGTTTCCGTCGTGGAGCGCAGACCGAGCAGACTGAAGCCGGATCCAGCGCGAACGAGGCGAAAGAGTCGGCGGTGGCGGGGTCAGCTGAGGGCGTGCCCAATGAGTGATTCTCTACAGGCAGCCGTTTTAGGCGCAGGCGCGTGGGGGACCGCTCTTGCCTTGGTCCTCGTTGAGCGCGGCCATGACGTCCGGCTCTGGTCGTACGAGTCCGAAGTCGCGGATACGGTCCAGAGAACGCATCGGAATCCCTACCTCGACGGAATCACGATGCCGGATCGGTTGCATGCGACATCTGATCTGATATCGGCCGTCGAGGGTGCGCAGCTTGTAGTGTCAGTGAGTCCGTCCCAGGTCGTGCGTAGCGTGATGCGCGAAGCCGCGCCTCACCTCGAGCGGGACGCGGTCGTCGTGAGTGCCTCAAAAGGCATCGAGCTCGGATCCCTGCGACGCATGGACGAGGTGCTGTCGGAGGAACTTGGGGCTCAGATGATGGAGCAGTTCTGTGTCCTGTCCGGACCCAGCTTTGCCCATGAAGTCGCCCAGCAGGCCCCGACCGCTGTGGTGGTCGCCGGTCGCTCCCAGGAGGCCGCCGAGCGTGTGCAGTCGGCCTTCCAGACTCCGTGGTTCCGGCCGTACACGAACAACGACGTGATCGGCGTCGAGCTCGGGGGTGCGCTGAAGAACGTGATCGCGCTTGCTGCCGGGATGACCGCAGGCCTTGGGTACCCCCACAACACGACCGCCGCTCTGATGACGAGGGGCTTGGCCGAGATGATGCGTCTCGGTGTCGCCCTCGGAGCCCGTCCCGCTACGTTTTACGGGTTGGCCGGGATGGGCGATCTGGTCCTGACGTGCACGGGCTCGCTCAGCCGGAACAGGACCGTCGGATATCGGCTGGGTCAGGGAGAGTCGCTGGAGGAGATCCTGACCGACATGAAGGCTGTCGCTGAAGGCGTGAAGACGGCTTCTGCGGTCCGCGAGCTGGCGCGTCGTCACGGGGTCGAGATGCCGATTGCGGAGCAGGTATGTGCCATCGTCGAGGAGGGCCGCAGCCCGGCGGAGGCACTCCAGGCGCTTATGATGCGAGATCCAAAACCGGAGACGTGGTCGTGATGAGCACGAACGGAGAGGAGGGCAGGTGAGCGATCAGCCACCCGTTGCGAAGAAGATCTACTATTCCATCGGAGAGGTCTGTGATCTGTCTGGGCTGAAGGCGCATGTGCTTCGGTACTGGGAGACCCAGTTCGACGTCCTCAAGCCGACGAAGAATCGCGCGGGTAACCGCGTCTACCGGTCCCGCGACGTCGAGGTTGTGCTGCTCGTCAAGCACCTGCTTTACGACGACAAGTACACCATCGAGGGCGCGAACCTGAAGCTCATTGAGATGCGCCGGGGGGGTGAGCTGAAAGGGAGCGGCCGGGACGTTCTGGCCGGGGACTTCCTGTCGGGAATCAAGAGAGAGCTCGAGGAGCTTCGGGACGTGATGACGCTACCCGCTGGAGCCTGACACTGAACATCCTGTGCACAAACGACGACGGATATCTCGCCAAGGGGATCGGTGTTCTCGGACGAGCCGCGTCGTCCCTCGGATCGGTGACCACCGTTGCCCCCGACCGGGAACAGAGCGCAACCAGCAGCTCCCTGACGCTTCACCATCCTCTGCGCGCACGACGCTCCAGAGACGGTGCATGGATCGTCGATGGTACGCCCACCGACTGCGTGATCCTGGCGGTCAACGAACTCCTTCCTCGCCGACCTGATGTCTGCGTTTCTGGTGTGAACCATGGTTCGAACATGGGCGAAGACGTCCTGTATTCCGGTACGGTCGCCGCTGCCATGGAGGCGACCGTCATCGGCATCCCGGCGGTGGCTTTCTCCTGGTGCGGTGGGTTTCCCGAGGAGTTGGAAGGGTGCGAGGAACTGGTCGCGACGGTGCTCAAGGGGATCCTGTCACGGGGTGACTTTCCCGAGGACACCCTCTTCAATGTGAATCTGCCGGCCATCCGGCCCTCGGACGTGAAGGGCATCAGAATCACATCGCTCGGGCGTCGTCGTTACGCAGACTCGATCACGCGCGCGAATGATCCGTCGGGCAAGGAGTACTATTGGATCGGAGGGGGTGAGGTGACGTGGCGAGGATCGGAGGACTCCGACTTTCAGGCGATCGACGATGGGTACGTCTCTGTGACCCCGCTGCACCTGGATCTCACGAACTATCGGCTCCTCGAGGATGTACGTGCGTGGGACCTGACCCTCTAGCCGACGCCCGGTATGCGGGGTACCGCCGGAAGCTGATCGAAGAGATCCGGGCCCGCGGTGTCGACGATCTGGAGATTCTTCAGCTCTTCGATCGTGTGCAGCGGCACATCTTCCTTCCCGATGGCGTTCAGCCTCGGGCCTATGAAGATGCGCCTGTACCCATTGGATTTAGTCAAACCGCGTCCCAGCCATCTCTTCAGGCGCACTACCTGTCGATCTTGCAGCCTACGCCCGACGACGTGGTGCTAGAGATCGGCACCGGCTGCGGCTTTCTGACAGCGTTGCTCTGCCTCATGGCCGACCGCGTGTATTCGGTCGAGCGTATCCGGGAGCTGTCACAGCGTGCCCGAAGGGCGCTCGACGAATTTGGTGTGAAGAACGCTGCGCTTCTCGTCGGGGATGGCACGATTGGCTGGAAGAAGTATGCGCCGTTCGACGTGATCGTCGTCTCAGCTGCGTCTCCCTCTGTACCCCAGGCACTCGTGGATCAGCTCTCGGACGGAGGCCGGATGCTGATTCCGGTCGGGGCACGTGATGTACAGGAGTTGATGCTGGTTCAAAAGACTGGGTTCGCGGTCACCCAGGAGCCAGTGGGCGGTGCGGTGACATTCGTGCCGCTGCTTGGGCGCTTTGCATGGACTGAAGGGAAGGGATGACGCAGGTGAACGGATGACGGAGCTACCCGAGGAGACTCCAGAGTCGAGTCTCGATACCACGGACACCCATGTGACCAATGAGCCGCCGATTCCTCGGGACAACCCGATCCGCCGGCTCTACGAC
>DGOW01000024.1:10427-10727 GCA_002390225.1 Gemmatimonadales bacterium UBA4456 | reverse complement strand
CTATGCTGGGCAGGGCGTGGGCCAGGCGTCGAGTATTCAAGGGGCCGCGGACCTGGTTCACGATCTGGCGGCGGAGGCGTACAGCGTTCTACGTCATACCTCAGGGCTGTTCGAACCCGAATGATCGGTGGTCCATCGAACGTACCTCTGCACAGGCTGGCCGATCGCACTAGCTCGTAGCGCGTACCCACAGATCGACCTGCGACCGCAGCGAGCGCTTGTCAGATGGCTCCGCCGCACGTCTCCAACACCTCACGTATCATCGCCGTCGGATTCCCCAGATTCGAGGATGTGAGGACC
>DGOW01000024.1:0-10399 GCA_002390225.1 Gemmatimonadales bacterium UBA4456 | reverse complement strand
ACCTCAAGCATGGTTGGCACTTCAGTGGCCTGCCGATTGCTGAGAACTGCATAGCCCTGCTCCAGGTAGAGCCCGATCGTTGTCCGATCGTGCGCGCTCGAACCGGGTTGCGCGAGGTCACCCCGCACGTCGACGTATCGCGTCGGTTCTCCGGCTGAATTGAGCGTCACCGTCACCTGCCGTTGCGGCGGACCAGGGTAGTACAAGGCCAGCGCCTCTGCTCCAGGTTCGAGCGGGGCATCCTCGGGTGCGACACATGAAGAGGGCGCAGAAGTCGCGGCTACAAGAGGTATGAACGAGGAGGCACTGCCGTACTCCAGGGGTACAGGCCCGGCGCTGGTTCGTATGGAGGTGACACTGCAGCCTGCCAGATGCACGCTCATCAGCAACGTCAAAGCCGGCATTCTCATCACGTAGCTCCTGGAGGCGTCTACAGACTCGGGACTCTGCTGTACGGGCCGCACGATGACAAGTGAGGCGTACCTGTCAGAAAACCGTGTCAGTAACAATTGTATGCGAGCCGGCACCGCGTTCCTCCTGCCTCAGGGCGCGGGAGGTCGTGCTCGCTCTCACGGCTTGGGGCTTGCGGCCATTCCTTGTCTGGTAGCCCCCCACCTGCTGGGATCCCCTCACCCGGACCCGGATATCTCGCTACCAAAGGCCGAACCGACGAAGCGCACGAAGATGAAACCCGCTTGGCAGATGTTTGCGATCAGTGCCGTAACGTAGAGCGCAGGCGCATTGCCCGGGACCAAGCCGAAGAGAATGACGATCAGGCTGATCTGCTCGACGAGTTCGAGGCACAGGACAACCACCACGGCAAGTAGATCGGGGGGGAACGTCCCTCGGACGGGTTTATAGGCGCCGCTGAACGACACAAGAATCCCGTTATCGAAAATCAGGAACAGGACCGCCGCGATCCTCCAACTGATGGCCGAGTCGAGGCCATACCCGATCAGACCAACGGGAACGAGGGCGGCTACAACCCCCGCGACGCTGCCACCGATCACGAGACGGAGTCGCAGCAGGTCGTGGGCAGCATCCGCAGGCTGGTTCGTGCCTCGTCGGATCACGCTTACCAGGGCGGCGAACCCCGCAAATGCGGCTGCGATCTCCGCAAGGGACAACAGTGTGTCCGTGTTATCGAGCATCGTCCCTGACCTTGTTGCTGCTGGTGATCGGCGCGGTTCCAGCGTGCGAGAGGTGGCTCTCGTCGCGCTCCCTGGTCGGCACACGATCCACAAAGGACGCCGGGCTACGGACCGACCTCGATTCTGATGCACGGGCCGAATGTGCACAAGCGCGAAGCGCTTCCTGCTCAGCTGTCACGCGACCACGGCAATCGCTTGCTGGGCCGCATCCACCCGCGGGTCGAGTGGTTGGTTTCCGGCACCAGTCAATCAGGGTCGTCGAGTTGCAGGTATGGGGCCGACTCAGTGAACGGTCGGCCTTCGAACTCATCGATCGCTCAGTCGATGTCCGAGACCAGGTGAGGCGGCATGGCGAATTTCGATTCTTTTCAGAGCACGGGCAAACCCAGCGGGCTTCGGCTCTTTAACGGATCGAGCCGGGTATGAGACCCCGAAACCGGGACGCACCCACCTCTCTGCTTCCAGCCACGAGCGACTGATGAACGAACTTGGCTACGGGTTCAAGAAGACACTCCCTGGCTCCGTCGACGAGATCGAAGACAGAGTCACCGAAGCGCTGCACTCCGAAGGCTTTGGCGTTCTCACGAGGATCGATGTCGCCTCCACATTCAGGAAGAAGCTCGATGTGGATTTTCCGGAGTACCGAATTCTCGGAGCCTGCAATCCAGCTCTGGCTCATGCGGCGCTGAGTGAGGAGCGTGATATCGGGCTCCTTCTTCCCTGCAATGTCGTAGTCTACGAATCCGGGAAGGCGGGCCAAGTCATCGTCTCGATTCTCGATCCGGAGCGCCAGCTCGCCGTCTCAGGGCGCAATGACATCGGAGACCTCGCCAACGAAGTGCGAGATCGTATGAAACGCGTCATCCAGGCAATCTGACCCCGCACCATCTCGTATGTCGACGAATCGACACATGCGAGTCGATCGCAGGGTGAGACAGCTCGGGCAGGAGAGTCAATGCGCCAAAGACCGCGCCCACCAGCAGAAGAGTCACTCCATCGTGAAGCCTTGTTCATGGCTTTAACCGGGACGGGGGTCGCCAGGGACGCACCATGTCCTGCGGATATGCCACACGCCGGCACCAACGCACCGTGGGCGCCGATACGCGAGTGCTTTGGAGTTCACGAGCCCGACCCGACTCAAACCATCGCTGGTCAGGCTAATTCCCCACTAGCGCATTGGGTTGTTGACCTTCAGTCGGGCCACGTACTGCACATCAAGCTCGTCACGCTGAACGCCGTAAATGGCATCCCCAACAAAGAGCCTCGGTTGGAAGCGTGGTGGCATGCGGACGACACCCAGGAAACGGCCCTTGGCATCGAAGACGTCCCAATCCGGAGCTCCGAAATCCTCGATGAAGTTGTAGAGCGAGATCTGCTCGTCCGTCAGGTCCCCCGGCGCCTGAACTCTCTGGACCCAGATCGTGCCCAGGTGGCCCTCATGGACTGCTGAGAAGGTGGGGAAGGTCTCGGCAAAACTGACCCGCAGTCGGTTCTCCCTCAGTCGTTCTGGTGTCGCGCCGTTCGCAATCCACGCTCGGTCCAGGTAAGCGAAGAAGGCACGAACGTCGCGGTCGGTGATAGGCCGCGGCACGTACTCGCGCACGATCAACATCTTCAGCCTGCCCGCCCTGTCATAGAGGCCGATTCGATACTCGTCTGTCACCCCGTACATGATGGTGAGCGAATCGGTGAGACCCCACATGGGCTCGGGTGTGAAGTACCGTAACACTCCGCCGGGTTCAAAAAGCCCTCCTGATGGCAGAGACAGGAGCACCGCGCCCAGGCTCCCGTCTGCTCTCACCACGCGAAGTTCATCCTCAGGCGCCTGTCCAACGCCCTGGGTAGCCGGTCGCACCTGCATCACGCCTTTGCTGCTCGCGGCAGACCAGCGAGACCTCAAGACTCGATACTCTCCGATGTCGAGTGGGGCCGCGTCGAGAAACCGGCCGTCTGGCGTAAACCGATGGACACGACGATTGCGAACGTCGGGAATGAGGATCGTGTCCCCCCCAACCACAAAGAGGTCAGTCACTCCCCGCGCGAACTCACCCGGCCCTTGACCCGGCGAGCCGACGCTCTGAACGAACTCGCCCTGCGAAGTGAACTCTCGAACCTCGCGAGCCTGGCGGTCCACTACGAGAATGTTGCCTTGCCCATTGAGGGCTACGGAGCCGACCTGCCCAAACTGATATCGCGGGTCACCACCGAATGCTCCAATCTGAAGTTCAGTGTGAACGGTCCAGGACGTACTGTCTGCCCACATGCCCGGGCCGCCGCTCGTCACGATGGCAACGCCGGCACTGTCCGTAACCGAGCCGACCCAAGATCCAGCAGGTATGTTCGTGTCGCACGCAGACGTCACGCTCAGCATGAAGAGGAATCCTGCGCCAAGAAGCTGCTTCACCACATACCTGCCGCGATCGGGTTCGAGAGAAACTGCCTCAGCGAAACGTATCGGGAGCCTCCTGCCCGGCCCGCCGCAGGATCCGGCATTCTGGTTCAAGCCTCCACAACGGGGGGATCGCCGAGATCGATGTCTCCGCCATGGCGCCGAAGCAATCGACCCACCCACTGTCGGAACACCTCGGCCTCGCTGAGACCTGAGTCTTGTAGCCATGGCGCCACCTCGGGACCGAAGTCTCCCGCCAGGACACTCACAAGAAGATGCTCGGCACCGATGTAGGGGGTCTCGAAATCTCGAGCGCAGAGCATCGCACCTTGGACCAGGTCCGTCACATCCGGACTCATCGCTCCGCCGAACGAGGGCTCATCCGGAAGGTCACTCCATCCCAAGGCGCGAAGCGTGGGAAGGTCTTCGGGTGAGAAGCACGCTGCTCGGAGAAGTTGAGCACCCAGACTCGGGACAGATTTCGAGAATTCGGGATCGCTCAGCAACATGAGGCCGAGAAGTACATCGATGGGAGATATCGCTTCCCGATCGTCCCGCAACGCCGCCATCTCGGCAAACGTCATGACCCAAAGGGCGTCCTCAGTGATGTCGTAGTTCAGCGCCATGAAACTGGCTCGGTTGTGTTCACTCCGATGGTACTCCTGTGCTCTGTATGCAGTCGCGAAAACCTGCTGTACGGACCCAAATGAAGAGCGCAAGCAGCCGCGCGTGACCCGATTCTAACCCGTGTCAGCAGCGGCCGCTGTTTGGATACCGCCGTTGACTGAACCGCGCCGGGATCATCGGAGACTGATTGACTTGAGTCCGACGGTCTCGAATTGAGCCGACTACAGTGGTCGCTTGTCAGATGGCGCGGCCTTCAAACGCAGCGCCGTCTTACAGAACTGATCTCGATGAGATGACTATGAGTCACTGCCCCAGGCCCGCTGGATCGTCCTCCTCGAGGGGTGGGATGGCCGATCCATGCGTAGAGTCCTCCTGACGGGCCCGGGCCGGGACAACTCACACATGGCCTAACCCGCGTACGCCGCCGTCCAGAAGAGCACCACCCCACACACCAGCGGGTCCCCGGCTTCGTCCAGTTCCATCGCCCGAGCGAAGCGGGAGGGGACACTTCCCTCCAGATAGACCTCGATCGCGAGGAGGTCGTCCTTTGGCACCAAATCCGACAGCGCCTGGTTAGGGACGTCCGAGACACGATCGCCATGGAGCGACTCGTCCGGATCCACGCGCACCATCCGGGCGGGCTCCTGGATCCATATTCCGTCGACGAAGATCCGCGGCGTGCAATAGAGGGACATTCCGGCGACGTTCTTGATTTCCACCCTATTGTCCCACGGCCCACGGCCCGCCTGCCGGACGCGGGCGACTGCGGCGTCCATCTCCCAGAAGAGCTGGGCAGTCCACCGCTCCCGGCTGTTGAGGATCTGCCCGGGTAGGAGGTAGTGCCCCTCCCCCGCAGCCAGCCGGTCGTAGAATCCAGTCGCCGCGAGCCCCCTCAACTCCGGCTCGCCCGCGTCGACATTCAGACCCTGCAGCCCGATCGGTCGGAGATCGAGGGTCACCTCCACGACGCGGTCTTCGTTGTCCTCGAGGTCGAACCGCCCAACCACGATGGCCCGGTAACCGAGTCCTTCGGCAACGAGTGTGTAGCGGCCGCCTTCGTCCGCTTCCAGCATGAAGAAGCCGTTCTCGTCCGACAGAGCGGAGGCAATCGTGTCTCCCTTCTCGCCGGTCATGAGAACAGTCGCGAGCTCGATGGTGCGATTTGTGTCCCGCTCCACAACCAGGCCGCGGAGGGATTGGGCTTCGACGATGGACGGCAGGACAAGTCCGGCAGCCAGCGTCAGGCCGATAGGCAGCCGCCTCATCATGTGCCCTTCATGGCTCTTGCCATTCAGCCCCCTCACCGATCGCACCTAGAAATAACAGTCCCGGTAGCTAGCGGAGGCCGCAAGGCCGCGATCCTGAGGGGCACCGCCGCAGGAGGAGCCCCGGCCCGGGCATCAGCAGACGCCCTCCCCCCTCAGTGCGTAGCGCACCACATAGCTTACGTCGAGATCGTCCTGCTCCACCCCCCAAACCCATTCGCAGCGTATGGATCTGATCCTCAACGAAGTGGGGACATCCACGAACCCCAGGACAGCCCCACCTCCCTCAAACACCCACCAGCGGGACGTGGGCCCGGGAGTCGACCATTCACGTACCCACAGGCGCGAGCTCTCGTCCGCGACGAGGAGGTCGAACGCAGGCTGCCGGTCAGGTCTGGGGGAGAGGGCGTACCATTCCTCCGTGCGGCGTCTGTCATCTGGCGTCTCCGCTTCGGCAAGAGCCCGCTCATATATGACCCGAGCCAGATCGTCTTCAATGGCCTTCTCGAGCCCGGGAGCACGCACGATGCGCAGGAGCCGTCCACCCTCGGTGTGGCGGAGGCGGAGTTCGAATCGATCGTTCTCCGAAGACCAGACCCCGTCCGGATGAGTCGTGAACACATTGGTCCGCCCGAAGGCCGCTGACCGTCGGAACACAGAGAAGCCCTGCCCGCTCCTCGTGACGCTTGTCAGGGTCTCTCGGCCCGGCACCACGTCGACGGTATCATCGACCGCGCCGTCGCCCCTGAAGATTGTCAGGACCGCCGAGTCACGGCCAAACGTGAGTTCTGGTCCAGGGAGCGGTCCTCCACCGGGAGCAAGCCACCGCGACTGGCCGACCAGTCTACCGTCGGGCAGGAACCCCGCGGCAACGATCCGGGCCTGAGTGTCGTTGAGCGTTGTGATTCGGCCGAGCGAGCCGTCCAGGCCGAAGCGCGTGATCCGCCTCGGCCCGGCGTCGAACACAGCCAGCGTGTCGCCGGGCAGGAGCGCTAGTGCGATCGGGCTCTGGAACTCTCCCGGGCCCTGCCCCCTCGTGCCGAGCGTCAACTGATACGCTCCGTCCGAGTCAAACAGTCGGATCAGAGCGGCTTGGCCGTCCAGGACCGCGACACCTCCGTTGGCAAGAGGGAGCACATCGTTGACTTCACCGAACTGTTCTTCTGGGGCCCCATCCAGTGAGCCGAGGTGCAGGCTAGGCACGCTGTCTAGGGTGGCGTAGACTGGCACGGCCGTGGCCGCGATCGAGTTGAGAACGACCTCGATTCCGGCGCTGTCGCTCCGCATCGCTTCAGGGACACGATCTGGGCCACCGAAGTCGACACAGCCGCCTATCGTCGAAGCGACCACTGCGAGGAGAACTGCGTCGGTACCGAATCTTGGGCGGTGCATGGTTCTACCCCGTTTTCGCGGACAGGTGAGTTAAGGCACTGATCTCATCGGTGCGGGAGTCGAGCCTCCGCTGGATTCTGGGGTTGTGGAAGCCTTTGATGTAGTCGAAGACGTCGGCGCGGGCATCGGCCACGGTCAGGTACCTGCGTCGGTTGACCCTCTCGCGCTTGAGCATGCCGAAGAAGTAGTCGAAGCCGTGCGCGTTCGGGCTGAATTCTGGTTGGCTGCCGAGGTGCCATTTGCCGATCAGGCCCGTCGCGTACCCGGCATCCTTCAAGGGTTGAGGTAGCGAATTGCCGGTCACAATGAGGCCCCGGCTATCCTGCCGACCACCGAGAGGTACGGTTAGCGCGTACCGCTGCTGGTATCGGCCGGAGATCAAGCCCGCTCGCGTAGGACTGCACAAGACCCCGTTCGAGTAAACATCCGTGAGCCGCACACCGGCTTCGCCGTTCCCGTCGATCGCGGGCGTCCGGATGTCCGTGGCCCCGTAGGCGCCCAAGTCGGAGTAGCCCAGGTCGTCGGTAATGATCAGCACAACGTTGGGTGGGCTGGCCTGCGCAGCGACTCCACAACGGGCCCAGGAAGACAGGACGAGCGACAGGAGGAAGCAGAAGCGTGACATCTATGGTCTCTCTTGCTGGAACGTCTGCCGCACCCAGACGTCGAACGATCTAACATCTCGGCATTCTGCTGCCGCACCCCGCCCGCGCGCCAGCGACCGCAATGAGTCGCCCGCCAAGCGAACGCGGACAGCAGCAATTCCTTGTTAGGCCGTAGATCACAGGGAATCGGGTCACTCATCCGGCCCACGATGCGACGTGGCCTCATCGTCCAGCCACTCTGGTTCCTCCCAGGCCGGGCCTCCCTTCCACGGAACCGTCCGAAGTCGCCCAGCACGATACAGCGCGCACGATCTTGGGCCGTAGCAGAACGTCTCGTAGCGATGACGTTTCACCGTCGCGTCCCACCGGTCCATGATGATCTCGACGGACATGCGGCAGGCCCACTTGCAGCTGTCGCAGCGCGCTGCATAGGTCTGCGGAGACAGTCGGCGGTACCCTCGAGCTCGGTAGGTGGGGAGATCCGGGAGACTGCCAACCCACGGAGGTGCGGCACTCTCAATGTCTGGCCCCCTCTCCCCGATCTTGAATTCGCTGACCTTGTATATGTCAGCCGGCTCCCAGGGCGGGGATTCGACACCAAGCCCGCTCACAACATCCCCGACTTGGGGTTGGTGCTTGGAGAACGCAACCTTCCCCAGCCCGACCGAGAAGATGGCCTCGAACTCCTCGAGGTGCCCGCTGACTCGAAGGAGGAAGCCCAGATAGCTGTGCATCCGTTCATCGTATGACCGAGTCAGCCGAATCCTTGGCTGTACTGCTTCGACCCGACCAGACCACTCAAGCTTGATGCTCAGCGCTCTCTCTCATGACGAGGACAAGACACCCGAGGCGGAAGACGCTGCGGCCTGACGTCCCGGCATTCTGCTGCCACAGCCCGCCCATTCGCAAAGAGTCGCGAGCTGAAGGCGAGTGACTCGTACCCGCAGACCTATTCCGCGTCAGTAGCAATTCCTTGTTAGAGCGCACGCCCGCAACGATCTCAGTCCGCGAGCGTCGCCCGAATCTTGGACAGATGGTGGAAGCTGTGACGCAGGGCATGATCTTCGATGAAGAACTGAGCAGTGAGTGGCGCGCCCCCGTTCAGAGACACGGTCGCTGCCGAATCGAGTTGCTCGTCCGTCATTCCTCGAACTCGCGCCGCCGCCTCTTCTGAGTTGTTGCGGAGCAGCTCGAGCGCCGAAGCCTTTGACGCCGAGGCGTGCTCACTCGCGTGCACCGCGTTCATTTCATGGATCGCGGACCAGCCGACTCCCTCAATGGCTTCGCCGGTGCCCAACTTCTCAGCGAGATCAACCTCGATCGGGTAGGCGGACGCAACGTGGTGAACCACTACGCCGACCGGGCGCCCATCACCCGCGACGGGCCGCGACCACTGCTCGTCGTCCAGCCCGTCGGCGTAATCGGCCAGCGCTTTCGCACCCATCAAAATTCGTTCGGCAAGGCTTTCGGCTCTCTGACTCATGACATCCTCTAGGTCTCAAGTTTCATGCACCGACCAACGCCCTGATCGGTGCGCTCTAACGTCTCGCGATTCTACTGCGTGGCCTACTCGCTCACCAGCGAAGCGTATCGACCCGATAACCCACGACTGTAGCAATCGCTTGTTGGGCGGCGCCTCCGGCCTTCAGACGCTCGACGGCGGCCACCCGATATCGAAGTTCACTGTGAGCAGGTGGCTAGGTCACGGAGGAACGTCGCTGGTAGATCGGATCTACGGGCACCTCGGAGACATCCGGCACCGCTCCGAAGACGTCGAGTATCGCGTGGAGCAGCACAAAGAGCGTCTACGCGAGCGGCTCAGACTGCTGGCCTGATGCAGGCTCTTTGTCACCGCTACTGTCACCGCCCAAAAGACGAAGCTGAAAACAAAAGCCCTGACCGCCCGGAAAGGCAGGCAGGGCTTAGACTCTCGGTAACGCGCCTGGTAGGACTCGAACCTACGACATTCGGCTTAGAAGGCCGATGCTCTATCCAGCTGAGCTACAGGCGCAACGACGGAGGAACTTAACGAGCGCGTAGCCTTTCGGACCACTCTGCCGATTACTTCAAGAAACCGGATGCAGACCAGTACCGTTCCCGGCAACAGCGAAAGATGTATCAGGGGCCGTCAACGTCGCTCCGCCCTGATGAATACATCCTGGAAGGCATCGCGTCTGGCTCTCGGAGCACTGTCGGCAGCGATACTAAACGAGAAGCTGGCGTCCTCGATCATCGCGAGGAACTCCGATAATCGATTGGTCCCCGAAGGCAGATTGTGGTGATATTCGATGACAGCCTCTCGGACCCTCGCGATTGCCCCACTCTCGGTAAGGTCTTGGAGCACATCTAGTTCTGCCCCTTCAATATCGAGCTTGAGCAGCTCCGCAGGCTCGCGTAGGAAGGAAGACAAACCAATTGAAACCACGTCAACGGGCCGACCACCACGTGCCCGTTCCTGATAGAGACTCCCGAGGAGACTGCCCGCCCTAGTTGGATCGATGAAGAACTGGATCGATCCAGCTTTGCGAGCTACGGCGGCATTGTGGATTTCGACCCCATCGAGCCGGTTATCTTCGACGTTGCGCCGGAGGGCCTCAAAACAAGCAGGGTCTGGCTCAAATGCGACGACGCGAGAGTCGGGATAGGTGTGTTTGAAGTACAGAACTGACATCCCGATGTTGCTGCCGCAGTCGAGTATTCGGGGAGACGCCTCGGTCGACTCGAAACGGTATTCCTCCCGTACGAAGATCTCGTCTATCAGGTATCTGAGTTCGTTAGCACGCCAGGTCCAGACTCTGTAGGAAAGAAACTCGAATGAGGTGAGTTCGGTGGTGGAGGCCGTCGGCCTACGCCTCTCGGCTGCTGCGGCGAGTTTCACAGTGCTATACTGACGAAGAGTCCGTGCGAAAGGAGCTTGATAGGTTCTGGATAGCTGCGCCGCGTTTTTCATCAGGCGTCCAGTATCAGCAA
>DGOW01000110.1 GCA_002390225.1 Gemmatimonadales bacterium UBA4456 | reverse complement strand
ACGACGCTTGGTGTGATCGGAATCGGGTACGTCGGGCTCCCACTCGCCGTCGAAGCTGGCCAGGCGGGGATCAACGTCATTGGCTTCGATGTGGACCCGTCAGTCGCGGATCTCGTCAATGGCGGTGACTCACACATTCAGGATGTGCCTGCCGAGCATGTGGCCGCTCTGCGTGCGGCTGGTCTCCTTGAGGCTACCGTGGACATGAGTCGCCTGTCGGAATGCGACGTCATTTCCATCTGCGTGCCGACGCCGTTGTCAAAGACGCGTGATCCGGATGTGTCGTATATCCTTGCTGCTTCCGAGTCGGTGGCTGCTGGTCTGCGGAAGGGACAGCTCGTCGTGCTGGAGTCGACCACGTATCCAGGGACGACGCGGGAGGTCATGCTCCCAGCGCTGGAGGCCGGGGGAATGAAGGTCGGTGAGGACTTTCATTTATGCTTCTCACCGGAGCGTGTGGACCCGGGCAACGCGACGTGGCATACCAAGAACACGCCCAAGGTGATCGGTGGGATTACGGCCGAATGTACCGCAGCGGGCGTTGCGTTCTATGAGCAGTTTCTCGACACGCTCGTCCCGGTGTCTTCTACGGAAGCTGCTGAGATGACGAAGATCCTCGAGAATACCTTCCGCGCGGTGAACATCGGGCTCGTCAACGAGACGGCTCTGATTGCAGACCGTCTGGGCGTCGATGTCTGGGAAGTCATCGATGCGGCTGCGACAAAGCCGTTCGGCTATATGAAGTTCACGCCGGGCCCCGGGCTCGGTGGACACTGCATCCCGGTCGATCCGCATTACCTGTCGTGGAAGATGCGGACGCTCAACTACAAGACTCGGTTCATCGAGTTGGCGTCCGAGATCAACTCGGAGATGCCGTATTTTGTGGTCGACAAGGTTCGGGAAGCCCTGAATCGTCGCAGGAAGTCGGTGAACGGGGCTCAGATCCTGCTTCTGGGCGTTGCGTACAAGCGAGACATCGACGACGTCCGGGAGTCTCCGGCCTTGGACGTGTTGAAATTACTCCGTGAAGACGGTGCAGACGTCTCGTACCACGATCCGTTCGTGCCGGCATTACACGACGAGGGGGTCGCTCTGAAATCGATCGACCTGACCGATTCGTCGCTGTCTAGTGCGGACTCGGTCGTGATTCTGACTGATCACTCGGAGTTCGATTACGAGTGGATCCTTCGGGAAGCGAATGTGCTCGTGGATGCACGCCATGTATCGCCCCGGCCGAAAGGCACGGGGCCGGGGTGGATTGTTAAGGGATAATGTCGATCCGAATCCTCTCCGTCTTCGGGACGCGGCCGGAGGCCATCAAGATGGCCCCTGTCGTGCGGGCACTCAGGGAAGATCCTTCGTTCGAGAGCCGCGTGTGCGTGACTGCCCAGCACCGCGGCATGCTCGACCAGGTTCTCGACTTCTTTGATATCGAGCCAGACTTCGACTTGGACTTGATGAAGGCCGGCCAGAGCCTCGCCGACGTGACCGCCCGTGCTGTCACGGGAGTTCTGCCCATCGTGGAAGAGGTCGCGCCGCACCTCGTGCTGGTGCACGGCGATACGAATACCACGATGTCAGCGTCTCTCGCCAGCTATTACGCCAAGGTGCCCGTCGGGCACGTGGAGGCCGGGCTTCGTACCGGGAATCTGTACTCTCCCTGGCCCGAAGAGATGAACCGGAAGGTGACTGGAGCGATCGCTCATCTTCACTTCTCTCCGACGGAGGAGTCACGGTCGAATCTCCTGCGTGAAGGCGTCGACGAAGAGCGCATCGTGGTTACCGGGAACACCGTGATTGACGCGCTCTTGTTCACACGGGACCGTGTTCAGACTGATCGTGAGAGGCTGGCGGCCCTCGATACGCGATTCAAGTTTCTGGCGGGAGGTCGACGGACGGTGCTCGTCACCGGGCATCGCCGAGAGAACTTTGGTTCCGGATTCGAAGCCGTTTGTGACGCTTTGGCCCGCATAGCGGACCGAGGAGATGTCGAGGTTCTCTATCCGGTCCATTTGAACCCCAACGTAAAGGGCCCTGTCGGGCGACTTCTCGGAGACCATGACCGAGTTCACTTGATCGAGCCGGTGGACTATCCAACGTTCGTGTACCTGATGGATCGCAGTGAGGTGATCCTGACGGACTCAGGTGGGGTTCAGGAAGAGGCGCCTTCCCTCGGAAAACCCGTCCTCGTCATGCGGGATACGACAGAGCGACCGGAGGCGGTCCGGGCCGGCACGGTTCGGCTGGTCGGAACGGACGCCGACCTGATCGTGAGTGAGGCGAATCAACTGCTCGACAATGAAGGCACCTACCAAGACATGAGCAGGGCCCACAATCCATATGGTGACGGCATGGCCTCGTCGAGAATTCTGGAAAGGATAATTCGTGAGTATGCGTGAAAACGTCTGCGTAATCGGCCTCGGTTACATCGGGTTACCCACGTCGGTTGTACTGGCGCAGGCGGGTAAGCAGGTCATCGGTGTGGATGTGAACCCGCAGGCGGTCGCTTCGATCAATTCAGGGAAAGCGCATATCGTCGAGCCCGACCTCGATGGCCTCCTGCACAGTGTCGTCGCACGAGGGGCTCTACGGGCCCAGACCGAGCCACAGCCTGCCGACGTGTTCGTGATTGCGGTGCCGACACCCTTCACAAGGGTGAGCATGAGCCTGACTTGAGCTTCGTGGAGTCTGCGTCGCGCGCAATCGCGCCGCATGTTCGTGCGGGAAATCTGGTCGTGCTAGAGTCCACAGTACCTCCCGGTGCCACAGAAGCGGTCGTTGGTTGGATTGTGGAGGAGCGTCCGGATCTCGTGGACGAACGCGGTGCTCTGACCTTCCGAGCAGCGCACTGCCCGGAGAGGGTGTTGCCAGGCCGAATACTCGTTGAGCTGGTAGAGAACGACCGTGTCGTCGGTGGGATCGATGAGGAGTCCACCAAAGTGGCTCAGGCGTTCTATCAGTCGTTCGTGCGCGGGGTCTGTGTCGGGACCACGGCACGAACAGCTGAGCTCGCGAAGCTCAGTGAGAACGCGTTCCGCGACGCGAACATCGCCTTTGCGAACGAACTCTCGATGATTGCGGAACGCCTTGGTGTCGATATTTGGGAGTTGATCGCACTCGCGAACCGCCACCCCCGAGTGAACATCCTGACACCGGGCGCGGGAGTCGGCGGGCACTGCATCGCGGTCGACCCCTGGTTCATCATAGACGCGGCACCTGAGGAGTCGACCCTGGTGCGCCAGGCACGCATGACCAATCTCCGCAAAACCGAATGGGTGATCGACAAGATCGTTCGCGCTGCGGAGCAGATGGACTCGCCGGTCATTGCGTTCTTCGGACTGGCGTACAAGCCGGACGTAGACGATCTGCGGGAGAGCCCGGCGGTTGTCGTGGTCCTGGAGGTCGCGAAGCGCCTACGGCGCAGAGTGCTCGTCGTTGAGCCGCATGTCGACCAGCTGCCCACGGAACTCACCGATCACGCGGATCTGGTGGCAGCTGGTGCGGCTGTGGAGCGGGCAGAAATGTTGATTCCCCTGGTCGCCCATCGCGTTTTTGAGCACCTCAGGGATGACACTGAAGGCAAAACGGTCGTGGACCCGGCAGGGGTGTGGAGTTGATTCGACCTCAGTTCCGGTCGATCACGATGAACAACGTCGCAAGCGAACCCAGGATCGCCACCACATTGCTTGTGAGCTGAACCTTGTCGATCCGGTCACTGGGGTCCTTGGCCGGTACCGAGATTGTGCTGCCCGGATCAGGCGTCGGGTAGCTCGACCAGAACAGGAAGGTCGAGCGGGTCTTGGCGAGACCATTCGCTAAGCGAACCGAACTGCGCCCCTCATCCGCATCGGTCCGAAAGCCTCCGGCTGCCGCGATGTAGTAATCGAAATTCTGATCGTCGCGCCAGAGCACTGTCACGGGGGAATTCACGGCACCCTCGACGACCACCGTGGGGGAATACTCCGGGATGTGAAGAGAGTCGCCCGGCTGAAGGATCAAGTCTTCTATTCCTTCCGGGCTCTCGGACGCCTCCGGAAGATTGAGGTCGACGCGCCCCAGTTCAGCACGAAAGAGTTGGGCCCCACGTGGGTACGCAGTCGGCAGGACGGGCCCCGCCCGAGCAAGCAGATTCGTGAGCCGCTCGCTGTCGGTCAGCAAGGTGTAGCTCCCGGGTACTGAAACTTGACCTGTGATGATGACGGATTGCGGTAGCTCGAAGTCGGGCTGGCGGCGTATCTGGATTCTGTCGAAGGGCTGGAGAACAAACTCCGGGCTCGTGCCCGGGGGGTCAAAAGCGACGCCTGGAGCACCAGCGTATCTGCTGGTCGATGCCCTTCGCTCGAGATAGCTGGAATCCATCGGCACGAATAGACTCTCGACGAGTTCGCCAGAGGTTCGATCCGAGGGTAGCCGACTGACTTCCGCCTGACGCAGGTCAGCACCCACCAGGGGTCCCCGCGCCAGCCCGATCAGCTCGCGCAGTGTCATGCCGTCTCGCCAGGGGAACGTGTCGGGCTCGGCAACCATGCCTGCAATAGACACGTGCAGTCCGTCCGCCACAGACGGGACACGGCCGACAACGATCGAGTCACCGTCCTGAAGTCCGACCGACGGGATGAGCACCCCTCCCACGAAATCAGGTGCGTCCTCGGCTTCCGAAGGGGCAAGCGATACATCGATCGCGATGCGGTCATTGTTCACGCCCCCCTGGTCGAAGGGCCGTACCACCCGATAGATGCTGACGCGACGGCGATCTGCTTCCGCAGCGAATCCACCCGCAGCGGCCAACACGTGCGAGACATCATCACCGTCGGCGAGGTCGTACAGCTTCGGGCGAATGACCTCTCCGACCACCTGGACCCGGCGACTTCTCAGTGGAAGGAATACGATGTCACCCTGCTCGAGCGTGATGTCACCCGACGCATCCCCCTCGAGCAGATACGGATGGAGGTCGAGCGACCACTCCTGACCATCGCGGCGTCGAACCCGGATATCGCGCAGACTCGCCAGCTGGGTGGGGCCGTCGGCCGCATAGAGCGCGTTGGTCAGTGTCGCCACGGAAGAGAGCTGGTATGCTCCGGGCTGCCTTGCTTCTCCGGCAACGTAGACCTGAATGGTCCGTAGCTCGGTAACCGACAGGCTCACCGACGTCGTGCCGCGACGGATCCCCGAGTAGAAGCCCGAAAGCCGGTCGCGGAAGAGCGCGCGAGCGCCGACGATGTCGAGGTTGGCGATGGAGATGCGGCCTACGTCGGGTACCACGACGAAGCCCTCTCTCGTGACT
>DGOW01000044.1:4765-20225 GCA_002390225.1 Gemmatimonadales bacterium UBA4456 | reverse complement strand
AGCGATGTCTTGCCAACGCCCGGAGGACCTACGAGGCACAGGATCGGGCCTCGCATCTCTCGTACCAGGGAGAGCACAGCTACATGCTCGAGCACACGCTCTTTCACTTCACCCAGTCCGAAGTGCTCAGCATCCAGAATGGCCGACGCGTGGGTCACGTTCAGGTTGTCCTCGGACCGCTGGTTCCAGGGCAGCGAGACCAGCCAGTCGAGGTGTGTACGAATGACAGCGGCCTCCGGAGCGACAGGGTTGAGCTTCCTCAACCGATTCAACTCCTTCTCCGCGCGGGCTTGGGCGTGGGTTGGCAGACCAGCCTCTTCGATCTGGTCAGCGATCTCCTCCCACTCTTCTCGCTCCTGTTGCGCGCTGCCCGGTCCGGTCTTCGGCGAAAGATCGAAGGGACTCCCTTTGCCACCGAGTTGGAGCTGGATCTGTCGGTCGAGTTTCCGCTCGATGCGAAGGATCTCGATCTCGCGGATGAGCATCTCGCGCAGAGCTGACAGCTGGTCCCGCACCAGGACCTCCTCCAGCACCTCCTGTTTTTCAATCGACGGCAGGATAAGGTGGCCCGCCACGAGATGGGTGAAGCGTACGCGATCTCCGTCGGCCGAGAGCATCCCAGACAGCTCTTCGGGAATCCGCTCGTGGAGGCGGGTGTAGTCCGCATAGAGCTTCCGGACCGACTCGCACATGTCGTCGAGTTCGTCGACGCGCTCCGGTGACCCGAGCGACTCCGGGCTCTCCATCTCGTGCGCGACCAAGAGCTCGACATTCGCCCGCAACGCCTCGGTCGTCGTCGTCAGTCTCTTGATCCGCGCACGTCCAATCCCCTCGAGCACGACGCGAGAGGTTCCGTCCGGAAGCTGGGTCACCTGCACGACCCGCGCGATCGTCCCGACGCGGAAGAGGTCGCCACTGCCTGGGTCGTCGACCGCCGGGTCTTTTTGAGCCACCAGGAGCACGAGTCCGTCGGCGTCCTGTGCTGCCTCGAGTGCCGCCACCGAGCGCCGACGCCCGATCAGGATCGGGAGGACGATGTATGGGAAGAAGACGAGATCTCTCAGGGCGACTACGGGGAGCCGGTCAGGCACCTCGACGTGATCTTCGACCCGTGTGAGCGTGGGCATGCGCGGTTGGTCGGCGGACGCCGGATGGAGGTGCCGGGGCCCTGAAGTCAGCTACGGACTGCGTATCGTACGTCTCTATGGGGACCTGCAAAAGGGAAGCCCTCGACGCCGAGGGCGTCGAGGGCATTCATGTCGTCCGGACAACACTTTTTCTGGCCGTCAAGCTTCCAGTGCGCGTTCCTCTGCAGACAGGACGAGCAGGGGCTGAGCTCCGGACTCGATGCACTCCCTTGTGATGACCACCTCACGCACATCATTCCGGGACGGAAGCTCGAACATGATGTCGCGCATGACCGATTCGATGATCGAGCGCAGGCCACGGGCACCTGTGCTTCGATCTAGAGCTTTGCTGGCGATTGCCTGAATCGCATCCGGATCGAAGATCAGCCCGATACCGTCCAGCTCGAACATTTTCTCGTACTGTTTCACGAGCGCGTTGCGGGGCTCCTTGAGGATCCGGACGAGCGCTTCTTCGTCGAGCTCATCGAGGTGCACGCTGACCGGCAGTCTGCCTACGAGTTCGGGGATGATCCCGTAGCGCTGCAGATCTTCCGGCTCCACGAACTGCATGAGGCCGCCCTCGGCGTCGCGCCGATCGACGGTCACCCCTTCCGCGTCAGCGAAGCCGATCGCCTTGCTGCCCAGACGTGCCTCGATGATCTGTTCCATCCCGTCGAACGCTCCTCCGCAAATGAAGAGGATGTTCTTGGTGTTGATCTGAATGTACTCCTGCTGCGGGTGCTTTCGCCCGCCCTGAGGGGGCACACTCGCGATCGTGCCCTCGAGGATCTTCAGGAGCGCCTGCTGCACGCCCTCGCCCGAGACGTCCCGCGTGATCGACGGGTTCTCGGACTTGCGAGCGATCTTGTCCATCTCGTCGACGTAGACGATTCCCCGCTCGCATTCGGCCACGTTGAAGTCGGCAGCCTGAAGCAGGCGAACCAGGATGTTCTCCACGTCCTCGCCGACGTAGCCCGCCTCGGTCAGCGTCGTCGCATCCGCGATGGTGAAGGGGACGTGGAGGGTGCGTGCCAGGGTCTGAGCAAGCAGCGTCTTCCCGACTCCGGTCGGGCCCACAAGGAGAATGTTCGCCTTGTCGATTTCGACGTCGTCGACCACGCCCTGGTGGCTGACACGCCGATAGTGGTTGTAGACCGAGACCGCGAGAGCTTTCTTGGCCGCTTCCTGACCAATGACGTACTGGTCGAGAGTGCCTTTGATCTCTTCCGGAGTCGGAGAGGGAACGGTCTGTTCCTGGGCCTCCCGCTCTTCCTCCTCCGCCAGGATCTCATTGCAGAGCGAAATGCACTCATTGCAGATGTACACGTTCGGTCCGGAAATGAACTTCTTGACGCTTTCCTTGGACTTCCCGCAGAAACTGCAGCGGAGATGTTTTTCCGTCATGTCCTACTCCCGATCTTCGAACTACTCGGCGGAATCCGAGTCGGTCGGCTTTCCTGTCATCTGCTGAACCGGTCCTTCGAGCACTCGGTCGATGAGACCGTACTCGACGGCAGCCTCCGGACTCATGAAACGGTCGCGATCAACGTCATCAGCGATGCGCTCCACGCTCTGTCCGGTGTGCTTGGCCACAATACCGTTCAGTTTCTCCCGAATATGCAAGATTTCCTGTGCGGCGATCTCGATGTCTGCGGCCGTTCCCTGGGATCCGCCTGACGGCTGATGGATCATGATCCGTGAGTTGGGCAGGGCATTTCTCTTTCCTGGTTCACCCGCTGCCAGGAGTACCGCCCCCATCGATGCGGCCATTCCGACGCAGAACGTCGAGACTGGAGCGCGCAGGTGCTGCATGGTGTCGTAGATCGCCATGCCGGCGTACACGCTGCCGCCCGGCGAGTTGATGTACATGTAGATGTCCCGCTCCGGATCCTCAGCGTCGAGGAAGAGGAGCTGCGCCAGAATGATGTTCGCCACATTGTCGTCGATCCCGGTGCCGAGGAAGACGATGCGGTCCATCAAAAGGCGGCTGAAGATGTCGTAGCTTCGCTCGCCGCGGCTCGTGCGCTCGATGACGTACGGAGGATAGATAGCCATTAGCTGCTGGGCGCCTCGGTGATTTCGGATTGCTCGAAGAGAAAGTCAAAGACGGCTGTCTCGGTCAGCTCGCGCTCGAGCGTCTCGATCCGACCGGCTTTCTGAAGTTCTGCATACACTTTAGCGGCATCGGTGTTGTTGGCCTCCGCGATCTTCTCGACGCGGTCGTCGATGTCGTCGTCGGTAGCCTGCAGAGACTGTGTCCGGGCGATCTGCTCGATGAGCAGGATGCGTTTGACCGCACGCTCCGCCTCGGGACGGATCTGATCCCGGAATTCGGTGAGTTGCTCCTCAGCGATGGCTGAGGTGTCACCCATGATCCCTTCGGAGTACCGGTTGATCATCGAGGCCGGCACCGCAAACGGGTTGGCACTGACAATGAGGTCGAGGAGGCTGGAGCGGGCTACGGAGTCGGCCTGCTGGTCCGCCTCCTTCTCCATGTCTTCGCGAACCTTCGTCTTCAGCTCGTCGAGCGTCTCAAAGTCTCCGATCTGCTTGGCCAAGTCATCGTCGAGCTCTGGCAGGTCCATCTGACGACGTGCCGTCAGCGCGATACGCACACGCTCCGAGTCCCCGCGGCGTGATTCGTCCGGGAAGTCGTCCGGGAACGAAATGTCAAAATCGCCCGTCCCGCCAGTTTCCAGCGTGAGAATCGACGCCTCGATGTCCGGGATCGCATCGCCGGATCCTACCACCAGCTCGTACTCGCGGCCCTCATCGGAGGGCTCCCCCGCCTCGTCGAGTCGCGTAATCATCACGGACACGAGGTTTTTCTCGACTGGCTTACCCTCCTCGAGGGGCTGCCAGACGCCATTCTGCTCCTGGATACGACCGAGTACCTCGTCGATTTGATCGTCTGTGATCAACACTGCCGGCCGCTCGACCACGAAGCCGCTGAGCCGCTCGAGTTCGATGACCGGTTCGACGTCGAAGGCAATGGCGAACGTGAGGTCTTCCTCGGGCTTGTACTGCAGGTCTTCGATCTCACCCTCGCTGATGGGGCGAAGATCCTGTGCGGCCAGAGCTTCCTTGTAGGCTGATCCAATCAGCTTGTCGAGTGCTTCCTGGCGGAGGGCGCCGCCGAAGCGATTCTCAATCACCTTGGTCGGCACGCGGCCCTTTCTGAAGCCTTTAAGGCGGGCGCGCGAGGCGAGCTGCTTCGCCGCCTGGCGCTCTTCAGCCTGCACGATCGAAGCGGGAACAGTCACGCTCATCACGCGGCGCCAAGCTTCTTGCTCGTCGATCGAGATCTGCAGGTCGGATACGTCGAGATTCATATCGTCACAGGGTCGGAGGTGCTGCGAGATGCGAAAGGGGGGACTCGAACCCCCACGGCACGAGGCCACGGGATCCTAAATCCCGCGCGTCTACCAATTCCGCCACTTTCGCGCGGACACGGAAGATACACCCGTGCAGGGGGATCAAGAACGGGACGCGTGGGCTGATCCCATCGTGTCCCGCTCCGTCACGCTTCTGAACCGGATCCAGCTATGGCATCCGGATATTGACCACCCGCTCCGAGCCGGCGCGATCCTGGAAGTGGAGCGAGATGATCTGCCCTGCTTCTACGCCGTCGAGCACCCGTCGCAGATCCTGCGGCGAGTTGATCCTGCTGTCGTTGACCTGGAACAGCTTCTGCCCCAGAAATCCGTCGACACTCCGCCGCTCCGCGGCGCTCCCCCGGGCGACTTCCGTCAGCAGTACGCCTCCGGCCTCGCCAAAACCGGCTTCGGCGGCGAGTTCTGCATCGATGGCTTCGACCTGAATCCCTAGGCGTTCTTCAGCCAGGACCGGACGCTCGGCCGCCGCGGTGGAGAAGTTGTTGATCGGCGCTTCGCCGAGCCGGATATCCACGGTCATCTGACGACCCTTACGGTAGATCGTCACCTCGACCGACTCCCCAGGCCGGCGTTCCGCGATCTCGGCTTGCAGCTCCGAGACATAGCCCACGGGCTGGCCGTCGAGCGCGCGGATCACGTCCTCAGGTTCGAGTGCCCGGGCTGACGGACCGAGTTCGTCGACGGACTGAACGAGGATTCCCGATACGGACGGCAGCCCGTAGGCTTCGGCATCCTCCGAGGCTACGTCCTGAATCTGAACGCCGATGCGCGGGCGTTTCACGTACCCGTACTCGACGAGGTCTTCCATGATGCGTCGAGCCAAGTTGATCGGAATGGCGAAGCCATAGCCCTGATATACACCTGTGGTCGAGGCGATGGCTGAGTTGATGCCCACAACCTGACCCTGGAGGTTGACCATCGGACCGCCGGAGTTGCCCGGGTTGATCACCGCGTCGGTCTGAATGAAGTCCTCGATCGCATAACCGGACACGGACGGATCGTCGGCGAACCGCGGATCCCGGAAGATGTCGTTCTGTAGCAGGCGAAGGCCCCGACCTCGTGCACTGATAATCCCGGCCGTCACGGTGAAGTCGAGTTGTGTCGACGCGCCGAAGCCGGGGTTCCCGATCGCGAGGATCCACTCGCCGACGTTGATATCATCCGAGTTTCCGAAGGCCATCGTCGGAAGCTCCTCCTCCACGTCGACCTTGATCACGGCGACATCGGTGAACGGGTCTGCGCCGACCACGCGCGCCGAGAAGTACCGGCGGTCAGGGAAATAAACCCGAAGGTCGTTGGCTCCCTCCACGACGTGGTTGTTCGTCAGAATGTAGCCGTCCGACGAAACGATGAACCCGCTCCCTCCAGCAATTGCATTCCGGGGCGTATCGTCGCCGTTGCCTTCCTCGTCGAAGAAACGTCGGAACTGCTCCGGCACCTGCTCCCGGCTGCCGCGCGACTGCACGGCCCGCCGGGTTTCGATGCGGACCACGGCGGGCGTGACTGCGTCCGCCAGGTTCGTGAACGCCGCACTCAGGTCGAGCGCAGGCTGGACGGCAGATGCCGGTACCTGCGGACTCTCGGTAATCGGCGGCATCGCGTGCGACGTACTCGTCCACCCGAGGCCACTCGCGAGGGCAACCCCACCCATCAACACGATGGCGGTCAGGGCAATTACCCGACCCTTGGCTTTCATCGGATCGTACATCCCGGTTCCCTCCCGATCTCTATCCGTTCGGCGTCCTGGCGACGCCGCTGGTTCCAACCTGAATACACGGAAAGGCCCGACTGCGGTCCGGACCCTTCGTCTCGACTTCACCTGATTGTGATGCGATCCGGAGACCGACGGGTTGTCCCGCCAGCCTCCGGACCCATCGCTACTTCTCTTCGTCGACGATTTCGTAGTCCGCCTCGACTACGTCGTCCGCTGCTTCGGTCTCTGCTTCGTCGGCGATCTCGGCTTCCTGGTCGTCAAACCCGGACTGTGTCCCAGCCTCGTCTCCGCCTTCGGACTCAGCTGCCTGAGACTGGTACATCTCCTGGCCTGCGGCACTGAAGGCCTGCATCAGCTCGTCACGTGCGGCGTTGATGGCATCGAGGTCGTCGCCCTTGAGCGCTTTTTTCGCCGCCTCGGTCGCGTCAGCAAGGCGGGTCTTCGAATCCTCGGAGACCATCTCGCCCCACTCGGCGCTGTCTTTCTCGACTTGATAGACCAACGAGTCGAGCTGATTGCGTGATTCGACTTTCTGACGGCGATCCTCGTCCTCAGAGGCGTGCTCCTCTGCATCCTTTACCATCTTGTCGATTTCAGCGTCGGACAGACCACTCGACGCCTCGATGCGGATCTTCTGCTCCTTACCAGTCGCATTGTCCTGGGCGGACACGTGCAAGATTCCGTTCGCGTCGATATCGAAGGTCACCTCGACCTGCGGCATCCCTCTGGGTGCCGGCGGAATACCGGTGAGCTGGAATTTGCCGATGGTCTTATTGTCCAGCGCCATCTTCCGTTCGCCTTGCAGGACGTGGATCTCCACGGTCGTCTGGCTGTCCTCCGCCGTCGAAAACGTCTCCGCTTTCTTGGTCGGAATCGTCGTGTTCCGCTCGATCAGCGGTGTCATGACCCCACCGAGCGTCTCGATGCCGAGCGAGAGCGGGGTGACATCGAGCAGGAGAACGTCCGTGACGTCGCCCGCCAGGACACCACCCTGAATCGCCGCACCAACCGCTACCACCTCGTCCGGATTCACACCCTTGTGTGGGTCCTTACCGAAAAAGTTCTGGACGATCTCCTGAACCTTCGGCATGCGCGTCGAACCACCCACGAGGATGACCTCGTCGATGTCTTCCTTGCTCAGGCCGGCGTCCGCGAGCGCCTTTTCCATGGGTGGAATCGTACGCTGGTTCAGTTCGTCGACGAGCTGCTCGAACTTTGCCCGGGTCAGGCTGTAGTTCAGGTGCTTCGGACCCTCCTGAGTGGCTGTGATAAAGGGGAGGTTGATATCCGAGCTCATCGTAGTAGAGAGCTCCATCTTCGCCTTTTCCGCGGATTCCTTCAGGCGCTGAAGGGCCATCGCGTCCTGAGACAGGTCGATGCCCTGGTCCTTCTTGAATTCATCCACCAGCCAGTTGATAACGCGCTGGTCGTAATCGTCGCCACCGAGGTGCGTGTCGCCGTTGGTCGACTTCACTTCGAATACGCCATCGCCGAGCTCGAGGATCGAGATATCGTAGGTCCCACCACCCAGGTCGAACACGGCGATCTTTTCCTCGGTCTTCCTCTCCAGGCCGTAGGCGAGCGCAGCGGCGGTCGGCTCGTTGATGATCCGGAGCACTTCGAGGCCAGCGATCTTGCCTGCATCCTTCGTGGCCTGCCGCTGGGCGTCGTTGAAGTACGCCGGGACGGTGACCACGGCCTGATCCACCTTCGTGCCCAGGTAGTCCTCCGCCGTCTGGCGCATCTTCTGGAGAATCATCGCGCTGATTTCGGGCGGAGAGAACGACTTGTCCGCATTCGGAAGCTTAACCGTCACACGGCCGCCGGCGCCCTGGCCTACGTCGTACGGGACGAGCTTCTCCTCGGAGTTGACCTCGTCGTGGCGCCGTCCCATGAAGCGCTTGATCGAGAAAACTGTGTTCTCGGGATTCGTGATGGCCTGGCGTCGCGCCACTTGACCGACCAGCCGTTCAGCATCCTTCGTGAAGGCGACAACCGATGGTGTGGTTCGACCGCCCTCCGAGTTGGGGATCACGACGGGCTCTCCCCCCTCCATGACCGCAACCACCGAGTTCGTGGTTCCCAGGTCGATTCCGATGACTTTGCCCATCTTTTTCCCTATCTCTTTCGTAGTGGCTAATGACTGGTGGAGCGGAGTGCAATCACCATGCCCGTGTTGAGACCGGCTTTCGCGCCGAAATGGCGGACTTTCCTAGATTCGCCCTGCCACAATGGCGGCACATGGCGCATCGCGACCATGACCGTAGCTTCGGCGTGACTCGAATGACGCTTTCTTCCTCACGCCGTGTTCCCGTTACGCGACCACAATCCCACCGAGATCGTACCGATCTTCACGGTCCTGATCGCTCTGCTGACCACAGTGGTCTGGTGGGTTCTTCAGGGTGCGGGGCTCTCGGAGGAGACGTTGTACAACTCGGTCTGCGTCCTCGGCGTTGTGCCCGCGGATGTGACCGGTGTGGCCACGTCCGACTCACGCGTGTGCGACGTGGGCAGCCTGGGGGTCGTATCCCTTGTCACGTCGATGTTCCTTCACGGAAGCTGGGGCCACCTCATCGGCAACATCTGGTTCCTCTGGGTCTTTGGAAACAACATCGAAGACTCGATGGGTCACCTCCGGTTCGGTGCGTTCTACCTCCTCACGGGGCTGGCCGCGGCGGTCGTGCAGATCGTCATGGTGCCCGGGTCCACGGTGCCCATGATCGGTGCCTCGGGAGCAATCAGCGGAATCATGGGCGCCTACCTGATCCTGTATCCGGGCATTCGCATCGATACATGGATCGGATTCTGGATCATCGAGGTGCCGGCGTGGGTGATGCTGGGGTACTGGATGCTCCTGCAGCTAACGGGGGTGCTGGGGCCAGCCGTAGTGGGTGGGGGTGTCGCATATGGTGCTCATCTAGGTGGCTTCGTCGCAGGGTTACTCCTGATCCCTGTCTTCCGGAACAAGAAGCTCGTCGAGGCCAAGCAACGGGGTGTGGTACTTCCACGCAGCGAGCTCGACCACGGTGGCTGGTGGTAGGCCGGTGACACTGACATCCGAGATCCTCACGCAGGTAGTCGTCGCGCCCGAAGCGCTCGACACGCCGCTGATCGAGCGGGCCCGGTCTGTGCTTGGAATGGTTGTCTTGCTTGGTATCGCGTGGGCGCTGAGCACGGATCGCCGGCGTGTCTCGTGGTCGCTGGTGGCCTGGGGCGTCGGCCTGCAGTTCGTCTTCGCTCTCTTCATCCTCAAGACACCACTCGGTGCCAATGCCTTCGATGCGGCGGGGACGATCGTCGTTGGACTACTCGGCTTCACCCTCCAGGGCGCGGAATTCGTCTTTGGTAACCTTGTGTACGACACGGTGCCAGTTGGTCGGGTGGGTGATGGCGGATTCGCTGCGGCTCCGGGGCAGGTTGCCCGGACAGGGGCTGCGTTCGCCTTCAGCGTGCTGCCCACGATCATCTTCTTTTCTGCGCTCATGGCGGTGACGTACCACCTCGGTGTCATGCAGCGCATTGTTCGCGCGGCCGCCTGGTTGATGCAGCGAACGATGAAGACGTCAGGAGCCGAGTCGCTATCCGCGGCGGGCAACGTCTTCGTGGGTCAGACAGAGGCGCCACTCCTCGTGCGACCCTTCATCGAGAAGATGACCGAGTCGGAACTGATGGCGCTCATGACCGGTGGTTTCGCAACCGTGGCCGGTGG
Source organism: Gemmatimonadales bacterium UBA4456 (assembly GCA_002390225.1). GTDB lineage: Bacteria > Gemmatimonadota > Gemmatimonadetes > Longimicrobiales > Gaopeijiaceae > UBA2589. The sequence goes on along the minus strand of DGOW01000044.1, from coordinate 10,280 downwards.
CGTGCTGGCGGCATACGTCGGCATGCTGGTCCCGTACTTCCCGGACGTTGCCGGACACATGCTCGCCGCCTCGGTAATGTCAGCGCCAGCGGCCCTGGTCGTCGCGAAGATCATGCTTCCTGAGACGCGTGAGCCCGAGACCGCTGCATCGCTCGAGATTGTGGTCGACAAGCCCGACGTGAACGTGATCGATGCGGCAGCCCGCGGCGCCGCCGAAGGCCTTACGCTCGCGCTGAACGTCGGTGCAATGCTGCTGGCCTTCGTAGCGCTCATCTACATGTGCAACGGCCTTTTGGGATGGGTCGGCGCACTCGTGGGCTTCGACGGTCTCACGCTCGAGCTGATCCTGGGGTGGGTTCTGGCGCCGCTTGCATGGCTGATGGGTGTTCCCTGGGCCGATGCACCGTTCGTTGGGTCCCTCCTCGGCATCAAGACCGTGCTGAACGAGTTCATCGCGTATCTGCAGCTCGCAGGGTCGTTAGGAGAGGTGGCTGCCGGGGCCGAGGGCGGGCTGTCTCCGCGCTCCGTCATCATCACGACCTATGCGCTGTCAGGGTTTGCGAACTTCGGTTCTATCGCCATGCAGATCGCCGGCATCGGTGGGCTGGCCCCCAGCCGACGTCACGATCTGTCGCGACTCGGATTGCGGGCGATGATCGGTGGGTCGATCGCGGCCTTCATGACGGCGACGGTAGCCGGGATGATCCTGTGACGGCATCCGGCGACATGGAGCGCGCAGTTGACGCGCTACGCGGAGTTGCCGGCAGCTCGCCGCGATATGCGATCGTGCTGGGCTCCGGACTGGGTGGTCTGATCGAGCAGGTTGCTGACCCGATCGAGGTGCCGTTCAAGGAGGTGCCGGGTCTGCCCGACACCACGGTGTCGGGGCACTCAGGACGTTTTGTGTTCGGTACGCTTGCTGGCGCGCCGGTGGTACTCCTCGCCGGTCGACTTCACGCCTACGAGGGTCATGAGCTGGACCAGCTCGTCGCGCCGATAAGGATTCTTACCCGCCTGGGCGTGGATACAGTCCTGCTCACCAACGCGTCAGGGAGTATCGATACGCGACTCAGGGCCGGGGACATTGTTCTTGTGGACGATCAGATCAATCTGACCTTCGGAAGCCCGCTGGCCGGCCCCGTGCTCGAAGATGAACATCGCTTCCCGGATATGAGTGCGCCGTTCGACCCGGGGCTCCAGGAGATGGTGCGGTCAGTGGCAGAGAAGCTGCGTATTCGGCTCTTCCGAGGCACGTACGCGGGCATGCCGGGGCCAGGTTACGAGACGGCGGCCGAGGTCAGGATGCTGGCTTCTCTGGGCGCGGACATGGTCGGGATGTCGACGGTTCTGGAGGTCATCGCAGCTCGCGCCTCGGGCATGCGGGTCGCGGCGCTGTCTCTCGTCACAAATCGAGCGACGGGGCTCTCGGCCGAAGTCCTGTCGCACGATGAGGTCTTAGCGGTGGGAGCAGAGGCCGGGGGGAGGATGATCGAACTGGTGACGGGCATCGCGAAGGAGCTCGGTCGTGTCACTGCGTTGGAGCGAAGTGATTGACCGGACCGCGTCCCGTGCCAAGCCCTGGGGCCGTTGCGATCGCTCGTGCGATGAAGCTGATCGCACGATCTACAGCGGCCGGTAGTGTCTCGTTCGCCGCGAGACCCGCTGTGATTGCAGCCGAGAGTGTGCAGCCGGTGCCGTGAGTGTGGAGTGTATCGATGCGCCGGCGGCGCCAGATACGTTGTTCGGCTCCATCCCAGAGCAGGTCGACCGCGTCACCTTCAAGGTGGCCACCTTTTACCAGGGCCGCCCGGGCACCCGCATCCACCAGCGCTCGAGCTGCGTCAGACATCTGCGGCACGGTGCGCACTTCGCGACCCGTGAGTATTTCTGCCTCCTCGAGATTAGGCGTCACAATCGCTGCCAGGGGAAGCAGTCGGTCTCGTAGCGCCGACTCGGCGTCGTCCTCGAGAAGTCGGTCGCCACTGGTTGCGACGATGACCGGATCCATCACGTAGTGGTGCAGACCGTGATCCTGGATAGCCATAGCGACGACATTCGCGAGTTCGGCGGTGGCCAGCATGCCTGTCTTGACCGCATTTGGAGCGAGGTCGGAGACGACGGCGTCGATCTGCGCGCGAACGTCCGTGAGCGGAACAGGGTGAATCGAGGCCACGCCGGTGGTATTCTGTGCAGTGATCGCCGTGAGGGCGCTCGTCCCAAAGACCCCGAATTGATGGAACGTCTTCAGATCCGCCTGAATCCCCGCCCCCCCGCCGGAATCGCTTCCCGCGATGGTCATTGCGACGGCGATAGAGGCGGACAAACCGGACTCCACGTAAGGGTGTTCAGCGGGGTTCATCCCCAAAGGTGGCAGGTAGCGTGGGCCTGAGCCAACGCCGACGCGCGCTGGTCGCGAGACTGGGCGTTCGGAAGCAGCGCGAGCGGGAGAGACTGGTCCTCGTCGAGGGAGTACGGGTCGTCGCAGAGGCGCTGGAGGCAGGCGCACGCGCCAGGTTCGCTGTTCTCTCGGAGCAGCTGACTACGACCGACGCGGGTCGCGCGTTGGAGGCACGGCTCCGGAACGCTGGGATCGAGGTCGAGAAGGTGGGCGTCGACACCTTCGACACGGTTGCGGCGACCGAGTCGCCTCAAGGTGCGCTTATGGTTTGCGAACAGGATGAGGCCGAACTCGACGAACTCCTCGCCAAAGAGGGCCCCGTGCTCGTGCTCGATGCGCTCCAGGACCCGGGGAACACAGGGACGTTGATCCGTTCCGCCGTCGCGTTCGGCTTCACTGGTGTGGTTGCGCTCGACGGGACGGCGGATCCGTGGGGGCCCAAAGTAGTACGAGCCTCCGCGGGCACGGTTTTTCGTGCCGCGATCGCGCGGGCGCCGGCCTCCGAGGCGATGATGGCCATGAAGAGGTCCCGGCGAACCATACTGGTGGCGGCGGCGAACGGAGCACCAGCCGGGACCGAAGACCGGGGAGAGGTGGCCATCGTGGTGGGAAACGAAGGCGCCGGTGTCCGGGACGAGTTGCGGGCCGGGGCTGATGCTACGATCTCGGTGCGGATGCGAGGTTCGGTCGAGTCGCTCAATGCCGGCATCGCAGGATCGATACTTATGCACGAGCTGACCAGGGAATGAAGGAGCTACGTTGATCCAATGGGCCGTCCCGCTGCTGGCGGGCTTCTACGGGCTTTTGATCGGCTCGTTTCTCAATGTCTGTTCGCTTCGCTGGCCCGTCGACGAATCGGTCGTCCGGCCGCGTTCACGTTGTCCGAAGTGCGAGACCCTGATCGTCTGGTACGACAATGTGCCCGTGCTCAGCTGGCTCATGCTCCGCGGGAAGTGTCGGAAATGCTCAAGCCCCGTCTCGATCCAGTACCCGATGGTCGAACTTGCGACCGGGCTCATGTGGGCCGCGATGTTCGCATTGCACGGACCGACATGGGAGGCGTTACGGGGCTCGATCTTCCTGACAATCATCTTTGGGATCTCCATCTCCGACGCCCGCTTCTACATCATTCCCGACGAGTTTTCGCTGGGTGGCACCCTCGTCGGCCTGTCGATGGTGTTCCTCCCCGGTGGGATCGAGTGGCGTGGGGCCTTGATCGGAGCTGCGCTTGGATACGGAGTGCTCTGGTTCGTCGGCCTGGCCGGCACGTGGATCATCAAGAAGCTCTCACCGGGTCGACTCGAGGAGGCCGGGGTAGATCAGGCGATGGGCGGTGGCGACATCAAGATGATGATGATGGTTGGCGCGTTCCTCGGGGCGTGGGGCGTCGCACTCACTATTTTCCTCGGCTCCGTCCTGGCTCTGGTGACCGTCCTGGCCCGGTCCATACCCGCGGCCCTCTCGCGAGACGAGAACGGGGACATGGAGATGGGCCGCCTCATTCCGTTCGGTGTCTTCCTCGCCGCCGGCGGAGCGATCTCGTACGTGTGGGGTGACCCGATGGTGGAGTGGTACCTGACCTCGGTACTGGGGATGTAGCGTGAGCTCAGCGCACCCGGACGTATCGCGCGCCCATGACCTGAGCACCGTCCTGCTCCAGAGACCACGTGTATCCGTCGTCGTCGAACGCCCATAGCTCGACGTACACGCCACCCAACTCACCATGGGACACAAGGTCGGAAACAATCACCGACCCCTCCACGCGGCTTCGATGCTCAAACAGATCGATCCCCATGTTCACCGCGATGGTCTGCCCTCGGATCGTTTGCTCGCCTGGATCCCAGTACCACCACCCTTCGGAAACGAGCGTCCACGCCTCGCCCTCCCCGAACCAACTCTGTGATCGAAGGAGCTGCCGTCCAACGCCCCATGTGAACTCGTGGCGAGATCCGGCCCCTTCCCATGTGCCCACGATGAGTGCACCGAAGGCCATAAGCGAGTTGGAGGCGGCTGCACTCTGAGGCGAGGCTGGCTGAGCGCAGACGAGAGTCAGCATCACGATCGCTGACACGGTAGGGACGGAGCGGCCCCTTCTCATGGGTCGGAGCAGTCCCGTTTGTATCCGCACTGCTTGCAGATCAGCTTGCAGTGAAGGTTGAGCATCTGTGCCCCACAGAGGTCGCAGCAGAACACCTGCTTCTCCGGTGGAACAGGCGCCGTGGCACCCTCGTCTCCAGCAGCGCCGTTGTCGGTCCGTCGATCAGCCATCGGCCGGGGAATCCGGATCACCTGTCCCGATCCCCTGACGCAGATACTGCCGCGACAGGGCCACGTAGTGGGCGCCTCCGCCCTTGATCCAGTCAGCGGCTGATCCCTCGAGCGTCTTCTTCACTTTACCGGGGACACCGGCCACGACACTGCGCGCCGGGATCTCCGCCTTTTCCAGGACGACCGTATTCGCGGCCAGGACGCACTCCTCTCCGACGGTCGCATTCTGAAGGATGACCGCGTTCATTCCGACGACCGTTCGGTCTCCGATTGTGCAGCTCTCGAACTTGGCGCCGTGACCAATCGTCACGTCCGTGCCGATCACGGTTGGTCCCCAGCGGCCGACGTGTACGACACAGTTCTCCTGAACGCTCGTCCGCGGCCCGACGATGACCCCGTGGTCCGGGTCATCGCCGCGCAGCACCGCGCCGAACCAGATACTGGAGTCGGCCCCGATCGTGACATCACCGATGATCAACGCTGTGGGGGCGACGAAGGCCGAGGGGTGGATCTGTGGCCACTTGCCGTTGAACTCAAGAATGGTCGCCATCACTCCGCCTCTGCGTTCCGGTCAGCGTCTTCTTCGGTGCGCGTGACACGGGCGCGGAGCACCTGAGTGTCGGACGCCTCCAGGACGTCGATGCGCGCAACCGTCGTCATCAGGCACTCGCCCGCTTCGGGCACGTGACCCAGTTCCTCCAGAAGAAAGCCGTTCAATGACCGGTGTTCGCCCTGGGGGAGTGCGATTCGGAGTGCTTCACCCAGGTCGCGAAGGTCGACGCCCGCGTCGACCTCGACCACATCGTCCGAGATGTGCATGACCTCCTCCTCCTCCACGTCTGTCTCGTC
>DGOW01000044.1:4341-4748 GCA_002390225.1 Gemmatimonadales bacterium UBA4456 | reverse complement strand
CGTATCTCCCCGACCAGTTCCTCGAGGATGTCCTCGAGTGTCACGAGACCGTCCGTACCTCCAAACTCATCGGCCACGATCCCCAAGTGGATGCGGCGGGCCTGGAACTCCTCGAGCAACTCCGTAAGAGAACGCGACCCAGGCACGAAGAACGGGTCCCTCGCGAGCTCCCCGAGCGTAAGGTCCCGCTCGCCACCCGCGAAGCGCTCATACATCTCCCGCACGTAGACGATGCCCGTCACGTCATCAACAGATTCCTTATACACGGGCACGCGGCTGTAGGGGACGTGCGCCAGCTCCTCCACGATGTCCGCGAGCGTACGGTCCTCGACCCAGGCGAATATGTCGACCCGAGGCACCATGACGTCCCACGCTGTCAATTCGTCGAGGCGAAATGCCCTCTCGAC
>DGOW01000044.1:2445-4282 GCA_002390225.1 Gemmatimonadales bacterium UBA4456 | reverse complement strand
CTCACGAAGCTCTCGCTGCGCGTCAGAGAGCGAGTTGTCGTTACCGCCGATCCGGTCTTCGAGGCGTCCGACAGGGCGGACGAGTGGACGCGCGATGCGTTCGACAGTGAGGAGCATGCGCGCAGAGGACAGGGCCAGACGGACCGGCCGGCGCGCCGCAATCAGATGAGGGATCAGGTCGGCGACCACGACGACGATCACCACGCCCAGGATGGTACTCACGATCGGGTTGGCCTGGCCCCACGTAGTCACACCGGTGAGGGCGATCACCGAAAGCGCGGACAGGTCGAGAGCGGTGGTCGTCACACGAACGCTCGCCTGAATGGGGTGTTTCCGCTCTCGGGCCTTGTCGATGTTGTCGGCCCCGTCGAAGCCCTCTTCAACGAGCGTACGCGTGTGCGACCGGGTGATCTGGAAGACCGCGTCGTGAACGGCGGTCAGGACTGCCGAAGTCAGCAGGAGCAGGGCGACGATCGTGGCTGACAATCCCATCATTGGGGCACCACCGCGTCGCCGCGTCTATTCGGAGGGTGGTCCGTCACCTCAAGTGATTTCCGTTCAGGTCCAACCCTGGCTCTCCTCGAGGAGCTCCGCGATCACGTTGCGTGTCGTCCGACCGTCGGCTTCGGCCTCGAAGTTCAGAACGAGGCGGTGGGCCAGGACGGCAGGGGCAACTGCACGAACGTCATCATAGGACGGAATCGCTGCTCCGCGCGATGCCGCAAGTGCTTTTGCCCCCAGCACGAGATACTGGGAGGCCCGAGGACCAGCACCCCAGGAGACGTACTTGCCAGTCACTGCAGCGGCTTCGTCACCCGGTCGGGTAGAGCGTGCCATCTGAACCGCGAACGAGACCAGGGATGGTGGCGCGGGGATACGGCGGACCAGACCCTGCAGCTCGATGAGCTCCTCGGCCGTGATCACGCTCCGCACGTCTTCCTCCGTATTTCCGGTCGTGCGCATCGCGACCTCTTCCTCTTCGTCCCGTGAGGGATAGTAGATGGGAAGCTCGAGCATGAAGCGGTCGAGCTGGGCTTCGGGNNCCCCTCCTGCTCGATGGGGTTCTGTGTCGCGAGTACGAAGAATGGCTTCGGGAGGATGTAGGTATCGCCGGCCGCAGTCACGGATCGTTCCTGCATCGCTTCAAGCAAGGCGGCCTGGGTCTTGGGCGGCGTCCGGTTGATCTCATCTGCGAGCACGATGTTCGCGAAGATCGGTCCTTTGACGAATCGAAAGACGCGTCGCCCGGTCGTGCGGTCCTCTTCAATAACCTCCGTGCCCGTGATGTCGGTCGGCATGAGGTCCGGCGTGAACTGGATGCGGCTGAAGTCGAGGTCCAGCGCGTCGGCTACCGTCTGAACCAGAAGTGTCTTGGCCAGACCCGGCACGCCGACGAGTAACGCATGCCCGTTTGCCAGCAGCGCCACGAGCATTTCGTCGATGACTTCGCGCTGTCCCACAATGCGCTTTCTCACCTCCACGCGCATCGACTCCATGACGTCGGATGTTCGTTCGAGAAGTTCGACGTCTCGATCGACGGCGGGAGCTTGGTCGGTTGTCGGCATTCCAGCTTCCTGTGCGGCGTTCCATAGTGTTCGAGTACGGACCGCGCCTGGAGGCGCGATGAAGCCGCCCGGGTCCGGCGCGTACATTGACCGAGCTTGAGGCTTCCGTCAAGCAGTCGGCGCTTCATTCATGTGCACGGGTCGAGCCGTATTCCCGATGCATGGTTAACGCTGTTCAGGCTTCGGAACCATGAGGAGCTCATCGAGGTCGCGCTTCATGGGCATGGATGTTCTGATCGATGGGTGAAACCCCCTGAATACGCAGGGATTCC
>DGOW01000044.1:1777-2421 GCA_002390225.1 Gemmatimonadales bacterium UBA4456 | reverse complement strand
GGCTGTTCGCAGCCCCTTTCAAGCGCTTGCGCATTTTTTCACAAGGACTATGTTTTTCCTGCTTTTCGGGCGTCGTTTCGATATAGAATCGATTCTCGAGCGCTTGAGGGGACATGATGTCGACGCAGCGTCCTGATGACTCGGATGAACAGCGCAGAGAAATGATGCGCGCCTCCGGTCAGTTTATGGGGCACGGTCTCACGTGGGCTCTCGCCGTTCTGCTCTTCATGGGAATCGGGTATTGGGTTGATGGGAAGTTCGGCACAGCCCCTGTTCTCATGGTTGTCGGTGCGTTCGTCGGTGGCGGCGCAGGATTCTATAGTCTGTATTACCATATCGTGATTGAGCCGCGAGAGCAGGGAAACAACCCGCAATGAGTCCGTCCGTGAAGTATGCGGTTACGGGAGGGGGGGCGATCGCAGTGATCGTGGCCGGCCTCTGGGGGTTCCTTGATCCGTCAGCACGGAATGGAGTTCTGGCTGCTGCAGCCGTCGCGCTGCCGGTTCAGATCACCGCCTTCTGGGCGCTTGTCCATTTCCGATCTGAGGTCAACGGATTCCTCGCAGTCTGGGTTGGTGGGACGTTGGTTCGGATGGCCGTGATCGCCGTGGTGGCGACCGTCGTGATCCGCTCCGGTATGGAGG
>DGOW01000044.1:1194-1746 GCA_002390225.1 Gemmatimonadales bacterium UBA4456 | reverse complement strand
GGTGCCAATGCTTCTCGCTCTTGCAGGGTTCTTCTTCGGTCTACTTCTTCTCGAGCCGGTATATTTTCGAATCGGTCCGAGCGAAACAGTGGAAGCATAGATGAGGCTTCTGGCCATGTTGCAGGGTGCGGCTCAGGCCGCTCAGGAACACGGCGCGGCGGACAGCGGTCCGGATCTGCAGGGAATGCTCATGCATCACCTGCTGGACGGCTCCGAACTGGAATTCCAGGTGCTCGGTGTCGGACCGGTCATCCACCTGCCGCACTTCGATCCGATCCACATCGGTCCGCTGACGCTCGATCTGTCCCCGACGAAGCATGTTGTATTCCTCTTCCTCGCTGCGCTGATCTGTCTGGCGATTTTCCTGCCGATCGGGCGCGCGATGAAAGACAAGTACTCGGACCGCGCGCCTACTGGGCTCGCCAACGCCATGGAGGCGATGGTCCTGTATTTCCGCGATGAGGTGGTGCGCCGCAACATCGGTCACGGTGCGGATTCCTACACCGGCTACATCCTCACGCTGTTCTTCTTCATTCTCTTCATGAATCTGCT
>DGOW01000044.1:667-1144 GCA_002390225.1 Gemmatimonadales bacterium UBA4456 | reverse complement strand
CTGGTGACGTTCGTCGTCACCGAGGTCTCCGGGATGCGTGCACTCGGATTTGCCGGGTACATGGGCACGATCTTCTACGCGCCGAAGGGATTGAATCCCGTTGGCACAGCGATCATGCTCGTGATTCTCACCCCGGTCGAGTTTCTCGGAAAACTCACGAAACCGTTCGCGTTGATGATTCGTCTCTTCGCGAACATGATGGCTGGGCATACGCTCGTGCTGTCACTTCTCGGCCTGATCTTCATGTTCGCCGGCGGTGGTGCGATCGTGGCCGGCGGTGTGACGATTGCATCGATCGCAATGGTCTCGGGGATCATGATCCTCGAACTCTTCGTTGCGTTCCTGCAGGCCTACATTTTCGCGATGCTGACCTCCGTGTTCATCGGTCTCATTCAGCACGCTCACTAGTAGTTTATCTCTGATTTCAACCCGTCGTAACGACAAATTTCCAAGGAAAGCGAAATGCTCTACGGAATG
>DGOW01000044.1:0-658 GCA_002390225.1 Gemmatimonadales bacterium UBA4456 | reverse complement strand
TCGCCGTTGTTCAGGAAGCGGCCACGGCCTCTGGTGGCCTCGACCTCCTCGGCGCCGGTATCGGTATCGGTCTCGCAGTCATCGGTGCCGGTGTCGGCATCGGCCAGATCGGTAACGGTGTTGCCCAGGGTATCGCCCGTCAGCCTGAGGCTGCCGCGACGATCCAGACTGCTGGCATCATCCTCGCTGCGCTGATCGAGGGTGCTGCGTTGTTCGGGCTGGTCATCACCATTCTCTTCAAGTTCTTCTAAACACGGCGAATGCATCGCCGCTGCCGGCGTTGGGATGTCCTTGGAATAGCCATGCTGTTTCTGCGGCATCCCACCCCGGCAGCGACGCGCCTCACCACGTCTCGAGCTACAGCGGACCGGTGAGGTCGATCGGACTTGCCGTCTTCGGCTGGTCCACCGCACTGAAGAACTATGGAGTCATGATGACGACCACTCGAATCACAGCTGCCTTGCTCGCGCTTGCGGCTTCGCCTGCTGGGCTCATGGCCCAGGGCGGCGAGGGCGGGGGAGGCCTGTATGACATCAATACAGGGCTCAGCTTCTGGACCCTTGTCGTATTCGGCATCCTCGTCTTCATCCTGGGCAAGTATGCCTGGGGTCCGATCCTCGCTGCTGTCGATGCTCGCGAGAAAGGCATTCAGTCCGCG
>DGOW01000015.1 GCA_002390225.1 Gemmatimonadales bacterium UBA4456 | reverse complement strand
CCACTAAATCGGGGCAACTCCAAACGCAGGATCTGGGATGATTCCGACTTGCCGGTGCTAGCGCATGAAGCCCCTCAGTGCGCTGACATCAACCCAACGGACACTCTCGCCCAGGCCCGACCGATATCGGCCAGTGATTCGCTGGTGGGCACACGGTAGACTCGGAGGCCGAAGTATGCCGTGTAGTTCGGGGGCGACCCTTCTCGCGTGGTCCTCGTCACCTTCCTGGACCAAGGGCGAGTCTGGGCAGAGGGCCCCGATGTCGGGGAGATCTTCTCCGACCTACATCGAGGGTATAAAGGAGGCGTGCGCCTGGGGTACGGAGATGATTTCACCGTGGCGCTGGACCTTGCGACCGCACACCAGACAGGCCTGCAGATCTACATAAAGTCGGGGCCCTGTACTGAGGATCATAAACTTGGAAGACTCAGGCGAGGATCACTGTGACCCGAGCCGCGTGAGGGGCGCACTCGCGCATCCCGGCGCACGTCTTGTGACACCCGCCTACCCCCGGTAGCCTCCGCCGAGGCAACCACCTCACCAACGTAGCCCGCCCCAACCCACGAGCGCCTGCCATGGTCTCCGAGATTTTCGACCCATCCGTCTGGCATGAGGTCCCCGACTTCGAAGAGCTGAGTGACATCACGTACCACCGCTCCCTCGACGAGCGCACGGTCCGGATCGCCTTCGACCGTCCCGACTGTCGGAATGCGTTTCGTCCGCAGACCGTCGACGAGCTGTTTCGGACGCTCGAGCATGCGAGGACTTCCTCGAAGGTCGGTTGCGTTCTCCTGACCGGAAACGGTCCGTCACCCAAAGACGGAGGGTGGGCCTTCTCCTCCGGCGGCGACCAGCGAATTCGCGGCTCGGACGGCTATCAGTACGAGGCCGAGGAAGGTGCGGTCGATGTCGCCCGACTGGGCCGACTGCATATCCTCGAGGTCCAGCGGCTGATCCGCTTCATGCCGAAGATCGTGATTGCGGTGGTACCCGGCTGGGCGGCCGGTGGGGGGCACAGCCTTCACGTGGTCTGCGACCTGACACTCGCCAGTACGGAGCATGCGCGATTCAAGCAGACAGATCCGGACGTCGCGAGCTTCGACAGTGGATACGGGTCGGCGTACCTGGCGCGTATGGTCGGGCAGAAGCGTGCCCGGGAGATCTTCTTCCTCGGCTTCGACTATTCAGCGGATGACGCTGTCGCGATGGGTATGGTGAACGCCTCGATCCCGCATGCAGAGCTCGAGGAGACCGCACTGAGCTGGGCCACGACGATCAACGCGAAGAGCCCCACGGCCATGCGTATGCTCAAGTACGGCTTCAACCTGGTCGACGATGGTCTGGTCGGGCAGCAGCTCTTCGCGGGCGAAGCAACGCGCCTCGCGTACGGAACCGACGAGGCTCGAGAGGGGCGAGACGCCTTTGTGGAGAAGCGGGACAAGGACTTTTCCGACGTTCCCTGGCACTACTGACGCTACACCTGATCGGTGGCTCGCCGCTCTACCCCACCCTCTCTTCTTCTTCACTCTTCTTTGTGCCGAACAGCTTGAACAGCACCCAACCGACGGCACCCGCACCCAACACCAGCGGGATCCATCCAAGTAGTTTGAACAGGATTCCGATGCCGATCACCACGCCGGCGCCCTGGAACCAGCCTATAACCCTGGCGGTGGTCTTCGCCCGCTCAACCTGGTGCTCCGAATAGATCTTCTCGGGAAGGTTCGTCATCTATGGTGCTCCTGCGCTCTGCGCGGGTTCATGCCATTCGTACCGAGGTACCGCGAGAGTGCATCCAGGACACAGGGAGACGCAAATCGGCACTACGCGACTCGTTGAAACACTGCGCGGCCGGCGGTGTTGGTGACGTGACCGTCCGGCCTGCGCCACTACTAGTCTGCCATGCACTGGGATCCTGAAGCGCTTCGACATCGCGTCAACGCGTACCCGCCCTATTCGGGCGCTCTGATCGAGGTCACGCATATCTCGGACGATGCGAGTGAGATTCGTATCCGGATGCCACTGGAGGAATCCAACGCCAATCTGGTCGGGACGCACTTCGGCGGCAGCCTGTACGCCATGGTCGATCCACACCTTATGATCCTTCTCATTCAGCGCCTGGGCTCTGAGTACGTCGTCTGGGACAAGGCGGCGTCGATCGAGTTCCTGCGCCCTGGCGTGGGAACGGTCACCTCGACAATCCGGGTATCATCTGAAGAAGTGGACGAGATTCGTGCCGCCACCGCCGACGGGTCGAAGTATCACCCCGAATGGACGCTCGAGGTGCTGGACGAAGAGGGAGACGTCATCGCTCGGGTTCACAAGACCCTGTATGTGAGACGGAACGCGTCGTCTCCGCAGACTCCTCGCCTACCGTTCTCTCGTCTTTCCGACTCGAGCTCAACGTGACGGGAGCCACGTGACGGGAAGCTCCCCACGGACCTCGCCAGACGGTGGAGGGGTTCAATCGGCCATGGGTCGCCGGCTCATCTTCGTCTGGGGTGAGCGCGTGCTCACCGCCGCCATCCTTCTCTTCGTCCTGTATCGCCTTGGCCCGCAGCTGCAGGCCTGGACCGGGGTCGGACCCGATCTGGGGCGTGCGCCGGCCTACTCCTTCACGACGCTCGACGGGACGCCTGTCGACTCGGAGGCCCTGGAGGGAAGTGTCGTAGTCTTGAACTTCTGGGCGACGTGGTGCGGCCCCTGCAAGCTCGAGATGCCGGCGCTCCAGCACCTCCACGAAGAGCGCAGTGACGACGGTGTCATCGTGCTGGGCCTCGCGACGGACGCAGGAGACGGCTCGGACATCATCGACTTCCTCGACGAGCGAGGCATCGCGTACCCGGTCGGCCGCGCCACGAATGCCCATCGGAGCGCCTTTGGCGGCATCAACGCGATCCCGACGACATTCATCATTGATCGCGAGGGGCTCGTGCAGCACCGCGTGGTCGGGTACTTCGCGCCGCCAGCCATGCGAGCTGCAGTCGACCGCCTGTTGGCCAGGCCGACCGCGACACCATCGCAGCCTAGTGCCGGAACAGCCTCCGACCGGTGAACACCATCGCAATTCCGTGCTCGTTGGCCGCGCCAATGACCTCTTCATCTCGCACCGAGCCACCCGGCTGAATCACGGCCTTCACGCCGGCGGCCGCCGCCGCATCGACCCCGTCCCGGAACGGAAAGAATGCGTCTGACGCGAGAACCGATCCGCTGAGTTCGCGTCCGGCGTCACCTGCCTTTCGCACTGCAATCCTGGACGAGTCAACTCGGCTCATCTGACCGGCGCCGATGCCGAGGACACCACCACCCTTCGCCAGAAGGATCGCGTTGGACTTCACGCCGAAGATGGCCGCCCACGCGAAACGGAGATCATCCCACTCGGCCTCGGTGGGATGGCGCTCGGTCACCACACTCCACGACCCGTCGACCTCGCCATAGAACGGCGGGATCGGAGGCGTCTGTGCCAGCATACCGCCGTATACAGTCCGCAGAACGCGCGGCTCAGGGAGATGACCATGACTGGAAAGGAACGTCGACGGATCATCGCCGGGGAAGGTCATGATCCGGATGTTCTTCTTCTCCGTCAGCTTCGCCATCGCCTCATCCGAGTACCCCGGGGCCACCAGACACTCGATGAAGAGCGTCGACATGAGCTCGGCGGTCGCGCCGTCTACCGGACGATTCACCGCGATCACGGAACCGAATGCGCTCATCGGGTCCGTCGCCAGAGCCCGCCCGTACGCCTCTGCGAGCGAATCCCCTACCCCAAGGCCGCACGGCGTCGTGTGCTTGATGATCGCAACCGAAGGTCGCGGCGATTTCGCGAACGGCGAGAGGCTGAGCAGTGCCCCGTCCAGATCGAGGATGTTGTTGTACGACAGCTCCTTGCCGTGGTGCTTCTCCAGCGCCGAGATCCCGGCCGGGACGTCTGGGCCATAGAAGGCAGCCTTCTGGTCAGGATTCTCACCGTACCGCAGCGTCTGCAGCCGCTGAAGCGAACTCTCCAGGCGCTCGCTCAGCACCTCGGCCTCACCGTCCTGCTCCAGTAGATAGGTCGCGACGGCCGCATCGTACCCACTGATGTGCCGGAACACCTTGGCAGCCAGCCCACGGCGTAGCACGGGATCATCCTCGCCATCGAGCGCATCAATCACCGCGTGGTAATCAGTCGGATCGACAATTACCCAGACGTCTGTGTGGCTCTTGGCGGCAGCCCGGATCATCGTTGGACCACCTATGTCGACCTTTTCCATTGCGGTGTCGACAGGCACGTCACCCGCGGCGACGGTCTCAAGGAACGGATACAGGTTCACGGCGACCAGATCGATCGGACCATATCCGTGCTCTTCGAGCGCGGCCATATCATCAGGGTTGGCGCGACGGGCGAGCAGGCCCGCATGGATCGCCGGGTGCAGCGTTTTGACCCTCCCGTCCATCATTTCCGGGTGCTTCGTGACGTCGGAAACCGAGGTCACCTCGACGCCTCCCTCACGGAGCGCACGCGCGGTGCCCCCGGTGGAGAGAATCTGCCAGCCACGGTCCTGCAGAGCGGTACCGAGCTCCACGATGCCACTCTTGTCGGACACGCTGAGAAGCGCGCGCTTCATGGGACTTCCTCGTTCGATTCGGTTCGGGATGGGAATTCGGGGCGATCGACGTCCGGTGGTTTATCCAGACAGACGTCGACCATGCGTTGAGGCAGCACACCCATGCGCAACGCAGCACAGAGGTGATCAACCGCGGCAGGGTAGAGGCGATGCTCGACCTCGAGCACCCGGGCAGCGATGGCTTCGGGCGTATCTTCCGGAAGACGTGCAACGGGCCACTGAGCAAGGATCGCCCCCTCGTCATACGCCTCACTTACGAAGTGAACGGTCGCGCCAGTCACCGTGGTATCGGATTCAGCGACGGCCCGATGCACGTTCATGCCGTACATGCCCGGCCCACCAAAGTGAGGTAGGAGCGCTGGGTGGATATTCAGTATGCGCCCCGCATAACGGCGTGTAATCTCGAGTGGGACCCGTCTCAGGTATCCGGCAAGCAACACGACATCGATCTCGTGGTCACCGAAGGCTGCGAGGGTTACGTGGGCGATCTCCTCGTCCGTGCGTTGCCCCGTCGAGATGATTCGGACGGGCACATCGGCAGCCCGTGCACGTTCAGCTGCCCCGGCTTTTCTATTCATCACGAGAAGACGAACGCGCCACCCGCGATCACCTGATGCGGCATGATCCAGGAGCGCCTGGAAGTTGCTACCACCACCGGATGCGAACACGGCGACGTTCAGTAGGCCCGTCTTTGGTGTCACACCAACTCGCCACCGTAGTGCGGGACCAGAAACGGATTCGTCATGCGCTCCTGTCCGACGGTCGTGGGCGGTCCATGGCCCGGATACAGCGTCATCTCATCGGGCAGCGAAAGGATCTCCCTTCGGATCGACGCCATCAGCGTCTGGAAATCACCCCCCGGAAGATCCGTCCGTCCGATCGAGCTCTGAAAGACGACATCTCCGACCAGGGCGATGGAGTCGGGCTGGGAAACAAAAATGACGTGGCCAGGAGCATGTCCGGGCGCAAACGCGACGTCGAAGACGCACTCACCGAAGTGGAACGGTTCGCCGGGCACGAACTCATCGGTCGGCTCGGGCTGTGGGTCAACGGAGAGGCCGAACATGGCAGCCTGTCGCTGGACTCCCCTGTAGAGGCCGAGGTCGTCCGGATGCAACCAGATCGGAGCGTCGGGCTGGGTGGCGCGTACCTCCGCGACGCCCTCGATGTGATCGAGGTGCGCGTGCGTCAGCAGAATAGCGAGGAGGTCGAGATCTTCTGACTCGACCGCACGGACGAGCGAGGAAGCACCTGAGCCCGGATCGACAGCCACGCATGCGCGCGTTGATTCACAGATCGCCAGGTATGCGTTTTCACCGAACCCTCCTCCGGTGAAGGTCCGGATCTGCACCACGTCAGCCCAGGCAACCGAAGGTCATCAGACCGTGAACGAGCTTCCGCAACCACAACCGCTGGCCGCGTTCGGATTCCGGAAGGTGAAGCCCTGACCCATCATCGAGCTGACGTAGTCGATCTCTACACCTTCGAGGTACTGCGCACTGAACGGGTCGACGAAGATCTTCACACCGCCGATATCAAGGATTTCGTCATCTGTCTCCGCCCCGTCCTCGATATTCAGACCGTACTGGAAGCCCGAGCATCCACCGGGAAGCACCGCGACGCGCAGACCCGCCTGAGTCTCGACACCGTGCTCCTTGATGAAGTCCTGGACTTTCTCGTTGGCCGTCGCAGTCAACGTCACCATATCGTCATCAACCTCTTGCAGTCGTTACGTCCGGCGGAAAACTCCACCTGACGGATCACAATATACCGCGGTCCATCGACCTCAAGAACCGTCGGCCGCCCTTGTGGCCTGTTGCGTAATTACCCGGGATGCGGCTTGAAGGTCGTCGACCACCCATACGCCGGCCGGGGCCTGCGGCTCGAGCTCGGCGCCGTACCCGGTTCTCACCAGGATTCCCTGACCGCCCAGCGTGATCCCCGGCTGCACATCAGTGATCTTGTCCCCGACGTAGAACGAGGCCGGCAGATCGATATCGAGATCAGCTGCCGCCCGCCGGTGCATGCCGCTATCCGGCTTTCGGCAATCGCAGGGCCCGCTCACTTCGAGATGGTGCGGGCAGAAGTACGTCGCGTCGATCACGATACCATGAGATGCCAGCTGCTCGTCGAGGCGTGCCGCCACGGCATCGTAGTCGTCGATGGTATAGAGCCCCCGGCCGATACCCGCCTGGTTCGTCACGACCACGAGTAGCAAGTCAGCCGCTCTGAGGGCCGAGAGCGCCTGGATCGTGCCTGGAAGCAGCTCGACGCCGTCCGGATTGGACAGATAGACCTTTTCCTCGATCATGGTACCGTCGCGATCGATGAAGACCGCGCGTCGACTCACGTCTGGCCCTCTCGATCCTGAGAGACAGCTTCGATGACGCGGGTCGCGACTACGTCGACTTCGCCGGGGAGCAGAGTCCGAACGTCCAGCCGGAGTTTGTCGTCGACGAGTCTACCAACCACGGGCGGTGAGCCGTCTCGGAGTGCGTTAGCCAGCGCCTGAGCGCCCTTCGGCCCCTCGAGTTCAACGGCCCAGGAATCGAGCTCGACACCCGGGTACGTCCCGCCGCCGACAGCACCCTTCGTGGGCACGACCGCGCAGGACACACCGGCCGCAGCGAGCACGCCGACAAGCGTCTCGGCGGCGTCCTTCAGCGTATCGTCGTCCATCGAGAGCATACGTAGCGTCGGAATGCGCTCGAGCACCCGTTGCGGATCCAGGTACAGCCTGAGTGTCGCCTCTAGCCCCGCCAGTGTGACCTTGTCCACGCGAAGCGCCCGGCAGAGCGGGTTCTTGCGCATACGGCCGATCAGCTCGGCCCGGCCCACGATGATGCCCGCCTGCGGTCCGCCCAGGAGCTTGTCGCCTGAGATCACGACGGCGTCAGCACCGGCTGAAACAGACGCCTCGGCCCGAGGCTCCTCGGGCAGGCCGATGTTCTCCGCGGGCAACATCAGACCCGACCCCAGGTCGTAGATGACGGGGATCGCGTGTTCCGCGGCGATCGCAACCAGCTCGGCAACCGAGGCCTCCTCGGTAAATCCGGTGATGCGGAAGTTCGATCGGTGCACCTTCAGGATGGCTTCGGCCTCTCCACTAGCGACGACCTCTTTGTAATCGTCAGCGCGGGTGCGGTTGGTACTGCCCACTTCCACGAGCGATGCACCCGACCGTTCCACCACCTCCGGAATGCGGAAGCCACCCCCGATCTCGACCAGCTCCCCCCTCGAGACCGCGACACCCCGGCCCAGACCGACCGTACTCATCGAGAGGACGAGCGCGCCCGCAGCGTTGTTCACGACGAGCGCATCCTCAGCCCCGGTCAGGTCGCACAGCAATCGGACGCAGTGTGCATAACGAGATCCACGCACACCCTTGTCGAGATCGAACTCCAGGTTCGAGTAGGTCGCGGTGGATCGCATCGCCTCGAGCGCCTCGTCCGCAAGCGGTGCGCGTCCCAGGTTCGTGTGAAGCACGACGCCGGTGGCGTTGATCACACGGCGAAGGCTCGGGACGGCTTCTTCAGCAAGCAGCTTCGCCGCATGCTGGACGTACCAGGTGGCATCTTCGACCGAGCCCTGTGCCAGTTCATCACCTCGACCGATCGCCTCCCGCATGTGCGCGACCGATACCCGGAGCGCGTCCACAACCTGCCCGCGTCCCGCGTCCGCCATGAGCGACTCGATGCCGGGAGACGCGAGGAGCGCATCCATCGACGGGATCCGGCTCCTCGGATCGCTCATCTGCGCCCATCCCGGCCGCCGAGCGCGACGGAGCTGGTATCGATCACAACGCCCGTATCCGCGGTCGCAATGGAGTCGCCCGCCGGAATGGAGTCAGCTGCAGCGACAGAGTCGGCAATCGCAACGGAGTCGATGACCACCTCCCGAAACAGCGCCGCCTCACCACCACCCCCTGCCAGACCGAACATGTTCACGACGCCGGATACCGTGACCGTGAACTCTGTTTCGAACGGGATCAGGGCATCGATCCGAGCGATGAGCCGACGGCCGGGCAGGACGCGCCGTCCGTCCGCGGTGGGCCCGGCGGTCGAACCCTCCAGTCTGGGCAATGCCGGCGGACGTCCGCGGGGCGTGAGCGCCTGCGGGCGCACACCGGCGCCGACCGTGGCTACCAACACGGTATCAGCTAGCGCGGCCTCGAGCGCCGAATCATTCGTGACAATGCTATCCCCTGCAGCCCCACTGTCCGTAGCAGCCGCAAGGTCGGCAGCCGCCCGGGCCGCGACACTCGAGATCTCAGCCAGTTCCTGGGCCTCGATCGAGTCGAGAATGGCCAGCGAGTCTGTCACCTCCTCGGCCCACGCGATGTACGCGGTCTCGTGCAGAAGCTCGACGATCCCGGGTGCTCCAGCCGAATCCGACGAAATCGTGACATCGATTCCGGTGGTCCCGCCCTCGTAGTCGAGGAAATCATCGAACAGGAGGATCACCGTCGTGGAGTCGAGTATTTCTGTTCCAGTCAGGTTCGCCGCAGATGTGTCCGGCGTGAGAATCGAGAGCTCGAGGAGGACCGTATCACCTACCGCGATCGAAAGCGGGGTGAGCCCCTGCACTTCGGTGGAATCGGGCTCTCCGTTTCGGTTCTGGTCCTGGAAGGCCGTCAAGTTGAAGGAGCCCCCCGGCAGGTACCGAAACCCGAAGATCCCGGAGCGGTCCGCCGTAGACCGGTGAACCAGTGAATCTGACCCAATGGCAACGAGCGCGGCCTGGCTGACCGGTCGCCCCGTGATTCGGTCCCAGACTTCACCGGCGAGCGTCGTAGGCACGAGTTCACCGCCGGTCGAGAAGATCAGCTCGAAAGGGTCGGTGATCGTGTTGCCGAACATGTCCGACACAGCGGCATCCAGCGTCACGCGGTACACCAACCCGGGGCGTAGCCCACCGTCCATCTTGACGGTCAGAGACTGTCGACCATGCTGCACCCGGTATTCCCCGGAGGTCGGAGACACGGAGATCGCCGTTTCGAGCGCGCCCCCTGGTACTCGCTCACTGATCCGCTCATCGAAGTCGAACCGGATATCCGTTTCAAGATCCGTGACCATCTCCAACGCACCCGGCGTGGTCGCCACCACCACGGGCGGACGGATGTCCTCCGGCCCACCTGGCGGCATTTCCTGCTGGGCACATGCGACCGCACCCACAGCGACCGCGACGAGAACCGGGCGCTTCAGGGGATCAGTCTCCCAGTTCCACGAGCTTGTCGCGGAGCTTCTGAACCTGATCCTGAAGTTGTCTGGCATTGTCGCGAGCGGTGTTCACCACATCCTCGGGAGCGTTCGCCACGAACTTCTCGTTCGCGAGTCGTTTCTCGACACCAGCCAACACGCCGGCAAGACGACCGATCTCGTTTTCCATTCGACCTCGCTCTCGCTCGACATCGATCACGCCCTCGAGTGGGACGAACAGCTCCGCCCCGTTGGACAGGACGGCATTTGCTCCGACCCCTGATCCGGACCCTGCTTCGAGACGATTCACTCTAGCGAGTTGCTCCACAGCAGCCGCTCGAACCGACAGGGACTCGAAGAAGCCCGTAGGCCCCCCGTGCACCATCAGTGCGATCCGCTGACCCTCGCCGACGCCGTATTCCTTTCGGAGTCGACGCACCTCGGTGACGAGGCTCTGGAAGCCGGCCATGTCGGACTCCACCGCTTCGTCACGGTCCGCATCTGCGGTGGTCGGCCACGGGGCGATGATCAGGTCTTCCGGTCGGTCCGCACCCTCCGGCCACGGCAGGCGCGACCACAGTTCCGCGGTCACGAACGGCACGATCGGGTGCAGAAGCCGAAAGGCTCCGTCCAGTACGGTGACGAGCGTCGTGCGTGCGGCTTCCCGGTCCGCCTCGTCCGAGTCGGAGCCCAGACGGCTCTTCACAAGTTCGAGGTACCAGTCGCAGATCTCGCCCCAGAAGAAGTGGTAAAGTCCGTCCGCCACCTCGTGTAGTCGGAAGCGTTCGAGTCCCTCCGTAGCATCATCGGTAGCAGCCGCCAGCCGGGAGAGGATCCAGCGATCCTCTTCGCCGAGATCAGCCTGCACCTCATCGAGGGAACGGATCGGAGCGTCTCCGACACTCATCAACGCGAAGCGGCCGGCATTCCAGATCTTGTTGGCAAAGTTGCGACCGTTGGCGAACGCAGCCTCGACGTTCTCGTGATCGAGGCTGATGTCCGTCCCGACGGCACACTGGCTCACGATCGTGAAGCGCATGGCGTCCGCACCGAACTCCTCGACGACCTCGAGCGGGTCGATGCCGTTGCCCAGCGACTTGGACATCTTGCGGCCCTTGATGTCGCGCACGGTCCCGTGCAGATAGACCTCCGTAAACGGCGCTTCACCCTGGAACTCGTACCCCATCATGATCATTCGGGCGACCCAGAAGAACAGAATTTCTGGCGCCGTGACCATGGTGTGGCCCGGGTAGAACGCCTGCATGTCATCCGTCTCGTTCGGCCAGCCGAAGACAGAGAATGGCCATAGCTGCGAGCTGAACCATGTATCGAGTACGTCCGGGTCCTGCTGGAGCGAACTGCCACCGCACTTCGGGCATTCCGTGGGATCCTCGCGTGCAACGATCTCCTCGCCGCAGTCGCAGTACCACACAGGGATCCGATGGCCCCACCAGAGCTGCCGCGAGATGCACCAGTCCTGAATGTTTTCCATCCAGTGCTCATACACACGCTTCCAATGCGGCGGCGTGAAGTTGATGGTGCCATCCCTGGACGCGGCCAGAGCCGGCTCGGCGAGTGGCTTCATGCTCACGAACCACTGCTCGGACAGGCGAGGTTCGACGACCGTGCCGCAGCGATAGCAGTGCGGCACGGCGTGCGAGTGCACGTCCTCCCCGGCTCTCAGCCCCTCTGCGTCGAGCGCCGCGAGGACTGCTTTTCGAGCGGCGAAACGCTCCATGCCTCGGAAGGCCTCGGGCGCGCTGTCGGTCATGTGCGCGTCCGGGCTCATCACGTCGAGAATGTCGAGCCCTGTGCGTCCCGCGATCTCGAAGTCGTTCTTGTCGTGGGCCGGCGTCACCTTGACCATACCTGACCCGAACTCCGGGTCGACATGGCGGTCCGCCACGACCGGTATCAGGCGCCCGGTCAGCGGTAGCTCGACATTCGCTCCAACCAGCGCCTTGTATCGATCGTCACTGGGGTGCACGGCCACACCGGTGTCACCCAGCATCGTCTCGGGGCGGGTAGTCGAGACCGTCAGGTACCAGCCGCCATCCTCGAACTGGCCGATCGCCTCGGCGCCAGCCTCGGACGCGGTCTTGGCGGCCGTCCAGGATGCCTCCGGGATCGGGTAGCGGAGGTGCCACAGTCGACCGTCGGTTTCCTCACCCTCGGCTTCTTCGTTGGACAGCGCCGTCAGACAGCGGGGACACCAGTTGATGATGTACTCGCCGCGGTAGATGAGATCCTTCTCGTACAGCGATACGAAGACCTCACGTACGGCCTGAGCAAGGTCATCGTCGAGTGTGAAGCGCGTGCGCTCCCAGTCACAGGAGGCCCCGATCGCCTTGAGCTGCTCGAGGATCGTGCCGCCGGTCGTGCCCACGAAGTCCCACACCTGCTCGACGAAGGCTTCGCGGCCGAGTTCCTGGCGCGTGTGCCCCGCTTCGGCGAGCCGCCGCTCGACCACGTTCTGAGTCGCGATACCTGCGTGGTCCGTCCCCGGAACCCACAACGCGGCCCTGCCCTGCATCCGCCGCCAACGGATAAGCACGTCCTGAACTGTGTTGTTCAGACCGTGTCCCATATGCAGCGCCGCCGTCACGTTCGGCGGAGGGATGACAATGACATAGGGCTCTCGCCCGTCCTCCAGGACCGCAGACGCCGGTACGTGGAAGTGACCACCGTCCTGCCACGCCTTGTAGCGCGCGGGCTCGATGGCTCGTGGATCGAGACGCGGGGCGAGTTCCTTGCTCACGTCGACTTCCTAGGGTCAGCGGGATCAATGCCACGCCGAAGGAGGCTGCGGCGAACCCGAAAGATGTCAGTCCCCGTCCCCCATCGGAACCGCCGACGGGCCTTGACTTCAGGACGTTTCCGGCGGTCCAGCCGTCAACCAGCGCAGGTCGATCATCAGAACCGTGCTCACGCGCTTCGGGATCTCCCTTACCTGCTAACGGTTACCCGTCGTATCTGCCTGGGCTGCAGCCCGTTCACGGTCCCGGCGAGCTCGAATTGCTGCCGCGCGTTCCTTCCACGACTGCTCGATGATGTAGCGCTGGCTCTGCCGCTCGATCTCCTCCCACTCGAAGACTCGGCGCGCCTCGATGTCACGGTGTCCCACGGGCGTTCCGAAGTTCAGGGGCAGCGGAAGCGCAATGTCTCCGAGATATATCTTCCCGTCGGCGACACCCCAGCGGCCTCCGTTGGAGTCCGTAAAGGTCCAGTCGGTAAGCCGGTCTTCGGCAGCCCGCGCGATCGCTACAGAGTCGTACCACTCGACGATCCGCTCGGATACGAGGAGTTGCTCACGCTGGCCGATCGACAACTCGAAGAACTCCGGCGGCGGTGCAGCCCACAGGCGGGCATCGACCAGATTCGGACGCAGTCGGTCAGCCGCGTTGTTGGGAGGCGGGAGGATCTCGCCGAGGCGGATCCCTTCGATAAGCGGGCGTCGGGCGTCGGCCTCTCCAGCCCGGATTTCCGCCAGTTCATCAGGTTCCTCGGGCCGCTCCAGGTCCTCGGGGAGGATGTCGATCAGGCGAATGAGAGGCGTCCCCTGCTCCGACGTACGATCCGTATCGATCGGGAGCGTAAACGCATCGGGCTGCAGCACGGCCGAAACCATCATGTACAGGAGAATGCCCACGACATGCACAGCCACCGACGCACCCAGGGCGATACCCCGAATGCGTGGCGAACCAAGGCCCCGACTGTCCAGCCAGGCCCGGTCCGTGATGGATCCTTCGTGTCTGGGCCGATTTCGCATGGATTTGCTAACCCCGGGTCAAACCCCGGTTCCTCAGCCTGTTCGCGATTCGGGCGCCCTCATGACACCACCAGACCCAGGCGGCGCGCTGCCTCTTCGAGTCGCTCCCCATCCACTGTGAGCGCGATCCGAAAGAAACCTTCTCCGCCCGCTCCCAGGGCTGCTCCGGGCAGAACAATCACACCTTCCTGCTCGAGCGCCCGCGTCGCGAAGACCTCGGACCGCTCACCACCTGGGACGGGGACCCAGAGGTACATGGTTGCTTTGGGCACCGTGATATCGAACCCGGCCGACGTCAAAGCGGCAGCCGCACAATCTCGACGCTTCTGAAAGAGGCCGATATTACCCGGGACCCAAGCGTCGGCGTTCTCGAGTGCAGCAGCTCCCGCGGCCTGGACAGCCATGAACTGTCCGGTATCCATGAACGTCTTCACCTTCGTCAACGCCGCGATCATCTCGGCATTGCCCACGGCCCACCCAAGGCGCCAGCCGGTCATGTTGAAGGTCTTGGAAAGCGAGTGGAACTCCACCGCGACCTCCCGTGCCCCGTCGAACTCCAGGATGCTGCGGGGTCGATACCCGTCGAACCCGAACTCCGAGTAGGCGTTGTCGTGCGCCAGCACCACATCGTGGTGCGCGCAGAACCGAATCGCCTCTTTCAGATACTCGTCGGGCGCAACTGCCGTGGTGGGATTGTTCGGGTAGTTCAGGTACAGGATCCGGGTCCGATCCACGACGTCAGTCGGCAGTTCATCGAGCGGAATCAGGAAATCATTCTGCGGGCGAAGCGGCACCAGCCACGGCTCTCCACCCGCGAGTGTCACCGAGCCGAGATAGGACTGATACCCCGGATCGGGGATCACAGCCGCGTCCCCCGTTCCGATGTACGCGAATGGGAGATGGGCCAAGCCGTCCTTCGACCCAATGAGCGGGAGCACTTCGGTAGTGGGGTCGACGGTCACGCCGAACCGGCGCTGCATAAATGCAGCGATGGCATCTCGAAAGGACGGAAGTCCAACTTGGAACGCATAGCGGGAGTGTGACTTAAGATGCGCCGTCTCACCCAGCCTCTCAACTGCGACGTCAGGTGGATCCAAAGGTGCGTCGCCTGCCCCCAGGTCGATCACGTCGACCCCTGCAGCTTCAATCTTCCGCCGCATCGCCTTCATCTCGGCGAGCGGAAACGGCGGGAGCGCGCCGAAGCGTGCGTTGGTTTTCGGCATCAGCCGCCCTGTACCACGGGGTTCTTCACCGAACCGACGCCGACCACCTCGATCTCCACAACATCCCCGTCATGCAGGGGTGCGACCCCCTCCGGGGTACCGGTCGCGACCAGATCACCGGGCTCGAGCGTCATGAAGCTCGTGATGTACTCGAGGATCGTGGGGATATCGAACACCATGTCGGCCGCATCTCCCTCCTGCAGGACCTCACCGTTGACCCTTGTGATCACGCCAAGTGTCGAGTGAGCGACGTCAGCCAGGGGAACCGGCGTCCCTACTGCGCAAAAGGTGTCAAACCCCTTGGCGCGGGCCCACTGGTCATCGATCCGCTGCAGGTCACGCGCCGTGATATCGTTCACGGGCACGAGGGACTCCACGAGCGCCCAGGCCTCGCTGGCGGGAACGTTCCGTCCCCGCTTCCCGATGATCACTCCGATCTCGCCTTCGAAATCGACCCGTTGGGAAATCGCCGGCATCACGATCGCATCCCCTTCTCCGATGAGCGACGACGGCGGCTTGAAAAAGATGAGCGGCTCGTCGGGGACTTCTCCGCCAAGTTCGGCGGCATGTTTGGCGTAGTTACGACCAACGCAGACGATCTTGCTTGGGGAAATGGTCTTCATCGGGACTCCGTGTGATGGCGGTCGGGGGCGCAGGGCGCCGGCTGGTGCATGGATACGAAGAAGGGCCGTCCGATCATGTCAGACGGCCCTGGAAGTACTGTATTTTCGGCGATTTCGCTACGCCCGACAGACTCAGCTGCCGCCTTCCTGAGTATGGATCCAGGTGCCGATCAGAGCGCCAAACGCCGCGATCGTCAGGAGCACTGCAATCACGGTCCACCAGAACCCGATATCACTGTATCCGGTCGCCCAGCCATCGTTGGCCCGGGTGAGCGCGCCAAACGCGATGCCGAGGTAGACCACACCGACACCCATGCCGAGGATGCGCTTCATTTGCTTTTCTGCCGTTTGCTCGAGGACGCCGGCGGTTTCACCCCTCCGACGGCAGAAATCTATGAATCGCTCGCGAGCGGACCAAGGGGGTGTCACGTGTCCTTGTAGAAGCTCCTCAATCGGCGCTCGAGATCCGACCATGGCCCCTTCACCAGTGGGGCCGGCGGGAGCGAGTCCTGGAGGTATCGTCCGTAGCGGCGCTTCACGATCCGATCGTCCAGAATCACCACTGCGCCGCGGTCCGTTCGTGCTCGAATCAACCGCCCAAAGCCCTGTTTCAGTCGAAGGGCGGCATGGGGGAGCATGAAATTGGCAAACGGATCCTGCCCCTGTCGCTCGAGCGCCTCCATGCGGGCCGCCGTGATGGGCTCCGTCGGTACGCGGAAGGGTAGCTTCTGAATGAGGAGCCCTCGCAGCGGATCTCCCGGCACGTCGACGCCCTCCCAGAACGACGAGGTCCCGAGGAGGATTCCTTTCCCCGAGTCGATGAACCGGTCGAGGAGGCGGTGCCGGTCCTCCTCACCCTGCACGAAAAGCGGCCACGAGCGGTCTAGCCCCCGATCACGCACGCCCTGGGCAGCCCGGCGGAGCGCCGCGTAGGAGGTAAAGAGTCCGAAAAGGCCGCCGCCCGTGATCGCCGCGAAGCTCTCGAGCACCTCGAGTGTGGCGTCACCAAAAGCCGGATCGCCACCGCCGGCCGCAGGAAGATCCGTCGGGATCGCAACGAGCGCCTGCGTCTCGAAGTTGAACGGCGACATGACGATACGCTCATCCACCTCCACATCTTCATCTGTATCCTCGAGAGCTGCGACTCCGATGCCGAGTCTTCCCCTGAGGAAGTCGAAGCTTCGTCGGGTCGTGAGCGTCGCGGAGGTCAGCACAGTCGTCTCGGCCTGCATGAAGAGCGATTCGCGGAGCACACCACCGAGCTCGATTGGGGCCGCAGCCAGGACCAGATTGGCACTGCGACCGCGTCCACGAGACTCGAGCCAACGCACAAAGGCGCTGGCGTCGTCTCCCGGAGCCAGGACCAGCCGCAGCCCCTGCACCGTGGCTGACAGCCTGCGCTCCACAGAGCGCAGGTCCAGTAACCGCCCCTCCAAGACTTCCATCCACTCCTCCACGAGCTCTAGTCGGCCCCGAAGCTCAGAGAGCTCACGTTCCAGCTTCCCGAGCGTGGCCAGGACTCCCTGCAACTGCACCGCCACGTCATCGTTGGCCGCGGGCTCGAACGCCCCATCCTCACCGAGGCGCACGGGACCCTCACCAGGCGGTGCCAGGGGCTCGAGCCGCTCCAGCAGGCCGTCGACCGCGGCCCGACCTCTGG
>DGOW01000068.1:2785-2925 GCA_002390225.1 Gemmatimonadales bacterium UBA4456 | reverse complement strand
GGCGCGTCGGACCAGGAACGAGGGGCGAGTTCGCGCACTCCAGTCCATGAGGAAGGAGCGATCGCTTCGGCGCGAACGCACCGCTGACGTGAAGATCAGCCTCCAGACGGCAGGCAGGTCCGGTACCCGTGTGATCGTCG
>DGOW01000068.1:0-2666 GCA_002390225.1 Gemmatimonadales bacterium UBA4456 | reverse complement strand
GACGATCACCCGGGGAGACAAGATCGGGATCATCGGGCCTAACGGGGTGGGCAAGACGACGCTGATCCAGCTCCTGCTCGGGCGCGTCGAGCCCGACCAGGGCACCGTCGAGCACGGTACCTCCCTCGACGTACAGTACTTCGATCAGCATCGGGAACAGCTCGACGAGGCGGAGACCGTGGTCGAGGCGGTGGCGGGGGGACAGGAGCACATCGAGCTGGACGGCAAACCAAGACACGTGATGAGCTACCTCGCCGACTTTCTCTTCACTCCGGAGCGGGCGCGTCAGCCGGTGCGCTCCCTCTCTGGAGGCGAACGTAATCGGCTTCTCCTGGCTCGACTGTTCACCCGGCGTGCCAACGTGCTCGTCCTGGATGAGCCGACCAACGATCTGGACGCAGAGACGCTCGAATTACTCGAGAGCAGACTGGTGGAGTTTGCGGGGACGGTGCTCGTAGTCAGTCACGACAGAGCCTTCCTGGACAATCTGTGCACGAGCACCCTGGTCTTCGAAGACGGAGGCCACATCCGAGAGTTCGTCGGCGGCTATTCGGACTGGAAACGCGTTGCGGAGCGTCAATCAGTGGATGCAGAGGGCAGGGGCGGCGGGAACGAACGGCCGAAAGCGCGAACCAAATCGAGTCCCGGGACGGCAAGTAAGAAAAGAAAGCTGGCGTACAAAGAACAACGCGAACTCGCGATGCTACCGGCCAGGATCGAAGAATTGGAGACAGCGCTCGGCGAGGCACACGAGCTGCTCGCTGACCCCGAGGCTTATCGGACAGATGCGGCCGCTGCCGCAGGGGTCGCTCGGCGTGCCAAAGAGCTGGAGCAGGAGATCGAGGCGGCGTTCGAGCGCTGGTCGGAACTGGCAGACCCGGAAGCCTGAGGGGCTGGGAGTCGCTGGGCCTCGTCCCGGTCCCTCCCGGAGCCGGAGCCGGAGCCGATGTTCTTCAGCGACCGGAGGATCGGTTCACCGCATACACCCCAATCTGCTGCACCTCCAGCGCATCTCGACTCACCAGCACCACGTGGTCGTCGTGAACCGCTGCGAGGCGGGTCTCGGGCGGTAGCACGAGTCGAGCGAGTGGCCGGCCCGTTGGGTCGAGGACGTGCCAGGCGTGTTCCTGCTGCCAGGTCGCGGTCCCGAGTCGAAAGGCCTGGACCCAGACTCTGCCGATGTCGTCGATGCGGATGGGTCCGAGCGCGGGTAGTTCGTCAGGCACGACCTCGGGTGCGAACATCGCGTCGAGCAAGGCTTCGATCCGCTCGGGTTGAGCCCGGCCCGCTGAGGTGAAGCGTGCTTCGACGACTGAACGCTCGTAGTCCACCTCGTCGGGAGTGAGGAGTCGACGACGCCCGGGCCAACGAGTGGAGCGACGCAGGCGAAGATCGGGTGACCGGTGTTCGAGGGTGTAGCCCGCACCCCGACCGTGGACGAGGAGGGTGTCCCGCACGGCGATCGACGGATCAGCGGAGAAGGGAGATCGGCCGTCGAATCTCTGGTTTATCAATGTCAGACCAGCGCCGAAGCGAGCGACCTGGTCTGAGGGGCGTCCTGCCCGATCAGCGAGTCGGAGCGTGGACTCGGGTGATCCAAGACGCATCCCGGTGGTCAGATCGGCTGGCTCGGAAAAGCGGATCGACTGTAACAGGACGTGGTCGCCGACAGGCCAGGCAGACACAAGGAACGTCCCTTCGCCCTCGACCCCACGCGGCAGGTCGATGACCTCGGACAGTGTGCCGGCGGAATGGAAGACGGTCATGCGTGCCTGCCGACGGTCGAATACGAAGATCGAGTCGGCCCGGCCCACCGTGATCGATGCCACGTTTCGGAATTCTCCCGGACCGTCTCCCCGGGACCCGAGTGCGAGGGGGTCGGTTGAGGGTTCGAATACCCACACCTCGGCAGCCTGATTGTCTTCCACGATCAGGCGTCCGTCCGAGCCCACCGCGACCTCACCTACATCACTGAGGAATGGGGCTTCGTCGCCGCGCACCTGGAAGGTCGGCATGGAGTCGATGGTCCAGCGAGGCAGAGCGTCGATCGAGCCTTGGACGGTCATCACCGAGACGCCGGAGCTGTCCACTTCCAACACCGAAAGGGCGTTTGAGGGCGGTGCAGCCCCGCATCCGGTGAGCGCGGATGCCATGACAACCGGCAGGAGCACACGTAGGTCGGACATCGTCGGTGTCTGAGGGGCTCGGAGGAATCATCGTGTATGGTTCAGTATGCTGCGGCCGGCCGATCCCCGATACACGGGTCGTACCGATCGGCTCGGCATCCCGTTTCCCCTCTTCAGCGCAGTTCGTACGTTGGCGCCCCGACGACCCGCCGGTTTCATCACGTCCCAAGGAGTGTTCATGGCGTCCCGTTCCACCCGACAAGCCAGGGGGATCCTGAAGCGTCTCGGTGTCACGGAACTGAGGCCGGTGGCGATCGCCCTGCTGGGCCTTTGCCTTGCCACGCCTGAGTTGAGCGCGCAATGCGGCGTAGTCTCCTCCGAGTGGGCCACGGGCATCGTGTTCGAAGACGTAGACCGGAACGGAGCGCGCGGCCCCGGCGAGCCGTTGGTTTCCGGTGTCGTGGTAAGCAACGGGTGCGATGCCGTGCCGACCGACGCTGAGGGCCGCTATGAGATCGAGCTGGCTCCAGGGCAGATCCT
>DGOW01000091.1 GCA_002390225.1 Gemmatimonadales bacterium UBA4456 | reverse complement strand
ACCGCTGGACGAGAACGCGATCGGACCCACCACGTCGACGTCGGGCCGGAGTGTCATGGGTGGCCCGGCACAAGGCAGATGAAGACGATCGCCCCCTGAGCCACGGACAATGCAACCCACGTCGCCGGCGGGCGTGTAGGCTGGATAGAGGACGCGATCGGAGCCCAGTCGGACGACTTCGGCCCCCGAGCCGGATCGATCGATCCGCCACAGTTCCCAACCGTCTCCGGTAGAGACGACCCCGGCGATCTCGGACCCGTCGGGGGAAACGGCCAGGCTCGTCAGGGCGTCCAGCGAGACCTCTCTCCCTGAACCCGAAGCGACGGCACTGATTCCCTCCCAGAGCGGCGTACGATCACCGGACGCAGCGTCATACCGCCACCACCGGACCGGACCGACCCGGTCTTCCGCCAGGAGTGATCCATCATCGAGCCATGCCAGATGCCGGACCTGGCCCTCCGCACGGGCCATGCTGCGGCTGGGGCCCCCGCCCAACGGGACCACACGCAGGTCACGACCTTCAGCGTACGCGAGTAGCGCCCCGTCGGGAGACATGGCGCCCACCGGATCTCGGTACCCGACGATCCCGTTCTGTTGTGCCGTTGCGACCCAGGCGAGTTCCTCGGCAGCCCCGGTGTCGTCCGCTACCTCGGGCCCGTCCGAACCGGGGCCACATGCGGCGCACCACATGAGGGGTACGCCTGCCAGCATCGAACACGCTCGTCGGGCCCGGCGACGCTCGGCGGGCAGTGCTGTGTCATGGCTCATACGAGAAGATGCGGATGACCTCCTCGATGCGCGAGGCAGCCGACTCAGCGAAAGACGAGCAGTCCGTCCACCCTCGGAGCCCAGTCCATGTCCGCGCTCACAGCCCAGTAGAGCGTGGGATTGTAGAGGAAGATCCACGGCGCGTCGTCTCGGACGATCTGATAAACGCGCCGATAGATGGCCTGTCGGTCGGCATCGGCGACCGTCCCCTGCGCCTGTTCAATGAGCGCATCGACCTCGGTGTTTTCGTACCCCTCCCACCAGGGTCCCTGCAACCCGGAGTGGATCTTTTCGCGCAGCACGCGATACGTGCTCCACGGGCTCGAGTCGAAGCCCGCTCCGTTGGCAATCTCTTTTCTCCGGACCATCTGCGAGTACCCTGACCGGTCGTCATGCTCGACCACCTCGAGCCTGATCCCGACGTCGCGGTACTGCTCGACCATCACCTGAGAGAGCGCCGGCATCTCGTCCGGCATCACCTGTGGGATGTCGAACACGAGGGTGAGCCCGTCCGGATAGCCGGCCTCGGCCAGAAGGCGCCGGGCGAGATCCGGATCGTACGCGTAGACCATGGTCTCGGGGTTGTACCCGAAGTGGCCCGGCGTCAGGTAGCCACTGAGCGGTCGGGCTGCACCATCTGTGATCTCCGCGATGATGGCATCGAGATCGAGCGCATGGTTCAGCGCCTGGCGAACGCGGACGTCCGCGGTCGGGCCATCGAAGGCGTTCAGCATGAAGATGATTGCCAGTGCGCTGTTCATTTCGGCCGTGTCCGCGCCCCCGTCCGTAGCGATACGATCTCGCCCCTGAATGCCGATCCCGGCCGCGACCTGGGCCTGCCCGGCCAGCACGGCCTCGACGCGCGCTTCAGGATCCGCTTCAGCGACCCAGTGGATCTCAGAGTACTCCGGCTGACCTCTCCAATGAGCCTGGTGCGCGACCGTCACGAGTCGGGCGTCTGTGTGTTCCGCGACCCGATACGGGCCACTGCCGACATATGCATTGGGCAACTGGTCGAGCGCGCTCGCGGGGCTGATCGGCATGTCGACGACGAGGTCGAGGAGATCGGCCATCGGATCCTCGGTCACGATGCGTACGGTCCGTTCATCGACCTCGGTGATCTGTGCCGTGCCGAGGTAGCTGGCATAAACACCCTCCGTCCCGAACGCACCTCCGATGGACGGATCGAGTACCCGGCCCATCGTGGCCACCACATCGGAGGCTCGCAGTGTCTCTCCGTTGTGGAAGCTCACGTCCTGGCGCAGGTGGAACGTCCATGAGCGTGCGTCCTCACTCACGTCCCATCGCTCGGCGAGGGCTGGCTGGTAGCTGCCATCCGCATCCCACTCGACGAGCGCATCATAGATCGTCTTGATCATGCTGCGGCCGGCGAGTCCATCGCTGACGATGTGCGGATCACCAATGGCCACGGAAGATTGAATGACGGTCAGCACATCGGATTCATCCGTCGAGGAAGCAGGCGCGCACCCGCTCACCACCACGGCGGCGAGGATCACGGTGATGCATGGGAGTCCCCACAGGGCGGTCGGTCTGTTCATGACGATGTCGTCCGTTTGAGATCTCGGTCTCACGAGGTCGCTCCATACCCGCGCATGGTGGGCCCCGACTCATCGACCCTGGCAGGAGTAAAGGCTCGTTCGCCACTCAGTTCATCCCGCATGAGTCGGGTAAAGACGCCCCCGAGTGACAGCATCGCGAGCAGATTCGGGATGGCCGTGACGGCTACCGCGATGTTGGCGACGAGCCACATCCGATCCACGTCGGCCACCCCCGCCATGGCGACGCCGGGGAGGAAGTAGATCCAGCGTACGTACTTGAAGGGGGCCTCACCCACGAGCGTGACGAAGCTCGTCTCGAAGTAGACGAAGAAGCCGATCTGCGTGGACAGGCAGAACGTCGCGATGGCGCCGGACACGATCAGGGACGCCACAGGCGGCGAGAACACCTCGCTGAACGCCACGAGGAGCAACTCGATACCCGATGCGCCGCTGGCCATGGCACCCGTGGAGAGGATGGCCAGTGCGGTCAGTGAGCAGATCACGATCGTGTCGAAGAACACTTCGAACGCACCCCACACCCCCTGCTGGAACGGGTGTTCGGTCTCCGCCGTGGCATGCACCATCGGCGCGCTGCCCATGCCGGCCTCATTGGAGAGCATGCCGCGGGCCATGCCCTGCTTGATGGCTTCGCTGACCGCGACGCCGGCTACACCCCCGGCGCCCGCCACGGGGGAGAACGCATGCGTGACGATCGACTGGAGCACGGCGGGAAGCTCCGCGGCATTCGCAGCGATCACGATCAGTGCGCCGAGGATGTACGCGATCGTCATGAATGGCACGAGCGCCTGGGAGAACCGTCCGATCCGCCTCAGGCCACCGAGCACCACAAGTGCGGTGAGGATCGCCATCACCCCGGTTACCACGTACGGATTAAAATCGTAGCTGGCCAGTAGCGCGCGGCCTACGGTATGGGACTGCAGCATCGACGCCGAGAAGACTGCGTTGATGAGCATGCCGGCACTGAAGAGCATGGCGAGAGGCGTCCAGCCGAGTCCCCGTTGGATCGTAGCCTGAGGGCCACCGCGGTACTGGCCATCGGGTCCACGTTCGCGGTAATACACGCCCAGCGTGATCTCGACGGTCTTCGACATCATGCCGAAGAAGGCCAGGACCCACATCCAGAAGATGGCTCCGGCACCCCCGACGGAGAGCGCGGTCGCCACGCCGGCCATGTTGCCCATGCCGACCGTTCCGGCCAGCGACGTCGCAGCGGCCTGGAACGGCGTCATGCGTTGTGCGGCGACCCGGTGACGCCCCCTGGCAAGTCGGCCCAGCGTCTGGGAGAGGATGTACCGGAGTCCGGTAACCTGGAAGAATCCGGAGCGCAGCGTGAAGTAGACCGCGACCCCGGCCAGAAACGCCATGGTCCACGGTCCCCACAGAAATGAATCCACGACGGCCAGCACTTCGAGAACGAGGTCGATCATCGAGGGCTCCGGGTGGGTGGCGTTGGGGCGCTCGCATCGTGGGCCGTCGGGCCACGATTAGCCAGAGGTCACTGACCGCGGGGCGGACTCGCGCGAGCGTCCGTGGCCGCGTAGCCTCGTTCGGAGCGACCCACACCTGCACACGAGGACGGACCTGCCGAGTCGTATGATCGACCCTGTTGTCAGAGCCTATGTGATCGGGCAGACCCCGCGGCCCGACCTCACGGATGACCTGCACGAGCGATTCCCGTCGGTGTCCTTCGAGCTCATCGGGGCCCTCGACGGCCTTGCCCCCGAGGCCATCGAGACGTGCATCGATTGCGCGTACCCGCTCGAGACCCGCCTTCAGGACGGCCGTCGCGTCGTCGTTGACGCATCGTACGTCGCCGAGCGTATGCAGCGTAGCTTCGACGCGTCCCCGGATGGGGTCTTCGCGCACCTCATCCTGTGTGCCGGCCCCTTCCCTGAACTCGGCCTCTCACTCCACCCGACGGCCCCCGTCGTGCGACCGTTCGAGACCGCGCTCGAGACATTCCGCAGGCGGGGCCTCCATGACCTCGAGATCGTCGTTCCGTTCGAGGACCAGGCGTCGCCGGCCCTCGAGAAGTGGAGCGCGGCGGGCTTCAGTGCCCGCTCACACGTGCTCACCGATCGGCCCACCAGCGAGCCTCTGGCTCCGTGGCTCGCCGGACGCGCAGGGAACGGTGGCGCGGACGCGATGGTCTTCGACTACGTTGGCTTTTCGTCCGATGCGCTGAGAGAGATCGCCGCCCGGATCGCGATCCCTGTCTTCGACCTGGGGCACCTGGCCCTGGACGCCCTGCAGGAGCTGCTCGACTTGAGGTCCCATCGATGAGCGACACAGGTAACCCCGACCTCGTGGTCCGCGGTGATATCGTCCGGCCAGGGGGAACGATCGTGCGTGACGGCTGGATGTCGGTTTCGGGCGGGCGGATCATCGAGATCGGTGAGACCCCGCTGCAGGGTGCGGAAACGCTCGATGCCAGCGGGCACCTGGTTCTTCCGGGGTTCGTGGACGCCCACGTCCACACGCGCTCGTGCGTCGACGAAGGCATCAGCGCGACGACCCGGGCCGCAGCCGCTGGGGGCACGACCACGATCATCGATATGCCCTTCGATAAGCCTGATCGGCCGGTGAACTCCGTCGACCGGCTGGAATCCAAGGTGCGGGACGTTGACGCTGAAGCCGTGGTGGACGTGGCGCTCTATGCCACCTTCTCGCCCTCGGGTGACCTGGGCGTCCTGATGGAGCTGGCCGACGCAGGTGCGGCGGGCTTCAAAGTGTCGACGATCGAGGTCGACCCGATCCGCTTCCCGCGCATCCCGGATGGTCGATTGTACGAGGCCTTCCAGGTGATCGCCGAAACCGGGCGACCGGTCGCAGCCCACCAGGAGAACCAGGAGATCGTCTTCGCCCAGGCGGATGCGTTTCGAGCCCGAGGAGACACGGCACCGATTAACCACGCGCTGAGCAGACCACCGGTCGCCGAGGCCGAGGCTGCCGGCCGATTACTCGAGCTGGCGTACTGGAGCGGGGCTCACCTGCACATGGTCCACGGCACGATCCCCCGGACCTTCGACCTCATCGACTGGAACCGAAGCCAGGGCGTATCCGCCACGGGCGAGACGTGCCTCCAGTACCTGCTGCTCACGATGGACGCGCTCCGCGAGTTGGGCGGGCGAGCCAAGTGCAATCCGCCGCTGCGAAGCCAGGAGGCCGTCGATGGTCTGTGGGCGCAGCTCCGGGCCGGGAGCGTGGATATCGTCACCTCGGATCACTCGCCGTATCCCCTGCACCGGAAAGAGACGGCGGACATCTTCGACGCCTACGCAGGACTACCGGGGGCAGAGACCCTGGGGCCGCTTCTGTACAGCGAAGGGGTCACAACCGGCCGGATCGACCTGGCCCGCTTCCTCGAACTCGTCGCCTCCGGGCCCGCCGCGGTCTTCGGCCTCAGCCGAAAGGGCCAGCTCGTACCCGACGCCGACGCCGATTTCATTGTCTTCGACCCGGACGCAGAGTGGACGGTTCAGGACGACCAAACCCACTACGCGGTCGGGTGGAGCCCCTACCACGGGCGCGACGTTCGCGGCCGGGTCGTGTCCACCTGGCTTGGCGGGCGCTGCGTCTTTCGTGATGGATCGCTGATCGGCGCACCGGGTGACGGCAGCTTCGTTCGACCAACTCCAACCTGAACCCACGTATCACGATGTCGCTTCACGGCGTACTCCCGATTCTTCCCACACCGTTCACCTCCAACGGCGCTGTGGACGGGGCAAGCATGCGGCGGCTCATCGACTTCGAGCTCGAGGTCGGGGCCCACGGCGTGAGCGTCCTCGGCTTCATGGGTGAGGCCCATCGGCTTGCCGGATTCGAGCGCAGGCAAGTCGTTGCCGACTCCGTCGACCAGGCAGCGGGAGCATTCCCGATCTGGGTCGGCGTGCTGGCCTTCGGGGCTGCCGGAGCGATCGAGCAGGCGCGGGAAGCGCAGGAGCTGGGGGCAGCAGGAGCGTTCGTTGCACCACCCCCGATTCAGAACGACCAGGCGATCTACGACTACTACGCCTCCGTCGCGGAAGCCGTGGAGATCCCCATTGCCATCCACGACTTCCCCGAGTCGTTCAAGACGACGCTTTCGGCACCGCTCATCGCGCGCATGGGCAATGAGATCGACGGGATCGACTACATCAAGGCGGAGGACTATCCCGCGCTCGAGAAGATGACACGCATTCTGGAGCAGGCACCGGATGCCATCGGTGTTTTCGGGGGCCTCGGCGGACTGTACTTCCTCGAGGAGCTCCAGCGCGGCTCCCGCGGCATTATGACCGGCTTCTCTTGGCCGGAGGTCCTGGTCGGCGTATACAACACGTTCCAATCAGGCGATATCGACGGAGCAGCAGCCCTCTTCGACCACTATGTGCCACTCATCCGCTACGAATTTCAGCCAAAGATCGGGTTGGCATACCGAAAGCACGTCTACAACAAGCGCGGCATCATCGACACCACCTTCATCCGGCCGCCAGGGATGCAGATCGGTGACTACACGCGTGCGGAGCTGACCACCGCCATCGACCGGGTCGGGTTCAGTCTGGATCGAACGGGCGTGCAGCCTCTGGTTTCAGGGTAGCGGCGCCTACCCCTTAATGAACGCCACGACCCGCAGTGGACTGCCGCTCCCGTCGACGATCCTGAGCGGAGCTGCCACGACCAGAGCACCCATGGCCAGTAGCTGATCGAGGTTCGTCCGGCTGACCAGCCCCAGCTTCCCTGCGCCGTGCATCCGCGTGCGGTTCGGGAAGTGGGCGATCGAACCCGCCGGCTTGATAACGGCGCAAATGGCCTTGGAGTTTTCGTAGGAAACGGTCACAACCCTGTGCGATCGGGAGTGCCTCCGCGACCGACGAGCTTCAGGAAACCCCCATGGACCGACGGCGTACGTATACGGGGAACACAAACTCTGAGTATCGTGGACATCCACATGGTGATCCGAAACAGTCAATGAATACCGGACTGCGATTCAGCAGTGCTTTCGCAGCCCTTGCGATTGTGAGCCTCTCCTCGTGCGACAGCCCCTCTGATGCGGATCTGAGCCGCAACACACCCCTGCAGTTCTCGGCAATCGCAGCCGGCGGGCGGCACAGCTGCGCTCTCAATGCCGACGGGGTCGCCTTCTGCTGGGGCTACGGGTTCGATGGTCAGACAGGACTAGGACCTAGCGACCTCCGTCAGCGACCACGTGAACTCTTCACCTCGCAGCGCTTTTCGTCGATCAAGGCCGGAAATCGTTCGACGTGTGCGATCGAACGCGAGCGGGCTGGCGTGTACTGCTGGGGCCGTCTCGGGGGCCGTGCCGCCCCGACCCTGATCGAAGGATCCGAAGGCGCTGCAACGATCGCGATGGGTGCAGACCACGCGTGTATCCGATTCGGTGACAACTCCGTTGGGTGCTTCGGTGCGAGAGACTTCGGGCAGCTCGGACCTGGAGCGCCACCGGGACCAGAGCCAGTCTCGGCTGTCGTGATGGTCCCCGGCCTGTTGGCGGCCGGCACGCTGGCGGTCGGACAGCGGCACTCGTGCGCCGTCGATCAGAGTCGCAGCGTATTGTGCTGGGGCATGCACGAGGGTGGCCAACTCGGGATCGGCGTGACGACGGAAGAGTGTCCGATTGGTCCTGAAGGCGAACTGCGACCGTGCGCGTCCCAGCCCGTCCCGGTCGATGCCGGGCCTTACACCGCAGTCGCTGCTGGACTGTACCACACCTGCGCTCTGCGTGTTAACGGCCAAGTCGAGTGCTGGGGGGATGATGACAGCGGGCAGCTTGGGCTCGAAACCGGCGGCACAGAGAGCTGTGACTGGCTAATTGCGAGTGAGTTCGACGCTCGGCCCTGCGCTCGCCGCCCACTGGCTCTGGCCAGTGCGCTCACCCTCGCACAGCTGTCAGCTGGCTACTTCAACACCTGTGGCATCCAAGCCAACGGCCAGGCTCAATGCTGGGGTACGGACAGCTTCGGGCAAACCGGCGGACTGGGACGCCCCGGACGTCCAGGCCTCGTAGCCGGAGACTATCGCTGGGCGGCGATCACCCCGGGTCAGCTGCACGCCTGTGGCCTTACCGAATCCGGGGCAGCGTATTGCTGGGGTGATGGCCAGTACGGGCAGCTCGGGTCTTCGTCCGAGTTCGCTGCGCAGCCGATACCAGTCACGGGCTTCTAGCGAGGCATCGCGCCGTACGCCTCACCCGCCCTCGTCTCCCCCTTCGGCCGCCCCTACCTTGCCGATTCACCGAATTGAGGGCTGTACATGACCACGTCCCGTTTTCAGAAGATCACGCTCATGCTTGTGGCTGCGACCGTGACGGTCGCGTGCTCCCGCGACAGCCCAGCCAGCGCCGATGGTGTCAGCTATTCCGTCGAGGAGGTACCGCTCCATCAGATCTCGGATGATCTCGCTGCGGGCCGTGCGTCATCAGTCGCCGTCACCCAGGGCTACATCGCTCGTATCGAGGCCATGGACGAAGCGCTCAACTCTGTGATCGCCATCGCTCCGGATGCCCTCGATCAGGCCGCTGCCTCCGATGCTCGCCGGACGGCAGGAGCGGCCCGGGGCCCCCTCGACGGTGTGCCGATTCTGCTCAAAGACAACCTGGATGCGATCGGGATGCCGACAACGGCCGGATCGTTCGCACTGGAGGCCAATGTTCCGGATCGTGATTCCGAGGTAGCCCGTCGGTTGCGAGCCGCTGGTGCGGTGATCCTAGGCAAAGCCAACCTTTCCCAGTTCGCCGGCTTCCGGAATACGGCATCCTTCAACGGAAGCACCGTCGGAGGCAGCCCCAGGAACCCGTACGACCTCACGCGCAGCCCAGCGGGTTCGAGTAGTGGCTCCGGGGTCGCGACGGCGATGAGCTTTGCGGCCGGCACCATCGGTACGGAGACCGCAGGTTCGATCGTGGGGCCATCTTCAGTGAATGGCGTGGTCGGTATGAAGCCCACCATCGCGCTCGTCTCTCGCCGTGGGATTGTCCCGATCAGCCTCAACCAGGACTCATCGGGTCCGATGACGCGCTCCGTGCGCGACGCAGCCATGATCCTGGATGCGATCGCAGGTACGGACCCGGAAGACCCGTGGTCAGAGGAAGCAGACAGGCACCTGGACGACTATGTCGGGGCCCTCGATGCCGAAGCACTTCGTGGGACGCGCGTGGGTGTCCTTCGATCGAACGGTCCGGGTTCGGACCGGGTCGCTTGGTTGTTCGACGCTGCCCTGGATGTGCTTTCGACCGAGGGCGCAGAGCTGGTCGAGCTACCAACCGATGCGCTGATCGACCCAAGAGTCGAGATGCGGATCATTCTGCTTCAGGACTTTAAGGTCGATCTCAACGCCTACCTCGCAACGACGCCAGGCGCGGTGTCGGTGCGGTCCCTCGCCGGCCTGATGGAGTTCAGCCAGACCGACCCGCGTGAGCGCATGCACACAATGGACTACTGGGACGACGCACAGGTGACCGAGAACGGCCGCGCGGACCCGAAGTACCAGGCCGCGCTCGCCGACGGTCTGCGCCTGACTCGTGAGGAAGGCATCGATCGACTGTTGGAGGAATACGACGTGGATGTACTGGTTTCGCCCACGAGCTCGCCCGCGTCAGAGATCGAGCCGGACGGGACACCCAGGTCGGGTCCGATTCCGGACGGCCCCCGCGGGACCCGACCGCCAGGGCTCACCGTAGTCGCAGCCGTAGCCGGATACCCGCTGATCTCGGTGCCTATGGGGATGGTCGACGGTCTGCCCGTTGGCCTCACCTTCGCGAGCACGGCGTGGACCGAGGCTCAACTGCTAGGGTTGGCGTACGATTATGAGCAGGCGTCGCAGGCTCGGATGCCCCCAGCGAGGGCGCTGACAGGCGGCTGAGCCCGAGCAAGCGCAACGACGTCAGGCGCCGAGGCTCACGCTCCGTCGATCAAGGTCTCTAGGTGGGCGGCAGCCGCGAGTGCATTGCCCTCCACGTTGTACCCACCTTCGAGTAGCGAGACGAGTCGTCCGTCCGCGAACTCATCAGCCAGATCCATGGCGGTCCGCGTCATGCGTCGGAACGCGTCATCCGTAATGTCGAAGCACCCGAGGAGGTCGTCGCGGCGGCTGTCGAAGCCCGCAGAGACAATGATGAAGTCCGGCCGGAACCGACTCACCGCCGGGAGAAGCGCCTCGTCCCAGGCGCGCAGGATGTCGATATCACGCGCGCCACAGTCGAGATGTCGATTGATGTTGAAGCCGGAACCCGCTCCTTCTCCGGTCAGCGACGGATCTCCCGTACCCGGATATGCCTGCCAGTCATGCGTGGAGAAGAAGAGCACGCTCGGATCTTCGTAGAAGGCATTCTGGGTCGCGTTTCCGTGGTGGTAGTCCCAGTCCAGGATCAGAATCCGTTCGAACCCGTGCACCCGCTGTGCATAGCGGGCTGCAATCGCGGCGTTGCTGTAGAAGCAGAAGCCTTCCTCCTGGCCGGTGTTATTCGCGTGGTGCCCCGGCGGACGGGAAGCGCAGAAGGCGTTCTTCACCGTGCCGTTGGATACGGCCTCGATCGCGCCCAGCGCTCCCGAGACCGCGAGTTCGGCCACCCGCCCTGACACCTCGATCTCACGTACCGACTCGACGTGCTCCATTGTGTGGGCATAACCGACAAACGGGCGTGGGTCATCGAGCAGGTCCAGCCGGACGACTTCGTCGTCGAGCCCGCGCTCGGCGAAGGCCTCCATCATGCGGATCAGCCGCAGAGGCCGCTCGGGGTGGGCTTCACCCTGTCGCAGCGGCAGCACATGGTCCAGATAGCGCGGATCGTAGACTAATCCGGTGCCCGTCGCAGTCGTCTGATCCACGGGGAGCGCACCGGTCACAGCGGGGAACGCGCCCGCTCCGAGGAGGCCCTTGGTGGCAGTACTGATGAAGCTCCGACGGGTTCTCATGATGTCTCTCTGGTAGTGGAAGGCGGGAATTCCAGTGTCGAATCTCTCAGGATTTCTCCTCTTCTTCCGACTCTGAGTGGATGGGGTAGCTGCCCGCGTCACCGCGAAGCGGCTGAACCAGCATTCGGTCAATCCATAGATCCCTGCGGGTCCGGAACTGGTCCACACCGATCGTCATACCTTCATGGGTCTCGCGCGGCTGAGCCGTATAGGTCCCGAGCAGCCGGTCCCACCACGGCAGATTGAAGCCGAAGTTGCTGTTCGTCTCACACTCGTGGATCGAGTGATGGACACGGTGCATGTCCGGAGTCAC
>DGOW01000081.1:43262-48058 GCA_002390225.1 Gemmatimonadales bacterium UBA4456 | reverse complement strand
AGGCGGACGTTCATGAATGTTTGGACTCGTCTGGGTGAGGCGGTTCCGTACCGGATAATAGGCCGCACATCGCGAGACGCATCAAGGGAGCCCCCGGGTCGCCGTCCCTGCCCTGCCCTCGTTACCTTTTCGCCTTATGGTCACACTCGTAGCGATCGTCGTGGTCGCGCTGTCGATCTCATTCCTCTGCTCGATCCTCGAAGCAGTCTTTCTTTCCATATCGCACTCCCACGTCGCCCTCCTCAAGAACCGCGGCGAGTGGGCTGGTGAATGGCTGGAGCAGGCTCGTCATAACGTCGAGGAGCCGATCGCAGCCATCCTCACGCTGAATACGATCGCTCATACGATCGGAGCGGCGATGGGTGGTGCCC
The DNA here is from genome assembly GCA_002390225.1 of Gemmatimonadales bacterium UBA4456. Taxonomy (GTDB): domain Bacteria; phylum Gemmatimonadota; class Gemmatimonadetes; order Longimicrobiales; family Gaopeijiaceae; genus UBA2589. Next base: position 47,687 of record DGOW01000081.1, on the reverse strand, counting down.
AGGCGGCTCACGTCTTCGGTGACGCCTGGGTCGGGGTATTCTCGGGCGTTCTGACCCTGCTGGTCCTCCTGGCCACCGAGATCATCCCGAAGACGATCGGTGCGACCTACTGGAAGAAGCTCGCTCCCACGACGGCGCGCACACTCCAGGTTCTGATCGTAGGAATGAAGCCGGTGCTGATCCCCCTCGCCTGGATTTCCAAGGCGATTTCGCCTTCTGGCGAGCAGCCCACTGTCAGTCGAGCCGAAATCGAGGTGCTGGCGGAGATCGGACGTCGGGAAGGAACCCTCGACGACGACGAGTACTCGGTGGTGAGCAACGTGATCAACCTCGACGCGGTATCGATCGGCGAGGTGATGACGCCGCGGATCGACATGGTCGGAATCCCGACCACCGCAACGCTCGAGGAGGTTCAGGAGGCGATGCTCGACACGGGCCACCTGCGGCTACCCGTTTTCGAGGAAAACCTCGATACGATTCACGGGGTCGTGATCGGACGAGACGTGTGGAGGGCAGCGCGTGACGGAGAGACCGACCTTAAGCCGCTCATCCGCCCTCTGCCCTTCGCACCGTCAACGAAACGGGTGGAAGAGCTCCTGCCAGAAATGCGATCGCAGCTGACCAAGATGGCGATCGTGATCGATGAGTTCGGTGGCACAGCAGGTCTCGTCACCCTCGAGGACCTGATCGAGGAGATCATCGGGGAGATTCAGGACGAGCATGAGGGGGATGAACCGCAGGCGTTTCAGCCGCTCGGCAGCGGCCGGGTCCGCATCTGGGGTGGAACGTCGCTACGCGAGGTGTCTCAGCGGCTCGGGTTGGAGCACACAGAGGATGAAGACGAGGGATACGATACGATCGGTGGCTTCGTACTCGGTCGCCTGAACCGGATGCCCGTGGTGGGAGACGAGGTCGAGGTGGAGACCGGTCGGTTTCGCGTGACGCAGATGAACGGCCGCCGCATCGATTACCTGCTTTTCGTCACGAACGAGTAGGCAACTCAGCCGCCTAGAGCCGATCCCGGTGTTTCGGTGCCGGGTTCAATGGAGGCACCCGTCACCGGAGCACCTTCGGCTGTGCTCGTCTCCTCTGGTGCTGCCGCCAAGGCCAGCTCCTTCGCCCGTTCCTCCTGCTCCTCCAGCCAGAACGAAATGGCGAGCAGAATGGCGCCACAGGTGATCGCCATATCCGCGACGTTGAAGATCGGAAAATTCCAGAAGCCCAGATCTACGGGACCCAGGAAATCGACGACGCCGCGATCCCAGCGAACCCGATCGTACAGGTTGCCGATCGCACCCGAGACGACGAGCGAGATCGAGCTGATGCGCAGGAAATCCCGGTCCGAAGCCTGCTTGTACAGGACGGTGAGCAGGATCAGCGCGAGAATCGTGACCGGAATGAAGAACCACCGGGAATCCTCACTGACCCGCATTCCGAACGCCGCTCCCTTATTGAACGCAAGCGTCAGCGGGACCAGCCCCCCAAGCAGTTCATGCCCGTGATCGAACGCGGTCAGCTCGGTGAGCGCCCAACGTTTCGTCACGACATCCAGCACCATGATGACCGGAAAGGTCACCGCGAAAATTAGCAACTTGGGTCGCACAGTGTTCCTGCAGGAATGAGGATCTAACCCGGAAATATCGCGATCCACCCTGCCGCGTCCATGTGTCCCAGAACGTTTCGACGCAGACGGCAGACGGGCATCTCGCTGTCGTCAGTACGCGCGGTCCACGGCGCCATTTGTTTCGAGACGCTTCGCGGACCACGATAAGCGGAGATGGAGCGCAAAACTTCAACCCGTTTCTTTGCTTGACACCCCATCTCGCACTCTGAAGCTTTGTATAAGTGCCGCCATCCCGGAGCTGGTCCTTTCGAGGCCTCAGCGCCGGGTTTTTTCGCCTAGATAGGTTTATGCCCCTCAGGTTCGCCCGAACATGGCGCGCAGGCTGGTTGCTCGGGATTCTTGCCACGGTCTCCGGAAGCAGCGCTGTGACGCTCGCCGGCTAGGAGCTCAAGCTTCTGCGCGTGTACCCCGGATCCGGTCCGTACGAGTGTCTCGCGCCCGCGAGTCCCGAGCTACCAACGCCCGACGCTCGGGCGAGGGCCGGACAGCTTGCGTCCGACGCGAACCAGGCGCTGATCCTCGGGGAACTCGAACAGGTGCAGGCGCTGCTCGAGCAGGCTGTCACGCTCGACCCGGCGTCCCCAGACCTCGCGTATCGTCATGCCCGCGTGCTCGAAGACGTGGACAGAGCCCCGGATGCGATGGTCGAGTACTGCCGCGCCCTCGACCTGAACGTCGAGTCCCTCGGCATCTTCGAAGCGCGCGACCGCCTGAACACTCTCTCCGATGAGCTGCGCGCTCAGATCCCGGAGGCCGCTCGCGACGCATTTGAGCTGGGACTCGTGCAGGCCGACGACAGTCTCTTCTCGGACGCCGAAGGGTCGTTCTCCGAAGCCATGGACATCGACTCCGACTGGCCTGAGCCGATTTTCAACCGGGCGGTCGTGAACGAACGCGCGGGACGGACCCGAGAGGCGCTTCAGGACTTCCGTGACTACCTCCGTCTAGTCGCCCCGGACGAGTCTCAGGCGATCACCGTATCCCAGCGGATCGGTGAGCTCGAGGGTATGGCATCGGCTGAGACGCCCGATCCGTCCCAGGCGCTGGTGCTGGGATTGGTTCCGGGCATGGGGCATTTCTATACGTCGCGACCATTGATGGGCGGCCTGACTCTGACGACGGCAGGCATGGCCGTCGTAGCCGGCTTGTCGTTCCAGAATATCACTGTCGTTTGCCTGAATGAGGTGTCAGCGGGTGGAGCCTGCCCTTCGGGCGAGGTCGTTCGGGAGCTGAGCGAGCGCCCGTACTTCTGGAGATGAGCGGAATCGTCGCCACTGATGCAACGAACGGAAGAATCCTGAGCGCCCCGTCGGCCCCTTGAGCGACGATCCAAAACCACCGAGATAGTGCCAGAAACCCCGCAGGCGCCATCTGCCCAAATTCGAGTGGATCGAATAGCAGATCGGGGAGGGGCTGGTCGACGATGTTCCGGATGAGAGCCAACTCATCCAACCAAAAAGACGCGTCGGCAGACAGCTGCCAAATCCGAAGGAGCACACCCAGCCCGATCACCGCAAAGGTGATCCCGATCAGGATGACTCCACGGTCGGAGGATCGAATTCGTATCGTGCGCTGGGGTCAGGAGTTCGAGAACACGGCATTCTCTAAAAGAGAACCACCATCCGGCTGCACACCACCGGATCAGACACCAACTTGGCCTGGATTCCGTCAGAGCGCCACGAGGAGCGTGGAGCTTGGGGCAGGGTTCCATCTGCTGCTTTCCCTTTGCAAGGCCATCTGGACTAACACCTTGCGGCGGCCTGCTCTCTACCTCCCTCGCACTAGTTCACAGCTCATCCGGAACGGCCCACTGATTTCAGGCCATGGCAAATATGCCAACCCGGAAATCGCCTGTAAGAGTGATGGCCTCTGACCCAACTCTCCGTCGCCACCGGCGGTCCTGTATTGAGCAACACGAGCCATTTCATGACCCCGCCACCTTTCATGCTCCGCGCTCGGCGTGTTGTCCCGCTGCGCCGATCCCGGTATCATTACAGCCACATGAGAATGGATCTCATTCGCACACTTGAGCTATGGGCCCACACACAATCCCCCTCTACGGCATCCTGCTCTGCACCTCACTAGCAGCTTCGCTGTCGACCACCCGTGTCGAGCGCGAAGCGTGGATCATGGGGACGCGGGTCCGAATCTACGTGGAATCTGTATCCGGTGATGCAGCTTTGCAGAGTGCAGAGGAGGCCCTCCGCGCGATCGAGGGTATCGACGCGCTGTTCAGCACATGGAGAGAAGACTCGGGGTTATCCGCTCTCAACCGCGCCGAGGTTGGTCGCACCACTACCGCGCCGAAAGCCCTTCTGACCCTGCTCGCTGAAGTGTTCGTATGGTCCGAACGAACCCACGGTGCCTTCGAACCTGCTATTGGGCCGCTGATCGACGCATGGGGGGTGCGATCCCAGCCCCGCACTCCGTCCGAAGTCGAATTAGTGGACGCGATGGAGGCATCCGGATCCGGCGCCTTCGTCATCGATCCGTCATCGGGCACGGCCGTAAGGGCAAGACCGCACGCCTGGCTGGATGCGGGAGCTTTCGGTAAGGGAGCCGCCCTGCGGGAAGTTGAGATTGCGCTCGCCGGAGACGGTATCCAACGAGCGCTGGTCGACTTGGGCGGACAGGTACTGGCTCTCTCCGATGACGAAGAGGGGTGGAGCTTCGAGGTCGCACATCCGCTGCGTCGGAACGAACCGACCATCCCGCTTCGCCTCGTGAACGTCTCGGCCGCTACGAGCGGAGCCTCCGAGCGCCCCGGCCATCTACTCGATCCACGAAACGGACGCCCTGCG
>DGOW01000081.1:0-43216 GCA_002390225.1 Gemmatimonadales bacterium UBA4456 | reverse complement strand
CTGTCGACGGCCCTCTACGTCATGGGCCCCGAAGACGGTCTGGCGTGGGCCTTGGGTGCAGACGAGATCGCAGCGCTGTTCCTCACGGTCGAGAGCGATCGAGTCTCAGCCCGTTGGACCCCTTCCATGGCTCGCTGGATGGGACCATACCCGCCGTCACCACTTACACAGGTTGTCTACTGGTAGGAATGATATGAACAGAAGTGTGCTCTCAGGTCCCGTCATCGCTCTGCTGGGCGTGATCCTCGCCACCACGCCTGCCGTTGCGCAGGATCCGGATTCGACACGAATCGAAGATCTCGAGGAACAGATCGAGACGATCACGCGAGAAATCGAGCGCCTCTACCTGGGCCGGGACGTCGTCGTCGCCGACTCTTCGGTGTCCGGGTTTGGACCGGCCGCTTCCCGGGTGTACAGGATCGACTCGGGCGTCTCCATCGGCGGATACGGCGAGGTTCTCTACCAGAATTTTTCCGCAGAGACCGAGGACGGTGCCGCTGCTGGACGCACCGATGTATTCGACGCTCTGCGGGCCATCGTCTACGTCGGCTATAAGTTCAACGACAAAGTGCTCTTCAACTCCGAAATCGAGGTCGAGCACGCCGACGAGATTTTCCTGGAGTTCGCGTATGTGGAGTACCGACTTCGTGAGGACGTCGGTCTACGCGGCGGTCTCCTGCTGGCTCCGATGGGCTGGGTCAATGAGCTCCATGAGCCCCCCACATTCCTGGGGACACAGCGCTCGGTCACGGAGACACGCATCATCCCGAGCACCTGGCGCGAGAACGGGTTCGGACTCTTTGGCGACCATGAGGACTTCAGCTGGCGCGCCGTCGTCATCAATTCGCTGGACGCGGAGGACTTCTCCGGCTCAGGCGTGCGCGGAGGCAGGCAGAAAGGCTCGAAGGCGCTCGCCCAAGACTTCTCGTTCATCGGGCGGCTCGATTACACAGGACGGCCCGGCCTTACCACGGGTGGGGCCATGCACATCGGCCGCACCGGACACGGCCGCGACGTCGGCGGCGATCCTGTCGACGGACAGCTCATCATCTGGGACCTGCATGCGGACTACAAGGTGGCAGGTCTGGAGGCTCGGGCGCTTGTGGCCGGAAGCGACCTTTCCGACGCGGCGGAGATCAATAAGCTCGCAGGCAACGTCGGCGCGCAGGGAGTGGGTTCAAGCATGCTCGGCTGGTACGTGCAGGTCGGGTACGACGTGCTGAGAAGCAGCTCCAGCATGCACCAGCTGATCCCATATCTCGGCTATGAGAAGCTCGACACGCAGCGGGAGGTTGCTTCCGGCTTCGCTGTTGATCCGGCGAACGATCTCACGGTGGCCTCGATCGGCCTGGCCTGGAAGCCAGTGAGTCAGGTCGTCGCCAAGGTGGATTATCAGATGCGACGTAACGCCGCTGAGACCGGCATCGATCAGATCAACTTCCAACTTGGGTGGCTCTTCTGATCCGGTCGCGTCTTACGCTGGCGCTGTTGATCTGCGGGCTGCTTTTAGCAGTTCCCGGTCCGGCGCTCGCTCAACGGATGACCCAGGACGAGGCCCTGTCGCTCGCCTTCCCTGGCGCTGATGTCAGCCGGAAGACGGCCTTCCTATCCGCAGCGGAGCTGGAGCGCGCTCGGGAGGAAGCAGGCGATGACGTCGACATAGGACTCGTGACGTATTACGTCGCGCAGGAAGACGACGAAGCCCTGGGCGTCGCGTACTTCGATGCGCACCGGGTTCGGACCCTCGACGAGGTGCTGATGATCGTCCTCGATCGGGCTGGAAGCGTGATGCGCATAGAGACCGTCAGCTTCCGCGAACCTCCGGAGTACAGGGCGCCTGACGGCTGGCTCGATCTGTTCGCCGGGCGAACGACGGAAGACGACCTCTCGCTGAAGGGAGATATTCCGAACATCATCGGGGCCACGCTTACGTCTCGCGCCGTGTCAGACGCGGTGCGACGTACGCTGGCCCTGCATAGTGTGGTGGCTCCGTTCGCGACCGGGAGCCTGCCATGAATCGTTTCCAGAAGATTCTACTGTGGGTCACGTCCGGACTCACCGGAGCTACGGGTACGGTTTACTTCGTCATGGACCGGATGATGGAACCTGTCGGACCCTGGGCTGTCGTGAATCATCCGCTCCAGCCCTGGGTGCTCAAGTTGCACATCGTCGTGGCCCCTGCCCTCATTTTTTCTATCGGGCTTATCGCCACCGAGCATATCTGGAAGCACTACCAAGGCCGAGTTCTCAGGGCACGTCGAACGGGCCTGGCCACCATGTGGATGATCGCTCCGATGGTCGTGACCGGATATCTGATTCAATCCATCACACAGCAAACTCTGCTGTCTACCATCGCCTGGGCTCACATCGTCACCGGAGTCATCTACCTGCTGGGTATCGGACTCCACCAGTGGGTACTGCGAGTGGCTCGAGCGAACGGTGCTGGAGGTCACGTACGGATCGAATCCCAGCCGACTACCAGACCCGAGTCCGAGGGGTCGGCAGAGGCGCCACTCAGAGCGACTGAGGGGTATCGACCTTCTCGCCGGAACCTCACCCCACGACGGGCAGGGATGAGGGCAAGATCGCAGACTCCGAAGTAGGCGACTCCTCCGCGGGAGTGGAGCAGCTTTGTCTCCGAGGTCGAGTCCGACGCGACTCCCACCCGACAAATGTGATCGCTGACGCTGCGGAAGGTGGACGGACGGGGTCTGTCCGTGCCCAAATGTGCGCGTACGAGTCCCGCCCTTAGGCTGCATGGGTCACCCTCCCCCACCAGGCTCCATTTTCGAGGACGGCTTCGACACCGGCTCGCTCACGAACTGGTCTGTCTGCGGCTCTGGACGCCGGTGGTCGGTGGTGCCTCCCAAGGTGCGTACTGCGCTTGGGTGAAACGTACGGGGTCGGGCAAGGACAGCTTCATCGAGGTCTCCTTCGATGCCAGCGGCTGTGGATTGGTGCACTTACTCTATCGGCGCATGCTGGTTGAGTTCGACGCGGCGGACGACTGGGAAGCGCAAGTCTGCGGCGGCGGCTGGATCTGCGCGGTGCGCTTCAAATGCGAAACCGGCGCAGACAGCGAGAAGTGCTACCTAGACGAGGTTCGGATTGCGGGCAGTTGAGTCCCTGGGCTTCCCAAGGCGCGCGTTCGGATCCCTAGACCGAGACGAAGGGGGCCGAGCGTCGCGAAGCCAACGAGAGGTCCGACCGACGCGCCTTGGCTTTGGAAACGGTCGGCGGTCTACTTAGCTCGGTACGCGACAAATGCGTCGAGCAGCCGAGGGAGCCTGAACCTGACCCCCACTGCCACCAACGTCTGGATAGCACGAACTACCGCGAGCGGGCTCAAGCTTTCTCGGGACGCGTAACACAGAGCCCTCGGCGGCGAAGATGCTGCATGAAGGCTCAGTCCTTGAGATTCACTATGAAGCTCACGGCCTGGGGCGCCTGCCTCCAGAATTCGATCAGTTCAATCTGTGGGTTTCGTTCCAGCCACTCCCGACATGCCCTTTGCTCGCCCGAATGTGGATCCCCACGAAATCGGAACCAGTCATCAAAAATCAGGATCGTTCCTTGTTGCACGAGGTCAGTCAGGAAGTCCAGCACCGGCACATTGAAGCTGCGAGTACGGCGGTCTCGTTCTTGGCATTTCCATGGACTCCTTTCTCTAAGAGATCAGGTGTCCACTAAATCGGGGCAACTCCACATCGCCCTCGACCCTGTGCTCATTGTCGAGATTGACTAGTTCCTTTGCTACTGAGTGGATCCCTAGGGCTTCTGAGTCATACCGCCAGCGGTGGGTCCACCACATTATGGCCCTCCCAGCCGTCACTCACGCCTGTCTTCTGCAGCCGCCCGTTCGTCACCCCCTGTCCCGTCCTGCCTAGTTTTCTGAGAGGACCACTCATCCTGCTGCCTTCCTCCAGATCTCGGCACTCGCCCGGGCCGTGAGCCCCGAGTAACCCTGGAGGTCAACGCTGAGTCCCCCACTCGTGGACCAGTTAGATGGCGCATACCTTGACCGGATGAAATCGCATTACGCTCAGACCGGAATCAGACGCTCAGGGTTCGTGCTCCTCGGACTCTCGGCCGTGCTGGCGTCGGCCTGCGCGGCCCCTGCCCCTCCGGAGAGCACGCTCTTTACCGACGTGCAGATCGTCGACGGAACCGGCAGAGCCCCCTACCCCGGAGCGGTTCGTGTTCTCGGTGGCCGAATCATCGATGTCGGCCAGCTCGAAGCGAGCCGAGGGGAGACCGTTGTTGAGGGTCGGGGTGCGATAATCGCACCGGGGTTCATCGATACCCACAGCCATCACGACGGCGGTCTGCTGACCGAGATGGGCTCTGCCGAGGCGGCAGTCAGTCAGGGAATCACCACGGTGGTCGTTGGTCAGGATGGCGGCTCCAACTATCCCCTGTCGGACTTTCTCACCCGCGTCGAGGCGACACCCCCGGCGGTCAACGTTGCCTCGTATACAGGACATGCGACGCTTCGGCGCCGGGCCATGGGTGACGACCTGCTCCGTGCCGCGACCCAGGCGGAGGTCGACTCGATGGCTGCACTGCTGCGTAAGGATATGGAAGCCGGGTCGCTGGGACTCAGTACGGGGCTCGAGTACACAGCGGGCTTCAACAGCACCACAGAGGAGGTCATCGCGCTGGCTCGTGTCGCTGCGGAGTACGACGGGCGCTACATCAGCCATATCCGCAGTGAAGACCGAACCTTCTGGGACGCGATCGACGAGATCATCCGCATAGGTTCCGAGGTGGGTCTGCCTGTCCAGGTGAGCCACATGAAGCTGGCCATGACCAGTCTTTGGGGCCGGGCTGACGAGCTGTTGACGCGGCTGGACGCCGCACGCGCCGAGGGCGTGATGATCACGGCGGACGTGTACCCGTACACGTACTGGCAGTCGACCATGAGGGTGCTCGTACCCGATGGGAATTTCACGCGGAACGAGGTTGCCTTCGCGCTCCGCGAAGTGGCGCAGCCCGACGGCATCATCTTCGGGCGTTTCTCGCCGGAACCTGCCTATGAGGGCTCGACCCTCGAGGAGATCGCCGCCGAGCGTGGAGAAGACGCGGTGACCACCTACCTCGCCTTGCTCGATATGGCATACGGTCCCAACGCGCCCGAAGACGCACGTGAATCCATCGTTGCCCGGAGCATGACAGAAGGCGACATCGATCGGATGTACCAGTGGGCGCACACGAATGTGAGTAGTGACGGTGCCCTCGCCGGGCCGCACCCTCGCGGATATGGATCGTTTACCCGGGTCCTGCGCACGCAGGTGAGAGAGCAGAACGCGTTGTCCATAGAGGAGGCGGTGTATCGGATGACGGGTCTGTCCGCTGAGCACATGGGGTTCGTAGACCGGGGCGTGATCAGACAAGGCGCGTGGGCCGACCTGGTGCTCTTCGATCCGGAGACGGTGACGGATCATGCGGACTTCGAGTCTCCGCAGATCCCGTCGACCGGCATTCACGGTGTCTGGGTGAACGGTGTTCGTGTATGGGACGGCGGAGCCACTACGCCCTCGCCATATCCCGGGCAGATCATTCAGCGCAGCAACTAGCTCCAACTAACGAAATGGAATCGAGGAGGGTGCAGTGATCAGCCGATCGTTCCTTTGGTGGCGGCGCCCGGCCGGGACTGCGTATCTGGCGCTCGCCGTCATCGGCCTCGTGTCGCTCGGTGCCGGCAGTGCGTCCGAGACGGCCATCGACTGGAACGAGGTCGACGCCCTGTTCGTGGAGTACGACCGCTCAGGCGCACCCGGATGTGGACTCGGCGTCGTGCGGGCCGGCGTTCTTGAATACGGCCGTGGATACGGGATGGCAAACCTTGATCACGGGATCGCGATCACGCCCCAGACCGTATTCCGGACCGGCTCGGTGGGTAAGCAGTTCACCGCAGCTGCGATCGCGATCGCGGCGCAGGACGGGGTCATTTCCCTGGACGAGCCCGCCCGGAGGTGGATCACCGATCTACCGAGCTACTCCGAAGATCCAACGATCCGGCAGGTGGTGCACCACACCAGTGGCCTTCGCGACTACCTCACGCTCATGTCGCTGCGCGGACTCCGCGACGACGACTTCTACACAAACGCCGAGGTGCGCTCCGTCATTGCACGACAGCGCGAGCTCAACTTTACGCCCGGGTCGGACTACCTGTACTCGAACTCGGGCTACTTCCTGCTCGGTGAGATCATCCGTGAGACCACGGGAATGACCCTGAAGGAATACGCGGACGCCAGGATCTTCGGCCCGCTGGGTATGACGCATTCACACTTCCATGACGACCACAATCACATCGTACCGAGTCGGGCTACAGGATACGCGCCGACCGACGACGGTTATCGGGTCTCTGTGACGACGTTGGACATGGTCGGAGACGGAGGGGTCTTCACGTCCATCGAGGACCTCGCGCTGTGGGTCGACGCCTTGAATCGCGACGGGCTGTCCCCTGGCCTGAACGCGGTGCTTGAATCAACGACTCCACTGACGGGAGGAGAAGCCAATCCTTATTCGTTCGGCCAGTTTGTCGAGGAGCACCGCGGCCTGCGCATGATCAGTCACGGTGGATCGTTCGTCGGGTACCGGGCCTCGATCACCCGCTTCCCGGACGTGGACCTATCGATTGTACTGGCGTGCAACCGCTCCGACGCAAACCCCAGTCGGATGGCGCTGGACATCGCGGACATCGTGCTCGCCGACCAGCTCGGACCGGCCGCCTCGGCCCAATCCGCTGGCGGGCCTGCAGACGTCGAAGGGGCACCTGAACCCGGATTGGTCGACGGCCCGTCGCGCTACGCCGGGCGGTATTACAGCCCTGAGCTCGATATCGAATACCGGCTGGAGATCGTTGACGATGGGCTACGCCTGCGGGCCGGGCCCGGTATCGACCGGGAAGTCAGACAAATCGGCCCCGACCACCTCACGGCTCAGGGGATGCAACTCCGATTTCGGCTGGCTCAAGGTCGAGCCGAAGGATTCGAGGTCGACGCGGGGCGGGTACGGGATCTCGTGTTTGAGCGAGTGGCCGGGTGAGTACGCTTACAGGGCTGCGCCGACTCCTGCTGGCATAAGCCTGCCCCGATCATTACGGTCGACTTGGTAGGGTTAGACGCGCCCATCAGCCTCAACCGTCACGACTGTTCCGGGGGCGACTCCGGTTCGCCTGACCGTGGAGATACTGATCGCCTCTTAGCGGACACTGGCCCGCAGCTTCGACCCATCCCTGGCTGGGGGCGCAGACCGTGTGAGACGTTGCCCTATCCCTTCCGGCTCAGGGTGCCTTGAAGACCGCGATCGTTTGCGGCCCCCAAAGCTGGAACCAGGACCCCATCCCACCTCGCTTCCGGCCACGAAAGGCCCCTTGAACTTTCTATCCGTCGGGACGATCCGTTTGGAGCCTCAGCAAGGGGATGTTGGCCGGCTCTACTACCTGGCCCGGATTTCCATCGATTGCATCGCCCTAATGGAAACGCCGCCCGAAGCCGAAGCCCCGGACGGCGGTTGGAATTCATTAGGACAGTGGAGGCGGCGGGAGTCGAACCCGCGTCCGCGAATGAATCCAGTGGAGCCGCTACGTGCGTAGATCGCTGTTGGTCTCACTCCGGACGGCCAGTGATCAACCGTCTCCGAAGCCAGCCACCTCTAGTCTCGCCCCCGACCCGGCGGCACAGCCGGGGGACCAGCCCGAATTATCGACGTCTACAGGGACCGCCTCGGGCAGGCAATCCAGGAGACGGACTGCTAAGGAAGAACCTTAGGCAGCCAGAGCCAGTTCATTGTTGGCAATTGAAAAGTTCCCAGGTGTTTAACGAGGCCCCGGAACCTCGGCACGCTGCTCCACATTCAACAAACACGTCGAAACCGTGACGCCCCCGATGATTGTGCGTCCCCGAAAAAAGGCGCGCACCGTGAAGAATCTTTCAAACAACCGTCTCTTAGTGTAACACGGAACGGCGCTCCGAGTTCAGCTGCACACTCCGGCCAAGTGCTCTTCCCGATAGGCCTCGAGCAGCCCTTCCACCTCTTCCAGCGTGGTCGTCTGGAAGAGCTCTGTGCGCAGACTCCGCCCATCCGGGAGGCCCTTGGTGTACCACCCAAGGTGCTTCCTGAAGTCGATGATGGCTCGGTCGCGGTCGGATTCGAAGGCAATCGCGTTGCGCGCATGCTCCAGGCAGATTTCGAAACGCTCGTCCACGTTCGGGTCCTCGGGGATCGGGAGACCGTCGAGCGCCGCCCGTGCCTGCTTGAAGATCCACGGGTCCCCATGTGAGCCACGCGCGATCATGATCGCCTCGCACCCAGTCTCGTCTCGCATGCGTCGGGCATCCTCACCTCGACGGATGTCGCCGTTACCGATCACCGGAATTTCGAGCGCCTCGACGAGCGCGCTGATCTCGGCCCACCGTGCCTCACCCGAATACATGTCCGCCCGTGTTCGAGGGTGAAGACAGATGGCCTTCGCGCCCGCCTGCTCGCAGCGTAAACCGATCGTCACCGGGTCCCGGGTGTTCTCGTTAAACCCGCTGCGGATCTTCACGGTGGTGATCAAGGGCGTCGAGTCATCCACTGCACGAATGATGTCCTCGACGAGATCGAGATCACGTAGACAACCCGAGCCGCCGTTGCGCTTCACCACCTTCTTCACGGGACAACCGAAGTTGATATCGATGAAGTCCGGGCCAAAAGCCTCCGCTACGAACGCCGCCGCATCACCCATCACCGCAGGATCCGCACCGAAGATCTGAATGCCGATAGGCCGCTCGACTTCGTCGAATCTCAGGTACTCACGCGAACGCCTGCTGTTCTGCACGATCCCGGCGGCACTCACGAATTCACTGACCAGCACATCCGCACCGAAGCGTCTGCACAGACGCCTGAACGGGGACTCGCTTACGCCCGCCTGTGGCGCGAGGTACAGAGGTGTACCCCCCGCGTTCAGCAGAGAAATGACATCGTACGGCATGGGAAGAAGCTAGTGACCCGCACGATGACTCTGAAGCTCTGGACCCCTGGGGGATGCCCGCTGGCCCGGGTCGGTTTATAGTGCGGCGCGACAAACGCTCGATCTGAATCCCGCGCCGGGAGGCGACGCATGAGGCTCCGAGAGCTCTTCGCGGCAGACACCGTGAAGCTCGACCTCGACTCCGAGACGAAAGACGACACACTCCGCGAGCTGGTGGGCCTTCTCGCTCTGGACGGAAAGTCCGAGGGTGTGCTCTACAAGACGCTCAAGCGGAGGGAGAACCTTGGATCTACCGGGATCGGCAAGGGCATCGCCATTCCCCACTGTCGATCGCTCGTGGTCAACCGGCTCCGCCTGGCATACGGCCGAAAGCCGGGCGGCCTAGAGTTCAACGCGATCGACGGCTCGTCGGTGCACAACTTCTTCCTGATCATCGCTCCGCCGCTCGAGGTCTCGAACCAGTACCTCCCAGTCCTGGGCAAGATCGCTCAGTTTGCGAAGGACCCGGACGTTCCAGGGCTCCTGGCAGATCTGGACACTGTCGACGCTTTCCTGCAACTCATCGAAGAGCGCGCACCCTGAACTGACCCGCTACTCCAGCAGGCACAAAAAAACGGACGCCCTCTCCAGGGTCATCCGCGTCGACTGCGAATCGGGCCGGCTCACGAGCCAACCCAACGTCATTTCATGACGATGATCTTTCGGGTCAGCGGGCGCAGCCCGTTCACACTGATCTGCATCAGGTAGACGCCTGATGCGACCTGACGTCCCATCTGATCGGTTCCGTCCCAGAACGCTTCAAATCGTCCGGGTCGGGCGTATTCGAGGCGATCGACCGGAACACCCTCACCCGTCGGATGACCCAGTGCGACGGGGTTGGCCACGAGCTGCGCGAGGACGTTGAAGACGCGAATGGACACAACGGCAGAACGCCCGTCCACGAACAGCTCTTCGCCAAGGACGAAGGGGATCGTGGTCTCAGGGTTGAACGGGTTCGGGTAATTCTGTCCGAGCTGTAATCCGTTCGCCCCCCGGTCCTGCGCACCAAGCCCCACATCTTGGGCGGATATGCCTTCGGCGGCGCAGATCAGGGAAAGGAGGACGACTAAGACGCGCAGCCAGCGTCTCATCAAGACCTCCGCACAAAGGTTGTGCAGTAGCTAAGCGTCAATCGCGCTCCGTGTGTGATGGCCGTAGGCACGCGTGCCCAGCGTATCTTATCGGCTGAGTCTGGACGTGGTCAAGCGACACGGCCTGCTCTCTCATCCTATTTGACACTCAACCTACTCGTTCCGTTGCCTGACTGGCCGAAGACAGCCGAAATCAGGTCAACCGAGGATGGATCCGCTCACGCTTCCGGAACGGATCGCCCCTGTTCCTGGCGCAGGGTCACCCCAGTGCCATCGAAGTAGTTGAGTAGCGGGATCAGGTGCTTTCGAGAGACGGGAAGTACCGCACGGAAGTCCGCCGGACCCAGCGCGTCACGTCCCCCCAGCGCGTCACGAATCCGCTGGACAGCCGCGTCGACCTCGTCTGATGCCACGTAAAGGCCGTCGGCAACCAGCTTCACCCGCCCGGTAGATTCGAGGTGGCGAACGAGCGGCCAGAAGTCCGAACGTCCGGTAAGATCGTCCGGCAATTCGTCGACCAGCGGTGACCCCAGACCTTCGGACGAGAGTACGTCATACAGGCGGGCGGAANNGGCGGAGGCCGCTTCCTGATCGGGCGTCAGCTCGGGGCGGAAGCCCGCCCGCCGCACACCGCCGTCCGCCCGCTCCAGCTTCCCGGCATCGCACAGAGCATCGATGATCGGGTCGGCGAGTTCGGGGGGTGCCCAATCGGGCAGCCCTGCTCGAATGCGCGCTAGCGGGACTGAGACTCGGAGCGAGTCCTCAACATGGCCGGCATCCAGAGCAGCCAGCACCCTCTCTTCTGCTTCCTGTCGCACAGCGGCCGATACCAGGAGCGTCCCGGCCCGCAGCACGCCCTCGCTGAGTATCGAGTGGACAGCATCCGCACATTCCGGCGGCGTTGCTCCTGTGACGATAGGCAGTCGTGCCTGCGTGACGCCCGCCCAACCAGCGAGCGCGACAGCGGCTGATGACCGTTCCTCCACGGAACCGTCCACGAGCTGGTTCAGCTGATCACGCTGTAGGTCCGTCAGCCGGTTCCTCTTCGGAGGCGCTGGCTCAGCGACGAGACCTCCGCCCATGGTCGTGACCGGTGAATAAGCTCGGATCACGAGGCGGTCGCCGGTGCGCGCCACAAGTGGCTCTTCCAGACGAAGCTGCACCCACCCCGAATCACCGGCAGCGAGCGGCTCTGACTCGAGCAGCGCGCACCGCGCGAGCACCTCCGCTGTACCGTGATGCACATGGACCCGCTGATTGTGTTCGAGCAGCCAGGCAGTGTCTTCAATGAGCCGAATACGCGTCGTGAGCATCCAGCTCGGCGTCCATGCTGGATCCGTGACGAGTACGGACCCTCTGGACACCCGCTCACGGTCGCCTCCCTCCCCCGTAAGAGCTAACGCGGCACGATCCCCGGCTTCTGCACGGTCTGCCTCTCGGCCGTGCACCTGCAGGCTCCGTACTCTGGCGTCGAGTTCGTCGGGGAGGAGCCGGACCTTCGCACCGGCATCGATCACCCCACTCCACAGTGTGCCGGTGCCCACCGTCCCCGTGCCCTGTATGGTGAAGACACGATCCAGCGGTAGACGCGCGAGGTCCGTTCGATCAGCAGCATGAACCCGGTCCGCAGCAGTCGATAGCGCGTCGAGTAGGTCTTCGAGTCCCGTGCCCGCAAGCGCAGATGTGTGAATTCTCGGGGCATCCCCGTACGGCGTGCTCGACAGCACGTCTTCAATATCCGCATCGACCAGCTCGAGCCACTCCTCGTCCACCGCGTCACACTTGGTGATCGCAACGACAAGCTCGGGAACGGCAAGGAGTTCGACAATCGAAAGGTGCTCGCGAGTCTGCGGCATCACACCTTCGTCGGCGGCGACCACGAGCAGCACGACGTCCATTCCGGCCGCGCCCGCAACCATTGCACGCACGAACGCTTCGTGACCGGGAACGTCAACGACACCGAAATGAGGTCTCCCTTCGGCCGCCAGCTCGGCGAAGCCAAGCTCGATCGTGATACCACGAGACTTCTCTTCCTTGAGACGATCGGTATCGGTTCCGGTGAGCGCGCGCACCAGCGCAGTCTTCCCGTGGTCGATGTGCCCGGCGGTGCCGAGGATCACGCTAGCCAACAGGCATCTCCGCGTCGTCTGAAGGAAGCATGCTTCCAAGGAAGCGAAGAGACTTGAGGGGTCTGCTGACCACGTGGTAGGCAATGAAGTCCGAGACGAGCCCGAGGTGGCGGCGCGTGTGGCTCAGGCCGACCGGCACCTGCCCTGCCAGAAGCGTGACCAGCTGAGTGCGAGCAATCGGCCCGACGCGTGGGCCTGCCGCATCCTCCGAACACTCCGCGCAGCGCATCCCTCCCGCGGAGAAGTCGAAGCGCCCGACCTCCTCGTCATCGAGGGGCTCATCGCACCGGACACAGCCGTCGAGCTGAGGAGCGAAACCGAAGGACTCCGTGATGGTCCAGAGAACCGCCAGCGCCGTCCCGGGAAGAACGCCGGGCTCAGCGACCCCCAGAGCGTCCAGCCCGGATTCCAGTGTATCGAATACACCCGGCTGAGGATCAGCTTCCGCGTGAGAGAGCACGAGTTCCGCAGCGGCAGAGGCCGCGGAGAAGCGAAGCAGGTGCGCCGCCAATTCATCCCGCGTAGCCGCGCAAGCGAAGTCCTTCATCGTATGCAGATCACGTTGCGCTTTCATGTACACCGTCAGATCGCCGGACGCGAAGGTCGCGAGGGTCGTCGCCCCCTTCCCGCTTCGGCCCCTGACGCCTCGAGCAATGACGCTGACGAGTCCATGATCTTTGGTGAAGAAGCGCAGGATCCGACTGGTATCCCCGTAGTCGTGCCCGCGCAGGAGCACAGCTCGGGTGGTGACAGGTGCCACAGGTCAGCTCAACGACCGAGCGCGTCGAAGAAGCTCGGAGCGGCGCTGCTCGTAGGCCTGTCGCTCTGTATCAGACCGAGGCGAGCGATCAAAGCCTTCATCCAGCCGAGCGACCTGCAGGAGTAGCTGCTGTCGGTCGAGCGCGGGGACCGCGACAGGCTTGTTCGTCGAGCGGGGGCGCAGCACCACGACCCCGGCCGCCGTGAGAATCAGAGCGAGCAGGACTGCGGCCCATTCCACTCTGGGCGGTGTGATATCCTCCGTCTGCACGATCGTAATAGCCGGGCCCACCAGATTTGCGCCAGCGAAGCGCCTATACGTAGACCCGGCTTCAAATTCCTGCCGTTCCATGAACTCCAGCCCATCGATTGCAATGGTCGGCGCCGGCTCTCGGACCAGCACATCGAGTCGCTCGGTCCCGGTCTGGACCGGCAAAGGGATGAACAGAGAGTCGATCCGGTAGCGGACGACGAAGAGGCGGCCACCGGGAGGCAGGGCCGCCCGTGCGACGACTTCTCCATTCAGGAACTGAGCCGCATCTGCGGCCAGCTCTCCTTCCCCCGCATCCACCTCTCGAACCCCGGCCGGCATGGGATGGCGCCATGTGTATCCTCCGGAGCGCGCTACAATAGTCCGAGGCTCGTCATTGCGGAGCTCGAAGAGATCCGTGACACGCCAGTCGGTCGAATCCGGCTCGATGAAGACGCTTCGTGACTGGAGCGTGACCGGCAGGCCTTCCGTCGGCGCCAGCAACGTATCGTATGCGTTCACCTGATAAAGGGAATCGAGCTGCTCCGAAACGGTAATCATCGGTCCGAAGTACAGCACACCGTCGTGCCGTACCGAGGCGAAGAAGATGTCGCTGAGGGTGGGATCAGGGGCGCTCGGCAGCGTGAAACGGAACGACCCACCAGGCCCGAGCCGCAGTGAGTCCAACTCGCCCTGGATGCCCTGGGACAGATGGTGTAACACGACTGTGCCCTCGGACATGACGGTGTCCCCCAAGAAGGCGGTGCCGGACAGAATCGGGTTCTGCCCGTGAACCGCCGCAGGCATGCACCCCACAGCCAGAACGATGAGCCAGAGACCGATCGTCCG
The DNA here is from genome assembly GCA_002390225.1 of Gemmatimonadales bacterium UBA4456. GTDB lineage: Bacteria > Gemmatimonadota > Gemmatimonadetes > Longimicrobiales > Gaopeijiaceae > UBA2589. The sequence continues at coordinate 29,119 of DGOW01000081.1, read as the reverse complement.
GAGCCTGCCACTCCTGCGTACCTCGCCTCGCTCGGTGCGCCCCCTGGGATCAGGGGATGAAGCGACCAAAATCCTCGGGGTTGAGACGGCGGAGGTGCTCCTTGAGCTCCTCGGGTCCCATTTCCTTGTCATGGTCGATGACCTCGATGCGCTCCATGACGGATTCGGGATCACCGACTGACTCTTCCTCTGCAATCTCGATCGTAGCGATCTCGAGGAGGGAGTCATCGGCCATGATCCGCGCATCGGCTCTCAGCGCTACGGCAATCGAGTCCGAGGGTCGGGCATCGATGCTGATGACCTCGCCATTCCGGCTGACGACCAACTCGGCGTAATAGGTGCTCTTTTGAACCCTGGTGATGATCACCTTGGTGACCACCCCACCGAGCTGCTGAAGGACCGAGCAGAAGAGATCGTGCGTGAGCGGACGGGGGCTGTCCATTTCGGCCAGACGCATCGCAATCGAACTCGCCTCCGCCGGCCCGATCCAGATCGGCAACACCCGATCGCCGTCGACCTCCTGAAGGATGACGACGGGGGTGTTCGTGCTTCGATCCAGAGCCAGACTCTGAACCCTCACTTCGACCAGCACGCGCTCGTTTGCTCCGTGACGATGGGCTGAACGGGTCAGCGACCCGCGACGTCCCCAATACTCCCGAGTCTCGCAGGGGTTCTACCGCCTCCCCGCCCGCGTGCGGTCCCGTCAGGCCCCCGCAGCGGTCTTGAGGTCGTCCACCCGGTTCGTGTCCTCCCAGGAGAAGAACCGGACCTCTTCCCCGCTCTCGGAGGAATCGGGAACACGAGTCTCCGGTGTACGTCCGAAGTGTCCGTACGCTGCAGTCGGAGTGAAGATCGGGTTACGCAGTCCCAGCGTTTCGATGATGGTGGCCGGGCGGAAATCGAACACCTCCGAAACCGCCTCGGACAGCACGTCCTCGGGAAGCTCACTCGTACCGAATGTCGTGACATGAACAGACACCGGCTCGGCCACGCCGATCGCGTAGGCGAGCTGAATCTCGCAACGCCGCGCCAGCCCGGCTGCGACAACGTTCTTGGCTGCCCAGCGCGACGCATACGCCGCGGAGCGATCCACCTTGGTCGCGTCCTTTCCGGAAAAGGCGCCACCTCCATGCCGTCCCACGCCGCCGTAGGTGTCAACGATGATCTTGCGACCGGTCAGACCTGCGTCCCCATGAGGGCCACCGATCACGAAGCGCCCCGTCGGATTCACGTGAAGGATGCAGTCATCGGGGTCATACAGATTTGACGGGAGAACGGGTTTGACGACCTTCTCGGCAATCCCGGACACGATGTCGTCCTGACTCACGTCCTCGTCGTGCTGAGTGCTCACGACGACGGTGTGGATTCGAACGGGTGTGTCACCGTCGAATTCGATGGTCACCTGGGATTTTCCGTCTGGGCGGACCCAGGGAAGCTCACCACTGCGACGCACCTTCGCGAGCTGACGCGTCAGGGCATGCGCGTAGTGGATCGTGGCTGGCATGAACTCAGGCGTCTCGTCCGAGGCATACCCGAACATCATGCCCTGATCCCCAGCGCCGCCCGTGTCGACACCCATGGCAATGTGCAGCGATTGACGATCCAGACTGGTGAGGACCGAACAAGTCGCGGAATCGATGCCATACGCGGAGTTCGTGTACCCGATCCGCTGCAAGGTTCCTCGAACGACATCGGGCAAGTGTACGTAGCCGGAGGTCGTGACCTCACCCGCGATCAGCGCCAGACCCGTGGTCACGAGCGTCTCGCAGGCCACGCGGGACTTCGGATCCTGAGCGAGCATGTGGTCGAGCACCGAATCCGAGATCTGATCGGCGATCTTGTCCGGATGGCCCTCGGTCACAGATTCCGAGGTAAAGAGCGTCGTGCTCAACGGGCGACTCCTGCGGGGGCTGTGCAGCGGAGACAGGGCTTCGAACGAAGCCATAAAAGGCGCCTTCACCCTACCCAATCACGCGGGTAGCGACAAGCTCCAGCGACCAGAGAAGACAGACAGGTCGACCGAGTCCCCAATGCCCTCGACAAGACAGCGTGTAACATCGTGGGCGGTGGGCGCCGCGAGGGCCTTCCGCGCAGCCGAACGGGCATCCTCCATACGCACGTCTCGCACGAGGCGTTTGATCTCCGGGAGTGACGGCCACGCCATGGACAGTGCCGTGATATCGAGACCGATCAGCAGGAACGCCCCCAGAGGGTGAGAGGCCATCTCACCGCAGACGCTCACCTCGATTCCAGCCGCTCGTCCGACCCGAGCGACCTGATGCAGCTGCCGCACGACAGCCGGATGAAACGGGTTGTACAGCTTCGCAAGCCGCGTATTGGTTCGGTCCACGGCGAGCGTGTACTGGATGAGGTCATTCGTGCCGATCGAGAAGAAATCCGAGTAGCGCGCAAGTTCGGCGGCATCGAGGGCCGCCGCCGGTGTCTCGATCATCACGCCCAGCTTGTAACCCTCGTTGAACGGGATGCCGTCGCGACGAAGTCCCTCTGCCTCCTCCTGCAGAAGAGCGCGGACCTCCCGGATCTCCTCAACGTCATTGACCAACGGGATCATGAACCGCACGTCGCCGTGTGCCGTTGCACGCAGAAGCGCCCGCAGCTGGGTCCGGAAGAGGTCCGGCTGATCGAGACACACGCGGATTGCGCGCCACCCCAGGAAGGGGTTCTCCTCCGGGGGCATGTTCAGGGACATCGGGAACTTGTCGCCGCCGAGGTCGAAGGTCCGGATACAGACGGCACCGTTCTGGAACGCTTCGGCAGCGTACCGATAGGCCTCGTACTGTTCTTCTTCGTTGGGCATCGAATTCCGACCGACCACCAGAAATTCAGTGCGGTAGAGCCCGATTCCTACTGCGCCGCGTGCCAGTAAACGCTCCGCCTCACCCGGGAGATCCAAGTTACCTCGTAGCTCGACGTATTGACCGTCCTGGGTCACCGATTCCAGCACAGCGATCGCCGAAATCTCCTCCTCCCAATCGGAATGCTGCTTCCGACGGGCCTCGAAGCGGTTGCGCTCGTCCTCTTCCGGCTGGAGCACGAACCGCCCGATCCGACCATCGAGGATCGCCTGTTGGCCGTTTGAGGCGCGCTTGGACGCGCCGCCGAGGCCGACGGCCGCCGGAATGTTCATCGAGCGAGCGAGCATGGCCCAGTGCGCAGTTCTTGTGCCATGATCTGTCGCGATGCCCAGCACATTGTCCGGATCCAGCTGCACGATCAGGCTCGGTGTCAAATTCTGCGCGACGACGATCGCCGCTTCCTGCAGAGGGTCCAGGTCCGAGGGATCATTCATACCCAGGAGTCTGCGCAGAACCCTGATCATGAGGTCTTCGAGGTCGTTCAGGCGATCGAGCACCATCGGGTGCGATGTGCGACTCCACATCGAGCGCAGTTCAAGCATGCGCAGTTCGAAGGCCCGGGCAGCACTCAGACGATTTTCACGGATGTAGCGAGCCGTGCCATCCACGACCTCTAGGTCCTGGAGCATGAGAAGCTGTGGATCGAAGATGCGAGCCTCGACCGCCCCGAGCCGTCCCTCGGTCTGCTCCTTGATCTCTTGAAGTCGCTCTGTGGCCCACTGCCGAGCTTCGTCAAAGCGAACGATCTCGTCTTCGATGGCGTCGTCCGCGATCGACTCGTGTGCGACCGTGGGAAGTCCCCAGTCGAGCACGAAGACCGGCCCTGCGACGATTCCCTCCGAGGCCGGTGAGCCATCGAGTACGATCGACAACTCAGGCCTCCAGTTCGCCGAAGCCGCGACTGACGAGGTCCGAAAGCGCACGGACAGCTTCTTCCGCGTCTGCGCCGTTGGCTGAGATCCTCAGCTGCGTACCGCGCTCTGCTGCGAGCATGAGCACGCCCATGATGCTTTTCAGGTCCACCTCCAGACCTTCCTTCTCCAGGCGGATGTCGGCGGAGTAGCGTCCCGCAAGCTTCACGAGTTCCGCCGCAGGGCGGACATGCAGGCCGGCCACATTCACGATTTCCACCGTGCGCTGAATCCACTGTCCTGCACTCAACTGAGGATCCCCCATGCGCCAATGAATGCGATCACCACGCCTTGTATGGGTCCGCTTGACATCGTTACTCGTAGTCCTGCTCGAGGTACTGGCGGAGCTTCCGGTCGAATCGCGCGGCGGAGTTCACACCCGAGAACTTGAGGAGATGGTTCATCGCTACGACCTCCGCAATCACCGTGACATTCTTTCCCGGATTGAGCGGAACGGTCACGCGCGGGATTGGCACGCCGAGAACCTCTTCGACGTCCTCCTCGAGGCCAGTGCGCGAATAGTCACGATCCTGATCCCACAGTTCGAGGTGGACCAGGACTTCGATTCTCTTCTGCTGCCGGATAGCGCGGACACCGAACAAGGCCGAGATGTCGATGATCCCGACGCCACGGATCTCCATGTGGTGGCCCTGGAGTTCGTGCCCCTGCCCCATGATCACATCGTGGCCGTGGCGAGTGACGATCACGAGATCGTCCGCTACAAGACGGTGTCCACGCTCGACCAGATCCAGAACACACTCGCTCTTACCAACCCCGCTTTCGCCTACGAACAGCAGACCGACGCCGTACACGCTGGCGAGCGAACCATGCAGGGTCGTCCGCGGCGCGAGCTGAAGCTCCAGGAAGGACTTCAGCAGCTGATACACCTCCTTCGTGCTCTTCGGTGACCGCAGAACCGGGACTTCATTGGCCGATGCTGCGGCGAGGAAGTACTCGGGAACGTCGAGGCCCTTCGAGACGAAGACCGCCGGGACGTCGAACCCGAACAACACCCCGAGTCGCGCCGAGGCTTCGGCAGGCTCCATTGTGGCGAGGTAGGCCATCTCCGTCTCACCGAAGACCCACATCCGGCCGTCGACTACCCGTGCCGTGTACCCGGCAAGAGCCAGTCCAGGCGCCGTCACGTCCGGATCACTTACCCGTCGCTCCAGACCTGCCGGCGTGAGGGCCTCGAGGGCGAGCGTCTCCTGCTTCGCCTCCAGGATCTCCCTGACCGTGATGGACCTGGAAGTCAGCGGACTACTCCTAAGAGGCGCTTTTGGAAAGCGGCGGAGCTCTGTGATCCACGCGCTTCGACCGAGCGTCTCGGAGTAATCGGCGCACACGATCCAGAACACCCGAGAGCGCTGCGCGGAAGTCGCTTCCCTCGCCGTGCGCCGTAACATGCGGCGCACCATCGATGTGGACGATCACTTCCACCTGACAGGTACGCTTCTCTTCGGTGTAGACGACCTCCGCAGCAGTCGCGCGGGGCTCGTATTTGGTAAGACCGCCGATGTGACTCTCAGTTCGGGCGAGGATCTCCTGAGGGACCTCACAGTGCCTTCCGGTGATGCCGACTCTCATCCTGCACTTCCTGTCAGATGGGATGGCAACCTCTGCGTAATTTACGCTGGCCCTGAACGGTCGACCACCCGGCTCAGAACGGCTTCTACACGTCGTGCAGACGCGTCCCATGAATACTCCTCGGCAAACGAGCGTGCATCCAGCGACATACGTGTCCGGCGCCCAGGATCACGAATCAAGGACCGGATTGCATCGGCGAGTGCGTCGATGTCATCGTGGGGAACCAGAAGACCAGTACGCTCATGCAGGACCGATTCACGCAGTCCAGGTGCATCACTCGCGATCGTCGGGGTCCCACAGGCCGCAGCTTCGATGTTCGAGATCCCCCAGCCTTCCTTGGGCGACGTCAGGACGTGGAGCCACGAACTCTGCAGAAGGTCGAGCTTCACGTCGTTGGGGACAAACCCCAGGAAGCGGACCCGATCGTCCACCTTCAGACGGATCGCGAGCGCCTCGAGGGCATCGGCCTGATCCCCGGCACCCCCGACTCTAAGTTGGACCTCGATCCCGTCGGCGGCGAGGCGCGCGACCGCCTGGATGACGAGATCGACCCGTTTGTATTGCTTGAGCCGACCGAGGAAGAGTAACGTCGGATGGACAGTCTTGGTTTCGGGTCGCGGGGTGTACGTGTCCACGTCCACCCCATTGGGTACGACCTCGATGAGTTCTCGGCGAAGGCCACGATCGACGAGGTCAGCCCTCGTGCTCTTTGAGACGGCGATACACGGGATCCCCTTGTATACCATCGGAATTGTGCGTTCGAGCACCAAGGTGGTCGCTGCTACCGGCGGACTCGCCGCCTGAAAAGCCGTTGTGCCGAAGAGGTGATGCGCCAGGAGTACGACCGGTGCTGACACCCAGAAGGGGGTGAACATGGGGATTTTGTTGAGGTCTTCCACAACGACGTCGAAGCCTCGAGCAGCGAGCGCCCGCCGGTAGTACAACGGGCCCGCGACGGAAAAGGTGTGTCGCCGCCCCGCACGATGGACGTCGATGCCGTCCAGATTCGCTCTGCGGGCGCAACCGGGCCATCCCGAAACGAGCGCCGTTACATCGTGTCCGTTCGCCGCGATCCGACTGAAGGTCGCATGAAGGTGCTCCTCCGCCCCTCCAGCCTGAGGATTCTCACGATCCAACCAGTTGACGACCAGGATTCGCACGGCGGCTCAGGCAGGTTCTTGCGGCGAGGTCACGCCCCGTTCGCTCGAGCCTTATAGAGGGCATCCAGGACCCCGTTCACGAACCGTGGAGAATCGTCTCCTCCATAGGCCTCGGCGAGGTGGATCGCCTCCTGAATCGCGACCTTGGGCGGAATGTCATCGCGGTAGAGGAGTTCGATCGCGCCGATCCTCAGGACCGCTCGGTCGATCCGCGAAAGACGGTCGAGGCTCCAATTGTCGAGATATCGACGCAGCGTCTCGTCGATCTCGTCCATATGCTCGTCCAGGAGCGACAGAATCTCACGGATATAGGGAAGGCGGGACGGGGCGATCCGGCGCGTTGCAGTCGTATCCACAAGCGCATCGCGCAGAGAGTCTCCGAGGTCCTGACTCTCCCATTTGTAATGGATCTGCAGGGCCCAGGCCCGGGCCCGACTTCGACCGATGCGCTCGGCGCGGTCGAGTTTGCGCTGGGTTTGTGGCTCCTCAAGGCTCATGGGCCATCCCGAAGGAATCGACCGACAGAGATCATCTCCAGCGCGGCCATGGCAGCCTCGTAGCCCTTATTGCTCTTGCCTTCACCTGCCCGGCCCTGAGCCTGAGCAAGATCGTCGGTGGTCAGGACACCGAAGACGACCGGAATGTCGGCCGCTCTCGCCACGGCACCCAGCCCGAGCGACGTCTCCTGGCACACGTAGTCGAAGTGAGGCGTTTCACCGCGGATGACACACCCGAGGGTGATGACCGCGTCGAATCGTCCGGTCTCGACCGCTCGCGCAGCCGTCTGCGGAAGCTCCCATGCCCCCGGAACCCGAATGGCGGTCAGGTCGTCATCGTGCGCCCCATGCTCGGCGAGGGCTTCGAGGGCACCACGCAGAAGACTGTCGGTGATCTCGGCATTGAAGCGGGCTGCGATGATCACAACGCGCAATCCAGTCGCATCGACCTCCCCGCGACGCTCGTCCACCGGTGACCCGAGCGTGCTCAAAGAATGTGCCCCAGCTTGGTCTTCTTCGTTGCAAGGTAGTCCCGGTTGAACTCACCCGGTTCGACACGCAGGGGCTCTCGGCCCGTGATCTCGAGGTCATACCCGTCCAGACCGACGATCTTCCGCGGGTTGTTCGTGAGCAATCGGATCGAATGAAGACCCAGTTCCAGCAGGATCTGAGCTCCGATCCCATAGTCCCGGAGGTCGGGCTGGAAACCGAGCTCTTCGTTGGCCTCGACAGTGTCCATCCCGCCGTCTTGGAGATGATAGGCCTTCAGCTTGTTACCGAGGCCGATGCCCCGTCCCTCTTGGCGCAGGTACACGATCGCGCCGACGCCCTCCTCATCGATCTGGCGCATCGCGGCGTGCAATTGCTCTCCACAGTCACACCGCTTCGAGCCGAACACGTCACCGGTCAGGCACTCGGAGTGCATCCGCACCAGCGCGCCATCCACGCCAGCCACCTCTCCCCTCACCAGGGCGACGTGTTCCCGACCATCCACGACACTTCGAAAGCCGATCACGGAGAAGTCTCCATACTCCGTGGGCATCTTCGCCTCTGCAATGCGCTCGACCAGGCGCGTTCGCGTGAGTCGATACCGAACCAGCTGAGCCACTGTGATGAACTTGAGTCCCTGCTCCGCTGCGAACTCCTCGAGCTTCGGGCGCCGTGCCATCGTGCCGTCATCGTCGAGGATTTCGCAGATGACCCCGACTGGGGGCAATCCAGCCAGACGGGCGAGATCGACGGATGCCTCGGTCTGCCCGACTCGACGCAAGACGCCGCCCAACTTCGCTCGGAGGGGAAAGACGTGGCCTGGGCGACGGAAGTCGTCCGGCACCGTCCCCTCATTCGCGAGGAGCTCGATCGTCTTGGCTCGGTCCTGAGCGCTGATCCCGGTCGTGACCCCGTACTTGGTGTGGGCGTCGACAGAAATCGTGAAGGCCGTCTGGTGCGGATCTGTGTTGCGATCCGTCATCAGCGGGAGATCGAGCTCATCGGCCCGGTCCGGGAACATGGTGACGCAGATGAGCCCACGGCCGCGCTCGGCCATGAAATTGACCGCCTCCGGGGTGATCGCCGAAGCGGCCATCACCAGATCACCTTCGTTCTCACGGTCCTCGTCGTCCGCAACGATGATCATCCGCCCTTGGCGAATATCCTCGATGGCGTCCGCGACGCGGTCGAACTTCATCTCAAACACCTCTCACGAGCCGATGCCGGGCTCAGGCTTCATTCGTCGGGTCAGGATTCTGGCGACGTACTTCCCGATGAGGTCACCTTCGACGTTGACCGGGTCCCCGGGAGCCAGCAGACCCAGGTTAGTGTGCTCATGCGTAAACGGAATGATGCCGATGCGAACCCCCCGGCCCTCGAGAAGTTCACTCACGGTAAGACTCACACCATTCAGCGTAATCGAGCCGTGCTCGATGGTTTCGGAAAGGACCTCGTCCGGAACCTCGACGTCGAGCACCCAGAACTCACCTTCCTTGATAGATGACATGAGGTGACCGACCACATCCACATGTCCCTGAACAAGATGACCGTCCAGTCGACCGCCAATCTGGAGCGCTCGCTCAAGGTTCACTCGACTCCCCGCTTCATAACCTCCGGCCAGCGTGCGGTCGAGCGTCGTACCAATCACGTCGACCGCGAAGCCCGTCTTTCCGAGCTCGGTCACAGTCAGGCAGGCGCCGTCGACGCAGACCGAATCTCCCAACCCGAGCTCTCCGGCGAAGGCAGGCACCTCGACTTGGAAGCGCCGTGTAGACTCTAGGTCGACCACGTTTTTGATGGTCCCGACCTCTTCGACGATGCCACTGAACATCAGTCCACGATCCGGTCGAGTATGATCAGCGTATCCGAGCCAAAAGCCGCAGGCGGACACGCAGCTGTATACTCATTCCAGTCCAGCTGATCCGCGTCGGCCGCGTACGCTGCAACACCAGCCCCGCCGAGGACCCGCGGCGCGATGAACAGGTAGAGACGGTCCACAAGCTGTTCACGGAGCAGGCTGGCACCAAGGGCCGCCCCACCCTCGCACAGAATCGCTCCGATCCCCAGTTCGAAACAGCGTGCGAACACGGCCTCGAGGTCGAGGAACTGCGCATTGCTCCCGTCGGCGGGGACCGGATGCAGGTAGACACCTGTGCGTTCCCGCAGCTCCAGCGCAGCCTCACTCGCTGTCTCGAGACAGAACACGTGTACCGCATGTATGTCGGCGTCGGCCAGGACGGCCGCGTCCGACGCCAACTCAGCGTCAGGGAGAAGGAGAATCCGCCGAATCGGGTCACGTCCGGGTGAAACCAGCCGTGGTGTGAGTCGTGGGTCATCCGTGTTCATCGTACCGGCGCCGACCATCACGGCATCGAACCCTGCACGGATGCGGTGAACCTCGCGCTCCGCCTCTATTCCCGTTATCCGGGTCCGCTGACCCGGCGCAGCCGCAATGCGCGCGTCGAGGCTCGCGGCAAGCTTGAGGGCGACGAACGGGCGCGCGCTTCGAGCCCCGTGGAAAAAGGCAGGATTCTCGGAGCGCGCGGCGACGTCATCCCACACGGGCCCCACCACGTCGACACCGCCCGCGCGCAGTGTCTGAGCACCACCACCGGATGCTAATCCCGGATCGCTCGCCCCGTAAACCACTCGGCGGACACCGGCCTTAAGGAGCGCCTGAGCACAGGGGGGCGTCTTTCCCTGATGATTGCAAGGCTCGAGGCTGACATAGGCGGTCGCGCCCTCGGCCCTGGATCGAGCGTCCTCCAACGCTACGATCTCCGCATGTGGCCCACCGAACACCTCGTGACACCCTTCCCCGATCACCTTGCCGTCTTTTACCAGGACACAACCGACCATCGGGTTCGGATGCACCTGCCCCCAGCCCTCCTGCGCGATGCGGCGCGCGCACTCAAGGTGGAGTGCATCCGCAGGCTCGAGTTCGATCAGCGGGGGACGGAAGCTCATGCGCCTAGAGCGTGAGCCGGGCGGCCAGGCCGCCGAACAGTGTCCTGGATGTCGGGTCGTGCGGGCCATCCCAACCAGGGAGAGCTTCGAATCCCTCTGCCCATCCGGCTTCGATCGAAAGCGTCAGTACGATGCCCAGGGTCGTAGAAGCTCCGCCGAAATACATGAGTCGGTCGGAGCCAAGTGGGGCGCTGATGGTCACACGGCTACCGACTGCGCCCGAATCCACGACATCCAGCGTGACGTTGCCGTCGTACTCATCGTAGCCGACTCCGGCCAGCCACTCGATGGCGAAGAGATCCTTGCCGAGGACGGCACGATAAGAGATAACGCCGGGCTCCACCTCGATCACGTCGCCGTCCGCCAGATACGAAACATCCTCCGGGAATCGCTTCGCCACAGAGACCGAGATGCCGGGCACAGTGAAGCCCTCGCGCAGGACACCAATCCGGACACCCGCTGAGTACGACCGCGAGCCACCGGTGAGTTCCTCGTCCTCGGGAACGAAGAGCAGGCTCGCCTGGCCAAAAACGTCGAGAGACAGAAAGCCACCGACCGTCGGCATGAGCTGGAAGCCATCGAAGAAACCCGCGGAGGCTCGACCGTGGACCGCGGTAGCCATAGCACCCGCCTCACGCGTGACCAACGGATCCGACAGTTGAGCCGACAGGTCGGGAAACGACATATCGACCAGTCCCGCGCGCAGGGAAAAGGCCAGCCGCGGCCCGCCGCCGACGCGAGTGCCCAATGTGGTGGCCGTGCCTGGGATTTCGACGCCCGTGCCGGCGAGCAGTCCCACCTGCGACTGGATCGCACGTGCGCCTACAGCCGCGCCGGTGCAGAACCGCGCAGCGCCTGAGGCCACGGTGCACGCTTCGGCCAGCTGTCCCGGTGTCTGCGCAGAGGACGGCACCACCCACATCATTGCCCCTGTGATCAGGGCTGCGGCAGTGCCTCGAGCCTTCACCGGTAGCTGACCTCCGAGCCAGCTTCGATATGACCGATCGTCCAGCTTTCGATGTCGTGAGCCGCCGCGGCTGCGTGAATGGCGGCGACGTCGTCCGGAGCCACCACAACGATCATTCCGACTCCCATGTTGAAGACCCGATCCATCTCTTCGCGGGCAACCGCACCTGCCTCCTGCAATGTCTGGAAGACACCCGGTACCGGCCACGCCTCGCGATCGACGACAGCCCCCAGGCCCTTGGGCAGCACACGCGGCAGATTGCCGGGGATACCGCCGCCAGTCACGTGAGCCAGCCCGTGGACGATCCCATCGCTCAGCGGGCCTTCGAGTAGATTCAGATAGCTGCGGTGAACGGCGAGCAGCTCTTCACCCACCGTGCGACCGGTCCCCGGCAGTACATCCTCGACGGAAAGCCCCATCACGTCGAAGACGATCTTCCGAGCCAGCGTGTACCCGTTCGTGTGCAAACCCGACGATGCGAGGCCGACGAGCATATCGCCCTCCGTGATCCGCGAACCGTCAATCACCGAAGTGCGCGCGACAGAACCGACGATGAAACCCGCCAGGTCATACTCATCTGCGGCGTAGAAGTCCGGCATTTGCGCCGTCTCTCCACCGAGGAGCGCGCAGCTGTTCTCCTTGCACGCGATCGCCACACCACGGACCACATCCTGTACCACAGCCTCATCCATCTCGCCCGTCGCGAGATAGTCGAGGAAGAACATGGGCCGGGCACCCTGCACCAGAATGTCGTTGACGCAGTGGTTCACCAGGCACTGGCCGACCGTGTGATGTACGCCCATCGAGAACGCGAGCTTGAGCTTGGTCCCGACGCCGTCCGCGCTCGAGACAAGCACAGGCTGATCAACGTCGTCCGGGACCTGATACAGCCCACCGAATGCTCCCAGCTCGGAGAGGGTGAAACGATCGCGTGTCGAGGCGACGAGTTCCTTCAGGCCTTCTTTCGTGCGCTCGGCCGCATCGAGATCGACGCCCGCATCGGCGTAGCTGAGTCCGTCAGACATACTGCTCCACTGCCAGATGGGTTTCGAAGGCGGTCAGGCGCCGGAATTCTTCCACCCGGGCCGCGACGTCGTCGGTGTGCAGTTCCTGCAGACGTTCGACGCTGAAGCGCTCACACGCGAAGGAGCCGAGCGCAGAGCCGAACACCATGGCCTGCCGCAGCGTGGCCGGCGTCACTTCGCCAGACCGCGCCAGATGGCCCATAAAGCCTCCGGCGAACGAGTCTCCCGCCCCGGTAGGGTCAAACACTTCCTCGAGCGGGAAGCCAGGTACATGGAACATCCAGTCGTCCGTGAAGAGGATGGCGCCGTGTTCGCCCTTCTTCACGACGACAATCTCGGGGCCCTGGTCCTGCACCCACCGGGCGGCCTTGAGCAGGTTCGCCTGACCCGCGAGCTGCCGGACCTCCTCGTCGTTGACCATGAGGATCCGAACCCTACCCAGCAACTCGAGCAGCGGCTCACGGGCACCTTCAATCCAGAAATTCATCGTGTCGCACGCAACCACCTCAGGTGCGGTGACCTGGTTGAGGACGTCATGCTGTAGGGCCGGATCGATGTTCCCAAGGAAGACGAAGCGCGCGTCGCGGAACGAGTCGGGGATCTTCGGTTCGAATTCAGCGAAGACGCCCAGCTGCGTATCGAGCGTGTCCCGCGTGTTCAGGTCGTAGTGATAACGACCGGCCCAGAAGAAGCTCTTCCCGCTCGCATGCTCGATGCCGCTGAGGTCAGCTCCACGCTCCTCGAGAAAGCGCAGTTCGTCGACCGGATAGTCGTCACCGACCACACCAACCAGCTGGACCGGATTGAAGACGGTGGCCGCAGCTGAGAAGTAGACGGCCGACCCACCGAGCACACGATCGGCCTTGCCGAACGGGGTCTCGACAGAATCGAGCGCCACACTGCCTACACAGAGAATCGACATGAAACTCAGTTCTCCTGGTCGTCCTCGCGGACCATACGCGTTGGCGCGTCGATCCCGAGGAGGGTAAGTCCGTTGCGAAGGACAATCTGTACCGCGCGTGCCAGCGCAAGGCGGGCCCTACGTAGTGCCGGGTCACCCGTGAGCACTGCCAGTTCAGGGTTCCGCGACGGGTTCCCCGCGTGATACCAGGAATTGGCCGCGCCAGCGGTCCTCTCGAGGTAGTCGCAGACGACGTGCGGTGATGAGCCCCGCGCCGCCCGCTCGATCACGCTTGCGAATTCTACCAGCCGCTTCACCAGTTCCAGCTCGAGCTCATGGCTTAGCATGCTGAGTTCCGCCGAGCCCGCCTCGACGTCTTCCAGCTCCATCTCCCCTTTTCGGAAAATCGAGCACATCCGGGCATGGGCGTACTGGACCTTGTACATCGGGTTCTTGTCGGACTGGTCGAGCGCGATATCGAGATCGAAAAGGAGGTGTGCGTCCGGTTTTCGCATCTGGAAGAAGTACCGGGCGACGTCGACACCCACCTGCTCGTAGAGCTCGCGCAGCGTCATGCCCGAGCCGGTCCGCTTCGAGAACTTCACCTGCTCATTATCCTGCACGACCCGCACCATCTGGTGGAGCACGTACTCCGGATAACCCGAGGGAAGGCCAAGCGCCTGCAGGCCCGCACGTACTCGATCGACGGTGCCGTGATGGTCAGCGCCCTGCACGTTGATCACCCGCTCGAAGCCCCGTTCCCACTTCGTCATGTGGTACGCGACATCGGGCAGGAAGTACGTCGGCTGACCATTGCTACGGACCATGACGCGGTCCTTCTGGTCACCGAACTGGCTCGTCTTGAGCCAGGTCGCGCCGTCGTGTTCGTAGACGAGACCGGTGTTCTTCAGGTCCTGGATCGTTCCGTCGACACGCCCGCCGCTGTAGAGCGAGGACTCGAGGAAGTACTCGTCGAAGGAAACGCGGAAGTCGTTGAGATCCCGGTCTTGCTCCTCTCGAAGCATCTTCACCGCGTGGGTGCGAATCGCGTCGAGTGCTTCGTCGGAGTTGTCCTCCACGTAGCGATCGGCCACCTCGGCAACCAGCGCGTTGGCTACGTCCTTCACGTACTCGCCCCGGTAGCCATCGTCCGGAACGGCCTCGTCGACACCGAGTGCCTGCCGGTAGCGGGCTCGCACGCTCAAGGCCAACTGATCGATCTGACGACCGGCGTCGTTGTAGTAGTACTCCCGGTGGACCTTCCAGCCGGTCCAGTCCAGAAGCGCCGCGACTCCGTCCCCGAGCGCGGCCTGGCGCCCGTGACCGACGTGCAGGGGGCCAGTCGGGTTGGCCGAAACAAACTCGACCATGACCGCCTGCCCCTTCCCCCCCTCAGATCGTCCCCAGGTGGTGTCGGCCTCGAGGATGTCATCGAGCGCCGACACCACAGAGCCCGAAGCGAGCCTGAAATTCAGGAAGCCCGGACCCGCTACTTCGACCGCATCGACCCCGGCCGCAGCAAGGTCGAATTTTTCGGCGATCTCCTCGGCGATTTGACGAGGAGCCCGGGAGAGCGGTTTGGCGAGTGTCAGTGCGACATTGGTCGCGACGTCGCCGTGTGTCGGGTCGCGAGGCTGCTCGAGCGTGATCGTCCCGGTTGGCGCGCCCATGTCCTCGAGGACAGCCTCGAGAGCACTCCGGATCGCGTCGTTCGTCATCTCAGGAGTCCGACGAAGAATCAGACGAGGACGAGCTCGAGGAGGACGAGGAATCGGACGAGGACGACGAGCTTGAGTCGGACGAAGAGCTGGAGTCGGACGACGACGATCCGCCCTCACCACCTGCCCTGTCGGCAGAAGCCTTCTTCTTGTACTCGTCGGACCGATAGTCCGTGATGTAGAAGCCGTCACCCTTGAACAGGAAGCCGGCTCCGCCGGAGATGATGCGCTGGGCATCACCACCGCAGTCGGGGCATGCCGCAACAGGGTCATCCGACATTTTCTGAGAGACCTCGAAGCGGTGACCGCTGAGGCACTGGTAGTCGTATGTTGGCATCGACGTGCGGGACGGGCTTTGTGGAGAGCGAAGCGCTGTGGGGGTGCGCGTGGAACCCGAAAATTAAACCCGACCGAGGGCCGGTACTAGCCGTCCCAGGTCCCCCACTCTTCGCGGAGAGCGTCGCTGATCTCCCCAAGTGTCACACGGCGCTTCACCGCGTCGACGAGACCCGGCATGAGGTTACCGTCAGAGCCGGCCACCTGCCGAATGGAATCGAGTGCAGTTCTCACCTCGGCATCGTCCCGAGCAGCGCGAACGGCTTGCAGGCGCTCGACCTGCCCTGCCTCGAGCGCGGAGTAGTCGGGCTGTCCGAGGCGAGGTGAGCCCTCCTCCTCGGTGTGGAGGTTTACGCCGACCACACTCCGCTCGCCCGACTCGATATCCATCTGGAAGCGATACGCCGCCTGATGGATTTCTTCCTGCATGTACTCGATCGCCTGAGAGGCGCCGCCCATCTCGTCGATCTTTTCGAGGTATTCGAGAGCGAGTCGCTCGACTTCATCGGTCAGTGCCTCGACGTAGTGGGAGCCGCCGAGCGGATCCACGGTCCTTGTGACTCCGGACTCCGACGCGAGCACCTGCTGAGTGCGTAACGCGAGCTTCGCCGACTCTTCGGTTGGCAGTGCGAGTGCTTCATCGTATCCGTTCGTGTGGAGCGACTGCGTCCCGCCGAGGGTCGCGGCCAGGGCCTGAACGGCCACGCGCACGACGTTGTTGAGCGGCTGCTGCGCGGTCAGGGTCGATCCACCGGTCTGCGTGTGGAAGCGCAGCATGCACGAGCGGTCGGTCGCCCCGAAGCGCTCACGCATGAGCGTGGCCCAGAGGCGGCGAGCAGCCCGGAACTTGGCGACCTCCTCGAACAGGTCGTTGTGTGCCGCGAAGAAGAACGAGAGCCGAGGGGCAAACGCCTCCAGCTCCAGCCCGGCGTCGAGTGCCCGGCGAACATACTCAAGCCCGTTCGCGAAGGTGAAGGCAATCTCCTGTGGGGCCGTGGAGCCCGCCTCACGGATGTGGTATCCGGAAATCGAGACCGTATTCCAACGTGGGACCTCGCTGGAGCAGAAACCCATGATGTCCGAGATGAGCCGCAAGCTCTGGTCTACCGGATAGATATACGTGCCGCGGGCGATGTACTCCTTTAGCACATCGTTCTGCACGGTGCCCGAGAGCGCGGATCTGTCTACACCTTGCTCGTCTCCGAGCGCCACATAGAGCGCGAGAAGAATGCCAGCGGTGGAGTTGATCGTCATCGACGTGGAAACCTGGTCTAGCTGGATCCCTTCGAAGAGACGACGCATGTCGTCGAGCGAGTCAACTGCCACCCCGACGCGGCCGACTTCACCCGCCGCCATCGGTGCATCCGAGTCGTAACCCATCTGGGTCGGAAGGTCGAAAGCCACCGACAGGCCAGTCTGTCCGCGCTCCAGCAGATAACGGAACCGCTCGTTCGTCTCCTCGGCGGTCCCAAACCCGGCGTACTGGCGCATGGTCCAGACGCGCCCCCGGTACATTGTCTCATAAACACCCCGCGTGAATGGGTGCTCGCCTGCGGTATCCCCATAGACGGGGTCGACGGCGATGCCGGAATCGGTCTGGATCGGTGTGTCGGACATCAGTCCTCCTCGACGTCGACCGCAGCAAGATCGACGAGGATCTGGTCCTTCTCCACCGCCTGACCTTCGGAGACATGAATGCGTGTGACCAACCCTTCGCCCTCGGCTGTCAATTCGTTTTCCATCTTCATCGCCTCGACGATCACAATCCCCTGCCCGGGCTGCACCACATCACCCTCTTCGACCTCGATACGTACGACCATACCCGGCATGGGAGCCACGATCGGACGTGGACCACTCGGCCCCGTGCCCGCCCCTGAGATCTGCCGGATCACGCGCGTGCGCTCGTCGACGACCGAGGCCGCCAGACGCCGACCGCGGAGGTGGAGGTCCCACCGCTCGCTACCACGCCGACTCGCCGACAGTCGGTGCGAATGGCCATCGAGGATCAGAGAGCGGATCGGTCCACCCTCGAGACCCTGGAAGTTCACGTCGATGGGCGTGCCATCCACGGTCACGCCCTCCGCCCCGAGCTCGACGACCCGGGTCGTGTCTCCGATCGTCACATGGTAGATCACTCGGACACGCTCCTGAGCCTCAGTTCGGCGACCGTCTCGACGTGCGCCGTCTGGGGGAACAGATCGAAGGAGCGCACGTCGTTGAGCGTGTATCGATCGGTCAACCGCTTCAGATCGCGTGCCAGGGTCGCGGGATCACAGCTTACGTAGACGATTTTGGACGATGGTCGTTCGAGCACGTGGCTAGGCACGTCTTCATGCAGCCCACTGCGTGGGGGGTTGAGCACGAGAAGGTCGGCCGGCAGCCGACTGGGCAGCAAATCCTCGACGAGACCTTCGTATACGTCAAAGCTGCCTGCAGATGCCGCGTCCGCGTCTGTACGAGCCTGAGCTGCAGCCGAGGGGTCGGACTCGATGCCCTGAACCGCCCATCCTTCGGCGGCCAGTGCCCGTCCGTACTGGCCTGCACCACAATACGCATCGATGGCGGTCGGCGTCTCGGCCGAGGAGCCGGCCGCCACGCCACACCGTTCGAGGACGTGTGCGCGAAGGGACGCAGCAGCCTGGTCGTTCACCTGTGTGAAGGCGGGTCCGTTCGGATCCGCGGCGGCTCCGGCGACCAGCGTCGCTCCCGAGCCGCCGTCCTCAGAGTCCCCCGGCGCCTCACCGCGAGTCGACGCCACGTGCCAGATCGCGCGGAGTGCATCCACAGCGTCGAAGAGGGGGCGCCCGTCCCACCCTGGGCGACCGCCCTCGACCACGAGGTCCACATCAGCACCCTCGTCACCAGACAGCCGCAGCGTGAGGCGGAGGCGACCGGCTGACGGCAGCAGATTGGCCTGCCAGCCCCAGCGTTCACGCAGTGCCATCCACGCACCAGTCAGGCGCTCGTCGGGCAGCAGGCATTCACGATTGATATCGACCACGTGGGCCGGACGATTCACCGCGTGAAAGCCGGCGACGACGTAGCCTTTGGGGAGGCGGCGGAGCGTGTAGCTGATGCGATTGCGGTAGTGTAGCTCGAGGGGTGAAGGGACGACGCCCGACACGGTCACCCCCTCGAAGCCTCCAATCCGCGTGAGCGCATCCGAAACGAAGCGCCCCTTCCATGTCAGCTGGTCCTCGTACGCGACATGCTGGAACTGACAGCCACCGCATTCGGCGTACAGAGGGCACGGCGGCTTGACGCGACCGGGAGACGGATCGAGAAGTGTGACCAGCGCGGCACGGGCCCAGCGCGGTCGGCTCTTCTCGATTTTGATCCGGGCCTGATCCCCTTCGGTCGTCCTCGGAACGAACACCACGCGGCCATCCGGAAGATCCGCGACACCCGCGCCACCAGCGGCCAGCCCCCGCACGTGCACTTCGACGACGTCCTTACTCATCCTTTGTCTCCCCATGGTCGAGCGGTCCGCCGCCATCCACTCAAGGGTGCGCCCCCACCCCCTGTGATCCGGGGGGCACGACGCTTCCGATGTTCGTCCTCCAACAGCGCGGCGGCGACCGTCGCAGCGATCAGCTCGTCCTCCGCGTCGTCCGGTTCGAGAAGTTCCGGATGGTCGTCGAGGTAGCGGATCGAGAGGTCTCCCGCCTGGAACTCTTCTTCGTCCATGACCCGACGATGAAAGGGCGCACACGTCTCGACGCCCGAGATCACGAGCTCGTCGAGCGCCCGACGCATGCGCCGGATCGCCGCTTCCCGGGTCGCGCCATGGACCACCAGCTTCGCGAGAAGTGGATCGTAGTGCAGGCTGACCTCTCCGCCTTCCACGATGCCACCGTCCCAGCGCACTCCCGGCCCTGTGGGGACCTCGAGGTGAGTGATGACACCGGTCGACGGGAGGAAACCGCCCAGGTGGTCCTCCGAGGTAATCCGACACTCGATCGAGTGTCCGGTCAGCTCGATGTCGTCCTGTGTGAAGGCCAGCACTTCGCCCGATGCGACTCTGAACTGCCACTCGACGAGGTCCACCCCGGTCACGAATTCGGTGACAGGGTGCTCGACCTGAATGCGGGTATTCATCTCGAGGAAGAAGAACTCTCCGTCCTCATAGAGGAACTCGATGGTCCCCGCACCGCGGTACGCCACGGCTTCAGCTGCCCGGACGGCGGTCTCTCCCATCGCCGAGCGCTCCTCGGCCGTGAGAACCGGCGATGGAGCCTCCTCGACCAGCTTCTGGTGCCGTCGCTGGATCGAGCATTCACGCTCGGCGAGGTGAACCACGTTACCGTGCGCATCGCCGAGCACCTGGATCTCGATGTGTCGAGGCCGAGCCAGATATCGCTCTAGGTAGACCGCACCATCCCCGAAGGCGGCTAACGCCTCCCGAGATGCCGCCTCGAATGCCCGCCGAAGGTCCTCCGGGCGCTCCACCACCCGCATGCCCTTGCCGCCGCCCCCTGCAGACGCCTTCAGCAGAACCGGGTAGCCGATCTCGACCGCAGCAGTCTCGGCTTCGGCGGCGTCGGCCACGGCGTTCGTCAGGCCCGGTACGATAGGGACGCCGGCCTTTGCCATGCGTCGACGAGCCTCCGTCTTGTCGCCCATCGCTGCGATCGTGTCCGACCTGGGGCCAATAAAGACCAGCCCAGCCATCTCGACCGCGGCGGCGAAGTCCGCGCGCTCGGCGAGGAAGCCGTACCCGGGGTGGATCGCCTCCGCATTGACCCTCTGGGCGAGTTCGATCAGGGCATCGCCACGCAGATAGCTCTCGGACGACGGCGCCGGACCAATGCAGTGCGCCTCATCCGCCTCCAGTACGTGGGGCGCAAGCCGATCCGGCTCCGAGTATACGGCGATCGTGCGGATGCCACATTCGCGGGCAGCGCGGGCGATGCGAACGGCAATTTCGCCACGGTTCGCGATCAGGACCGATGAGATCAAGGGTGTCCGGGCTTCAAGGGGGAAACGCAGCACTGAAGTGTAGGCGCACGGAGGGTCGGTCGGGAGTGCTACGCGAGATCCGGGCAGTTGACGCCATCGTTGACCGGATGAGACGATCCGTGGGGGCGCCCACCGAAGTGGACGCCCCATATGACGTCAGTCATCCAGGTGACCGGTCACAGTGATCTCGTCCCCGTTCCGAAGTATGTGGAAGGGAATTTCCTCGTCGACGCCGTAACTCAAGACGATTCGACGCAGTCGGCGTCGAGCGAGCCACCGGAACCCGGGCGGCTAGAGAGGGATGTTGCCGTGCTTCCTGGGCGGGTTCTCGTCGCGCTTGTTACGCAGCATGTCGAGCGCGGAGATCAACCGCGGGCGAGTCTCACGCGGGTCGATCACGTCATCCACATATCCACGAGCAGCCGCAATGTATGGGTGCGCAAACTTCTCACGGTACTCCTCGATCCGGGCATCCGTAGCGGCCTGGGGGTCGTCCGACGCCGCGATCTCTTTCCGGAAGAGCACCTCGACCGCGCCTTTCGGCCCCATCACCGCGATCTCTGCCTGCGGCCAGGCGAGGTTCACGTCACCTCGGATGTGCTTGGAGTTCATGACGTCGTACGCGCCTCCGTAGGCTTTCCGCGTGATGACCGTGACTTTCGGGACGGTCGCCTCCGCGAAGGCGTAGAGCAGCTTTGCGCCATGACGGATGATCCCGCCGTGTTCCTGCGCAACACCGGGCAGGAATCCCGGTACGTCCTCGAGGACCACGAGCGGAATATTGAACGCGTCACAGAACCGGACGAATCGGGCCCCTTTGTCCGAGGAATCGATATCCAGAACGCCGGCCAGCACCGACGGCTGATTGGCCACGATGCCTACAGGATGGCCTCCGAGATGAGCGAAGCCGACGAGGATATTGCCGGCGAAGCGCTCATGGACTTCGTAGAACGACCCGTCGTCCACGACGTGCTGGATCACCTCATGCATGTCGTAGGGTTGATTCGCGTTGTCCGGTACGATCGCGAGAAGCTTCTCGTCCCTGCGATCGTGAGGGTCAGCTCCTTCAGAGGAGGGCGCGGTTTCCGTGTTGTTCTGAGGGATGTAGCGCAAGAGATCCCGCACGGAGGCCAGGCACTCAGGCTCCGAGTCACTCGCGAAGTGCGCTACGCCCGATTTGGATGCGTGAATGTCCGCACCCCCGAGGCCCTCCATGTCGATGTCTTCATGGGTGACCGTCTTCACCACGTTGGGGCCGGTCACGAACATGTAGCTTGTGCCCCTCACCATGTAGACGAAGTCGGTGATCGCAGGTGAGTACACGGCCCCACCAGCACACGGACCCAGAATTACGCTGATCTGAGGGATCACACCCGAGGCAAGCGTATTGCGCAGAAAGATGTCCGCATAGCCACCTAGGCTGACCACACCTTCCTGAATTCGGGCGCCGCCCGAGTCATTGAGGCCAATGATCGGAGCCCCGTTTTGCAGGGCCATCTCCTGGAGCTTCACAATCTTTTCAGCGTGGGTCTCGGAGAGTGATCCGCCGAAGACCGTAAAGTCCTGGCTGTAGGCGTAGACGAGACGGCCGTGAATCGTGCCGTAGCCGGTCACCACACCGTCTCCGAGGATCTTCTTGTCCTCGAGACCGAAATCGCTGGAGCGATGCGTGACGAAGCGATCGAGCTCGACGAACGAACCTTCGTCCAGCAGAAGATCCAGGCGCTCCCGTGCCGATAGCTTGCCACGGTCGTGCTGCGCCTGGATTCGGTCGGCACCTCCGCCCTGCTCGGCGGCACGCCCCATCTCTTCGAGTCGTTGCAGCTTGTCGTGAATCGTCATTCAGGGAAGCTCCTCCGGGGGTGGCGCGCTCCCCGTAATCGGGACCGCGCTCCGATCCTGTATCCGTACTAGTTCCGTCGTGCGCATCACGCGCCCGTTAACGACCGAAAATAGACCCGTCGCGCCCGGCACGCTCTCGAGAGCCTCGAAAGCTGTCCTGACCTCCGCAGGCGCGACCCTCCCCCGACGCAGCGCCTCTAGAAGGAGCAGCGTGGCATCGTATCCCACCGACGCGGTGCGGCCTACGAGGGAGCGCTGATAGAGCGTCTCGTAGGCGTTTCGAAAGCGCACCTGTCCATCGAGCGCCTCCGGTGTGGCAACCGGAGCCGTCGCCACGATCCCGGTTGTGAGTCGCGGCTCCACGGCCGCGAGGATCTGAGGATCCGTCCACCCGGAGGTGCCCAGCACCTCGATGGCGAGGGTGTCCAGACCGAAGTGGATCACCTGCGGAGCGAGAAACTCCACGTCCTCTGGCGGAATCGGCATGAAGAGGGCAGCCGGCTCGAGTACCTCGACGTGGAGCGTATCATTCGGCGCCAAGTTCAGCCGATCGAGCTCGTCTTCCCGCAGCGCATCCAGAGCCCCCGCGATCTGTGGTTCGAAGAAGGTCGCACCTGCCTCGTACGCAAAGCGCCCCACGACCGGAATACCCAGCTGGGCCGCCGCGGCCTCGAAAGCGTCTGCTTCTGCCTCGGCTTCGGGCGTCTGAGGATGCACGATGGCGACACGCTGGAAGGCCCGCGAGGCGGCGTACCGAGCGACAGAGGCTGCTGCTTCCGGATCCGAGCCTTCGAGCGAATACGCAGCTGCGCCCGCTCGATCGGCGCTGCGAGCGGTCGGGGAAACCAGAGCGATGCCGCGCCCTCGAGCCTCAGCGGCCGCAACCAGATCATCATCCTGAAGGAAGCCGACGATTCCTACGACACCGGCGGCGTCCAGTTCCGCGAGACGCTGCAAGCTCAGCGAGGGGTCGCCCTCGTCATCTCGCAGTTCGATGGAGACATTGAACTCGTCCCCGAGCACCGTGCGCGCGGCGACGTCGATCCCTTCCGCAACTAGTGCCGAAAACTCGGCGAGTGCAGGCGGGCCGCCCAGCGGGAGAATGGCACCGATCGTGAAGACCGTCTCACGCCCCCGCCCTGCTGGCAACTCACCAACGAGCACCCCTCCTGCCCAGGTGCGGTCCTCCCCCGAAGCCCCCGCATCGATCGCGCGCTGGGCCAGAACGATCGCGTCCTCGCGACGACCCATCTCCAGCAGCGCGACCGCCAGACGTGCCTCAGCCACAGGCATAAGCGGGCCACGGAAGGGGAGCACTCCGTCAATCACATCCTGAAGCATGTCTACCTGCAGCGAGTCTGCGGACATCCGCAGCTGGGAGGTCGCATTGGTGATTTCACCGAGGCTCGTTCCCTCATCGATTCGCAGCAGACGATCTGCCCGGGCCGCCGGATCACTCTGGACCGAGGCCTGCATCAGCCTCATCTCTGCACCGCGCGAGTCGCCAGCCGGAAGTAGACGCACGTACGAATCAGCCGTCAGATCCGCGTTGATCGAATCGCTGGCCTCGCGGTACGCACGTGCCGTCAGCCGAAGTGCTTCACCCGAGACCTCTGACGCAGGATACCGCTCAACGAGATCGAGCCCGGCCCGAATGGCTTCGGCGAACCGGCGCGCCTCGAAGGAACGCTGAGCCGAGAACCAGAGGCGGTTCGCTTCTTCACGATCGGTACCTGAGATCTCTCCTGACGCCACGACAATCGGTGGAGGGCCGACGGGCTCGGATATCGGAGAGCCCGATCCGACCCCTCCCACGGTCTGGCACGCCGTCCCCAACACAACCGCGACGACCACGCTAGCCAGCGAACGGAAACGCCCGGACGCACTGCGCGTCCGGGCGAGCCCGTAATTGATCGGAGTTCGGGACATGAGCCCTTTACTCCTCCTCCTTTTGGGCCTCCTCGGCGTCATCCGCATCTGCGGCAGGCGCGTCGTCAGCCTCGGCCTCAGGCGCGTCGTCGGCCTCAGGCGCGTCGTCAGCCTCGGCAGCGGGCGCCTCCTCTG
The DNA here is from genome assembly GCA_002390225.1 of Gemmatimonadales bacterium UBA4456. Taxonomy (GTDB): domain Bacteria; phylum Gemmatimonadota; class Gemmatimonadetes; order Longimicrobiales; family Gaopeijiaceae; genus UBA2589. Next base: position 4,820 of record DGOW01000081.1, on the reverse strand, counting down.
CTTCCGCTACAGCCTCTTCAGCCTCTGCCTCGGCCTCTACCTCGGCTTCAGCAGTCTCCCCTTCAGTGCCGGAGTCCGCTGCCTCGGCAGCGGCAAGAGCCTGGACCTCGGCTGCCCGCTCGGCGGCCGGAGCGGGCGTGCCCTCACCAGCATCCGCAGCGTCACCCTTACGGCCCGGACGCAGACGGAAGTCGTCGTCGTCACTCTCCGCTTCCGCAGCAGACACTGCAGCAGCCGCAGCTGCAGCAGCCTCCGCCGCGACAATCCTTGCGTTCTCGATCTCTTCCTGCGTCTTCCGCTCGGGGACCTCGGTCACCTCGAGCACGATGCGTCGGTTGGCCGCGTCGGACTCCAGCACTCGCAGGGCAAGCGCGTCACCCGTCGCGTAGTGCTCCTCGAGCCGCTCTGCGTCATCGACGCCAGAGCTCGACACCGGAATGAAGCCCTCGATGTCGTCACCGAGGTCGACCACCACGCCGCGATCCTGCAGGCGCGCAACCGTGCCTTCCGGCTCGACTCCAGCTCCGAACCGCTCGGAAATCGTAGGCCACGGATCATCCGAGAGCTGCTTGATACCGAGACTGATGCGCTTGTTCTCGGCGTCCACGTCGAGGACCATCACATCGAGCTCTTCGCCTTTGCTGACGACCTCGGACGGGTGCTCGACCCTCCGGGTCCAGCTCATGTCGGACACGTGGACCAGACCGTCGATACCTGCCTCGATCTCTACGAAGGCCCCGAACGAGGTCAGGTTCCGGACGATACCCGGAAGCTTTGTACCGGTCGGGTACTTCACCGGCAGCGCCAGCCACGGATCCTCTTCGATCTGCTTCATCCCGAGCGAGATCTTCTCATCCTTCGGATCGACCTTGAGGACCACCGCCTGAATGTCCTCTCCAATGGAGACGACCTTGGACGGGTGTCGGACATTTCTCGTCCAGGACATCTCGGAGATGTGCACCAGTCCTTCGACGCCCTTCTCGAGCTCGACGAAGGCACCGTAGTTCGTGATCGATACGACGCGCCCCTGCACCCGTGAGCCAACCGGGTACTTCTTGTCGATGTCCGTCCACGGATACGGCAGGAGCTGCTTGAGCCCCAGCGAGATCCGCTCGCGGTTCCAATCGATGTCGAGAACCTTCACATCGATGTTGGCTCCGATGTCGACGACCTCGGACGGATGGCCCACCCGGCCCCACGACATGTCGGTGATGTGGAGCAGACCGTCGAGCCCGCCCAGGTCGATGAACGCACCGAAGTCGGTGATGTTCTTGACCGTGCCCTCTCGGACCTGACCAACGAGGAGCTCTTTGACCAGCGTCTCGCGCTTCTTCTCGCGTTCCGCCTCGAGAATGACGCGACGAGAAACAACAATGTTCCGGCGACGCTTGTTGAGCTTGATGATCTTGAACTTGTAGACCTGGCCGATGAGGTCCTCGATGTTCGGCACCCGTCGCAGAGCAATCTGCGAACCGGGCAGGAAGGCATCGACGCCCATCAGGTCGACGGTCACGCCGCCCTTGATCTTGCGGACCAGCGTTCCCTTGACCGGACGGTCGGCCTCGTGCGCCTCGCGGATCTTCTCCCAGACGCGCAGGAAGTCAGCCTTCTTCTTCGACAGGACGACGACACCGTCATCGTCCTCGAGGCTCTCGAGCAGGACCTCGACCTCATCACCTTCGGTCGGCGCATCCTTGAACTCGTCGAGCGCGACCGAACCCTCAGACTTGAAGCCGAACTCGAGGATGACCGAAGCATCCGTGACGCGCAGCACGGTCGCCTTAACAATCTCGCCTTCTCGGAAGGCCTGAAAGCTGCCGCTGAACTGCTCCAGCAGAGCCTCGAAGTCCGCCTTGGACGTGGTGAGGATTTCCTCACCATACGGATCGTAGTAGAGCTCCGGCGAATGACCCTCGGGGATCTCCAGCAGGGCGACAGCGGCAGCAGCCGCGTCTTCGGCGGCCTCGGCTGCGGCTTCCTCGGCCGAGATGGTGGAAACCTCACCCGTGAGGGCATCGACGATGACTTCCTCGCCCTCGGCGAGGTCATCGGATTGGAGTGAGGCTTCGGCGCCGGCGTCCGTGATTTCAGACTCGGCTTCGGGAGTCGCGTTCTCGTTATCGCTCATTGCTCTCTCGCGCCCGCGTGTCGTGACCGGACGCTATGTCGCCGGACCCTGTGGTACCGGGGCCGGGTTCGGGGGAAGGAAGAGAGACTGACGTCTCTCCGTGATGGTGCGAGGACCGTTTGATCCTTAGCCGGGAAAGCTAGAAATGCCCCCGGGGAGCGTCAACGGGAATCGGCTATGAGTTTCTGGAGGTCATTCGGTGCCTTGGGCCTCCACGAGCGCTACGATCGCCTTCACCTGCTCCACGAAGTCAAGACGCGTGGTGTCGATCAAGTGGGCATCCTCCGGCTTGCGCAGCGGCGACAGCTCACGCTCGGAGTCCTGTCGGTCACGTTCGGCGATCACACCGGCCTCGCGCTCGACCTCGTCGTCAGCTGGGTCGGAGCCCCCTCCCTCTTTCAGTCGCCGTCGAGCGCGCTCGGTGAGATCGGCGACGAGGTAGACCTTCACCTCCGCCCCGGGAAACACCACACTGCCCATATCGCGGCCGTCGGCGACAAGGCTGCCCTGCTCTCCAGCGGCACGCTGCAGCCCCAGCAGGCAGGCCCTCGAGGCTGGGAGGCTCGCCAGAAATGCGACGTTGGCGGTGACCTCCGGCGTTCGGAGTTCGCTCTTCATCGGTCGACCACCGACCTCGATCACGAACTCCGAGCCCTCGGAGGCGACGTGAACGGGTAGCGCACGCATCCCGTCCTCGGTGAGGTCGGGCCACTCCTCGCGAGGAACACCCTCTTCGAGGAGGGCCAGCGTGAGCGCGCGGTAGAGGCCACCCGAATCGAGATGTCGGAAGCCCAGCCGTCGGGCCACCTCCTTTGCCGTCGTCGATTTTCCTGAACCAGCGGGCCCGTCCAGCGTGACGACGGGCCGACGTGTCTCCTGCTTCAGTTCACTCATCCTGTATCGGTCAAGGTTCGCAGAAGTCGATCAAACCCGGGAAAGCTAACGCCGGCAACCGCAGGATCATCGACCTCGATCGCTCGGCCGGTCGCTGCGCCGAGCACAGAGAAGGCCATCGCGATCCTGTGGTCGTGCCAGGTGCTCACCCGACCCTGCAGGTTACGGCCCGGTTCACCCTGCACCACAAGCCCATCCCTAAGCTCTTCGACCTCGACTCCGACCGTGCGCAGATTGCTGACCACAGCCGCGATTCTGTCGCTCTCTTTGGCCCGAAGTTCTTCGGCTCCCGTAATCCGTGTCTCCCCTTCGGCGCATGCACCCAGGATCGCGACGAGCGGGAGTTCATCAATCAGGCGAGGAACCTCCTCTGCTCCGACCGACGTCGAGCTCAGCCCCCCGGGCCGAATGACAACATCTCCGACGGGCTCTGTAGAACCCTCCGGAGTCCGGTCGTGGACCTCGATGTCTGAACCCATGCGAAGCAGTAAATCGAGAAATGCGGTCCGCGTCGGGTTCAGGCCGACGCACTCGATCATGAGCTCATCACCAGCTGCCCCGAGGGCTGCGAGGGCAAGCAGGAACGCCGCCGAAGAAATGTCACCCGGGACAGCGAAATCGAGTGGCCGGATGTGATCCGGCGGGTCACGCATTTCGATTCTCCAGCCGCTATCGGTGGCATGCGATATGACCGAGGCGCCTACAGCGTTGAACATGCGCTCCGTGTGGTCCCGGGACTCCCTGGGCTCGGTCACGAAGGTGAACGCACGGCCGGTGAGGCCTGCGAGAAGGATCGCGCTCTTTACCTGTGCGCTCGCCACGGGGCTGTCCCACTCAAGCGATTCGAGATGCCCCCGACCATGAACGGTGACGGGAAGTCGGTCTGGTTCGCCAAGCGCTTCGAAGCGAGCACCCATGAGGGTCAATGGCCGCACCACGCGCCCCATGGGGCGTGCTCGCAGGGAGGCGTCTCCGTCGAGCGTGGCACTCAGATCGCTACCGGCGAGTGCGCCCATGAGAAGTCGAGTACCGGTGCCTGAATTCCCCAGGGCGAGCGCACACCGCGGAGACCGAAGTCCGTCGAGGCCGACGCCCTCGATCACGATCGCGGATCCGTCTTCGGGAATCGATGGAATCCCGACGCCGAGCGCCCGGAGCGTCCCAGCCGTTGACTCGGTGTCACCCCCGTAGAGGAGTCCCGACACCCGGCTGCTTCCCTCGGCGAGCGCGGCCATGATGAGGGCACGCTGGCTCAGTGACTTGTCACCCGGGACGCGAATTCTCACCCGCGACTCCATCGTCCGGCCGGCTCCATAACCCCCGCGACAGCCCTCACATCACCAACGTCGCGCAAGCTCCCGGTCCACACGGGCTAGAGCGCGGCGCCTCGGGTGGCCGCTGCGTCCGATGGGCCAATGACGTACAGCAGAGAGACGCTCGAGAGGACCGGGTCGGTCGCCACGGCTGCCATGAAGCGAGCTTCACGATCGCGATGAACGTCAAGGTCCTCGAAGGGGACATCGAGCCGCAGGAGTCCCCTCATCTCCCCGCCAGGCCGCATGCCGATCAACCCCATCCCCAACACGCTCCCAAATACGAGGTGCGCGAGCTCGTGGGCGCGCCACTGCGCCGCGCGTACTTGCCAGCGCGCCCGCTGTTCTGCCGGAGAGGTGGGCTCTTGTTGTAGCTTCGGATGGTCGGGCTCAGCAGTTCCCTGACTCACCCGATTCGGAAGAAACGCGCTCATGCCGGTGTGTCGGCCCCGATATCGGCTGGTGAATCCTCGGCCGCATCGTCG
>DGOW01000012.1 GCA_002390225.1 Gemmatimonadales bacterium UBA4456 | reverse complement strand
GCCCGTCGCTACTGGGGCCCGGACACGCAGATCCGGTTCCGGCCTTCGTTCTTCCCATTCACGGAGCCGAGCGCCGAGGTCGACGTGAAGCGCGTGATCACACGCCCGGACGGAACCCGATACGAGACCGACTGGCTCGAGATCATGGGCTCCGGGATGGTAGATCCGAACGTGATCGCGAACGCCGGCTATGACCCGGAGCGCTATACCGGGTGGGCATTCGGCATGGGGCCCGGACGGATCGCCATGCTCAAGCACGGGGTCGATGACCTCAGGACCTTCTTCGAGAATGACGTGCGTTTCCTGGGACAGTTCGCCTCATGAACGTTTCCACACGGTGGTTGAAGGATCTGGTTCCGGGGCTCGAGGGCACTCCGGAGATCATCTCCGAGCATCTCGCACTGCGCGGTGCACCGGTGGATGACATCACTTCGCCCGGCGATGCGTTGCGCGACATCATCATCGGGCGGGTCATCAAGGCGCAACAGCACCCCAACGCCGATCGGCTCCGGGTCTGCGAGGTCGATAACGGTACAGAGACCATCCAGATCGTCTGCGGAGCACCGGTCGTGAAGGATGGTGCCTTCTACCCGCTTGCTCCCGTAGGAGCGGTGCTTCCCGGCGACTTCAAGATCAAGAAGTCGAAGATTCGCGGTGAGGTGTCTCAGGGTATGTTTTGCTCTGCCAAGGAGTTAGGTCTGGGGCAAGACCACGATGGAATCCTTGAGCTGGATGGTCAGTTCACGCCCGGGGGCTCGTTCGTGGACGCGATGGGTCTGGACGATTCCACGCTGGATGTGGAGGTCACGGCGAATCGGGGCGACCTGCTGTCGCACGTCGGCGTAGCTCGGGAACTGGCGTCCGAAGGCGAGGGTCGCGTCGAGTTGCCCCAACTGCCCGGTGCGCCGGATCTCGATCTCGAATACCGCACGGGATCGCCGGAAGTCGAGCTGAACGGGGTCTCGGTACGCATCGACGACGCGGATTTGTGTAATCGTTACCTTGGCGCTGTCATTCGCGGTGTGAAGGTCGGGCCCTCCCCTGCGTGGTTGCAGGAGCGGCTGCGCGGAGCCGGGTCACGATCAATCAACAACGTGGTCGATGCGACGAACTACGTGCTGCTCGAGCTCGGGCAGCCCATGCACGCCTTCGACCTGAGCCGAGTAGGTGGCCAGTCGATTCTCGTTCGACGGGCGACGGCGGCTGAACAGGACTTCGTCACCCTTGATGAGGAAACGCGCTCGATCACGCCCGATATGCTCATGATCTGCGACGGGAACGGTCCCGTCGCGATCGCAGGGGTGATGGGAGGGCAAAACACCGAGGTCGACGAGGACACGGTCGACGTACTGCTTGAGTGCGCGCTATTCGAGCCCAAGTCGACCCGAGCGACCCGTCGTGCGCTGGTCATGTCGACCGACGCGTCGTACCGATACGAGCGTGGAGTAGACCCGGAAGGCATGCAGCGCGCTATGGAACGCTGTATCCAGGTGATCCTGTCCACTGCCGGAGGTGAGCTGGACGGTCCGATCCTGGATTGCTGCCCGGGTTCCTTCGAGAGCTCCCTTGTTGACCTCCGGCTGTCACGCCTCGAGCGTGTGCTGGGCATCCCCTTCGAGGCGGACTACGTCGAGTCGCTGATCACCCCGCTCGGCTTCTTGGTGGAAGGTGAGACGGGCGGCGTACTGCACGTCCGTGTACCGGGCTTCCGGTCCTACGACGTCACCCGGGAAGTGGACCTGATCGAGGAAGTCGCGCGCACGCACGGCTTCGACAACTTCCCCGATACGCTGGGCCCGCAGCGGCCCTCCGCAGTGCCTGACCATCCGCTCTTCCAGCTGGAGGATCGCCTGCGGTCCGAGCTGGTCGCCGAAGGCCTGTTCGAGACACAGACGCCCGCGTTCTGTCCGTCGAATGAGGGTGATGTTGAAGTCGCCAACCCGCTGACGACGACGGAACCCTTCATGCGGCGCGCACTGTTGCCCTCGCTGGTCAGGCGGGTCGAGTACAACCTGGCCCGCGGCAATCGTGACGTGCGCCTGTTCGAGCTGGGCACCTCCTTCCGGAAGGCCGGAGCAGGCGAGCCTCCGCATGAAGAGCCACATCTGGCAGCCGTGCTGACCGGTCGTCGGGAGCCCCCACACTGGTCGCGTCCGGACGAGGCCCTCGAAGTCTGGGACCTCAAGGCGCTGCTGGAGGTGGTTGTCTCGATGGTCTATGGGGTAGATGCCACGATCGAACCGGGAAGTCCGGCTGCGGCGGTCGTGGCGAAAGGTTCGTGCCTCGTGGTGCGGAGCAGGGAGGGCGACGTGTTAGGGTACGGTGGACTGATCGCCGAGGCCGAGTACGACGTGCCTGTCTGGGCCGGTGACCTCTGGGGGTTCGAGCTGACACTGCCGGCTGAGCCGGCTGAGCCGAAGCCCGTCACGGTCACGCCACTCCCACAGTTCCCGGCCAGTGAACGGGATCTCGCGCTTCTCGTTCCTGACACAGTCAGCTCGGGAGCCGTGTCCGAGTTGGTTCGTCGATTCGCGGGTCAGGATCTCGAATCGCTCGAGATCTTCGACCTCTACACGGGGGAAGGGGTCCCGGAGGGCCAGCGCTCGCTTGCGTTCCGCTTGCGTTTCCGGTCTCCGAGGCGGACCCTGAAGGACAAGCAGGTCGACAAGAGCGTCAGGCTGGTTCTCAAACGGTTGGAGGAGGATCTCGGTGTCGAAGCCCGAGGATAACGGCAGTACCGTGGAGGAAGCCGCATTCGACCGTCTCGAGTCGGCTGTCGTCCGGCTGGTCGGTGAGTTGCAAGACGCTCAGCGCCGCATTGACGAGGCCGAGGGCCGGGTGGAGGAAGTCGAGGCGCGGAACTCGGAGATGGTGGGCTTGGTGGAGCGCTTTACGGAGAACCCGGCCGACGCTCAGAAGATCATGGGACGCCTCACGTCGCTCGAGGCGCAGAATGAAGACCTCCGGTCCCGTCTTGAACGGGGTCGCGAGGGTGTGGAGCGCATGATCGCTCGGATTCGCTTCTTGGAGAATCAGGGATGACGGCGAAAAAAACCTCGGTGACGGTTCGGATTGCCGGAGAGGAACACACCATTCGGGCGAGTGCGGAACCTGAGTACACCCGAAGATGCGCGAAGCTCGTCGACGACCGAATCCATGAAATTCGGATGGCGGCCGGCCTCATCGAAGGTCACAAGGCCGCGATTCTCGCTGCACTCTCCATCGCGGACGAGTACTTTCAGATGCGGGAAGAGGTGGGTCGCGCCAAGGGTGACCTCGCGGGGCGTATCGAGGCCCTCGCTGCACGCGTGGAACGGGTCGCGCCACCCACCTAGGAGCACGGGTCAGCGAAGCCCGCCCCGGGTTGCGGACGCGCTCGCCCGCACCCTATCCTGAATTCGTTACACACGGGGATGGCGTGATCGCACGCGTGCGTCTCGTCCGTCCGATGTACTCACCTTCGGCCTTTATGGCCGTTTTGGAGTCTATACATGATCACCCCGCCTTTGATTTTGGCGGCGGGGATCGCACTCGTTCTGGGATTGCTGATGGGGTTCTTGGCGGCGAGGAATCGCGCCCGAATCCAGCAGGAGTTGGAAAAGCAGAAGGGACAGGACGAGGCCTCCCGCATCCTGAAGCGGGCCGAAACCGAGGCGGAGAACGCGCGGAAGGCCGGAGAGCTCTCCGGGCGCGAAGAGGGATTCCGTCTTCGTGAAGCCTGGGAAAATGAAGAAACCCGACGCCGGGAAGAGATCGAGCGCGCCGAGCGTCGTGCCGAAGAGCGGTCCGACGCACTGGATCGCCAGTTCGAGCGGCTGAATTCGCGCGACCACGAGCTCGAAGCGCGCTCCGAGGCGTTGGTCACCCGTGAGACAGACGTGGAGCGGGAGGCTGAGGACGTAGCCGCGAGCGCGGGCGAAGCCCGTCGGAAGCTCGAGCGGCTGGCCGGCATGAGCCAGGTGGAGGCGAAAGCCGAGATCGTCTCCGATCTCCAGGACGCAGCGCGGGCCGAAGCAGCCAACAGCTTGCGGGAGATCAAGGATCAAGCGCAGAGGGATGCCGAAAAGGAAGCGCGCAAGATCGTGGCGCTGTCCATTCAGCGTATGGCGGCCGACCTGACCGCCGAGACGACCGTATCGGTGGTCCACCTTCCGTCGGATGACATGAAGGGTCGGATCATCGGGCGTGAGGGTCGAAATATCCGTTCCTTCGAGCAGCTGACCGGGGTCGACGTCATCATCGACGACACCCCTGAGGCGGTCGTGCTCTCTGCATTCGACCCCGTGCGCCGTGAGACAGCCCGCATTGCGCTCGAGCGGCTCGTCGAGGACGGGCGTATCCACCCTGGTCGGATTGAGGAGGTGGTCGAGAAGGCCGCCGCCGAGGTTGAGAAGGGGATGATCGAAGCGGCCGAGGAGATCCTCTTTGAGCTCGGCCTGCACAACGTACACGCGGAGATCGTCAAGACACTCGGACGACTGCGCTTCCGGACGTCGTACGGGCAGAACCAGCTCCAGCACGCGCGCGAGGTTGCGCTGCTGGCGGGGAACATGGCCGGGGAGATGGGCCTCGACGTCCAGGGTACCAAGCGCGCGGCGATCCTGCACGACGTCGGGAAGGGCATGACCCACGAGCACGAGGGTACGCACGTTGAACTCGGGTATCGCCTCTGCTCCAAGCACAACGAGACCGCGCTCGTGCTCAACGCCATCAAGGCTCACCATGACGAGGAGCCGCACTTCTTTGCCGAAACCTTCCTCGTCACCGCAGCCGACGCGATCAGCGGCTCCCGACCCGGTGCCCGACGCGAGATGCTCGATGGTTACGTGAATCGTCTCGAGAAGCTCGAGGAGCTCGCGATGGAGGAAGAGGGCGTGTCGCGCTGCTTTGCCATTCAGGCCGGCCGAGAGCTCCGCGTCATGGTCGAGCCCGAGTCTGTGGGTGACGGCCAGATGGCCCAGATCTCGGAGTCTGTCGCGCGTCGGATCGAGAGTGAGCTGCAGTACCCGGGGCAGATCAAGGTCGTCGTGATTCGGGAGACTCGTGCGGTCGACTTCGCGCGTTAGATTTCCGGCTCCAGGCCACCCCAGTCTCCCCGGGACACGTCCGACATGACCCAGATCATCTCCGGCCGCGAGATCTCCGACGAGATCCGCTCAGAACTCAAGGACCAGGTCGCGGCGCTGAAGGCTGAGCACGGGGTAACCCCCGGTCTCGCAACGGTGCTCGTCGGCGCTGAGCCGGCTTCCCAGATGTATGTGGGAATGAAGAACAAGGCTGCTCACGCCATGGGCATCCACTCGGACCAGATCACACTCGAGGCGGACACGTCCGAGGACGAACTGCTGGGTGTCGTGGAGGGGCTCAACTCAAATCCCGAGATCCACGGAATTCTGGTCCAGCTGCCGCTCCCGGATCACATCGACGAGGGAAAGGTCCTCGAGGCCATCGACCCGCTGAAAGACGTCGACGGCTTTCACCCGATGAGCGTTGGTCGGCTGGCGACCGGTTCGGGTGATTTCTTCGCGCCCTGTACGCCCGCGGGCGTCGTCGAGATGCTGGTCCGGTCCGGGAACGATCCGTCCGGGAAGCACGTCGTGATCGTCGGTCGGTCGAACATCGTCGGGAAGCCGGCTGCGGCACTCCTGATGCGCAAGGCACCGGGTGGGAACGCGACGGTCACGGTAGCGCACTCGCGGACGGCAGACCTTGCCGCCGTGACGCGCTCGGCGGACATCCTGGTCGTCGCGATGGGACGCCCCGAGATGATCACCGGTGACATGGTCTCGGAGGGGACGGTCGTGATCGACGTCGGTACCAACCGCGTCGACGACGACACTCGTGAGAAGGGCTACCGCGTCTGCGGCGACGTCCTCTTCGACGAGGTGAAGGAAAAGGCGGCCGCGATCTCACCCGTTCCGGGTGGCGTCGGGCCCATGACGATCACGATGCTGCTCGCGAACACGGTTAAGTCGGCCAGCCTCAGGGCGGGCGCCTCGGTCTGACCGTTGGTCGATGATCTGAGCCTCGGCCTCTTCGATGATGAAGAAGACGCGGTAGAAGCGGAGCCTCCGCCACCCCCGGAGCCCAAGGTCTGGTCTGTCTCGCAGGTGAACCGGGCTGTGAAGGGCTTACTCGACTCGAACGTCGAGCCACTCTGGGTGGGTGGCGAGATCGGGCAGTGGACGCGCTCGCGGGCCGGCCACTGCTACTTCACGCTCAAAGACGACAGGGCCCAGCTGAAATCCGTGATGTTCGCGCGGGAAGCTTCGCTCCTTCCGACCGATCCGGACGAAGGCATGAAGGTGCGCTGTTACGGCGACCTCACGCTGTACGAGCCCAGGGGTGACTACCAGATGGTGGTGCGCCGCGTCGAGGCGGAAGGGGCAGAAGGGCTGTGGCGCAAAGCCTTCGGGGAGCTCAAGGCGCGACTCGAGACCGATGGTCTTCTGGACCCAGAGCGGAAGCGACCACTGCCCAACTACCCCGAAACGATCGGCGTAGTGACTTCCCCTACTGGAGCGGCCGTTCGAGACATCCTCTCGGTGCTCAGTCGGCGTGCACCATGGGCCCGCGTGATCCTCTGCGGCGCCCGGGTGCAGGGGGAAGGCGCATCAGCGGAGTTGGCAACGGCGCTGGAACGCCTGGCGGCTTCCGGCCTGCCCGAGGTGATCATCATTGGTCGCGGTGGGGGCTCCCTCGAAGACCTCTGGGCCTTCAACGAGGAGCCGCTGGCACGGGCGATCGCTGCGTGTCCGGTCCCGGTCGTTTCAGCGGTGGGTCACGAGGTCGATGTCACGATGTCCGATCTGGTCGCCGATGTCCGAGCGCCCACACCGTCCGCTGCCGCCGAGACAGTCGTGCCGGACGGGGTCGCGCTCCTTGCCCAACTGCGGCGCACACCCGAGCGGCTCGGTCGGGGACTCAGGCAGGCGACGCAACGCAGAAGGATTGCCGTCTCCGACCGTCTGGCTCGGCTGGCGAGGGCGATCGAGCGGCGGCTCGGACCGGCCCGGCAGACGCTCGATATGAGCTCGCTCGGTCTGGAACGGGGTATCAGGCACCGCATCGAGCGTCAGCAGGCGAGTCTGTCCGGGTACGCGGGACGCCTCGAGGCACTGTCGCCGCTTGCGACACTCTCACGCGGGTACTCGGTGGCGCGAACGCCGAACGGGCGGGTACTGCGCCACGCGGAGGGCTTTGACGAAGGGGTGCGTTTTCACTTGAGACTCGCCGACGGGACGATCGTGGCAGACGCGGTTGGCCCGCTGGAATCGGAAGGGAGCGACGGATGACGGATAGGAGGAAGGAAAAGCTCGAGGAAGATCTCAGCCTAGAGGGACGTTTGGGGCGCCTGGAATCAATTCTCGCGCGTATGGAGTCCGAGGAGGTCGAGCTGGACGAGGCGCTCCAGCTGTTCGAAGAAGGGGTCGGGCACGTACGAGAGGCTGAGCGGGTGCTCGCCGAGACGGAGTTGCGCGTCGAGGAACTGCTGGCGAGCGGCGAGATGCGTGAGATGGACACTGAAGGCTCGTGAGCGACGAGGTCACCCTCGACGTCCGCGCGTACCTGGCCGGAGAACTCCCGGCCATCGAGGCCGCCCTCGAGCGTGCCATCCGCACAATCGAAGCCCGATCAGATGTGCCGGCCGATCAAGCCGCAGCGATCCGGCATGGCGCTACAACCGGTGGCAAACGACTGCGTCCGATTCTGTGCGTAACCTCCTACACCGCGTGCGGCGGTGACGGCGTGGACGCGGTGTACGACCTCGCATGTTCCCTGGAGATGATCCATGCCTACTCCCTCATGCACGACGATCTGCCGTGCATGGACGACGCCGAACTTCGTCGCGGGAGACCCTCGACACATATCGAGCACGGTGAACCAGCGACCACCCGTGCCGCCGCGATCCTGATCCCGCTGGCGGCGACGCAGGCGCTGGGCGCTGCGCGCGCATTGGGGTGCGAGGAGCCACGGGCCCGGAGGGTCGCCATGCTCATCATGCAGGCGGCTGGCGCCGGGGGCATGGTCGGAGGCCAGTGGGTAGATCTGCTTGGTGAGGGCAAAGCTCTCGGGACAGAGGAACTCGACGGACTTCATCGTATGAAGACTGGTGCGCTCCTGGCGGCGTCGCTGGAGGTTGGTGCCGTGGCGGCCGGAGCCTCGGATGACGTTCGCGCCGGTCTCCTGATCTACGGCCGCGCAATCGGCCTCGCATTCCAGATCGCTGACGACATCCTCGATGCCACGGCGTCTGCCGACGTCCTGGGGAAGAACCCGAGCGATGCCGAACTGGAGAAGTCGACGTACGTGGCGCTGTACGGGCTCGAGGAGGCCCGCGACCGAGCTGATGCAGAGGTCGCGCGGGCAATCGAATCCCTTCGTGATCGGGGCGTGGAATCTCGTGAGCTCGAAGCGCTCGCACGTTTTGTGGTAGAGCGGGGTAAGTAACTGAGGTCCGGGCTGTCCGGCACGGTCCTTACCGGTATCTTTGTACGGCGTAATAGAATCGACTTAAGGAGTGATCCGGGTGTCTCTACTGGATCAGATCAAATATCCCGCCGACCTCCGGACGCTCGACAAAGAGCAGCTCCGTGGGGTCGTTGAGGCAGTGCGCGAGCGACACATCGACGTCGTGGCCGAAAAGGGCGGGCATTTCGGTGCCAGCCTGGGGGTCGCGGAGCTGACTGTGGCGTTGCACTACGTCTTCGATACTCCTCGGGACCAGCTTGTCTGGGACACCGGGCACCAGGCCTACATCCACAAGATTCTGACAGGCCGGAACGCCCATCTGCCGACGATCCGGACACGACACGGTCTCGCACCGTTCTGCCGCCGGGACGAGTCCGAATACGATGCGTTCGGGGCCGGACATGCCTCCACATCGATCTCCGCTGCTTGGGGCATGGCCGTGGGCCGCGATCTCACCGACGAAGACTTCGACGTTGTCGCGATCATCGGTGACGGTGCGATGGGGTGTGGCCTTGCGTACGAGGCGCTCAACAACGCGGGCCACACGGGCCGGGATTTCGTCGTGGTGCTGAATGACAACGACATGTCGATCGCGCCCGCCGTCGGAGCCATGAACAAGTACCTCACGGGCATGATCACGAACCCTGCGTACAACAAGGTGCGCCAGGTCGTGAAGGAAGTACTGCACCGAACGCCTGGTGCGGTCGGCGAGGTCATGGAAGAGGTCGCCGGGCGGATGGAGGAGTCGTTCAAGCACCTCATCACCCCGGGCCTGATCTTCGAGGAGCTCGGCTTTAAGTACGTCGGCCCTGTGGATGGTCACGATGTCGACAAGCTGGTCGAAACGTTCCGACGGGTGAAGAAGATGAAGGGCACGGTTCTGGTTCACGCGCTGACCCAGAAGGGAAAGGGCTTCAGCCGGGCCGAGGATGATCCGTGGTGGGGTCACGCACCTGGTACCTTTGACAAGATGACGGGTGAGGTATCGAAGAAATCGCCCGGGCTCCCGCGTTACCAGAAGGTTTTCGGAACGGGGCTCATCGAACTGGCCGATGCGGATGCGAAGGTGGTGACGATCACGGCAGCGATGCCGGACGGTACGTCGACCGACATGTTCGCAAAGGCCCATCCGGACCGGTACTTCGATGTCGGGATTGCCGAGGGCCATGGTGTGACATTTGCCGCCGGGCTCGCGACGCGGGGCGTGAAGCCGATCGTTGCCATTTACTCGACATTCCTGCAGCGCGCTTACGACAACATTGTTCATGATGTAGCGCTCCAGGGGCTCCCTGTGGTGTTCGGTATGGACCGGGCCGGTATAGCGGGTGAGGACGGGCCGACACACCACGGTGTACTGGATATCCCGTATATGCTGTCGATTCCCGGTATGACCGTTACGGCACCGAAAGACGGGGCCGAGATGCTCGCGCTGCTCCGTCTCGCGACGGAGCAGGAAGAGGGGCCGTGGAGCGTTCGCTGGCCGCGGGCTGCCGTGCCTGCGGCGGTTCCACCACTGGGCGAAATCCCCGGCATCAAGCCGCACACATGGGAAGTGCTGCGCAACGGCGGTGACGCGGTGCTGCTGGCGACCGGCACGATGGTTCTTGCGTCGCTCGAGGCGGCGGAGCTACTCCACACGGCGGGCGTTGAGGCCACAGTCGTTAACTGCCGTTTCCTCAAGCCCTATGACCAAGAGACGCTGGAGGAGATGGTGCGTTCGCACCCGCTCGTCGTCACGCTGGAAGAGGGGCAGATCGTCAACGGCTTCGGCGCATACATGGCGCGCGAGATTGCCGAACTCAGTCTTTCGACTCAGCCGCGCTTCTCGTCTCTCGGGATTCCGGACGACTTTATCGAGCACGGAGCTCGTAACGGCCTGCTTGAGGAGATCGGACTCGATCCTGCGGGGATCGCCCGACACGTGGCAGCATTGGTGGCTCGGGGCGCCGAGTTGGAAACAGCGTGACCGGACGACCTCGGCTTGAGGGCCCGTTTCGGCGGTTCGGTGTTGTCTGCCGGGAGCACACCCCCGACGTGCTGGCGATCGTCGAGCGGCTCAGGGCCTGGTGTGAGAATGCGGACATCGATGTTGTCGTCGAAAACGATGCGGGGCGCGACCCGGACAGCCAGCTCGACTTCGCATCGGATCCAGTCGATCTGGTCGTAGCTTTAGGGGGTGACGGGACCTTCCTGCGTGCGAGTCGCCTGGTCGTTGGCACGGCGACGCCGGTGCTCGGGGTCAACCTGGGACGACTCGGGTTCTTGACTGCGATTCCCGACAGTGCTCTGGAAGACGGGCTGACCGAGATCGTCGCCGGCCGCGGAATCATCGACTACCGGTTTCGACTCAGAGCGGTAATTCAATCGGTGGGCGAGGTCAGCTCGGAAGACTTCTTCGCGCTCAACGACATCGTTGTGCATACGACGGGTGCCGCGCGCGTTACGGCACTCACCCTACAGGTCGGGGACTCAGGCGACTTGGAAGAAGTGGGGAGTTTCGGCGCGGACGGCGTGATCGTGTCGACCCCCACCGGCTCTACCGCGTATTCGATGTCCGCTGGTGGCCCGATCATCGGGCCGGACGTCGAAGCGATCGTGGTGACACCGATCTGCCCGCATTCGCTCGCTGTGCGCCCGCTGGTCCTCCCGGCGACCGAGACGATCAGGGTAGGCTCGCTAGATCCGGCGGGCGAGCACCAAGTGACGGTGGATGGACAGGTCGTCCACGAACTCCGACCGGGCGACCGGGTTGTTGTGGGCGGCGAAGCAGATCCACTCGCATTGGTCCGACTTTCTGGTCAGACGTTCTTCAACACGATGCGCCGAAAACTCAATTGGGCGATCCGGCCACCAGAACGGGCCTGACGAAATATTGAGGTGCCCTTGCCCTGGGCTCTACCTTCCGTGCCATGCTCGTCGAACTCCGTATCCGTGACTACGCCGTTGTCGATGACCTGACGCTCTCGCTCGGGTCAGGGCTCAACGCGCTCACGGGTGAGACCGGCGCTGGCAAGTCGATCATCGTCGGTGCCCTCTCGCTCCTGCTGGGTGAGCGCGCATCGTCGGAAGTGGTCCGGACTGGTGCTGAGCGTGCGACCGTCGAAGCCGTCTTCGACCTCGAGGGGCTCCCCGAGCTTCGTGAACGTGTCGAGGAGCTGGGTTTCCGACTGGACGACGGTCTTCTCATTCTGCGCCGCGAAGTGGCGGCAGCCGGAAGAAACCGGGCCTGGGCAGGTGGATCCCCGGCCACGGCGGGTGTGGTGGGCGAACTCGGTTCCGCGCTTGTGGATCTCCATGGTCAGCACGAGCACCAGACTCTGCTCCGACCACGCGACCAGCGATCGATCCTCGACGCGTTCGGTGGATCTCGTTCACTCGCCGTGGATGTGGCGCGCCGGCATGTTCACCTGCAAGGGCTCCGTGACGAGCTCGATGTGCGTGAGGAGCGGCGGCGTCAGGTAGAAAGCCAGGCCGACTTTCTCCGCTTCCAGCTGGACGAGATCGATGAGGCGCGTCTCGAACCGGGAGAAGATGAAGCCCTCGAGGCGGAGGCGGGACGACACGAGCACGCCGAGGAGCTGGCACAGGGGGCGGAAGCGCTCTACCGACTGCTCTATGATGGGGACGGCTCAGTCACCGACCGTCTGACTGAGGCTCGGAGGATGGTCGCGCGGCTCGCGGATTTCGATCCGTCGCTGCGATCCGAGGCCGGGCGTATCGAGGAGGCGTTCCACCTGGTCTCCGATGCCGGGCAGGCACTTGGTGACTATGGGAGTGGGGTCGACTTCGATCCGGCTCGCCTCGAGGAAGTGCGTAGTCGACTGGACAAGCTCTTCCGAATGAAGCGGAAGTACGGGCCGGAGCTTGGGGATGTGCTCGAGACCGCGCAGCGGGTGCGGGGCGAACTGGGCGACCATGACGAGGCGGATCACGATATGTCACGGATCCGGGAGGAGATCGAGGCGGCCGAGCTTGGGCTCGGTGAGAAGGCCGCTGCCCTGAGCCAGGCACGCGGAGCAGCCTCGGTCCTGCTCGGTGAAGCGGTCACGGCCTCGCTTCCCGACCTTGGACTCGCCGGTGGTGTCTTTGAGGTCCGGCTGACCTCCAACGCGACCATCTCGGCCTCAGGCGCCGAGACTGTCGAATTCGTTGTCGCACCGAACGCCGGATTCGCCCCGATGCCTCTGGCGCGCATCGCAAGTGGGGGCGAGTTGAGTCGTATCATGCTCGCGCTCAAGTCCATTCTCGCCTCCGTTGATCAGGTGCCCGTGCTTGTCTTCGACGAGATCGACTCCGGCGTGGGTGGTGTGGTCGCCACCTCTGTTGCCACCAAGCTCTCAGAGGTCGCGGAACGCCATCAGGTCTTTGTCGTCACGCACCTGCCTCAGGTCGCCTCACGCGCAGACGCCCACCTGCTGGTAGAGAAGGGGGGCGGACCGGAGATGACGACCACGCTCGTGCGACGTCTCGAGCACGAAGACCGCGTGCATGAGATCGCGCGAATGCTGGGTGGTGATCCGGAGTCGGTCGCGTCAAGGGAGCACGCCCGGGAACTTCTGGCTACCGGGTCGGTCCCCAGAAGCGGCGGAAGAGTCTGATGCCCGCTTCCACGCGCGTCCACTTCGGCGCGTGGCCACCGCTTCCATCGATCGCGTGCAGGAAGCGCAAATGAACCTCCATGGGATGCGATGCGGCACCGCGCAGCCAGGGCTCGACACTATCGTAGCGGAGCCCACCGCCGATCTGATGCAGCTTCATTCCGCTTTCGAGTTCCAGGACAACCGGGTCGACCGTCGCGTCCGAGACGATCAGCTCGACTTCGTCTCTGAATTTGTGGAGGAAACGGTATTCGCCGTGAAGTGACACGCTCGATCCGAGCCGGATATGTGGTGCGACGTCGACGCCCATCAGCACGCCCGGAGACCACCGGACCTCGCGTCGACTCGATTCAGCGGACATGATCACTTCGGGTGCGGCGACCCTTCGAGTGAGCGTGGTGGCGCCCTGCTGCGCGTAGAAGCCGGATGCCGCGATCCCGAACCAGCCGGTCAGCCTCAGGTCTGCGGTCAGCCCGCCCTCGAGGTCGAGCTGGGCATCTCCGGTACCGATGTCGAGCAGGACATTGGGGTCTTCCTGCGTCCCTGTCGGCAACCGGACCGCGAATCGACTGGTAATCCTGTAACCGATGTCGGACCCTGGCGCGTCATCCGTGGGTGTCAGGTTGTCGAGTAGCCGAACCCGAGCCGAGGCCTCGACGTCGCCAATGGACCAGAGTCCCTGACGAGTCCCGAGAGGAGTCGTGGCACCGATACCCGACTGCGGCACCGTCGGGATCAGTGGGAAGCCTTCGGCTGTCAGGGTCTGATTCGAGAGCACCAGTGGCAGGAAGGTGCTTAGGTTCGCCGCCTGGAGTTCCGCATTGAGGCCCGTCAGTGTCTGGGACAATCCATCGCCGGCCGTGGTTCCCAAGAGGGGGAAGAACGGGGTGGCCTCGTAGGCCGCAGAGATTCCGGACGCGAACGAGGCCGTGCGTGCCGCTAGATCCAGGGCGTTCGTGCACCCGACGCTCGCCCCACTCGCACAGACGGCATCGGCACCTGCCCGGGAGGCGTTCTGGGCCGCCGTCGCCGACGTGAGGAATGACTGTACCCCGGTTGCATCGCTGATGGTCGGGTTGATCCCGAGATCCCCGTTGATCGGGTCCGGTGAGTGCAGGAAGTCGATCACTGTGCGCGTCTGATTCCACGGCACGATCACGCCGACTGTGAGCCAGTTGAAGACGCCGATTTCGCCACCGAACCGGACGGACGTGAGCTCCTGTTGTACTCGACCCGCAGTCGGGCCGAGCACCGGTGTGTAGCCTGGTAGCTTGGCGAGATCACGGATCGCAGTCAGGAGGTCAGGGTGGTCGGGGAACAGGGTGAGGCCGTTGCTCGAGGTCAGGTCATCCCCAAGCTCTTCGATGCGCTCGATGCCGTCCGTCGTGGTCCCGAAGCGTCGATCCCACGACGTGAAAAGCGGGTGGGCCTGGAGCCGAAGCTGCCCCCTCGGGACCATCGTCTGATCCATCGCCTGCGCGCAGAGCGACGGGGCAGAAAGCCCCAGGGCGAGGAGGCTCGCGAGGAGCGTATTCGAGAGGCTCGGGCGCATGAGGGATGGGTTGGAAATCCGCGTGGATCAAGCGATCCGCGGCCGGCCCCCGACAGGGCGTTCGGCCGCACAACATAAGAAGTTACGCGGATCCGAGGAACACGGTTCCTATGCCCGAAAAGGATTGACCCCCCCAACTGTTGTTTCTAGCTTGCACCCGCGTCACGTGCGGGAATAGCTCAGTTGGTAGAGC
>DGOW01000071.1 GCA_002390225.1 Gemmatimonadales bacterium UBA4456 | reverse complement strand
GTGGACTGGGGAATGAAGATCTGGTCGTCAGGGCGCACCCAGGCCGCGTCCCCCTTCTCTGCCATGATCCCGATCACCTCGAACATGATTCCGCGGATCTGGATCGTCTCACCGACCAGCAGTTCCGGAGGGGTCTCACCGAGCGTCTCAGCCATGTTGTACCCCAGGACCGCCACCCGGCGCCGACCCTGCACTTCACCCTGATCGAAGAAGCGGCCGAGCTGCAGGCTGTGGTCATACATGTCGAAGTACTCGGGCCACACGCCCATGATCTGCGTGTTCGAGTTCCAACGCTTGTAGGCCACCTGCATGCGTGACTGCTGCTCCGGCGAAACCTGCAGCAATCCGTTCGACTGCTCACGCAACGCAACCGCGTCATCGACCGAGAGTTCGGTGTCGCCACGCGATACGCCACCCCACATCTGCTGGCCAGGTCGAATCGTGAGGATCGAGGTCCCCATGCGATTGATCTGCTGCTCCACCCTTTGTTGAGCGCCCTCACCAAGCGCGACCATGGTGATGACCGCGGCGATGCCGATCACGATCCCGAGGGTGGTCAAGACGGATCGAAGCACGTTGGCGCGCACGGCCGCCATGGCAACCATGATGATCTCGAAGACGAGCATTCCTGGCCTCCTAACGGCCGCGAGGACGGCCACTGCCGCCGAAGGGAGAACCCCCACCCATACGCGAGCGCATCTGGGCCAGGAAGGCATCCTGCTGTGCCTGCAACTGGGCTGCGCCGACGATGACGAGGGTCTCACCATCTTCGAGCCCGTTCACAATCTGCGTGTTGTCCCAGTCCCCGAGTCCGATCTGCACAAGCCGCGGCTGCGGGATACTGTCTGCACCAAGGACGAAGACTACTGCCGGTCGCGATTCCCGAGCGGGAGCCGTTTCGTCTTCAGTGACACGGGTTCGCCCGAACCCACCCTGAGCGCCTCCGAGCTGGCCACGCATTGACTGCATCACCGTCCGCATGGAATCCTGACTGATCTCGCCAGTCTCGACCTGAGCACGCAGCTGGGCAATCTGAGCCCGTGGATCAGGAGTCCCATCGGACTCTGACCCCCCAGCGGCCCCAGAGTTGTCTGCGTCCGTCTGCGCAGCGGCACTTTGCTGTCCGCCGGCCGCTCCATCTGGGCGCCCCCCACGGGGTGCACCCCCCGAGAAGCCGCCACGGCCACCACGTCCAGGCCTCATGAACTGGGACAAATCGAGCGCCTCGATGTCGAGGCCGAGCGCCATCGCGGCCGGTCCGACGTCGGACGTCTGCACGATGGCGCTGTTTTGCACTAGAACGACGTCACGAGCCTCATCGATCTGTACCTCAACCTCAGCATTCATACCGGGCTTCAGCAGGCCCGCACGATTATCGATGGAGACGATCACGGGGAACATCGTAACGTTCTGCACGACCGTCGCCTGAGGCTCGATCTTGTCGACCACGCCAGTGAAGGTCCGATCGGCATACGCCTCAACACGAACGGTCGCGTTGAGGCCCGCCTCAAGCTCACCCATGTCTGTTTCGTCCACGAGCGTCCGAACCTGCATGTCGTCAAGATTCGCCATCACGAAGAGCGCGGTTCCACCGGAGACGTTTGAAGACGCCGATTGAATGACCGAGCCCTCCTCGACGTTCTTCTGAATGATCGTTCCGTTGAGCGGAGCCCGGATGCTCACATCTGCCATCTGAAGCTCGGCCAGCTCAAAGTTCGTCTGAGCCCTTACCAGCCCTGCTTCGGCATTCGCGAAGGAGAGCGTGGCTGACTCGAACTCAGACTGAGTGATCACATCCGCCTCGAGCAACGCCTGCTGTCGCTCCAGCTGGGCCTGAGCGATATCGAGCTGTGCCTGAGCCACCGCGAGATCGGCCTCGGTCTGGTTGTAGCGATTCTGGACGTCCCTTGGGTCGATCTCTGCGAGGAGCGTACCTCGTCTCACCACCTCACCAATGTCCGTGAGCAGCCGCAGAATCTCACCGGAGGCCTTCGACTTGACCTCGACCTCGCGCACAGGCTCGACCGTTCCGGTGGCCTCGGCCCGAATCAGGAGGTCACCGACCGATGCCTCCGTGGTGAGCAAGCCGGGACCGGTATCCTCGGCGGCCTCTCCGGTACCACATCCAGCAATTGCAAACACCCCTAGCGTGAGCACGGAGCGATACCTAGAGAACTTGGTCATACCGTTGACTCCTCGGGGTTGAGGAAATCCCTCTCGATCAACCCGTCCTTGAGATGAACCTGCCGCTTCGCGTGCCCGGCGATGTCGTGTTCGTGCGTCACCAGGACAATCGTCTGGCCCTGTTTATTGAGCTCTTCGAACTGTCGCATGATGTCCTCGCTCGTTACGGAGTCGAGGTTCCCCGTCGGCTCGTCCGCGAGCAAGAGCGCGGGCTCATTCACCAGCGCTCGCGCAACTGCCACGCGCTGTCGCTGTCCACCGGACATCTCCGGAGGCTTGTGATCCATCCGGTCGCCCAGACCAACCAGTTCCAGCTTTTCTACCGCGCGACGTCGGCGCTCCTTGCCCGGGACTCCGCCGTAGATCAAGGGAAGCTCGACATTGTGCAGCGCAGTCGCGCGCGGAAGCAGATTGAACGTCTGGAAGACGAACCCGATTTCCTTGTTTCGTACTCGAGCCAGGTCGTCTTCGGACAGTTCACTGACGAGTGTCCCGTTGAGCCAGTACCGTCCCTCCGTCGGCGTATCCAGGCAGCCGACCATGTTCATGAATGTCGACTTGCCGGAACCCGAGGGGCCCATGATGGCGACAAATTCACCCTTTTGAATCAGCAGATCGACCCCGTCACACGCCCGGACCGTCTCGGCACCCAGGTGGTAATGCTTCTTAAGATTTTCTGCGCGGATGATCTCGCTCACATCTCTCTCCCCAAAATCGCCACGAGCTCCGCCCGAGCGAGTATGTAGTCGTACCGCGTGGTGACGACGTCCGCGGCAGCCTGCGTTACGGCGTTTTGACTGACCAGGATGTCCAGAATCGTGGCAGCGCCCACTTCATAACGCGCACGGACGACGCGAAGGTCCTCCTCTGCTACGAACGACGCATCCCCAGCAATCAAGATGGCCTGCTGAGCCGTCAGGAGATTTTGCAGTGCAGCGTCCGCTTCTTCGCGGGCACCCAGCCGCGCGTCATCCTCCTGAAGACGCAGCACCCTCTGTATGTACTGGGCTCGATCGATACTGGTTTCACGCTGAAACCCGTTGAAGATCGGGTAGCTCATACTCAGCGACATATTCCAGGACGTGTTGCCACCGGAAAACGAGGCCGTCTGATTCTGCCAGTTGTAGCCGGAGGAGAGTCGCAGGCTGGGAATGTACTGGGAGCGGGCGGCTGAGACCCCCAGTCCGGCCGACACCGTGCTCTCCACTGCGGCTATCACCGACGGAGATACAGACTCAGCCAGCTCTATGATTTCTTGTTCCGTATACGGCAACGGACTCGGCTCGAGATCGCCCGGCCTGGCCGGAGTCACCGGCTGTCCAATACCGATCTGACGACCCAGCGAGAAGCGGGCGGCCCGCAAAGCGTTCTCACCCTGTAACACGGCCTGATTAGCATTGACCACGTCCAGTCGCGCGCGGAGCGAGTCGGACACCGTCGCCTCTCCAAGGAGCGTACGGTTACGTACGATCTCCATGTTCTGCTCGGCCTGAACTACACGCTGTCGGGAAACCTCGAGCAGATCCTCCTGCCTCAGTGCGGAGAAGAACACAGTCTTCGTTTGCAGTGCCACCTGGTAACGGGAGTTCGCGTAGCGTGCTTCTGAAGCCCGGACGTCCGCCTTAGCGGCATCATACTCTCGGAAGCGGCGAAGGCCCTCAAATACAGTCCAGCTTCCGCTCAGTCCTGCACCGTAGGAGTCCGAACTGCCCGGCTCGATAATACCCGTGACTTCGTTGAACGTCTGAGCACTCCTTAGAGCTCCGGAACCGTTGGCGTTCAGCGTCGGCAGAAAGCTGGCCCAACCGGTCTTCTGACTCAGGTATGCATTGTCGAGCTGCTGCTGCTGGGATGCGATCTGGGGACTTCGAATGACCGACCGCTCGATCGCTTCATCCAGAGTGATGCTGCGCTGAGCACTCGCTTCCACCGGCACGAGCATAGCCAGACCCACAATGGCCCGGGCCAGGAGGCGGGTAGCGGCCCGCTCGATATGTGGCATGACTTCAGTCCCTCTCGTCCTCGTTTTCACGCGCAGCGCGCCGAGCATCGTAATCGTCAAGAAGGCGCTGATACTCAGCGGCCTGTTCCGGAGTGAAAATACTCTTGATTGCATCTCGAGTTTCGAGGAGGATTTCCCTGAAGCCAGCGCTGAGCTGGGTTCGCATTTCTTCATCGAGTTTGTTCGTCCGGGCTCGGTGCACGGATACGATTGAATCGATGAGGCCAAGCTGTGTTTCGTTAGGGCCGAGCTCGTCATAGAGCCGGCGGCGGCGCGGCGGCTCCTCTTTTGATGTGGAATCAGCGGGCGAACTTTCGACTGAAACCTCGGTCGGTTGCGCCGTCGCCTCGGTGTCCGCCGCATAGCCGATCAGCACGCCGGTGCCGAACACGGCAACCAGCAGCATCACCGTTGTCAGACGGGCCCGGGATGCCTGACCCATCAGAAAATATTGGACGCGAACGCCACGATCCCAGACGCCGCGTCAGGCGACAGGAGAACCGGCTGCGTCTCCGGCCGTACGTCGACAACCAGGGCTTCCTCGACTCCAACTACCGTCGCGACCGGGGTCGTCTCCACCTGAGGGCTGCGTATGAATGCGATCGCCGCGACCGCAGCAGCCACCGCAAGCGGCAGAACCGCCCGCGACCAGGACACCAGAACGTCCTCAACCGTGAGCTGGACGACCATACGGCGACGGGTGAGCTCAGACGACGCCTCCGTCATGATCCAGCTCCGAAAACGTAGCCAGTAGTCTCGATCCTCGGACCCCGGATCAAGTTCCTGCAGCGCCTCGGCCAACACCATGTCCTGGACCAGCTCATCTGTCTCGGCGACGTCCTGCTTAAACCAATACATCATTGGACTCTCTCCAACATATCTGACATCTCAGGAATGGCTTTCAGAGCCTTCCGAAGCGCCTTTCTCGCGAAGTGCAGGTGGGACCGCACGGTCCCTGACGGGAGTTCCAGTCTCTCCGCGATCTCTCTGTGTTTCCAGCCTTCGAGATCGTGCAACAGCACGATCTGTCTCTGTACCTCAGAGAGCTGACTCAAGGCACCCTCGAGCATCTCTCTCAGTTGTGCATCCTCCGCCACCCTCTCAGGCGTAGGCGCCCGTGAACGAGCGCCCGGCGGAACCTGCTCCATCTCCCGAAGAGCCTCCCGTCGAATCAGGTTCTTCGAGCGATTCCTGACGATGGTCATCAACCATCCCCCGAAACGGTCCGGATTCCTGCATGCCTCAAGTCGATCCAGCGCTACCAGGAAAGATTCCTGTGCTGCGTCTTCTGCATCCTCCCGCCGACCGGTGACGGAATACGCAACCGCGTATGCCGGTCGCTGGTAACGCTCGACGAGGCGACCGAAGGCGCGTTCATCGCCTTTCATCGCCAGCCGAACCAGCTCACCGTCTGTTGGAGTATCAGACATCAGAAGGACACGGAGGAGTCGGATCGTGTTGAGGAACTGCT
>DGOW01000026.1:13462-16554 GCA_002390225.1 Gemmatimonadales bacterium UBA4456 | reverse complement strand
CTCAGATCGATATCGTTCGGCAGCTGACCCGAGCCCAGCAGAATTCCCAGCGCGATCGCAAGATCAAAGGCGCTTCCACCCTTTCGCTGGTCCGCGGGTGCCAGATTGACCGTGATCCTGCGGAGGGGCAGCTCGAAGTTGCTGTTGGCCAGCGCGGCGGTGACCCGTTCTCGTCCTTCACGCACGGCTCCGTGCGCGAGCCCGACGATCGAGAACCTGGGCAGGCCACTGGCGAGGTTCACCTCTGCGCACACGGGGATCGCATCCACCCCGGTTACGGTGCATGTGCCGATTCGAGAAAGCATGCCGGATGTTCGGCATCTTGCACGGGCGCTGGAATGTCATGCCGGGCCGTCTAGGCCCCGGGCACGATCCTCAGCTAAGTCACGACGTTTCCGTTCATCTCCACGCGAGCCCCTCGAGGGGTCAGTTGAGCAGCGCCATCAACTGCGCCATAGAGTCCTTGGCGTCACCCAGCAGCATCTTGTTGTTCTCTTCGTAGAAGAGGGGATTACCGACACCGGCGTACCCTGCCCCAAGGCTCCGCTTGAGCACCACCGTGGTCTCGGCTTTCCAGACCTGAATCACCGGCATGCCGTAGATGGGGCTGGACTCGTCCGTCTCCGCTCCCGGATTGACCACGTCATTGGCGCCGATGACCAAGACAAGATCCGTGTCCGGGCAATCGTCGTTGATCTCGTCCATCTCGAGGACGATGTCGTACGGGACACCAGCTTCCGCCAACAGGACGTTCATATGGCCGGGAAGTCGTCCTGCGACCGGATGAATCGCATAGCGGACGTTGCAGCCTTTACTCCGTAGCATGCTCGAGAATTCGTTAACCAGATGCTGCGCACGAGCGACGGCCATCCCGTACCCGGGCACGATCATGACGCTCTTGGCATGTCTGGCCAGCTCGGCAACTTCCTCGATATCGGTGATCGTGACTTCACCTTCGATGGTCGCACCACCGGCCGATGGACTCCCTCCGTCTGTCCCGAAACCTCCGAAGACCACATTCCAGATCGAGCGGTTCATCGCCTTGCACATGATGTAGGACAAAATCGCACCGCTCGATCCGACGAGCGCCCCGGTCACCAGAAGCAGGTCATTCGCTAGCATGAAGCCGGCTGCAGCCGCGGCCCACCCCGAGTAGCTGTTGAGCAGGCTGACGACGACCGGCATGTCGGCGCCCCCGATCGCCAGCACCAGATGGACCCCGAGCAAACAGGTCAGGCAGGTCAGGATCAGCAGGAGCAGGAAAGCCCGGCTGTCGGTTGTGGGGTGATTGATCGCCTGAAGCTCTAAGCTGAGGCGCGCGACCTCGGCTCTCGTCTCCTCGGTCTCGAGACGCTCGAAAGCATCCTCAGCCGCTTCGAGCTGCCCACTGAGCTCGATCGCCGGTGCTGCCTGCGCGGTGGTATCGGCCAGAAAGGGCACCGCCATTCCGATGCACGCCAGCGCCAACACAGCGTTGAGTGCATGGCGGCCGGGGAGCAGAAGAGGCGCTCCGGGCACGCGCCGGCCGAAGAGCCACCCGCGAAGCTTGGCCCAGGCCACTACAGAGCCCGTGAATGTGATGGCACCGATGGCTACGCCGAGCCAGATCTCCAGGAGGTGAACGACATCGCTACCGTGCCCTCCCAGGTCAGCGGTCAGCCAAGTGGAGATCCCGACGAGGACGGCGGCGAGTCCTACGAAGCTGTGCAGCAGGGCCACCAGCTGCGGCATAGCGGTCATCGCGACGCGTTTGGCCATGACTGACCCGATCGCTCCACCCAGGAGTGCAGTCGCGATCAGTAAGGCCCAGTTGTTCCGGCCGATCTCACGGACCGTGCCGTACGCGTCGGGCACCAGCAGGAGCAAGATGGTCGCGGAAATCGC
Source organism: Gemmatimonadales bacterium UBA4456 (assembly GCA_002390225.1). Taxonomy (GTDB): domain Bacteria; phylum Gemmatimonadota; class Gemmatimonadetes; order Longimicrobiales; family Gaopeijiaceae; genus UBA2589. The sequence goes on along the minus strand of DGOW01000026.1, from coordinate 14,670 downwards.
GATGATCATACCCACGAGCCCGTAGGTGTTGCCGCGACGGGCCGTCTCCTGGTTGGACAACCCGCCTAGGCTCAGAATGAAGAGGATTGCAGCGCCGAGGTAGGCCACATTCGGAATGGCCACGAAGCTTTGGAGTTCCATGGCTAGTTACCCTCCTTTCGGAACATCTGGAGCATTCGCTGCGTGACGAGGAAGCCACCGGCGATGTTGATGCTCGCGATCAGGATGGCAACCGCGCCAAGGACAGCTGCCGTGTTCAACTCGGACCCGGCGACGCCCAGCAAACCGCCCACTACGATGATGCCGCTGATCGCGTTGGTCACACTCATCAGAGGTGTGTGCAGGGCGGGCGTCACACTCCATACGACCTGCCATCCGATGAAACAGGCCAACAAGAACACCGTGACCTGCTGCACAAAGTGAGGCACCGGTGCGCTCTCGGCCGTGAAGCCGATGAGCGCCAGCACAATAGCCAGCGTGAGCGCGATCATGTTACGAGGACCGACCGCCAGTGGCTCGGACGACGCTCCGTGTCCCGTCCCGCTCTTCTTCTTACGTGGTGCGGGCGCCTCAGCCACCACGGGCTGCGGAGGTGTAGCGGTGGCTGGCTTCTCGGGATCCGGTGGAGGAGGCCACGTCAGCTCGCCGTCGCGGACGATTGTGGACTTGAGAAGCACTTCATCCTCGAAGTCGACCGTGAAGTCCTCGGCTCCGCCCATGTCCGAAAGCAGGTTCACGATATTCGTGCCAAAGAACTGACTGGCGTGGGTAGGCAGGCGACTGGTCAGGTCCGTATAGCCGACGATGTGGACTCCGCTGCTCGTGACCACCTCGCCAGGAACGGTGGCCGCACAATTCCCGCCCTGCTCTGCTGCCAAGTCGACGATGACAGAGCCCGGCTTCATGCTCTCGACCATCTCCTGCAGGATGAGCTCGGGTGCCGGCCTGCCGGGGATCAAGGCCGTGGTCACAATGATATCGACGTCCTTGGCCTGCTCGGCAAAGCACGCCAGCTCGGCCTGGAGGAACTCGTCGCTCATGATGTTCGCATAGCCCCCGCTGGACTCACCGGACTCATCCATGGGCACGTCTAGCATGAGGAACCGCGCGCCCATGCTCTCGACCTGTTCCTTCGTGTCCGGTCGAACGTCGAAGGCGCGGACCTCGGCCCCGAGACTCCGAGCAGTACCGATGGCCGCGAGACCCGC
>DGOW01000026.1:0-13453 GCA_002390225.1 Gemmatimonadales bacterium UBA4456 | reverse complement strand
CCCCCGCCACGCCGGCCCCGATGACGAGCACCTGAGCTGGACGAGTCTTGCCGGCGGCCGTGATCTGGCCGCTGAAGAAGCCTCCATAGAGATGCGCCGCCTCGAGCACCGCTCGGTAACCCGCGATGTTCGCCATCGAGCTGAGGACGTCCATCTTCTGGGCTCGGGTGATGCGCGGGATCTTGTCGAGCGCGATTGCTGTCTTCGAGCCCTGCTGCAGACGCTCGACCAGCTCTGCATTCTGGCCCGGGAAGATCAGCGAGATCAGCGTACTGCCGTCATGTAGCGAGTCCGCCTCGTGGCTACCGTCACTGCGGAGCTGGGGCGGGTTGATCTTGCAGACCACATCGGCCGATTCCCACAGTGAGTTGGTATCCGGCGCGATGGAGGCACCTGCGACCTCGAAGGCCTCGTCGGGATAGTTGGCGAGCGTGCCAGCGCTCGTCTCGACAGAAACATTGAAGCCCATCTTGATGAGCTTTCTGACGGTGTCGGGTGTCGCAGCCACACGCCGCTCTCCGGGCGAGACTTCCTTCGGGATTGCGATGCGAATTGCCATCTCGATGATTCTACCTGTGTGATCGTTACGCGAAGCCGCAGAGACTGTATCGCTCTGCCGAGGTCAAAACAGCCTGCACCATACGCCGATCACGGAAAGACGCCAGTGACCCCCATCCTTCTTCAGCGAAACTCGTCCGCAAGTTTCTGCAGAAGTGCCCACGTCGCCATGACGTGATCCTCGGTCGTCCTGACGTTGCCGCTGGCGATGCGGAGATAATCTCGGAGTCGATCAAACAGTCCCTAACGGCCGAAATATCGGATCACGAACCACAACTTCAACACTCTAAAATGACGCCCCCGCTAGATTCCGTAGTCCATGAGCCTTCTCGACTCGGACTGCTCAGACGACCGCAGATATTCGGGCACGATCGAGTCTGCGCGCTGCCAGCAGTCGAACCACGGTGCAGCTTCCAGCACCATCGCGTTGACGTTGAACGCCGAGACCAGCAACTCCCCGATGATGCCTGGGCCCGACGCAGAAGACGCGAAGTAACCGCAGAACGATGGGTGATTCCAATGGTTCATGCCCGGAACGATGATCGAACGAAAATCGTCGAGTAGCGCATCCATCGACTCCGGTTCTGCCCCCGGTTCGCTGGGTAGCGCGCGGACTGTGACACCAGGCCGGATCGACGGAAAAATGGGAAGGTCATCGATGCCATTCAGGAAATTGGCTATCCAGTCGACCGCCCCATGCGCGTAACGCCGAAACTCTTGGGGGGCATATCCCCCAGGGGTAATGGCTCCTAAGTGGAATCCTCGATCATCGCGCACGCGCCCCTTGAGATGCCTTCAGGATCAGATGAACCTCATCACCGATGGCGTCGAGCTGCTCGGAGACTCGCTCTGTAATGTCATCACCGGGCAGGAGCGCCGTGCCTTCTGCTTCGGAGAACTCGAAGAAGAGTGCGTCCGTGTGCCCGACACTGGCATGAGTGACTGCGCGATCGAGAGAGCGGTTCAGTCGCAGAACCTCACGCAAAGACAGCGGAACGGTCCCGCCCATCGGCGGGTCGCGGTACAGGTCGCGAATGACGAGTTCGCGCAGCAGATGAACCTCCTCGATCGCCTCACCCGCAGCTAGACCCCGCTTGGCGGCCACCGCACCGAACAGCTCAAATCCCCCAATCCAGAGCGGGCGAATCTGATCACGGTGCGGACCGAGCATCATGGGCAGCATGCCGACCAGCTGATCAGCGAAGCGGCGTAACAGCCCCGGGGCAAGCCGCCCCTGCCCAAGCCCACGAGCGCCTATTTCCTGGACCCAAAGCGCCCTCAGGCTCGGGACGCGTTCCTCCAGCCACGCGGTAAACTCCACCGTGCCGACACGGGAGGGAGCAACGGGCGCCGCCGGGGCGAGCGCTGTCGGGACTCCGGAGTGTGGTTGCATTCCTCCATAGTATCGGCCGTCGAGTCATGACGGAACGACTGACACTTGGCGAGTAGTCTAGGCGGAGGGACTGCGCTCACCGTCTATCTCGTCCCAGACACGGAGCGTTACGGAGACGGTTGTCCCCCGGTCGACCTCGCTCGCCACCTCCACACTGCCGCCCCACGCTCGCACAACCCGCTGCACGATCGCCAGGCCAAGCCCTGAACCCTTCGATCGAGTGCTGAACTGGGGCTCGAAAATACGTGGCAGGACGTCTTCCGGGATGCCGCTGCCATCGTCCGTCACCTGGAGGACCACCGCCCCGGGCATCACGTCACGTCGTGCTGAGACCACGACGGATGTACCCTCCTCGCCCGCCAGCCTGGCGTTCTCGAGCAGGTTCACCAGGACCTCCTTCAATTCGGCTGTCCGAGCGACGACCAGGGGTAGGTCGGGCTCGAACTCCTCGGAGAACCGGACACGCGAAGTGGCTCCACCGTAGAGAACCATCACCTCACCGATCACGTCAGCGAGCGAGACCGGGGCGAGCGGCACGTCAGGTGCGCCAGGAGCACCGAAGCGGGAGAAAGACTGCGCAATCTCCGCGAGACGGTCGATCTCTCCCAGCATCGCGTCAGCGTTTCGAATCAGGATATCTTCGAAGTCCGGGCGCTGATCGTCCCATGCGCGCCGCACGTGCTGAATGCTGAGCTTGATCGGCGTCAGCGGATTCTTCACCTCATGGGCCACCTGCCGTGCCATCTCACCCCACGCCAGAACACGTTCGGCCCGCAGCTCATCCGTGACATCATCGAGCGCGATTACCACCCCTCGCCGGGAGCCGAAGCTTCCCAGCCTGCGTGCACGCACGCGCACGCGCCGCTCTCCAACCTGGAAGTCCGAACTCGCCTCATCGGCGCTCCCTTCCAGGTAGTCGTTCAGCCATTCCGTAAAGATCTCACCCAACGCCCCGTCACCCGGAAGCGCGCGTCCGACGAACACCTCTGCACCGAGCAGTTCCTCGGCACGGGGATTGACCAGCGTCACCCGGCCTGCGGGGTCCAGCGCGACCATGCCGACGGCGGCCTCGTCCATGATCAGCTGGGTGCGTCGAGATGTCCTCACAAGCTGCCGCCGTGCGCGTCGGACACGCCCCACCATCCGATTGAATGCGCGGAACACCGCCCCGAACTCATCGTTTCGGTGGGCCGGGAGGCGCAGCCCGAGATCTCCGGACCCGACACTCTCCGAGGCAATCTGAAGAGCGAGGATAGGTCGGGTCAGGGCGCGCCCGGCCACCATGGCGAGGGCCAGAGACAAGACAGCACCCAGAAGGACGACAAACGCGAGCAGTTCGACGAGATCCGTGGTTCGAAGGGCACTCGTCCCGGCCTGAAGCGGGATTTGCACTGCGAGCAGGTCGTCGTCAGGCAGTCGGCGGTACGCCGTGACGTATTCCCACCGCCCGACCGTCGACTCCCTGAATTCCTGTGCCGTCTCGTACGATTCGAGGGACTGGAGGACATCGTACGGCGTCCAGCCTTCGTAGAGTCCCAACTCGACGAGCTCCTCGAGCGAGCCTTCCCGGAGCTGCCCTCCACGGTATTCAAGGAGGTCCGCGCCCACCTGGCTCGCAAGGCGTTCCACCTGACCACCGAGCGCCTGATACCATCCGGCCGCGTCCTCGACGACACGCTCGGCGATCACTTGAGCGGACCGACGCGATGCCTCATCCAGCGTCCGAAAGGCGACGGTGCCGAAGAGTGCGTTCGCAAGCGCAAAGAAGCCGAATAGAGCAAGCGTGACGCGAGCCCGGAACGAGATGACGAGCGTCGAGAGCTGAATCCGCTCCCGTGCGGTCTCTCCCAGGAGCGCTCGGCCTCCAAGCCATAGCAGCAGGAACAGAGTCAGATTGAGGACGGTCAGAAGCGAGGCCCGGGCAATCGCCAGCGGGACTTGGGGCAGGTCGACGACGTATCGAGCTCGGTAGCTGGGACCCGTACTGAATTGCAGCCCGTTCTGGACCCTCCAGCCATCCCTGGTCCTCGAGCGCCGAACCGATCCATCCACGGCCTCGCCGTCGGGAAGCGCCATGACAGTCAGCGGTTCGAGCTCGGTATCCCCCGCACCGCGCAGCAACGGGCCGAGCACGGATCGACCGGAGGCGGCGGGGAACGGGGGTGCTACCGCTGCGAGCATCCGGCCGTCCGTCAGGGCGGCCGTGAGGATATACCGGGCATCATCCCGGTTCAGCCGAACGAGCTCGACGCCAGACGCGCGCCGCCCCTGTGCAAGGAGTTCCTGATATGGCTCAGGCTCCGTGTCCCCCACCCCCACCCGGAGGCCCTCCCCCGGCGAACCGTCCCTCTCCTCGATCTGGAGTCGGACCGGTTGCCCGAGCTCGGCGAGCCCGCTCACCCGCCAGCCCTCGTACAGGATCGTGACATCTTCGGCGCCAACGGCATCGAGAGAGTCAGCTAGCCGAGCGAAGTCGATCAGGCGGTTCTCGACCTCTACGTCCTCCACGGCAGCCAGCCTGATCAGTCGATCCTCACCAATCTGCAGCTGGGCCTCGATGCCCTGTCCCCACACCATCGGAATGGCCGCAAACGACCCCAGCACGGTTGCACTCGACCAGGCCACGACTGCTCGCTGCCAACCTGGCCAGGCGTGAAGACCCCGGGCAATCATCGCCGCAGGCAAGGCCCAGACGGCCGGGAACGCCACCGGCACCAAGATGCGATAGCCAACCCATGCCCCAGCGACTCCCAGGATCACCACGGCGCAACCCAATCCGGCCAGAACCCAGCCGCGGCCACCCCCGCTATCGCGACCGTAGGTCAGCCCGACGCCAGCGATGAGCGATAGGACGCCAGCAGCCGCAATCTGGCACACGATCCATTCGGCACGCCCTCCCGCGAGCAGCTCCGGGGTGAGGCCGCGACCCAGCCAGAGCAGGAGGGGGGGAAACAACACCAGGACCACAAGCCCTACGGCCCAGAACGGCAAGGAGGGCCTTCGGCGTGAGAGCACAGCAACCGGGAGAAAGGCAACGACGACGAGAAGTGCCAGCCGACCTGCGCTCATCCCGATTAGACCGGGAAGGCGATACAGATTACTCGCGAAGGCAGCCTCGAAAGGCCCTGCGAAACCGGTCGGCAGTGTCGCCGCCGCGACCATCATGACGACGGATGCCGCCACCGCCTCACCGCCGGCGAGCGGCCCACCGATCGCAAGCATCAACCAGGCGAGCAGGCAGAGACCAGCGACCCAGAGCACCCAGCGGGTTTCCAGCACCTCCAGGCGTTCGGCCGGGTTCGGCTCGTCTAGCACGACGGAGAGAAGCCGATCTTCGTCGAGCGCGAGGTCCCAGACGGCCTCCGCCACACCGGGATCGTCCTCGGTGATTCGGATGCGCTCGCCCGTTTCCGCGAAGAACCGGCTGGCCAGATCACCCATATCCGCGCCGAGGCCTTCGGGAAGGGAGGCACGCAACAGATACGACGCCACGGCCACACTTCCGTCCGGTGCGGACGCCGTCACGTACAGGTACCCGAACAGCGGGAGGTCTCGGTACAGATCGAGCCGTTCGCCCCGCTTTACGGCGTCCGGCACTCTTCCCCTGTGAATGCCGTCCCAAGCGATCAGTTCGCCATCACTGTCATAGAGAGCAAGCGCCGAGCTCCGCGATCGCGCGCGCAGACCCGCGATCGCGTCACCATCCACAATGATCGCGTCGGAGGCCCAGAGCCGCACCAGCTCCTCGACGATCTCCGTCCCCGCGCTGTGGCGACGTTCCTCGAGTTCCTCTCGGAGGAGCACCCCGACCTCGTCCACGCGCTGGTTCCAGTAGCTGTCCCAGTCGCCCGACACATCGCCGATCTGGCGTTCGGCAGCGAATCCGACCAGGATGCCGATGATCAGAACAGAGAGTCCGGCAGCACGCCACCGGCTGTCAGGACGAGCTCCGCCACGGAGCGAGAACACGAGGAATGCTGCAGATAGCGGTAGCAGCCAGACGGAAGACGTCCCGACCCAGAGCCAGAGGGTCGCCGTCGAACACCACGGACCGAGATTCGATGCGACGCCGGACAGCGTCGTTCTGCGTTCGCCCCAGGGAGGTGCCAATGTCATATGCTGTCGACGAGTTGGCGCGGGCGACGGTCGGACGGATCCTCGCTGAGGACCCGCGTCTCATCATGCCGGTCGGCGCTCTCGAACAGCATGGTCATCACCTCCCGATCGGGACGAACAACTTCATTGCCGAACAGGTTGCACGCGCGGTATCCAAACGCTTCAGCATCCTGCTCGCACCCGTGCTCTCCTACTTGTGACGGTCAGTGGAGGTCCCTTCCGCGCGCCAGGGCTGCGTCGCAAGACCCTGCACAAGGCCGTGAATGAACTGATCGGGGGGTGGGAGGATCTGTAAGTACGTCACTTCCATCTCATCACAGCTCATCGGTACGAGCCTCATCTCGAAGCGCTGCTGATGACCGCATCGGGGCTCGCGCACAAGTCCGTGAACGATCTCTATCAGATCGATGTCTCCGATGTGTTCGAAACCGTCCCTGATTTCGAGCACGCTGGCGAGCTCGAAACGTCGCTCATACTTCACCTTACACCGGATCGGGTGAGGATGGAGCGGGCCAAAAATTTCGTACCCGATGGCCTCGCCCTTCGAAAGTATACGCGGCGGAGAGTGCCGAAACCCCCGGTCGAGTCTCGAGGTGTGCTTGACTCACCCTGTCTCGCGACCGCGGAGAGGGGATCAGCCGTCTTCGGTCGGTGCATCGAGGTCTTGTGAGCAGGCTTCGGAACTCCCGCTTCGGACGAACTCACAGGGTGACTTCCGTGTATCCTTCTCCATGAACTATCGCGTTCTTTTTGCTGCTGCGCTGTACACCGGCATCGCTGCGCCTGGGCTCTCAGCCCAGGGCGTCGTGGTCGACGCAGGAACCTTTGCGGTGAGCATCGGAGGTGTCCCGGCAGGCACGGAGGAATTCGTAATCCGCCGGCCCGGGGTTGGACGAGAGGATGCGCTGTTCGCCAACGGCACCGTGGCTCTGACGCTTCCGGAAGGACGCCAGGAGATGCGGCCTCTTCTCCACGCGATGCCGCCAGACGGCGTGGCGGTGCGGTACCAGGTCTCGGCTACGGGCCTCGACGCCATCGAAGTGCAAGTCGCGCGCTCTGGTCGTCGATACCTAGCAACGATCCGCTCGGATGTCGGAGCCGAGGATCGCGAGTTCCAAGCTCATCGAGACACTCGAGTCCTCGAGCGTCATGTCGCGCACCACTACTACTTCCTGCGAAACGTTCGCACCGACAGGCCCGTGCACACGCTGGAGCCACGTGCGGGAATCCAGGGGCTGATCACAGCCGGAGAGCCTGTTCAGGTGACGATCCGCCTTGGACTTAACGAGGTCCAGTCGAGACGCGTCTCCTTCACGACCGACACCGGTGAAAACCGGACCGTGTGGTTCGACCGTCAGGGACGGGTTCTGAGGGTCGCAATTCCAGCACTTCGTTTCGTCGCCGAACGCACGGATCTGGTAGGGTAGAGAAGGAGCTTGGTTACCTTTTAGCGTCGCGTGGGATGCGGGAACGTTGAAGAGTTGGGTACGCTCGACCGTATCCGGTGTCGAGAGCGCGACTGATGGCTGATCTCCGCTTGAAGCCTCAACACTCTGCGGGGCGTACGTGTGATCAGTTGTCGGTCCTGACTGCCCCCTGTGTACGAGGTCCGCGAGGATGAAAAATCGCCTCCGTTTGCTGGTCTTTCTGTTCGCCGTTCTGACGCCGTCACTCGTTTCGGCTCAGCAGCGCGTTCCGGCCCAGCTTTCTCTCGGCGACGCGATCGATATCGCTCGATCCACCAACCCCGGGTTTTTGCAGACCCGGAACGACGAGACACTCGCAGACTGGAACGTCCGGCAGGCGTGGGGACAGCTGATCCCGAGCGCCAGCGCGAACGGAGGTCTCAGCTGGCAGGGCTCCGGTGAGACGCAGCTCCCCGGAAGCCTGACGCTTGGTGACCTTGGCTTCAGCGACCAGCCCTCCTATTACGGGTCCAGCTACTCGCTCGGGCTCAACTACTCTCTGAACTGGGCGACGGTCCTCGGGCCGAAGCAGGCCAAGGCCGAGCGACGCACTACGCTCGCCGGCATCGGCGCCGCAGAATCGAACCTCGTCCGGCAGGTGACCACCGCGTATGTGGAGCTTCTGAGGCAGGAGGACGCGGTTCGGATCGCGGAACAACAGCTCGAAAATGCCCGGTTCAATCTCCGGCTCGCACAGGGCCAGCTGGAGGTTGGGCAGGTCACACCCATCGACGTCGGCCAGGCTGAGGTCCAGGTCGGTCGCTCCGAAGTAAGGGTGCTTCAGACGCTTAACCGGGCGACGACGTCGCGGATGCGTCTCCTGCAGCTCCTCGGTCTCCCCGTCGACCAGCAATTCGAGTCGACCACAGAGTTCCAGTTGGCAGAACCGAGGTGGGAGCTGGAGCAACTCTCGGCCATGGCGGCTGGGGGTAACCCCGAGCTTCGGCGTCGACTGTCATCCTGGGAGGCCGCGGACATCAGCGTCAGTTCGGCGTGGTCTCAATACATGCCTACGCTGAACCTGTCGACCGGATGGAGCGGGTTCACCCGCGAGGCCAGCAGCACGGACTTCCAGGTCGCTCAGGCCGAGGGCCAGATCCAGTCGGCAGTCGCTCAGTGCTTCTTCACCAACGATCTGTATGCTCGGCTGGCGAACCCACTGCCCCCGCAGGACTGCAGTCAGTTCGCGTTCTCCGACTCGGACCGTAACGCGATTATCGCCGGTAACGATCAGTTCCCATTCAATTTTGTGGGCTCTCCGCCGAGCTTCCGGATGACGGTGAGCATCCCGATCTTCTCAGGGTTGAGCCGGCAGCGGAACGTAGAGGCTGCTCGTCTGCAGCGAGATGACTTCTCGCAACAGATTCGCGAGCAGGAACTCCAGGTACAGGCCGACCTCGCCATAGGACTCGCGAATGTGCGGACCGCCTATCAGAGCGCGCTTCTCGAGGAGCGAAATCGCGAGCTGGCCGAGCAGCAGCTGAACCTTGCTCGCGAACGGTATCAGCTCGGCGCGATCACCTTCGTGGAGCTGGTCGACGCTCAGACGCTGTTCGCCCAGGCCGATGCTGACCGAACGATCGCCATATTCGCATACCACGACGCTGTTACGAATCTCGAAGCGCTCGTCGGCGCTTCTCTCCGCTCTCAGAACTGACGCAACCTCATGGAGAACCGTACCAAACTCATCATCGGCCTCGTCATCGTCGCCGTACTCGGCTCAGCGGCCGTTCTGTCGGTAACCCGCGGACGTGAAGGTGGAATCGAGGTCCGCACCGAGGCGATGGAGGCCCGTGATCTCGTCGAGATCGTGACGGCAAGCGGCAACATCCGCGCTCGCCGCACTGTTGATATCTCCTCCGACGTATCGGCAAGGGTTTCCCAACTGCTGATCGACGAGGGTGACGACGTGGAAGCCGGGCAGACGCTGTTGCGCCTCGAGCCCGACCAGTACCGGGCCGCGCTCTCCCGAGCGGAGGCACAGTTCGCGCAGGCCGAAGCTCAGGGAGCGCAGCAGACAGCGAGTCTGACGCAAGCAGCAAGGGACCTGGATCGCCTGGTTCAACTCCGCGCCCGCGACTCGATCCTGGTCAGCCGACAACAGCTTGATGATGCCGAGACGCGTGTCGAGGTGCAGGAGGCACTGCTCCAGTCCGCCCGCTTCGGTGTTTCCCAGGCCGAGGCTGGGGTCGAGGAGAACGAAGATCGGCTATCCAAGACGATCTTTGTGGCTCCCATGGCCGGAAAGGTCACCCGCCTCAATGTGGAGGAGGGCGAAACGGTCATCATCGGAACCATGAACAACCCGGGTTCGCTGGTCCTGACGATCTCCGACCTCTCCGTCATCGAGGTCGTCCTTCAGGTAGACGAGACCGAGGTCTCCAAGATCGCCTTGGGCGACAGCGCGTCCATCCGAATCGATGCATTCCCGGACCAGGCGTTCTCCGGTCGAGTGACGGAGATTGGCAACTCCGCCATAAATCCACCAAGTCAGCAGCAGGGGAACCAGCAGGCAGCGATCGACTTCGAAGTCGTGCTGACCCTCGACGAGACTGACGCGCCGCTTCGGCCAGACTTATCCGCCACGGCGGACATCATCGTCGAGTCGCGGTCGAACACGGTGGCGGTGCCGATTATTGCGCTCACCGTGCGCGACGCCGATGACGTGGAGGTCGGGGACGCCGGCGGCGCAGACGGCTCCGAGGTCCAGGACATCGAGGGGGTCTTCCTCGTCAACGACGGCGTCGTCTTCTTTCAGCCCGTCGAGGTCGGGATCGCGGGCCAGGAGTACTTCGAGGTGGTCTCCGGGTTGTCGGAGGGAGATGTAGTCGTTTCCGGCCCGTATCAGCGAATCAGGCAATTGCGCGAGGGTGACGCCATTTCGGTCGTGGACGACGAAGCGTCGATCGACGAGGACGAGGGCTGACGAGCCGTGCACCTTTGGGAGGGCGTCGCGCTCGCGTTCCAGCAGATCACCACAGAGAAGCTGAAATCGTTCTTCAGCCTCCTCGGCGTGATCCTTGGTGTGATGTTCCTCATCGTGGTCGTCACCGTGGTCGAAGGACTCGACCGCTATGTCCGTGAAGACTTCACGTCGCAGATCTTCGGCGTGAACACGGTCACGCTTCAACGCTCACAATCCCTCAATGTCAACCTCACTCGTGAGCAGCGGCGCGCACGCGCGCGCAGGCCCCAGCTGAGGTTTGAGGATGGCGACATCATCCGTGAGCGCCTCACGCTCCCAGCGCGAATCGCGATCGAGAGCTCGACCAGTACGAGCGTAGTCGGAGACAACGGCCGGACCGCGAGTGGCGTACGCCTGACAGCCGCATCCGCTGAAATCTTCGAGATCCGAGATCTCGATATCGCGAGCGGGCGCGCGTTCTCTCCTCAGGAGGCCCAGGCTGGTACCCCTGTTGTCGTCATCGGCTTCGAGACGGCTGACCGGGTCTTTGAAGGACTGGAGCCGATCGGTCGCTCCCTGCGCATGCGTGGCTTCCCGTACCGGGTGATCGGGGTGCTCGAGGAACAGGGCTCGCTGTTCGGGCAGTCATTGGACAATCAGGTCTTCGTGCCGGCGAGGTCACCGGCGCGGGCGATCACGGCCCCTCGTGGAAATATCGAGTCCGTGATCATCCAGGCCGTGAATCCGGATCAGCTCCGCGACATCCAACTGGAGGTCGAGGGGATCATGCGTGTGAGGCGACAGCTTCGGCCCACGGAGGAAGCCGACTTCGCCCTGGAGACCGCCGACGAGGCCATCAGCTTCTGGGACAATATCTCACGAATTCTCTTCCTGGCTCTGCCGATGCTCGTGTCGATTTCGCTCGTGGTCGGAGGAATCGTGATCATGAACATCATGCTGGTCTCGGTCATGGAGCGGACCCGTGAGATCGGCGTGCGGAAGGCGCTCGGTGCCCGTCGTCGCGACATTCTCACCCAGGTGCTGATCGAGTCCGCAACGCTTTCCACTGTCGGAGCCGCGTTCGGTGTCGGTGCAGGACTCGGCATCGCCAAGGCGGTCGCGGCGGTGTCCGTGATCCCGGCGGCTGTAGCGCCACGCTGGATTGTGCTCGGGGTGCTGCTCGGGCTCTCGGTGGGCGTGATCGCAGGCGTCTACCCTGCCTCACAGGCTTCCAAGCTCAACCCCGTCGACGCGCTCAGGTACGAATGACCGAACTGCCGCGTCAGCGCCGGCCAACGTTGGCTCCCCGCCCTGGGCGAGGCTCCTCCGGTTTGCATGCCCTGTACGAAGGATTCCTGATCGCCTGGGAAGCCATGCGGGCCAACTTCCTGCGCTCCATCCTCACAGTCCTGGGTGTGGCCGTCGGCGTATCCGTCGTGGTGGCCATTGGTGCGTTGATGACGGGTCTCCGATCGAGTGTGATGGAGGCCTTCGAGGCGGCCGGCCCAGACAATTTCGCTGTGACCCGTTTCGACTTCACGGCGATCACGATCGGGAACGGCGGGGAACGACCGCCGTGGTGGGGAAAGCCGGTCATCGAGCCGGAAGAGGCGCGCCGGATCGAGGCACTACCCTCCGTATCGGATGCGCTCTACGACCTGTCGAACTTCCAGGTCGACATGGAGTTCGACGGCGAGCAGATGGAGAACGTGTTTGCCAACGGCTCCTCCGCGGGATGGTCAGCGTATCAGGCGGGCGACTTCGCCGTCGGTCGTGATTTTACGCCGGCTGAGGTCCAACAGAATCGCGCAGTGGTGATCCTGTCCACGGGGCTGACCGAACAGCTGTTCGGTCAGAGGGACCCGATCGGACGGCGGGTGCGCGTCGCAAACCGATTCCGCGGAACGCAGGAGCCGTTCACGGTCATCGGTGTGTACGAACCGGCAACGAACGTCTTTTCTACCGCGTTCCAGAACTGGGCGATCTTTCCGTGGACCGCGTCCATTCGTCGGTTGAGGCAAAGCAAGTTCCAGGCACAAATCCTGGTCGTGCCCGAAGAGGGTACTTCAGCCGAGCGCGCGAAGGACGACGTCATTGCGACGATGCGGGGCATCCGAGGTCTCGGTCCTCGAATGGACAACGACTTTGCGGTCACGTCATCGCAGCAGATCATGGACCTCTTCAATCAGCTCACAGGCGTCTTCTTCCTTGTGATCCTTCTCCTGGCGTCGGCCGGACTACTGGTCGGCGGTGTCGGCGTGATCGGGATCATGCTGATCTCCGTCACCGAGCGAACACGAGAGATCGGCGTACGAAAAGCCATCGGCGCGACCCGTCGTGAGATCCTCTGGCAGTTCCTGGTCGAGGCGTCGCTGCTGACCTGCGCGGGAGCGGGAGTAGGACTCCTCCTTGGGTGGGGCATGGCGGAGACTGTGTCCAGGTTTACGCCTCTGCCGGCGGAGATTCCAACGTGGGCCGTTGCGGCAGCCTTGGGCATGGCGGCTCTGACAGGTATGCTGTTCGGACTCCTACCAGCGTACCGGGCCAGCCGACTCGAACCGGTCGATGCCCTCAGATCCGAATAGCTTATGGCCGACCTGGACGCGCAGCTTGATCTCCTCGCGATCATGGCTCATCCCGATGATGCCGAGCTGCTCTGCGGCGGTGCGCTCATCAAGAGTGCATCGCGCGGCAAACGGGTCGGCGTCATCGATCTCACAGCCGGCGAGATGGGCAGTTCCGGCTCCGCCGAGATCCGAGCCCGCGAAGCCAGCAATGCGGGCGCGCAGATGGGCTTGGCGCTTCGAGCCTGCGCGGAGCTGCCCGACTCGAGCCTGCGGAATGACCATGACTCCCGACTCGTCGTCGCTGCACTGATCCGGGCCTTCCGGCCGCGTGTTGTGATTACGCACTGGAAGCACGGGCGCCATCGCGACCACAGGGTCACTTCGGAGCTCGTCCGCGACGCGTGCTTCCTCTCGGCATTACGGAAGCTGGAGGTGCCGGGCGAGCCAT
>DGOW01000051.1 GCA_002390225.1 Gemmatimonadales bacterium UBA4456 | reverse complement strand
GCTGCCGAACGATATCGATCTGAGTGATTCGGTTGTGCTCGGGGAGCTCGGGCTGGATGGCAGCGTACGCGCTGTGCCTGGGGTTCTTCCCGCAGCGATGCTCGCGGCACGGTCCGGGGCGCGACGGCTCATCGTACCCACGGCGAACGATGCGGAGGCAAGGATGTTGAATGGTATGGAGGTCTGGAGCGTATCATCGCTCGGGGAACTGGTCGGGTCCCTCCGCAGCCGTAAGGCTCCGATACGGCCGGATCGAGCGGCGCAAGCATGCGCGGAGAGTATTCCTGGCCCGGACCTCGGAGATGTGATTGGCCAGCTCGTGGCCCGAAGGGCTCTGGAGATCAGTGCTGCTGGTGGGCACAACCTTCTGCTGGTCGGACCGCCTGGAATCGGAAAGACCATGCTGGCCCGACGCCTGCCGACGATTTTGCCTGAACTGTCGGAAGCCGAAGCGCTGGAGGTGGCTCGCGTACGGTCCGCGGTTGGACTTGTGAGCGGGGCACTCGAGCTGGAACGACCGTTCCGTGCTCCCCACCATACCGTGAGCTATGCCGGCCTGATGGGCGGAGGTCGACCCATCCGGCCCGGGGAGATCACACTAGCTCATCGAGGGGTGCTGTTTCTCGATGAGATGACGGAGTTCGATCGTCGGACGCTAGAGTCTCTTCGACAGCCGCTGGAGGAGGGCACATTGACCCTCTCCCGAGCAGCAGGTTGCGTGAACCTGCCGGCTCGTGTCGTGCTTGTAGCTGCGATGAATCCGTGCCCGTGCGGGTACCGCGGTGATGGATCGGATCGATGCCGGTGCGATGATCGTGCACTGGATCGCTATCGGGCGCGTGTCTCTGGTCCGCTGATCGATCGCATCGACGTCCGTGTCGAGATGGGGTCGCCTGCGGCCGTGCCATTCGACCGGACCACGACTGGTGAGTCGAGCGCGGACGTGCGCAATCGGGTCGAACGCGCTCGGCAGAGGCAACAGGAGCGCTACCGGGATGAGCTGGGGACCGATTGCAACGCAGAAGCGAAGGGGGGGCTGCTCGCGCGGATCGCCCGCCCTGACTCCGCCGGGCTGACCCTGCTGCGGGCATGGCATCGTGATCGCCGAGCCTCAGCTCGGGCGGTCGATCGAGTCCTCCGCGTCAGCCGTACCCTCGCTGACCTGGAGGGTCAGAACCTGGTTCAAGCGCCTCACGTCGCGGAGGCGCTTCAGTACCGATCACCTGGCGTCTTTGGGTCGGATTGACCTCCCTGTGAAGCTCGCGAGCTTCCCGCATGCCTTCCTCGACTACCCATCGGGGGGTGGGGCATCGAGCGGACCCGCCACTCAGTGCCCTTCTCCTTGCCTTCGCCTCGATCTACCTCATCTGGGGCTCGACGTACCTCGCGATCCGTTTCGCGATCGAGACGATGCCGCCTCTGGGGATGGCTGCGTTCAGGTTTTTGATCGCGGGCTTGCTCCTGTATGCCTGGTCCCGTTTGCGGGGTGTCCCTGCGCCGACCCGGGCTCAATGGAAGAGCGGCGCAATCTCGGGTACTCTGCTGCTGGTGGGCGGCAATGGCGCGGTGGTCGTCGCCGAGCAGTGGGTTCCGAGTGGTCTCGTCGCCCTCATCGTCGCCACGGTACCGCTTTGGATGGTGATCCTCGACGCCGTGTTCGGCTCGAGAAGCCGCCCATCGAAGCGAGCGACGGTCGGGCTGCTGGGAGGATTCGCGGGCGTCGGGATCCTCGCCGGATCTCCGGGCGTCGGGGGGGGTGGGCCGCAGGAGCTATTCGGCGCCGTTCTGGTTCTGGGCGGCAGCCTGTGCTGGGCGATCGGCTCTCTCGCGTCCCGCTATGCCAAGGATCCGCCACGCCCGCGTATGCTCGTCGCCACTCAGATGCTATCGGGTAGTGCGGTCTTCGCGGTCCTGGCGCTGGTGTTTCAAGAGCCGAGCGGCTTCGCCTTCGCTCAGGTCTCAGCTCGGTCATGGTGGGCGTTCGTCTACCTCATCATCTTCGGGGCTCTCATCGGGTACGCTGCCTATGTCTGGCTATTGACGGTGGTACCGCCGTCTCGGGCAGGCACCTACGCATACGTGAATCCGGTTGTCGCGATGTTTCTTGGTTGGGCGTTCGCGAATGAGCCTCTCTCCCTCCGCTCCGTCATGGCCGCGGCCTTCATCTTGGCATCGGTCGTGGTGATCACCACGGAAGGGAGTCCGACCAGCCGGCGGACGGTGAAACAGGCCGAGGTGAAGAAGGTGACATGATCAGGGGACAGGAGGCACCACCGGAACCAGCGATGCTGCTCATGCCGGGTCTCGATGCGTAGACGCATACGAACATCCCGACGTGACGCTGGCGTACCCTACGCAGCGTGTGAATCTCTCGCGGGAGGTTCTTTCCACGACCTGCGACGCAGCAACGGGTGCTGAATCCGGACACGACTACATGGTGCCGTGTTCAGGTGGATCGCTGGTGATGCGAAACGGCGCGCTTCCTCGCACCGTGCGCAGCCCAATCGTACACTTACATTCCTCGACGATGTCCAACCCTGGATGATCTGGGGCGACGAACCCCCAACCTGAGCGGCAATGCGGCTTTTCGTAAGCATCAACTTCCCAAAGAAACAACGGGCGAAGATGCACCGGGCCGCGCGCGCACTGCGGGATCAGGAGCTTCCGGTTCGATGGGTGGATCCTGACAACTTCCACATCACGCTCAAGTTCCTTGGTGAGGTCCGTCGTGAGCAGGTCGACGATGTGATGGCCGGGATCGAGCGGGCAGCGTCATCCACTCAGCCATTCCAGACCGAGATCGGTGGCTTTGGGGCGTTTCCAACGGTCCGCCGCCCGCATGTAATCTGGCTGGGCGTCGGAGCTTGCCCTGAGCTGCGGTGCCTCAAGCAGGACCTTGAGTGGGCCCTCGGCGATGCGGGCTTTCCGGCGGAGTCTAGGTCGTTTCATCCGCACGTAACCCTGGGACGCGCGAGTGATGCGGGTGGACCAGGCGTCTTCCGTGAGCTGGACAACGCTTTTTCGTCCATTGACTTCGAAGATGAGCTGAAGGTGCGCTCCGTCCATCTCATGCGAAGCCATTTGTCGCGCGAGGGTCCCACGTACAGCTTGGTCAATACTATTCGCCTGGGCGCCGCATGAGTGCGGTGCGAGGGCTCAGCGCCCTGAGCGCGGTGTTGGTGGTCGGGGCTTTTGTCGCCCTCATGGGCGGGCGAACTCCCGCGTTCGAGGTCGGATCGGTCGCAGACCAGGTGTCTGCGGCGATCGAGGCGAAGGCGGATCCCGCGCCCCTGCACCTTCTTGCAGAGCGTACCGTAGACCGTCTGCTCGTATTCCGTACCAGTGACGGACCAGCCTCTATGACCCTGGGGTCCGATGAGGTGACTGCACTTATAACCGAGACATTGCCTGGCCTGCTTCCTGCCGGCGTGGACGACGTCGATATCGTGGTCCGGAACGGTGGCATTCTGCTCCGTGCGCAGGTCCTGACCGACGACTGGGTCGGAGTTCAGCGCTTGCGTTCGGTGATGGCGGTCCTCCCCGATATCCTGCACGCCGAAGTCGACGGGAACCTTGTTCGCATCGGGCGGCGCCTGCGGCTTCAGGTTTCGTCGGCTCGGGTCAACGGTGTGTGGCTGCCGGGTCCGATCGTCGACGCCCTCTTGGGGGAACTGCCCATGAGCGTAATGCAGGCAGACGGCCCCATTCTTCAGGTCACGCTTCCAGATGGGATTGATGACGTGCGCGTCGTCGGCGATCAGCTCGTCTTGTTCGCGATCGAACCAACTCGGGAGCGGACGGTAGATGATCAAGACGATGACTGACCCGCTCCGACTCATCAGGCACGGATCTCGATGGCTCGACTTCTTGTAGTCGACGATGAACGCGGTATCCGAACCGCTCTCCTGCAGGTCTTCGAGTACGAAGGGCATGAGGTACGTGCCGCTGAGGACGGTCGCGAAGGCCTGCGCATGGCGGAGGAATTCAATCCGGACGTCATCTTCCTCGACGTGAAGATGCCGGGCATTGATGGTCTGGATGTTCTGGGTGAACTCCATGCGAAGGATCCGAGTGCCCTCGTCATCATGATTTCCGGGCACGGGACGATCGATACCGCCGTGGAGTCCACCCGTAAGGGTGCGTACGACTTTCTCGAGAAGCCACTCGACACCGATCGGCTCCTTGTCACGCTGCGGCGCGCGCTCGAACTGCGTGGCCTGACCCAGTCGATGGCTGAACTGCGCAGCCAGATCGAGAGCCGCTACGAGATAGTCGGGACGTCGTATCCGGTCCGTCAGGTACTCGAACGGCTCGAAAGGGTCGGGCCGACGGACGCCCGAGTGTTGATCACGGGCGAGAACGGAACGGGCAAGGAACTGGTGGCGCGGGCCATCCATCGGCTGTCGTCTCGATCGGACCGACCGTTCGTCGAGGTGAACTGTGCTGCTATTCCTTCCGAACTCATCGAATCTGCTCTCTTCGGACACAACAAGGGTTCGTTCACAGGGGCCGTAGCCGATCATGCCGGAAAATTCGAGCAGGCTGATGGAGGGACACTGTTTCTCGACGAGATTGGGGACATGTCGCCTGATGCGCAGGCCAAGGTGCTTCGTGCTCTCGAGCAGGGTGTAGTGACCCGAGTGGGTGGCAACAAGTCGATCCAGGTCGACGTGCGGGTCGTTGCCGCGACGAACAAGAACCTGGCGCACGAAATCGACGAGGGGACCTTTCGCGAAGACCTCTTCTACCGGCTTAACGTCGTACCCATTCATACTCCGCCGTTGCGAGAGCGCCGGGATGACATCCCCATGCTGATCCAGCACTTCGCCGATCTTATGACGCAGCGTGACGGGATGTCTCCACGATCGTTCGAGACCGCAGCGATCGAGCGTCTTCAGGGATTGTCCTGGCCGGGCAACGTCCGGGAACTCCGAAACACCGTCGAACGACTACTCATTCTGGCATCGGGTGAGTCGGTACGCCCGGAGGATGTGGAGCTGCTTGCCACCGGCCGATCTGCAGCCCCGGGGCTCGGTGGTGAACTCCTCTCGAGCGACAGCTTCTCCGACTTCAAGGATGGTGCAGAGCGGGCGTTCATCCAGCAGAAGCTCCGCGAAAACGACTGGAACGTGGCCGAGACGGCACGGCGCATCGACATGCCTCGCTCGAACCTCTACAAGAAGATCGAGAAGTATGGGCTGATTAGAGACAGCTGACTGGCCGGCGCTCGAACTACCGCCGGATAAGGGTCCCGTCCGGTGTCTCGTAGAGCACTTCCATCGAGCGACGGTCGCGCGCGCTCACCGGCGGAGGCAGGTCAGAGCGGGGTCCTGGAGTTGCCTCGACAAACCACTTGGGGCTGGAAGCACACGGGAGAAGGTCACTCCTGTTCTGCGAGCCCCCGCGCATCGCGAGGAATCCTCTCACGACCAGCAGGAGTGCAGTCGTGGCGAGTGGGGCAGGGCGCAACGTCAGTCGAACGAGCACCATACAGTCCCCGTCAGGGCCGAACATCCCCGAACCGCAAGCTAAGGACCGCAAGGGAGGGGTCGAAACGGCGACCTCAGGAACGCCCTTCGGGGGCTCGTGTAGTTAACGTCGGGTGCGAGGGCAACGCAGGCTTGAGCAAGGCGTCACTCCGACGCCCCCGGCGGATTAGCGAGAAGTGAGGCTGGAGTGCCAAGAGGCGAGCATCGGGAACGTGCCGTGACCTACATGCTTCATACGGAACCGCGGTCCGGGGCTCAGCGGTTCGGTCAAAGCGCGCGTGAATGGGGAAAGTCCATCGCGATCGCATTCGTACTCTTCTTGGTGATCCGGGCGTCCGTCGTCGAGGCCTTCAAGATCCCGACGTCGTCGATGGAAGGCACGCTGCTGGTCGGTGACTTCCTGCTGGTGAACAAGGCTGTTTATGGGCCGCGAATTCCGGGCGTGGATATCCCCCTTCCGGCGTTTTCCCAGCCCGATCGTGGCGAGGTGGTCGTGTTTCATCCCCCGCACGAACCGGACAAGAACTACGTCAAGCGAGTGGTTGGTGTGGCCAGCGATACGCTCGAGATGCGGGACAAGCGGCTCTACCTCAATGGCGCTCCGGTCCATGAGCCTTACGCGCGCTACCTAGACGGTCGAGGGGACGCTGTCCACCCGGACATGGAGTGGCAGTCACATCACCTGATTGCGTCCGAGCTCCGAGAGTATCATCCGACCCGCGACAACTGGGGCCCGATCGTCGTTCCCGAGGAACGTTACTTCGTCCTGGGTGACAATCGGGACAACAGTGAGGACTCGCGCTACTGGGGCTTTGTGTCTCGTGATGAGATCCGCGGACGCCCGTGGTTCGTTTACTACTCCTTCGAGCGGACCACCAACGAGGTTCTACCCTGGCGTTCGGCCGTACGCTGGGCGCGAATCGGGACGATCATCCGCTGAGGTCGCTGGCCGGCCGGACGGCTGTGCCGACGGGAGGCTGAGAGCCATTGCGCGATTCCCGCATCCTTGAGATCCTAACCAAGGTATCGGTTTTGCCGGTGCTCAGTTCGGTCAGTCTTGATTTCTTCGCCCGCGAGCTCAGATGACCTTCTCTTCCCGCAGAGCTTCCTCCAGGGAAGGCTCGCTGGACCAGTATCTGAAGGAGATCAGTCAGTACCCTCTGATCGATCGCGCGGAGGAGGCCCGCCTCGCTAAGCTGATCCGAAAGCACGACGAAGAGGCGCTTGACAAGCTGGTACGCTCAAACCTGCGCTTTGTGGTTTCGGTGGCGAAGAAGTATCAAAACCAGGGCGTGCCGCTGTCCGATCTGATCAACGAAGGCAATCTCGGACTGATTCGTGCCGCCCATAAGTTCGACGAATCCAAGGGGATCAAGTTCATCTCCTACGCAGTCTGGTGGATCCGACAGGCGATTCTGCAGGCACTCGCTGAGCAGAGCCGCATCGTTCGTGTCCCGCTCAATCGGGCGGGGGCGTTGTATCGGATCGGGCGCCGCAGCTCAACGCTGCTGCAGGAGCTCGGGCGCGAGCCCACCGTCGACGAGATCGCCGAGGACCTCGATGTGAGCAAGGAGGAGATCGAGCGCACCCTGGCGATCTCCCACTCACATCTGTCGCTCGACGCACCGATGACGCCGGGGGAAGACAACCGGCTGCTGGACTACCTGCCCGATCAGTACTCACCAGGCCCGGATGATGAAGCGTTCGAGCATGCGCTGAAGGCGACGATCGAAGAATCGCTCGGTTCACTAAAGGAGCGCGAAGCCAAGATTCTTCGCCTGTACTTCGGTCTTGGTGATCAGGATCCAATGACGCTCGAGCAGATCGGTGAGATTCTCGGCATCACGCGTGAACGTGTCCGTCAGATCAAGGAGAAGGCGCTGGTTCGACTTCGCCACGCCTCCCGGGCTCGTTTCTTAGAGAGCTACCGCTAGCTCCTGGTGGGGGCGTGCCGGGCGGCCTGAGAGGCGCGCATTTCGCCCGGGATCGACTGCAGTTGGGACCCCTGCAAAAACCTCGTCATATAAGGCTCGTAGGCCGTTGACGCTCTCGGGGGGCTCGTCTAACTTTGAACGCTCTTTTCAGATAGCGCCGTTTCGGCAGATCGCGGGCATGAGAACCTACACTCCAAAAGCTGACGACATCGAGCACCATTGGTGGCTCGTTGACGCGACAAACAAACCCCTGGGTCGTCTCGCGTCTGAGATTGCCAAGGTCATCCGGGGCAAACACAAGCCGATGTACACTCCGCATCTGGACACGGGCGACAATGTCGTCGTGATCAACGCGGAGAAGGTTCGTCTGACCGGCAACAAGGCCGAGCAGAAGACGTACTTTCGGCACTCCGGATACATGGGCGGTGAACGGCACATACCGTTCAAGCGAATGATCGAGACCCATCCCGAGCGAATCATCGAGCTCGCGGTGAAGGGCATGCTGCCCAAGAACGCCCTCGGTCGCGTGCTTCGCTTGAAGCTGAAGGTCTACGCTGGCACCGAGCATCCTCACCAGGGCCAGCAGCCCGAGCCTCTGGACATCTGACCCAGGAAACTTGACGAATGGCCGGCGAAAACCAGATCCAGACCGTAGGTCGACGAAAGCGTTCCGTCGCCCGCATCCTCCTTCGCCCGGGTAAGGGTGAGTGGAGCGTGAACGGTCGTACGTTGCAGGACTACTTCCCCCGTCCGACCCATCAGATCCGCATCGAGGAGCCATTCAAGGTGGCTGAACTCGACGGGACGTTTGATGTCGTCGTTCGCGTGCATGGTGGTGGACTGACGGGTCAGTCCGACGCAGTACGGATGGGACTCGCTCGTGCGCTGGTGGTGCACGACGAAGAACTCCGTCCTGCGATGCGCGAGAAGGGCATGATGACCCGTGATCCGCGACAGGTCGAGCGGAAAAAGCCGGGGCGTCCGAAGGCACGGAAGAGGTTCCAATTCTCCAAGCGTTAATTTTGTTCTACAGGGCCGGCTTGGCCGGCTCTGCATCCTGACCGGGGCGTACATCGGCCCCTCGAAATCGAATCATCATGTCTGACGTTCGTCTCGATCAGCTCCTCGAGGCCGGAGTTCACTTCGGCCACCAGACCCGTCGTTGGAACCCGAAGATGAAGCGATTCATCTTCGCCGAACGAAATGGGATCCACATCATCGACCTCCGCAAGACGCTTGACCGTCTTGTGGCTGCGCAGCAGGGGATTCGTGAGGTCGTGCTTCGCGGTGAACGTGTCCTGTTCGTCTGCACGAAGAAGCAGCTTCGGGGCGTCGTCGAGCTGGAAGCGCAAAATTGTGGATCCTACTGGGTGACCGAACGCTGGCTCGGTGGCATGCTGACGAACTTCCAGACGATCCGGCAGCAAATCCGCCGTCTGAAGGAACTTGAGCGTGGTGCTGAGGAAAACGCCTTCGAGTTCTACACGAAGAAAGAGCGGCTGATGCTCCAGCGTGAGCGGATCAAGCTCGACAAGTACCTGGGAGGCGTGAAAGACATGTCGCGTCTTCCCGGTGCAATCTTCGTCGTGGATGCGCGTCGTGAAGGCATCGCGATCAAGGAAGCCAAGAAGCTCGGTATCCCGATCATCGCTATCACGGATACCAACGCGGACCCGGACGTCGTGGACTTTCCCATTCCCGGGAATGATGACGCGATCCGTTCCGTAACGCTCATCGCTAAGGCGATGGCCGATACGATCTCGCTCGCTCGCCGTGAGGTTCCGGATGACGAACGTCGTCGCATCGACGAGGTGGAAGCGACGACCTACTCGACGGAGACGGGTGAGACGACCGAGAAAGAGGCGCCCAAGCGTCGCCGTCCCCGCCGAAAGCGTCGTCCCCGTCCTGAGGTCATTGCGGCCCACAGGAAAGAGGACGGCGAGGGCGCAGCTGAGTCGGAGGGCGAGGCTCCCACTGCTGAAGCCGATGCCACCCAGTCCGATGCTCCTGCTGCTGAGGCTTCAGCTACGGAGGCTCCGGCCGCGAAGGACGAAGCAGCAACAGAAGCTGAGGCTGCCCAGGAGTCCGAAAAGTCCGAGAAGTAGTCTCGGGGCGCTCGACGCTCCGTTCCGCTCTCCGGAGCGGCTGAGGGTGCCCGAAAGGGGTGCCCGTCCGAGGCGGCGCGGCCAGGCAGAGGTCCCGCCGCCTCGTTCACGATCCGGTACGAATGACGAACCGGTGAACAACGCGAAGATACGATCACCATGAGTGAAGCAACGATGATCAGCGCAGCAGATGTAAAGAAACTCCGCGACATGACGGGCGCGGGGATGATGGATTGCAAGAAGGCCCTCACCGAAACGGACGGCGACCTTGATAAGGCTGTCGACCTCCTGAGGGCGACAGGTGCTGCGAAGGCCGCAAAGCGTGCCGAGAAGTCCGCGAACGAGGGGACTATCGGCAGCTACATCCACTTCGATAACCGGACTGCGGTCATTGTAGAGTTGAACTGCGAGACTGACTTCGTAGCCAAAACCGACGACTTCAGGGCACTCGCGAAGGATATCGCGATGCACATCGCCTCGACCAACCCGCTGTCGATTTCCCCAGATCAGATCGCGGCCGAAGTCATCGAGCGCGAGCGGGCGGTTTACCTCGAGCAGGCCAAGGAAGAGGGCAAGCCCGAGGAGATCGCGGTCAAGATCGTCGAGGGCCGTATCCAGAAGTTCTTCAAGGAAAGCACGCTCCTCGCGCAGCCGTTCGTTAAGGATCCAGACAAGACCATCGAGCAGCTCATCACCGAAGTGTCCGGTACCGTGGGTGAGAAGATCGAGGTTGCTCGTTTCGCGCGGATGAAGATCGGCGAGCAGGGTTGATTAGTGGCCGACCGAGCTGAACTCCAGTACAAGAGGGTCCTCCTCAAACTTTCCGGCGAGGCACTCGCCGGCGAGCGTGGGTTCGGCATTGAGCCCGTAGTCGTCGATGAGCTGACGGACGAGATCCGGTCGCTGGTCGAGATGGGTGTGTCGCTGGGGATCGTGATCGGTGGAGGGAACATCGTCCGCGGCGCGATCGCGTCGAAGGGCGGACGCATGGATCGTGTGCAGGCCGACTACATGGGCATGCTGGGTACGATCATCAATGCGCTGGCCGTCCAGGATCTTCTTGAGGCCAAGGATGTCGAAACGCGTGTGATGACCGCGATCCGTATGGAAGAAATCGCGGAGCCGTATATTCGCCGCCGTGCGATGCGGCACATGGAGAAGGGGCGCGTCGTCCTGTTCGCGGGCGGTACGGGGAATCCGTACTTCTCAACCGACACGGCGGCGGTTCTGCGCGCGATCGAGATGGAGTCGGACGTCGTGATCAAGGCGACAAAGGTGCAGGGCGTGTACACGGCAGATCCGGTCCTAGACCCGACTGCCGAGTTCATTCCCACGATCTCCTTTCAGGAAGTGGTACAGCGCGAACTTGGCGTGATGGATGCTGCAGCCGTTGCACTCTGCAAGGAAAATGACCTGCCCATCATCGTGCTCAATCTTAGTGACCATGGCGCGGTCGCGAGCGCCATTCGTGGTGAGCGGGTGGGTACACTAGTTTCGTAACAGATTCTTGGAGTGGCTCTGAATCCCCTCCATTGAACGCTCTCAGTACTCCGGAGACGCAGATGGCGACCGTCGAAGAAGGTAAGAAGCGCATGGATGACGCGCTCGAGGCGATCCGCCGCGAGTTCGCGACCGTCCGCACCGGGAAGGCCACCCCATCGCTGCTCGACTCTGTTCGGGTGCAGGCATATGGCTCCCAGATGCCGCTGAACCAGGTAGCGACGATCAACACGCCTGAGCCGAGCATGATCATGGTGCAGCCGTTCGACAAGACACTTCTCGGAGATGTGGAAAAGGCGATCATGACGTCAGATCTCGGGCTGAATCCGATGAACGACGGAAATGTGATCCGCGTGCCGATTCCCCCGCTCAACGAGGAGCGTCGGAAGGAGTTCGTGAAGATCCTTCACAAGATGGCCGAAGACGGTCGGATCTCGATTCGCCATGCACGGCGCACGGTTCGTGAGGAGATCCACGAGCTGGTCAAGGAGCATGAGGTCGGCGAGGACGAAGGGCGTCGTCGCGAGGAACAGCTCGAGAAGCTCACGCACGAGTACACGGACAAGATCCAAGGCATGTTGAAGGCGAAAGAAGAAGAGGTCATGGCCATCTAGGCCGACCTCTACCTCACCAGACCATGCCCTCCGATCGACTCGACCGCGTGCGCCTTGGCGGTGTCGTACCGTCACACGTTGCGGTCATCATGGATGGGAACGGACGGTGGGCCGGTGAGCGGGGTCTGCCTCGCCACCTTGGTCATCGCGAAGGCATGAAGTCGGTGCGTGAGGTTGTCGAAGGTTCGGTCGAGGCCGGGCTCGACAACCTGACCCTGTTTGCCTTCTCCACCGAGAACTGGAAGCGCCCCCTTCAGGAAGTCTCTGCGCTGATGGGGCTGCTGCAGCTCTACGCCCGAAAAGAGGCGGCAGACCTGCGCCGACAGGGTGTAGAAGTGCATGTTCTCGGTGATCTGGACCGTGTCGACGAGTCGACTCGCTCGGCCGTGGAGCAGCTTGCCGAACGCACCCGAGGTGGCGACCGGCTGCGGCTGAACCTGATGATCTCCTACGGAGGGCGTGAAGAGCTCCTTCGCGCGGCCCGTGCTCTTGCTGACCGGGTACGCTCGGGTGAGCTGCAGTCCTCGGAGATCGATGACGAGGCCCTCGAGGACTCGCTCTTCACAAGGGGACTTCCTGATCCGGATTTGCTGATTCGTACCTCCGGTGAGCACCGGCTCAGCAACTTCATGTTGTGGCAGCTGGCGTACACCGAGCTTCACATGTCTCCGGTCTACTGGCCGGAGTTCGATCGCGAACACCTCTTCGAAGCGATCCTGGACTATCAGCGTCGTGATCGCCGCTTCGGGCGCGTCAGCGCTGGCGTTCAGGCCTCCTGAGCCGTCAACCGTGAACGAGCTCGCGAAGCGCGTTGCCGTTTCCGTCGTGGCGATCCCGGCCGTTCTGGCGCTCGTCTACCTGGGTGGCTGGTTCGTCGCAGCCCCTCTGGCAGCGTTCGCCGCGTGGGGAGCGCACGAGGTATACCGGTTCGCCCAGGAGAAGGATGTAAGGCCGATCGAGTGGGTCGGGGTGACGGCCTCCGCGTCGTTCGTACTTCTGGCCGCCTGGCGCCCCGTCTTTCGGGAGTTTGCTCCGTTCGCGCTTGGCATCGTGATCGTGGCTAGTGTCGTCGCGGCGCTCGAGGCAATGCGGACCCGAGGGCCTGAAGGAAGCCCGCTTCCAGCTGCAGCGGTGACCGTATTTGGTTCGATTTATACTGGACTAGCGCTCGGCTTCCTGCCCCTCCTGCTAGCACTTCCAGTGCACCAGGGCTGGACTACCGGTTCCGTCGATCCCCTCGCCTCCCTCTACATCGTGGCGCTTCCACTCGTGGCCACGTGGGTGGGCGATGCGTCCGCTTACTTCGCGGGCACGTGGTGGGGGAAGGGGCGGGCTCGCCTCGCGCCGACGATCTCGCCGAACAAGTCGTGGGTAGGTTTTTGGGCGAACGTCGCCGGGGCGGCCGTCGCAGGGGTAGCGTGGCTGAGCGTCGTCGGGGGCCGTCTACCGGAGCTTGCCGAGGCAGGAGTGCTACCTCTCGCGCTGGTTGGGGCCGCGCTCGGCTTCGTTGCAGTGATCGGTGATCTATTGGAGTCGGTCTTCAAGCGTGAGGCGGGGCTTAAGGACTCCGGTGGGCTCTTCCCCGGCCATGGTGGTGTCCTCGACCGTATCGACTCCCTGATCTTTACGATCCCTGTGTCGTACGGGCTTCTGATCCTCCTGGCGAATTTCACGTGATTCGCGTCGCAATCCTGGGCTCGACCGGCTCCATCGGGCGAAGCGCGCTCAAGGTGATACGCCGACACCCCGAGCGTTTCGAGGTCGTGGCCCTGGTAGCCAACCGGAGTGTCGACACCCTGGCGGCCCAGGCCGCCGAGTTTGCCCCGAGGACGGCTGTCCTGTGCGATGATACGGTCGCCCTCCCCCACTCGAGCGACGCCACCGTGGTGTGGGGGCAGGGGGTCGATGCGATGCTCGAGGTCGCTGCACACCCGGATGTCGACGTCGTCCTGAACGCCCTGGTCGGTGCGGCCGGCCTGCGACCCACGCTCTCGGCTCTCGAGGCTGGCCATCGGCTAGCTCTTGCGAACAAGGAATCTCTGGTCGCCGGTGGCACGCTGGTCCTCGCCGCGGCAGAACGGGGCGGGGGCGAGGTCGTGCCCATCGACTCGGAGCACTCAGCGATTCTGCAGTGTCTGCAGGGAGCCACGGACACCGAGGTTCAGCGGATTACGCTTACAGCCTCCGGTGGCCCGTTCCGGGGGCAACCCGCGGAAGATCTCGTGCAGGTGAAGGCCTCCAGCGCGCTTCAGCATCCTACCTGGGACATGGGTGCGAAGATCACCATTGATTCCGCGACGCTAGCCAACAAGGCGCTGGAGGTGATTGAAGCGCACTTCCTCTATGGTCTGGATTATGAGCGGATCAATGCAGTTGTTCATCCGCAGTCCATCATCCACTCCTTCGTAGAGTTCGTGGACGGCTCGGTGCTGGCCCAGCTCGGATTTCCAACGATGGAACTACCCATTCTGTACGCGCTTAATTACCCGGAGCGCGTAGACGACGGAGCCTTGCGCACCTACGACCCAGTGCGATCCTCCCCGCTCACGTTCGAGGAGATCGACCATGAAGCCTTTCCGATGTATTCGTTAGGTATCGAAGCAGGGCGGCGGAGCGGATGCGCACCGGCGGTGTACAACGCCTCGAATGAAGTCGCCGTTGAGGCATTCCTGGAGAATCGAATTCGCTTCCCCGAAATTTCCGACATGGTTAGAAGAACGATGGACCGGATCGGGGCTGACGAGCCGCGTGATCTCGACGATGTGATCGCCGTGGATACCGCGGCCCGCTCGGTGGCGGCCGAAGAAGCCCTTCGTTGCGGGGAAGCTATGGGGACGACGTCATGACCGTACTTGCGACCGTCATTGTGCTCGGTGTGCTGATTCTCGTGCACGAATTAGGGCACTTCTGGGCGGCGAAGTCCGTCGGCATTGAAGTTCAGAGATTTTCGATCGGCCTCGGGCCACGCGTGTTGGGATTCACACGTGGAGAAACTGAGTACATCGTCAGCGCCATCCCGCTCGGTGGATATGTGAAGATGGGTGGCATGGACGACGAGATGATGGAGCAGATTGAGGGGGGGCAGGTGCCCGGCTCATCTCGCGAGCCGAGCGATCGCGACTTCGACGCCAAGCCGATCTGGGCGCGCACGCTTGTGATCTCCGCGGGCGTAATTATGAACATGCTCTTCGCCTTCGGCGTCTACACGTTCCTGGCGGCCAGTTACGGAGAACGTCACTTCGATAGCACGCGGATCGGCCAGGTGGTCGAGAGTACGCTGCCGCTCGGGACCGAGGCACTCTCGGACGTCGAGCGTGGTAGCCGCATTGTACGAGTCGGCGGCGAGCCGATGGAGCATTGGGGGCACATCCGGCGTGCGCTGTATGAGGGCGAGCCGGGTCCCCTGGTGATCGACTTGGTCGAGCCCTCTCGTAGCATCGAGATCCTTCTCCCCGTTACGGAGGAGGGGCGCCGAGCGCTGTATACGTCGTTGAACGTCTGGCTCGAGTCCGGTGTCGGGATGACCGATCCGGGTTCGCCGGCCTACAGGGCCGAGCTGGATGCCGGTGATCGCGTTACTGCCGTGGACGGGGAAGCGACAGCGGGCTGGTACGACTTCGTCGATCAGATTCAGGCGCGTCCTGGTGAGCGGGTCGAACTGACGATCACTCGAGATGGTAGTGAGCTTGTCCGGGCGGTTACGCTCGACTCGGTCGAGGAGCCTGGGCCGGACGGTAGTACGCGAGTGATCGGTCGTGCGGGAATTGTGCCGCCGATGATAGAAATGGCTTACGAAAAGGTCTCGATGGGCCAGGCGGTCGTGACGGGCTATCAGGAGACTGAATTTGTCACATATGTAATTCTCGGCTTTCTGAAAGATCTCGTCACCGGTGGGGTTTCGCCTCGCTCCCTGGGCAGCATCGTGACGATCGGAGAAGCCTCGGGGCAGGCGGCAGAGGCGGGGCTCGAGACCTTCCTCAGCTTCATGGCGCTGTTCAGCGTCAATCTTGCGGTCCTGAACCTGCTCCCCATTCCGGTGCTGGATGGTGGACACCTGGTTTTCCTCGCGATCGAGGCGATTCGCGGCGGGCGCGCACTGAGCGTGGAACAGAAGCTGAAGTGGAGTAACGTCGGCTTCTTTATCATCGTCGGGATTATGCTTTGGGCATTGTCCAACGACGTGCTGAGGCTGTTCGGCATCTGAGGCGATGAAGGGGCTCCATCTGCGGGTGTGTCTGCTCGCCATGCTGTTGTCGTTTGGGCCCGGGCCGGTCATCCTCGCGGGGCAGTCATCTGGCCAGGGAAACCCAGTTGACGTGGTCGTCGTCGAGTTTTCGGAGACGTACTACGCGCTGCCGGACTCGACGCTCACGGACGTGATCGCCCGACTGAATCGTACCCGGCTAGCCGGGGCTGGCGGTCAGATGTCACAGGGGCTCACGGAGTATCACATACAGCCATCTTGGCAGCCGGCAGGCGCAGGCGGACGTTGTCGCGTCGCGCGTCTCAGACTCGAAGTGCAGGTGCGGATAACGTTGCCCTCTTGGCCGGCTGAGCGCTTTCGACCAGAAGCCGAACGTACGTCCTGGGAAACGATCGAAGTCGCGATCCGCTCCCACGAGTATCGCCATCGTGACCTCACGGTTGAGGCAGCGAAAACGCTCGCACACGAGCTGGAGGCGCTGGAAACGAGGGGCTGTCGTGCCCTCGAGCAGGTGTTCGCCGGAGCCGTGGCGCTTGCTGACGCACGCCTTGAGGAGGCCCACGAGCAGCTCGACCGAGACACTCCCGCCCGACTTACGGTAGGGCGAAAGGAAGGAGACCGGCGCTGACCTGAGTGCCGGCCAGAGCACCGGCGCGGATCGCACAGGTCTTGCTAGAGCAGGCTCAGTTGAGTGGGGCCGTTTCGGTACTGCAATTCCTCGACGTCCAGCAGAGCTGTCGGATGATCTTGCGTGGCGACCTCGAGGTGGCCGGACCACCCGGCCTTCTGCAAAGCTGCACCAACCACGTCGAGCGCCAGTTCCGCGCGGTTGCATTCGTTCGAGAGGTGCGCGAGGACGACACCCGCCAGGCGGGAGTGCAGGAGGTCAACGGCGAAGCGAGCGGCCGCCTGATTGGACAGGTGCCCGTGGCTCGACGCGATACGCCGCTTCACGGACACCGGGTAGTGGCTCGTGTGCAGCAAGACTTCGTCGTGATTGGCTTCGAGTACGAGGAAATCACACCCCGAGAGTGCGTGCCTGATCTGTGCGGTCGGGCGCCCGAGGTCAGTGGCCACACCGAGGCGCAGGCCCGTGCACTCGTCCACAACTGCGACGCCTACCGGGTCCACGGCGTCATGGACCGTGAGGAACGGCTCAACTCGAATGTCGCCTATGTGGAAGGGTCGACCGGGATCGTATGGGCGGACGGTCTCCTTCCCGCGGAGGATCCCGTTGCAGGCGGCTTGCGTCCGCTCGGTCATGTAGACCGGAGTCCCGTGACGTCGCGCATATACGCCGACGCCACCGGTGTGGTCACCATGCTCATGCGTCACGACGATCGCGTCGATCGCATCGGCCTGCACACCGATGGTGTCGAGGCGTTGGGCGATCGCCCGGCCGCTGAAGCCGGCGTCGATCAGGATCCGCGTGTTGCCCCCCTGCACGAAGATCGAGTTACCGGCGCTGCCGCTTCCCAGGACCGAGACCTTCACGGCGTCATAGCCTTCCGCTCACTGAGCGCGGCGACCCGCGGTCTTCCCCCAGGCAACTCGCAGCACCTCTGTAACGCCCGGGGTGAGTTCCTGATCTCTGCGTGACATCACCCGTTCAGCTGTCTCGAGGAATTTTTCGAGACGGTGATCCCGGAAGTCCCTGCCAGATCCCCAGCTGAAGGGCGGCACCGCGTTGGGTGGCATCAGCCCGCCGAAGACATTGCTACCGGCTCCTATGACCGTGCCTGTGTTGAGGACCGTACCGATCCCTGTCTTCACATGATCGCCCAGGAAGCAGCCGACCTTTGACAGCTCCGAATCGACTTCTCCTTCAGGAGTCCAGACCCGAACTGATCGGTAGTTGTTTTTAAGATCAGAGTTCGTCGTGAAGGCGCCGAGGTTCACCCACCGACCAACGAATGCGTGTCCGATGTGCCCGTCGTGCGCCTTGTTGTCATACCCGAGGAACACACTGTGAGCGACTTCGCCGCGCACGAGGCAGACCGGCCCGATTGAGGAGGTTCCCACTGCTCCACCGAAGATGGTGGAGCCTGCACCGATGTAGAGTGGGCCTGTGAGTCGTGCGGGTCCTTCGATCGTCACTCCGTCGTCGAGACGGATTGGACCGTGGCGTAGGTCGAGGTGCACGCCAGGCTCGATCGTGGCCCCGATGCCGAGCGACACATTGTGTTCCCCGATTCGGTGCGCCCCCGGGGTCGCATCATCGGACCGGAAGAAGTGGGCGACATCTCGTGTGATCCGCTCGTCGTTCGCTGCGATCAGATCCCACGGGTGACCGAGGATCATGCCATCGAGCTCGAGGCGGGGGCTCTCGTCCGGTTCTGCTTCCGGGTTCCGCAGCCACGCCTCGGGGGGCAGAGGGTCGCCGTCCGCGATGATCCAGCCTGCGGGCGCTCCCTCGATGAAGATCCGCGACGAGCCCGATGGCTGTTCGAACTCCTGAACGTCGACGACCGCCCGACTCGACAGAAGGATACGTGTCCCAGTAGGCGCTACGTCGTCTGGTCTGATCGCGGGAGCCGCGTCAGCCTCGTCAAAGCCCACTAGCGCCGTGCGGCTAACATGCCCCAGGCATTCAGTTCCGAAGACATGCTCTGCGCGCTGGCGCAGAGTGAGGCACCCGTGGAGCAGCTCCCCTACGGGCCGCGTTAGGCTGAGTGGAGCCCAGCGACGGGCCCGGTGGTCGTCGAAGAGATACAGAGTCACGTCTGTCATCACTCGCTCTCCAGGCGCGCGAGAAGATCTTTGAGCTCGTGGGCACGTGCTCGCGGCAGCACCATCGTGGTATCCGTGGTTTGTACGACGACGAGGTCGTCCGCTCCGAGGACAACGACTCGTCCCGGTCCCTCCTCATACACAATGCAGCCAGTCGAGTCGACGAGGTCGACGTTCCCGAGTGTCACGTTGCCTGCAGCATCCGGCGCACGAGTACGGGCGAGGGCCTCCCAGCTGCCCACGTCGTCCCAGCTGAAGGTAGCCTTCACGACGCCGACGCGGTCGCTGCGCTCCATCACAGCCCGATCGATCACAGTGACAGGTACTCGCTCGAAAAAAGCCTCGTCGCCCTCTTCGCCGATCAATGGAAGAAGTTCAGAGATCTCCGGCGCGTGACGTGCCAGTTCGTCCAGGAGGACGGATGCCTTCCAGATGAAGATGCCCGTGTTCCAGAGGAATCCTTCGTTCACATATCGACGTGCTGTGTCCGCGTCGGGCTTTTCGTGGAAGGCCTGCACACGGAACGACTCGGCCGACCCGGCTGGATCGAGCGGCTCGCCGACCTCGATGTGCCCATAGCCTGTTTCAATACGATCTGGCGACACCCCGATGCTCAGGAGGAGTTCATCCCGACGAGCGACCTCAACGGCGGTTGCAACCGTATGCACGAAGGCGTCGATGGGTTCGAGCAGGTGGTCCGCGTGCAACGATACCATCACTGCATCGGGGTCGATCTGTGCCAGCTTCCACGCGGCCCACGCCAGGACAGGTGCGGTGCCACGAGCTTGTGGTTCGATCCAGAAACTTTCCCGACCAAGGTCGGGCAGAGCCGTCTGGAAAGGGCCGGCGAGATGTTCACCGGCGAGGATACGAATCCTCTCGTCGGTTGCCAGGGCACGGGCACGCTGCAGCGTATCGACGATGAGTGGCTCCTCGCTACCGAGAGGGAGAAGCTGCTTCGGCCGACGTAGTGTGCTGGCGGGCCAGAAACGGGAGCCAATGCCGCCCGCGAGGACCGTGACCCAGGCCTGGGCGTCAGGTGTCGCCGAGGATCTCTTCGATTCGGACAATGAGCTTCTTCGGGCTGAAGGGCTTGGTGAGGAAGTCGGAAGCGCCACCTGTCAGCGCCGCCTCCCAGTCTGCGTCCTGACCCTTTTCGGTGAGGATGATGACCGGAGTGTCTGCGCGGTACGGATTTGCGTGGATCTTTGCGAGGACCTCAAGGGCGCTGACGCCGGCATCATGAAATCTAGAATTGCCAGGTCTACAGCCTCCTGGCCGAGCTCATCGAGGCCTCGCATGCCGTCTGAGGCCAGCATGACCTCTAAATCCCTGACGCCGAGGGCGACTTCGAGAACACGTCGGATGTGAGGCTCGTCGTCGACAACGAGAGCGCGTCGACTCCGTGCGACGGGCGGGGCGTCGGCCACCGCATCACCTCACTGAACGGGAGTGATGGAGGGCCCCGCTCCCAACAGGATGGACAACCCTCCGTAACTGGGGCGGAACCTACCTCTGATATGGGGTAAAGTCAAGCAAATACGGGGCTTTTCGGGGTTGACCCCTTGGAATCCTATCGTCAAGTTTCGCCACCCGTTTCGGTTCCTGTTCGAGGTCCGTTTTGAAACAGATATCAGGTCAGAATCATCGGCGATCCCGCATCGCGCTGTCGCTCGCGGGGGCTCTATGCATGCTTGTGACAGCCACGGCCTGCGACGATGACCCGTTCGCATTCAACTGGACGGACAATCCTGACACGGTACTTCTGTATTCGATGGCGCGACCGGAACTGGGTCTCGTGTCGGCCTACTCGTTCTTTGAGGGGCTCGAGCTGGAGGTCGAGGTGCCAGGCGTCGCCGGTCAGTGGGACGTAGCCGTTGACACACGCGGTGGTCAGATCGTTCTGTTGCCGCCGGCGGTCTTGGGCATCTTTACCGAGGCCGAGATCGCGACCTTCGAAGACTCCCGTCTCGAAGACGTCACTGAGGCTCCGAGCGATTCACTCCGGTACGTCTCTGACGAGCCGGTGATCGTGGAATTCGGCAACGTCTACGTGGTCAAGACGAATCGCTCGCCAGGGTCGTTCGGTCGCTCCTGTCGCTATCACTCGAAGCTGGAGGCGGTCGACATCGATCCTGTGGGCGGGACCTTCCTCTTCCGGCATGTCACGAATCCCGTGTGTAACGACCGGGATCTCGTACCTCCGAACTGACCCATGCTCGACATCCGGCGGCTTCGTGCTGAGCCCGAGGCCGTAAAGGAGGCGCTCGGGCGGCGAGACGCCTCGCTCCCTCAGGCCGTGGATGTCATCCTCTCGCGGGACGAAGCTAGGCGTCAGGCGATCGGCGAGGTAAACGAACTCAAGGCCCAGCGTAACATCGTGTCGAAGCAGGTCGGTGAATTGAAACGGGCGGGTCAGGATGCGTCCGCGATCATCGAGCAGACGCGTGCCCTCGGCGAGAGGATTGCTGAGCTCGACGACGTCGTCCGAGAGGCCGACGAGTTCATTCGTCACCATCTGCTCCTCATCCCGAACGAGCCTTACCGGCGTGTGCCGGCTGGTGGCGAGGAGGCCAACGAGGTTCTCTCGATCTGGGGTGCGCCGGTGACGTTCGACTTCGAGGCACAGCCGCACTGGTCAATTGGTGAAAATCTTGGAATTCTCGACCTGCCCCGTGGTTCGAAAATCTCGGGATCGGGCTTCCCCGTTCTGGTTGGGCACGGCGCACGACTGCAGCGAGGCTTGATCAACTTCTTCCTCGACGTACACACAGAGGAGCACGGGTATACCGAGGTCCGGGTGCCCTATCTGGTCAGCCCGGAGTCGATGACTGCCACCGGCCAGCTTCCTAAGTTCGCCGAAGAGTCGTACCGGTCGGAGCGAGATGATTTGTGGCTGGTGCCGACCGCGGAAGTACCCGTAACCAACCTGCATCGTGACGAGCTGCTCACCGTCGAGGACCTGCCCAGGCGATACACCGCGTACTCGCCGTGCTTCCGGCGGGAAGCGGGTGCCGCCGGGAAAGACACGCGTGGTCTTCTGCGCGTCCATCAGTTTGACAAGGTCGAGCTCGTTCGATTCGAGACGCCCGAGCGCGGTCTCGAGGCGCTGGAGGAGCTCACCGGCGAGGTTGAGACGCTGCTGAAACGCCTCGGCCTTCACCACCGGCGACTTCTGCTCGCCACGGGCGATCTGGGGCAGAGCGGGGCGATGACGTACGACCTCGAGGTGTGGGCACCGGGTGTAAAGAAATGGCTCGAGGTATCGAGTTGCACGACGTTCACCGATTTTCAGGCGCGGCGTGGTAATATCCGGTTCCGTCGTTCCCAGTCCGAGAAGCCCGAGTTCGTTCACACGCTCAATGGTTCGGGACTGGCGCTGCCTCGCGTCATCGCTGCTCTGCTCGAGACCTTCCAGGAGCCGGACGGCAGTGTCTCGCTTCCCGAGGTCCTCCACCCCTACGTTGGTGTGCAGCGGCTGACCGCCTCGACGTAGAGAAGCCTAGCTCTTGTCTCGTCTGGGGTCGTTAATTCGTCCCGATCTCTTGCGCCGATGATTCGTATCAAGTGGCCCGTCGCCCTGGCGACACTGTTCGTGATGCTGTTGGGTTGGTACCTCCTGTACACCCAGCAGATTTTTCGTCGCGTCCAGGAGAATTCGGAGCTCCTGTCCCGTATCTACACCGAGGTGCAGGAGGGACTGGTCTCACAGGATCAGGCCGAGGTGACCCAGTCCCTGCTCGAGCTTCAGCAGATCGTGACCCAGTCGGGGGTGCCGCTCGTCGTCATGGGCCCGGGTGATACAGTACTCAATCACGTGAATCTGCCGTTCGATGTGGACGATGGGACGGTAGAGGGCCAGGAGCGCATCCGGGCCTACGTTCGGCGACTCGACGAAGAGCATGATCCGGTGGGAGACCCGCTCGGTGCGCAGCACATTCACTTTGGCGACTCTCCCGAAGCTCGAAGTTTGCGCTCTGTTCCTTACCTTCAGGCCGCCGGACTGCTGCTGACCGCCTTCATCGGTTTTCTGGTGATCCGGTACCAGAGGAGGGCAGAAAGCGAGCGGGCATGGACCTCGATGGCCCGGGAGCTGGCCCATCAGCTTGGGACTCCGCTGTCTTCGCTCGCTGGATGGCTTGAAGTGCTTCGACTTGAGGAGCGTGACCGACCGGGAGACCTCGATGACCTCGACATCGCCAGCTCGATCGGAGAGGACCTCGATCGACTCGAACGCATCAGTCACCGCTTCGAGCTCATCGGGACCGAGCCGGATCTGGAGAGCCTGTCGGTACGTCAGGTGGTCGAGGACCTCGAAGCGTATCTGGCAGCGCGCATCCCCAGGCTGGCGAAGAAAGGTGTCGATCTGATCGTCGACATCCCACACGGCTTACCGCCAGTGAAAGGCAACGAGGTGCTCCTTGTCTGGGCGCTCGAAAATGTGGTAAAGAACGCCCTCGATGCCCTCGCTGGTCGAGGTGGCAAGATCACCATTTATGCCCGAGAGATCGGGGGACAGTGGGTCAGCGTCCGCATTCGGGATTCGGGCCCGGGGGTCGCCGCAGAAGTCCGTGACCGGATCTTCGAGCCAGGGGTGTCGACGAAGTCCGGCGGATGGGGAGTGGGCCTCGCGTTGTCACGTAGGATCGTGGAAGGCGTGCACAAGGGTAAGATCGAGCTTCTCGAAACGGTCGAAGGTACGACATTCCAGATCCGCCTTCCCACAGCGGAAGACTGATCCCCACAGGCCCTCACGCATGCAGGACTCTTTCCTGAGCTCCGATCTACACCTTCAGGGGCTCAATCCCGAACAGCTCCGCGCCACAAAGCACTTCGAGGGTCCGATTCTCGTGCTTGCGGGTGCAGGCTCCGGTAAGACCAGAGTGCTCACCGCGCGTGTCTGTCACCTGATCCACGTCCACGGCGTTCCGGCTGACCGCATCTTGTCGGTCACCTTTACCAACAAGGCCGCGGGCGAGATGAAGGAGCGGATCGCGCGACTGCTCGGCTCCGCGCCGGCAGGAATGTGGGTCGGGACGTTCCACGCGATCGGAGCACGCATTCTGCGACGCCACGCGGATCGTCTCGGCTGGGATCGGACCTTCAGCATCTTTGATGCGGACCAGTCGCTGCGCTTGGTGAAGTCCGTACAGGACTCGATCGGTCTCGATCCCAAGCGCTGGAGCCCGAAGGCAATTCGCAACGAGATCAGCAGTGCGAAGAACCAGCTGATCACCGCCACCGCGTTCGCCCAGGAGCACGAAGGGTCCTTTGACCTGTACCTGCGCAATGTCGCAAAGGTCTATCCCGAGTATCAGAAGGCGCTCGAACGTCAGAACGCCTTCGACTTCGACGACCTGCTGGTGAAGCCAGTCGAGTTATTTGACGCGGTGCCGGAGCTACTCGACCGCTATCGGGATCGATTCGGGTTCGTGCTCGTCGACGAATACCAGGACACGAACCGCGCTCAGTTTCGATTCGTCGAGCTTCTGTCTGATCAGCATACGAATTTGATGGTCGTTGGGGACGACGATCAATCGATCTACGGTTGGAGAGGCGCCGACATCAGGAACATCCTGGACTTTGAGGATGCATTCCCCTCGGCCGTCACGGTGCGGCTCGAGCAGAACTACCGGTCGAGCGAGAAGATCCTCGACGCGGCGAACCATGTGATCGCAGAGAATCTGAACCGGAAAGGAAAGACGCTTCGGACCGAGCGGGTCGGGGGTGAGCCGCTCACGATCCTCGAGTCGTTCGATGAAAATGACGAGGCCCGCTGGATCGTCGGCGAGATCGAGACTCGCGTGCGCGAAACACCGGGTTCGTCTTATTCATCGGCAGCGGTTTTGTACCGTACGAACGCGCAGGCGCGCGCCCTGGAAGACGCATTCCGGCGGGAGGGTATCCCTTATCAGGTGGTAGGAGGTGTCCGCTTCTACGCACGACGCGAGATCCAGGACGTGCTCGCGTATCTGCGCCTGATCTCCAACCCACGGGACGCGGTCGCGTTCGCACGTGTGGTGAACTATCCGAGGCGCGGTATTGGCCTGACAAGCCAGGAACACCTGGTGCGCTGGGCTGCCGAACAGGACCTGTCGCTCCTGGAGGCGGCGCTACGAGCGAGTGAAGTCCCGAAGCTCCGGGCGGCCGGTGCTCGTGGGCTCGAACGCTTTGCCGAGCTCATCCAGCGCTTCGGCGTGCGGGCCACCCAGGCACGTGTCGGAGATCTGCTCGAAGAGCTGGTGGAGGACCTCGATCTCGTGCGTCACCTCGTCGAAGAAGGGCCTGACGGAGAAGACCGGGCCCGAAACGTCACCGAGCTCATCGCCGGTGCGGTGGATTTCGACTCCACGCAGGTGCAGAGCGTCGCCGAGGAGGATATCGACACGTTCACGGAGCTCGATCTCTTTCTGCAACAGGTAGCTCTGGTTGCCGACGTGGATCGCCTCGATCCGAGTTCGGACACCGCAACCCTCATGACGCTGCACAATGCCAAGGGACTCGAGTTTCCGATCGTCTTCATCGCGGGCATGGAAGAGGGGCTCTTCCCGCTGGGCCGCGCATACGACGACCCTGAAACTCTCGAGGAGGAGAGGCGCCTCTTCTACGTCGGGATTACGCGGGCCGAGAACAAGCTTTCCCTGTGCTGGGCAAGGCAGCGCCGGCGCGCGGGAGACTTCAACTACAATACCCGTTCGTCATTCATCGACGCGATCCCCGAAGAGCTGATCGAGGAGCGGCGCTCGAAGCGGCTGAGCATTACGGCACAATCGACACCGCATCGAAGCGGGCGCGCGTGGCGGTCCGAAGGTGGAGGTCGTGACAATGGTGGTGACGAGTACGAGCCGGATCCTGATCTCGCAATGAACCAGGATACCCCGCGCTTCTTGAAGGGAGAGCGGGTCGTCCATCAGACCTTCGGCTCCGGATCGGTTGTCGAGATCTCGGGCTTCGGTCGAGACCTCAAGGTGACCGTCGACTTCGATGACGTGGGCCGGAAGAAACTTCTGCTGCGCTACGCTGCGCTTGAAAAAGACTGGCCATGAGCGTCGACCGAGCTGAAGTCGACCGGATCGCTCGCCTCGCGCGATTGAGTCTTGAGGATGAGGAAGCCGATCGGTTGACCGGGGAGATGAATCTGATCCTCGCGTACGTGGAACGGCTACGCAGTGCCGATTCAGAGAGAAGTCGCGGCACGGGGCCCCGCGAGGCGGACCAGCAGCCAGAAGCGATCGAGGGCGTGCGCGACGAGACCGGATCGCCCGATCCCCTGAGCGAAGGCCCTGGTGCGTTTGCGCCGGAGTGGGTGGAGGGCTTCTTCGTCGTGCCGCCGCTCCCGGGTGTTACCGCGGAGGACGATGAGGGATGACGGCGTTGGACTTGCTCGAGACGATCCGTCGAGACGAGTCGTTGGACTCCAGCCTCAACGCCTTTGTCTCGCTCGCCGACAGGGATGCCCTGGAAGCTTCGTTCGGAGGCCGTGGTGAGGCCGGGCGACGTGGTGGGGGAGGAGAAAACCGGGCTCTCGAGGGAGTGGCTGTTGCTGTAAAAGACAACCTCGTGACCCTCGATCTTCCGACGACGTGCGGGTCGAACATGCTCGACGGTTACCGCTCTCCGTTCGAGGCGACAGCGGTACGGCTGCTGCGCGAAGCCGGCGGTATCGTTGTCGGCAAGACGAACATGGACGAATTCGGCATGGGTTCGTCGACTGAACACTCAGCGTGGGGTCCCACCCTGAATCCACATGATCGGACTCGTGTGCCGGGTGGGAGTTCAGGTGGTTCTGCTGCCGCGGTCGCGGCCGGCTACGTGAGTATGGCGCTTGGCTCGGACACCGGTGGGTCGGTCCGACAGCCTGCCGCCCTGTGCGGTGTCGTAGGGATCAAGCCGACGTACGGTCGCGTCAGCCGTTACGGGCTTGTTGCATTCGCATCGTCACTCGATCAGATCGGCACCTTCGGGGGGACCGTCCATGACGCTGCGGCGTTGCTGGCCGTCATTTCCGGGCACGACCCGCGGGATGCGACCAGTGGGAATCGCTGCGCGCTCTCATCCGTGGACGTTGTTCCTGATCCGGCTACAGCCGGGTTGTCGGGGATCACGATCGGTGTCCCCGTGGAGTACTTCCCAGATACCCTCGACACCGGGATCCGTCACCGCACGGAGCGGGCACTCGACCACCTTCGTGCCGCAGGGGCGACGGTTCGCGAGGTCACTCTCCCGAACACCGATCTGGCCGTGCCGTGCTACTACGTGCTCGCTCCGGCAGAGGCGTCGAGCAACCTGGCCCGCTTCGACGGGGTGCGGTTTGGCCAACGGGTGTCTGCCTGGTCCGTTGCTGAGATGTACGAGGCGACGCGCAGGCAGGGGATGGGCCCAGAAGTGAAGCGGCGCATCATGCTGGGCACGTTCGCACTCTCCGCTGGCTACTACGACGCCTACTACGGCACAGCGCAACGGGTTCGAGCGGACATCCGCGCAGATTTCGAGCGGGTCTTCGGGCTCGGCGTCGATCTGCTCTTCACGCCGACCACGCCCTCCCCGGCTTTTCTGATCGGGGAGAAGATCGACGATCCGCTAGAGATGTACCGGGAAGACATCTTCACGACGCCCGCCAGTCTAGCGGGTATCCCCGGCATGTCCGTACCGATCGGGTCCGTGCAGGGCCTACCGGTTGGTGGGCAGTTCCTCGCCCCGTGGTGGGAAGAGGAGATGATGATCCGGGCGGCGTGTGTGCTCGAGACGGCGTTGAAGGAGTCGTGACCGCCTGGCAGCCGGTCGTCGGGATCGAGGTGCACGCGCAACTCCGTACCGGACGGAAGCTGTTCTGCGCTGATCGTGCCGTCTTCGGGGCTGCTCCAAACACGCACGTATGTCCCGTGTGCCTTGGTCTTCCAGGCGCGTTACCGACCCTCGATGCCGAGGCCGTACGCCTCGCGATACGGACCGCCCTCGCGCTCGAGTGCACGGTGCATGATCGAGCCGTCTGGGCCCGGAAGAACTACTTTTACCCGGATCTGCCCAAGGGATATCAGATCACGCAGTTCGAAGAGCCTTTGGCGACTGCCGGGAGGGTCGAATACGACAGCGAGGATGGACCCGCCGTCGTCCGGATCCACCGGATTCATATGGAGGAGGACGCGGGCAAGTCGGTGCACGACCGGATCCCGGGTGCGACTGCCGTCGATCTGAACCGGGCCGGTACCCCGCTCGTAGAGATCGTAACTGAACCGGATCTTCATGAGCCCGCCGATGTCCGTGCCTTTCTTCAGGCGCTCAAACGGATTCTGGAGTATGCAGGCGTGAGCAACTGCTCCATGGAGGAGGGAAGTCTGAGGGCAGATGCGAATATCTCGATCCGGCGGATGGGCGATACGGCGCTCAACACGAAGACCGAGATCAAGAACGTCAATTCATTCGCTGGGATCGAACGCGCGCTCCAGCTCGAGATCGCGCGGCAGATCCGGGTCATCGAAGCCGGTGCAGCTGTCCGCTCGGAGACGCTGCTGTGGGACGATCACCGAGGCGTCCTGCGCCCCATGCGAGCCAAGGAGGAACGCCACGACTACCGGTACTTCGCCGAGCCGGATCTGCTCCCGCTGCGGCTGAGCGCAGATGCGATCGCGTCTGAACGTGATGCCTTGCCGGAACTCCCGCGTGCGCGGGCCACCCGCTTTCGCGAAGAACTCGGACTGTCTGCGTACGACGCGGACGTGCTCACACAGACTGCGGACGGGGCTGACTACTTCGAGGCGGTCACGAATGGCTGCCACGATGCAAAGTCTGCCGCGAATTGGGTTATGGGGCCGATCCAGGCTCTCATGAAGGAGCAGGGGAGCGCGGCACATGACTTCGGGATCCGTCCGCACCAGATCGTCGAACTAATTGAACTCCTGAACGCAGGCACAATCTCCGACTCCGTTGCGAAGAAGGTTCTGCGGTGGATGCTGGAGGAGTCGAAGGCTGCCGGCACGATCGTCTCCGAGCGTGCCCTCGAACAGGTTCGCGACACCGCGCTTCTGATGGATTGGGTGGATGAGGTCCTGGCAGTCCACCCGGATGAAGTCGAGCGCTACCGCGGTGGCGAGGCGAAGCTCGTCGGATTCTTCGTTGGTCGAGTGATGGGGCGGTCGGGCGGACGTGCCGACCCTCGTCTGGTCAATGAGTTACTTCTGGATCGCCTGAAGGTCTGAACGGGGGTAGGGTGCGCCCGGCAGCCGTCTCTGAACTGATCCCCGAGGCGAACTCCGGGTCCTTGATCTGAGGCCAGTACACCAGCGGCTCCTCCGGAAATCCGAAGAACGCGTCGGCCATCTCGGCCAGCACCTCGGCATGGTCTGCCGTGTGATCGGACATCGCTCTGCGTCTGACTTTCTTGGCGAGCTTCAGGTTCAGGTCTCCAACCGGGTCGAGTTGGGCCGCAGCCGCATCCTCCCGATCTCTCAGGTATCCGATTATATGCTCGAACGAACGCTCGAAGTACTGATCGACAACAGGATTGGGCAGATCGAATCGTGAGTTTGCGAGCACCTGGCTAAAAACCTGCTGCCATCGTTCGTGACCCTGGAAGCGGATCATCCCGCGGAAAATCCGCCGATTGGTGCCGAAGCTGAACACGGTCCGACTCAGAACCTCATCGAAGAGCGCATCGGCTTCATTGTGGTCATGATCCACGACCACGTGCCGGGCCAGGTTCAGGAAGTCTCCACCCACATGCATGTCCATGCGGTGCTCCCAGTACGTATGACCTAGCGCCTGAGTTGTATTGGTGAGCACGAGTTGGCGGGGGACGAATGTGTTGTGTGCTACGGTGTCAGCCGCGAGGTGGGACAGGTAGCCTAGCCCCATCGCCGCGAGTCGTTCGGATCCCGCCGTCTGGAAGATCTCCTCCCCTATATGCCAGTTATGGCAGTGCCTGCCTTTGGGGACGTACTTCTTCGCGAATGAGATGTCGGCCGCGACCGATCCGTAGAGGTATTGCAGGGGGTAGC
Source organism: Gemmatimonadales bacterium UBA4456 (assembly GCA_002390225.1). GTDB lineage: Bacteria > Gemmatimonadota > Gemmatimonadetes > Longimicrobiales > Gaopeijiaceae > UBA2589. The sequence goes on along the minus strand of DGOW01000051.1, from coordinate 42,981 downwards.
GCTCGAGAAGCGTCCTGACTGCCGGGGGAACGAGGTACAGCGCACTGAGGACCGCCTCACCCAGAGCGACGTGTGTGGCCGGCCCCCAGGCGAAGACAGGCTCCGGGGCAAGTAACAGCCACCATGAAGCGATTGCGAACGCCGACAGCAGAGCGCGGCCGAAGGCCACGGGTGGTCTCAGTCCCCAGTGTCCGTGGGCGACCTAACCGGCTCGGTGGGCTTTTCTGCCACCGGACCCGACTCCGCCTGAACGAGCTCGTCCTGGGTGTGCTCTGCCGACTCTTCACCGTCTTCGTCTCCGTCGACCCCTTCGCGATCCGTGTCGCCTGGGCCGTCGTGACGATGAGGAGAGGCAATGTGACGCGCGCCGGCCTTTACGCCGCGGACGGTGGACGCCGTGTCGAGGAAGATCTCCTCGGCCTCGACCTGAACGACCTCCATCAGGGCATTGAAGTCCTCTATCCGGTCTTCCATGTGGTCGGAGGCCTGCTGTAGACGGTCGGAGAGCGCACGAACGGATGAGTTCAGGCGCTCAACGTCGGTCCGTAGGGCCTGCGTGATAAACTCCAGGTTGTCGGAGATGAGCTTCGCGCGGTCGGAGACCGGGCCGATGTGGTTCTTCGCGACGCCCCTCATGTCCCCGAGGAGACGGTTGAATCGCAGGAACACGGACAGCACGACCAGCACGAGAGCCAGCAGCGCCAGAGCGATCAAGACCAAAGCCGCATCGGAAAGCGTGGTCAGCATCATGCCACTGGCGGCGACCTGAGCGAGACTGAGCGTAGACATCCCCATGACCCCAAGATAATGCGCTACAGCGTCTTCGTCTCGCCGGGCGCGGGTATTTCGGCATGTATCGTGCACTTCCAAGCATTCGGTGAGCCGAGGCTCGGCAGGCCGCGGTTCCGCTTAATTGTTCAGTGGTACGGAGGTGCTCGATGGTGCGGTTGGCGAGGGATATGGGGTCCAGGTATGTTTCAACTTCCGCGGCCCGGCCGTCGGCCGTGATCGGTCGTCTCCGCGCCGCCCCCTTCTCACCGCGCTTTCAGGACGCTATGGGGACCTTCGTGGTCGAGGGTGGGCACCGGCTCGAGGGCCGGATACGCCCAGCAGGGAACAAGAACGCTGCGTTGCCTTGTCTCGCAGCCGCCGTCCTCTGTTCGGAGCCGGTTTCCTACGAGAACGTCCCACGCATTAGGGACGTACTCACCTTCCTCATGATCATCGAGGAGCTGGGGGCCGAGGTCACGTGGTCGGGGGATAACGAGGTGACCATCGACGCCGGCGGTGTACGCACCGATCGCGTCGATCCGGACATGGCCCGTCGTATCAGAGCCTCCGTGCTGCTCGCGGGGCCGCTGCTCGCGCGATTCGGACACGTGGAGCTACCTCCACCGGGCGGAGACGTCATCGGACGCCGACGCATGGACACCCACTTCCTCGCGTTCGAGGCGCTGGGTGCGGAGCTCATTCTGCATCACGGCTTCGAGATCAAGGCCGAGCGCCTGCTCGGTGCCGACTTCTTCCTGGACGAGCCGTCCGTGACCGGTACGGAGAACGCCATCATGGCTGCCGTTCGGGCCCAGGGTGCGACCACCATCCGTAATGCGGCTGCCGAACCGCACGTCCAGGATCTCTGCCATCTCCTGAACAGTATGGGGGCACAGATCTCGGGGATCGGGACACACAAGCTGACGATCGAGGGCGTTAAGGACCTTCATGGTACGCACTTCCGTATCGGAGCGGACCACATTGAGACGGGGTCGTTCATTGGCCTGGCGGCCGTCACCGCGAGTGACATCATCATCGAGGGGGCGCCTATCGAGCACCTCGACTCGACTCTGATTGGATTCCGACGGCTTGGGATCCGGTGCGATGTCGTGGGAAGCGACCTCTACGTGCATGGCTCCGAGGAGCACCACATCCAGAGGGACGCCTTCGGAGCGGTCCCCAAGGTGGACGACGGTCCCTGGCCGGCCTTTCCGGCCGATCTGACCTCGATCGCGCTCGTTGCAGCGACACAGTGTCATGGCACCGTGCTCATCCACGAGAAGATGTTCGAATCTCGTATGTACTTTACCGACAAGCTCGTAGGTCTGGGCGCTTCGATCATCTTGTGTGATCCCCACCGAGCCGTGGTGGTGGGGCCGAGTCCGCTCCAGGGTGGGGTCGTGGAGAGCCCGGATATCCGGGCTGGCATGGCGCTTCTGATTGCAGCGCTCGGGGCGGACGGTACGTCCACCATCCACAACATCCGGCAGATCGAGCGCGGGTACGAGCGGATCGACGAGCGCCTCGGGCAACTCGGCGCGAAGATCGAACGCACCGGGGACTGATCCACGGGGAATCCCGGCGGCCGCTATGTTCGTGCGGTTCGCTGGAGACCCGATATCACCTCAGGACGGACCGTGATGAGTGACGAACAGAAAGCCACAGGAAATATGGAGCAGGATTCGGCCCCGGACACCGCGAAGGACCGGAATGACTCTCAGGGGCGCCGCAAATCAATGGGTGACGGAATCAAGGAAGGACTCGGCGTGCTGTCCGCCTTCAAGGATGCTCTGGAAGAAACCATTCAGGAGGCACGTGAGCGTGGTGATTTGTCCACCGACCGAGCGAAAGAGGTGATGAAGGACACGCTCGGAAAAGCTCAAACCGCTGCCGAAGGTGCCCGTGATCGTCTCGATTTCGCCACTCAGGCTGATCTCGAGAGTGTGAAGGATGCCGTCGATGCCATGAAGGTACGGTTGGGTGAGATCGAGGAATGCGTCTTCGGGTCATCTGAAGATCCGCAAGCCGCCACTGAGGCGGCCCCGGCAGCCGGCCGGGACAGGGCCGGTACGACCGATGGGGACTTGGCAGGCAGCTGATCTGCCCGGTGTGCGTTTCACGCGTGACTCACGGCTCAGTGCAGGCGCACCCCGGACCTCGGGTTGAGCGAGCGCCGGGGCTGCTCTATATTGTCCCTCCGTTATATCCGCGAGGTTAGCGGCGGCAGTATCGAAGTGGGGGAGTTGGTCGCCCCCGCTTTTTTGTTCGATGTGGACATGGGGTTCGCTGCTTCGGTGGCGTACCCCTCGTTGTTGATTGGAGGGTCGTATGCGGGCCGTTCCGGAGATCGATCAGAGCCTCGAGGGCCGAGTTGAAGAGCTTGGCTATGAGGTGGTCGAGTTGCGGTGGGGTGGCAGTGGCCGCCGTCCAATGCTCAAACTCCGCATCGATCGTCCGGATACGTTTCCGGGCGAAGGTGTGACCGTGGACGAGTGCGCCAAGGTGAGTCGGGCGCTCGAGTCTTGGCTGGATGAGTTCGAGGGGCTCTCTGAGCGCTACGTACTCGAAGTGTCGTCCCCCGGTGTCGACCGGCCGCTGTTGCGGCCGCGCGATTTCGAGCGGTTCAAGGGGGAGTACGTCGCGGTGAAGGGGAAAGACGTACTCCTCGACAAGGCGACGCGAATTGAGGGAGAACTACTCGGCCTCGCGAAGTCGGGCACCGACGAAGAGTCGGTGCTGCTGCGCCTGCCGAGCGGCGAGGAGGTGAGTATTCCGAGATCGGAAATCCGGAAGGCGCACCTCGTCTTTACGTGGAAGTGAGGAGATAGAATGGCGAACGCGGCACAGATCGTGGCGGCCTTCCGGGACGTCGCGGCGACAAAGAGCCTCTCCGATGAGGAGATGACCGACTTGGTCAAGGACGGCATGCTTGCCGGACTGGCGCGGATCTATGGTGCCACGGTCCAGGCCGAGATCGATATCGACGAGGACACGGGGGACTTCGACATCGTCGTCCTGCGGCGGGTCGTGGACGAGGTGGAGGACCCAGCGACCGAAATCGTGCTCGACGAGGCGCGCTGGGACGATGACACCTACGAAGTCGGTGACGTGATGGAGGTTCCGGTTGCGTTCACGGACTTCGGCCGAAACGCCGTGATGGCGGTGAAGCAGCGGATCGTGCAGCGGGTGCGAGAGAATGAGCGCGACCGCATTCGTGATGAGTTCGCTGACCAGATCGGACACCTGCTGTCGGGTGAGCTTCAGCAGATCGAGCGTGGCAAGCTCGTCGTGATGCTGAACCGGTCTCGCGACGCCGACGCCATCATTCCGTGGAAGGACCAGAACCCGCGTGAGCGGTTTCGTCAGGGGGACCCTATCCGTGCGGTATTGAAGAAGGTCGAGGAGACACCGAAAGGCCCGCGCCTCATTCTGTCGCGCGCCGATCCACTCTTTGTGTCTGCGCTCTTCCACCTCGAAGTACCTGAGATCCATCAGGATATTGTGGAGATTCGTGAGATCTCGCGTGAGGTGGGTGGACGTTCGAAGATCGCTGTATACAGCCGGGACGAATCAATCGATCCAGTGGGTGCGTGCGTAGGCCTCAAGGGTTCGCGTGTGCAGGCCGTTGTGAACGAACTCGGCGGTGAGCGAATCGATATCGTACCGTGGCATCCTGATCCTGAGGTTTTCGCCCGTCGTGCGCTGGCTCCCGCCCGCGTGTCGAAGGTGTTTACGGACTCCGAGCGGCAGGTCGTCACCGCGATCGTCGACGAGGACCAGCTCTCCCTCGCGATCGGACGAAATGGTCAGAACGTTAGGCTCGCTTCGCAGCTCATTGGTTGGCAGATCGACTTGTATGGTTCGCGCGAATGGGTAGAGCGCGGTGAGGAGTTCACGGCCCTCGTGGAGGGGCGTAGCGACGATCAATACGAGACCTCGGATTTCCCGCTTTCGGAGCTGGATCTGCGGCCGGCCGTACTGGCGGCCCTTTCTGAGGTCGGATATGATACGTTTCTTCAGATTATTGACTTGGAACGCCGAGATTTCCTTGTGATGAAGGGTCTCGGCGAGGAAGATGCGGAACGTCTCCTGCAGCTCATCGACGAGCTGACGGTGGTTGAGGGCGAGGTGCTCGCGGCCGAGGCGGAGCTACCCGTAACTCCCGATTCCGAGGAAGATGACGCCGAAGATGATGGAGACTCGGAAGAGTAGTGCTCTTCGGCTCTTAGGCCTGGCCAGGCGGGCCGGTGCGGTGGCTCTGGGGACTGATTCAGTGCGCCGTGCCATCCGTGATGGCGAGGCTTTGCTGATTTTGATGGCTGAGGACGCGTCAAGCGTCCAGTTAAAAAAACTACGAACAACGCGCGATGACGGATCGATCCCCCGGGTGACCCTGGGGGATCGTGCCACGTTGGGTGCCGCGGTGGGCATGGCTGCCCTCTCCGCGGTGGCCGTCACTCACGCGTCGTTTGCTACTCGACTCGTCGAGGAGCTCAAGAGCTCTGAAGACGGGGGCAGCATGGACGCAGTGGAGGCGTAGCACCAAGTATGCAGGTATTCGAACTCGCAGATGATCTGAACGTCGACGCCGAGGTGTTGATCGGGCTTCTCCGGCACATGGGTATTCCCGTGTCCGATGACGAGGCCCCGATCACGGACGGCCAGGTGGCGAAGGTCCTCGCGAAGATGGAGCGCGAACGACGGTCGGGTCACAAGGACCCGACCGAGGCAATTCGTGCCGCCATGGAAGATGCTGCGCCGACCACAGGTCGTCGTCGTCGCCGCCGTCGTGCGGTGGACGTCGAGTCCGAGGTGGAAGAAGCAGAGGCTGAGGAACTCGAGTCCGAAGCGGTTGAAGTAGAGACCTCAGAGGATGACGAGGCTGCTGAGCCCGTCGCGACTGCTGAGCCCGTCGAGACGGCCGCCGACCTCGAGGAGCAAGAGGAAGATGTAGCTGAGGACGAGCCTGTCGAAGCCGTGGCCGAGGTGGACGACCATCTCGATGACGCTGCTTCCTCAGTCGAGGAAGACGTCGTCGAGGATACGCCCTCGGCGGAGATCGAAGAGGCGGTGGAGGACGCTCAGGCGGAGCCTGAGCCCGTAGCCGAAGGGCCAGCGGCTGAGGCGCCGACCGAGTCTAAATCGGACTTGAAACCGGCGCATATCGGTGGACCGGTTCGTACGATCCGTCGACCGACTCCGGCCGCAGCCTCCGGCCCGGGTGGGCAGGTGCGCGTTCAGGCTCAGGGGTATACAGCCGACGGTCGACGTCAGCGTAAAGCCCAGGGCAAGAAGGGTGAGAAGAAGAAGGGCGTCGATCGCAATGCAGTGAAGGACAACATTGCGCGCGTCATGGCCGAACTCCGGGGCGGTAGCGGGAAGAAGCGCCGCAAGAAGGGGCCGCGCCTCTCTGCTGAAGAGCAGGAGGCACAGGCTCAGGAGCAGGAGGACAGGCAGGAGCGCGAGCGCCGCACGGTCAAGGTCAATGAGTTCCTGACTGTGGCAGAGCTGGCGGAGCTCGTGGACGTGACCGCCTCCGAGATCATCGGATCCGCATTCAAGAATCTCGGGTTGATGGTCACCATCAACCAGCGGCTTGACTTCGACCAGATCGAGCTACTTCTCGACGAGTTCAATTTCACCGCGGAGAAGGAAGAGGAGTACATCGCCGAGGCCGAGGTCGAAGAGGAAGAGGATGATCCGGCGACGCTGCAACCGCGTCCGCCGGTCGTGACCGTTATGGGTCACGTCGACCACGGGAAGACGCTCCTGCTCGATCAGATCCGTTCGACCAATGTCGTGGCGGGTGAGGCCGGTGGGATTACCCAGCACATTGGTGCGTACAATGTCGAGCTCGAGGATGGGCGAAGCGTCGCGTTCCTGGATACTCCTGGTCATGCCGCGTTCACCGCGATGCGTGCCCGTGGTGCCGACGTCACGGACATTGTGATTCTCCTCGTTGCCGCGGACGACGCAGTCATGCCTCAGACGATCGAGGCGATCAGTCACTCCCGGAACGCGGGCGTGCCTTTGATTGTGGCGATCAACAAGTGTGATCTGCCGGCTGCCGACCCCATGCGGGTGAAGCAGGAGCTACTGCAGCACAGCGTCAACGTCGAGGACTTCGGCGGTGATGTGCTCGCTCAGGAGATCTCCGCGAAACAGGGCACCGGCATCGACGAGCTGTTGGACAAGGTCCTGCTCCAGGCAGAGATGCTGGAGCTGACGGCGAACCCCGATCGCGAAGCCCAGGGAACGGTCATCGAGGCACAGCTGGACCCGGGAAAGGGGCCGGTTGCCACGGTGCTGATTCAGAAGGGGACGCTCCGTGTCGGGGACCCCTTTGTCTGCGGTTTATACGATGGTCGCGTTCGCTCCATGCTCGACGAGCGTGGTCACGCGGTCGCTGAGGCTGGTCCGGCGGTCCCCGTTCAGGTGCTGGGTTCGGGTGGCGTGCCGCAGGCGGGTGACACGTTCCAGGCGATGTCGGCTGACCAGGCGTCTGAGATCGCAGGGACGCGTCAGCGTCTCGATCGCGAGAAGCAGCTCCGTGTCCGCGAGCGTGGACTCAAGCTGGGCGACTTTGGCAAGCTGGTGAAAGCGGGTCAGCTCTCCGAACTGCCGATCGTCATCAAGGGCGACGTGGACGGTTCGGTACAGGCGCTGTCTGATTCGCTCGAGCAGCTCAGCACGAGCGAGGTTGCCGTGAACATCGTCCACCGTGGCGTTGGTGCGATCAACGAATCCGACATCCTGCTGGCGCAGACGGCAGGTGCGGTGATCCTGGGCTTCCGGGTGCGGCCGCAGACCGCGGCACGACTGGTGGCCGAGCGTGATGACGTCGAGATAAACGTGTACGACGTGATCTACGAGGCGGTCGACGACATCACGGCTGCACTTGAAGGGATGCTTTCGCCGGAGAAGCGGGAGACGATCGAGGGGGCTGCCGAGGTCCGAGAGGTCTTCAAGGTCTCGAAAGTGGGCACGATCGCCGGCTGCTACGTGTCCGACGGCAGGATCGACCGGAAGGGGCACGGTCGCCTCGTTCGCGACGGGGTAGTCGTCTACGACGGCGAGATCTCTTCGCTCAAGCGCTTCAAAGATGACGTGAAGGAAGTCCGCGAAAGCTTCGAGTGTGGTATCGGAATCACCAACTTCAACGACATCAAGGTCGGCGACGTCATCGAGTGCTACACGGTCGAGGAGTTCGCCCGGACGCTCGCGAGCTCGACCTGACGGCCGCGCCTGACGTCCGTCGAGGCCGGTGGCCATGGTCGTTGCGTCGCAGACGTGGGAGTTGTCCCTGCCGGGATGCTCGTCCTTGAAGGAGAAGAGGTCGGTCGTCCGTTCCTTGCGCGATCGCCTTTCGTCGCGCTTCAACGTGTCCGTAGCAGAGACCGGGCTGCAGGATGTGCACGTGCGAGCCAAGCTATCCGTGGCACTGGTCGCGAGCGACGGGCGCATGGCGGAATCCGTGCTGGACAAGACCGACCGCCTGATAGAGTCGCACGGCGGTGCCCTGATCGTCCGCGTCCACCGGGAGATTCATTCGTGAGTACACGCCCCGAGTCTGCCCGATGAGCAAGCGACGCGCCCGCCTGAACGAGCAGCTCCGTCGAGAGTTGTCGGAGCTGATCCGACTCCAGGTCCGCGACCCCAGGGTCGGGCTGGTCACGATCACAGGGGTCGATATTGCGGCCGACCTCGGCTCTGCCCGTGTCTACATTCGGGCGGTCGGTGGCCCTGATGAGATGGCGGTGAGTCTCGAAGGGCTTGGTGCCGCAGCACCCTTCCTGCGGACTCAGCTGGGTCGGATTCTGCACGTACGGCGTGTTCCGGAGTTGCGCTTCCGGGAGGATCGCTCCTTCGAGGGTGCGGCCAGGATCGAGCAAATGCTCACTGAGGTGTTTCCAGAAGGGGACGAGGCCCCGTCCGACGGTGATGAGTTCGCTAAGGCGGAGGCTGAGGCGCCAGAAGCAGACGAGACGACCGGCGGAGACGAGGCTCCGGGAGTCTCTTCGTGAAGCTCGCCGACGGCGACTTCCTTCTTCCGGTAGACAAGCCTGTCGGCCCTACCTCTCACGACGTCGTTGGCATGGCTAGACGAGCGCTTCGTACTCGCAGAGTAGGCCATACCGGAACGCTCGACCCGTTTGCGTCGGGCCTATTGGTCCTGTGTGTGGGGCGTGCCACGCGGCTCTCGGAGTACTTCACCGGAATGGACAAGAGCTACGATGCGGTCGCCCGCCTGGGGATCGAGACCGATACGCTCGACCTCGAGGGTGAGGTTGTTTCGACTAATGACGCGTGGCGCGACCTGGATCGGGCATCCATCGAGTCGGCTACCGGGACTCAGGCGGGGTCAATCGAGCAGGTGCCGCCGCAGTTCTCCGCCAAAAAGGTAGATGGCGAGGCGATGCACCGGCGCGCCCGGCGCGGGGAAGAAGTCGCGCTGCGTTCGGTGCCGGTTACGGTACATGAACTCACAGTGACGGATGCACCTCTGCCGGACCTGCACTTCACGGTGCGCTGTTCGAGCGGCACCTACATCCGTGCGATCGCCCGTGATCTGGGGACGGCGCTCGGCTGCGGCGCGCATCTCACGACGCTGCGGCGCACCCGGGTCGGCCCGTTCGATCTGTCTAGGGCGCTACCTGTGAGTGCTCTCGACGACGAGAGTGCCGTCACAGCTGCATGCATGGAACCGTCGGAGGGGCTGCATCACCTGACTACGGTGACGGTCGATGACGGAGTCGCCAGTCGAATCCGAAATGGACAGCGCGTGCGCATCGCGGATCCCGGCAGTGCCTCTGACGCGCTGGTGACTGTGACGTGTGGTGCGGATCTGCTCGCGATGGCCACCCTGGACGACGGGGTGCTGCGGCCGAGGAAGGTCTTCCCGGCATGAGTGAAGTGCAGTGGGCCTACCCTCCGGGCATCCCGCGCGACCGAGGCACCGTGGCTACGGTCGGGACGTTCGATGGAGTCCATCGAGGACACTGGACGGTACTTCGGGAAATCCGGGAGCGTGCGGACGCATCGGACCGACGCAGCGTACTGGTCACCTTCGATCCCCATCCGCTGCGAATTGTCCGACCCGAGCACGCTCCGCTCATGCTGACTACGCCGGTCGAGAAGAAAGAGATCCTGGCGGAGAGCGGCCTCGACTATGCGGTCTTCATCAGTTTCACGAAGGCCCTGTCCCGTTACGAACCCCGCCGCTTCGTCGAGGAGATTCTCGTCGAACGGCTGGGTGTCGAGGAACTCGTCATTGGCTACGACCATGGGTTCGGTCGCGATCGAGAGGGGGATCCTGAGACGCTGCGTGCGATCGGCGTTGAGTCGGGGTTCACCGTGGATGTGGTTCCGCCGGTCTCCGTCGGAGGTGCCCCCGTGTCCTCGTCCCGTATCCGTGAGACGCTCCTTCAGGGGCAGGTAGCTGACGTGATTGAGCCGCTTGGTCGCCCGTACTCAATTCGCGGCATCGTCGTGCGCGGGGAAGGAAGGGGGAAGGGGCTCGGGGTCCCCACGGCCAACCTTCGCGTCATGGAGCGGGACAAGCTTGTCCCACCTGAAGGGATCTATGCCGTACGGGGTGTTCTCCGGGACGGTAGCTATGCGGGTGCCCTTCACATGGGCCCGAGACCCACGTTCAAAGGGTCACCACCCAGCGTCGAGTTGCATCTGCTCGAGTTCGACCGGGACATCTACGGCGAAGAGGTGCGGGTGGATTTCATCGAACGCTTGAGAGATATCGAGCCGTTTGTGGGGGTCGACGCGCTGCTGGAGCAGATCCGAAAGGATGTAGATCAGGCTCGGGAGATCGCTTCGGGGTGGACGCACCTGCCGTAGACGATCTTTCGGGGTTTGCCTAGCTTTTAAAGCTGAACCTCGAAGGCCACCCAATCTGGGTGTTCAGCTTTCGCTTCCCTTGCAGCATCGGACTCCTGAGGAGGCGCGCCACCATGGCGATCGTCAAGGAAGACATCATCAAGAAGTACCAGCTCCACGAGACAGATCGTGGGAGCGCCCCGGTCCAGATCGCGATCCTCACTGCACGGATCAACGACCTTCGGTCGCACTTCGACGCGCACCGGAAGGATCACCACTCCCGGCAGGGCCTGCTCAAGATGGTTGGCCGCCGGCGCAGGCTTCTCGACTACGTGAAGCGCGACGACGTGGAGCAGTACCGCGAGCTCATCAAGGATCTCGGACTGCGGCATTGATTTCTCCCGGACGCTTCTTGCGTTCGGGAAACCCACGGCCGCCTGGTCGTGGTGAAGGACCCGGTCCGCGCGCCACACGGCGTGCGGAGCCGGCACATCAGCCGGGTGCGTACGTGCCTCGGGTGGGAGACGGCCTACAACATGGCTGCACAGTCGGGCTCACGGCTCGCTCTTCAAGCGCTCCGTGCCCCCTCGCGGCGGTCGCTCTCTCCTCCGGATCTCATGCGCGCACTTCGGCCCCTTGTTCAGGGGCGGGACTATCCCGTCCGCAAACGAAGTGAGTAACAACACATGATGCAAAGAATGGAGCGCCAATTCGCAGGGCGCACGCTCTCGCTCGAGGTCGGCCGCATGGCCAAGCTCGCGCAGGGTTCGTGCCTCGTGCAGTACGGCGACACGGTTGTCCTTTGTGCCGTCACGGTGCGGGATGATCCCACACACCTCCCCTTCTTCCCCCTCACGATCGAGTATCGTGAGAAGTCGTACGCCGCGGGCAAGATCCCCGGTGGCTTCTTCAAGCGGGAAGGACGCCCGGGCGAGAAGGAGATCCTCTCCGCCCGTATGATCGATCGGCCTATCCGGCCGCTATTCCCGGACGGATTCATGCACGAGACCCAGGTCGCGTGCTTCATCCTTTCGGCTGACCAGGAAAACGACGCGGACGTGATCGCTCTTCTCGGGGCCTCGGTCGCGCTGAACATGTCCAAGGCTCCGTTCAACACGGCGGTGGCTTCGGCGCGCGTCGGACGGATCCAAGGCAACTGGGTTGTCAACCCGACGTTCCAGCAGCTCGAGTACTCTGACATCGACCTCGTCGTGTCCGGTTCGGCCGATGCGATCACGATGGTCGAGGGTGGCGCCCTCGAAGTGTCTGAGGTCGAGATCCTCGAGGGCCTCAACGTCGCGCACGACGCCATCAAAGAGCTCGTCGCGATGCAGGAGGAGTTCCTGCAGGGGCATCGCGTGCCCGACATGCAGTGGTCCCCGCAGGAGCCCGATGCGGCCCTTCAGGCCCGTGTCGAAGAATTGGCAGGCGCAAAGGTCGCCGAGGCCCTGAGCATCGGTGACAAACAGGAGCGCAGTCAGGCCATGGCGACGGTCACGGAAGACGTGATTGCTGCAATGACCGCCGAAGACCCGGCGTATGGCGAGCACGCCAAGGACATCAAGAGTGTCCTGCGTAGCCTCGAAAAGAAGACGATGCGTCGCACCATCCTCGACAAGGGTGAGCGGGCGGATGGCCGTGGTGTCGACGACATCCGCGCCATTACTTCCGAGGTGGGTATCCTGCCGCGTACGCACGGGTCAGCGCTGTTCACGCGTGGGCAAACACAGGCACTCGCGGTTGTGACGCTCGGTACGTCACGTGACGAGCAGCGGATCGACTCGATCGACTCTCGTGAGGAGATCAAGAAGTCGTTCATGCTCCACTACAACTTTCCGCCCTTCTCCGTCGGTGAGGCAAGGCCGTTCCGCGGTACGTCTCGCCGTGAGATCGGTCACGGAAACCTGGCCGAGCGAGCGATGCAGCCGCTCTTGCCGGCGTACGAAGACTTCCCGTACACGATCCGGATCGTCTCTGACGTTCTCGAATCGAACGGTTCGTCCTCGATGGCGACCGTTTGTGGGGCGTCGCTCTCGCTTATGGACGCGGGTGTGCCGATCAAGTCACCGTGCGCCGGTGTGGCGATGGGGTTGATCAAGGAAGGTGACGACATCGCTATCCTGACCGATATCCTCGGCCTCGAGGACGCTCTCGGCGACATGGACTTCAAGGTCGCGGGTACGCGCGATGGCGTGACCTCGATTCAGATGGACATCAAGATCGAGGGGCTTACCGTCGACATCCTGACCGAAGCGCTCAAGCGTGCCAACAAGGGTCGGATGCACATTCTCGACCAGATGGGGCAGGCGCTCGATACACACCGTGACGAGCTGTCGGCCTATGCGCCACGTATCGTCTCGATCCAGATCAACCCGGAGAAAATCGGCGAGATCATCGGACCAAAGGGCAAGACCATCAGGGCCATTCAGGAAGAGTCTGGTGCGTCGATCGACATTGACGATTCCGGTATCGTGAAGATCGCGGCCGTGGACGCCGAAGCCGGCGCCCGTGCTCGCGAGATGATCGAGGCGATCGTGAAGGATCCCGAGGTCGGTCGCATCTACGAGGGCCCGGTCAAGAATACGACCACATTTGGCGCCTTTGTCGAGATCATGCCTGGGACGGAAGGGCTCTGCCACATCTCCGAGCTTCAGGACGGTCGAACCGAGAACACTGAAGACGTGGTCTCGAAAGGCGAGATCGTGCGGGTCAAGCTGCTCTCGATCGACGAGAAGGGCCGACTCCGTCTCTCCCGTAAGGCCGCACTAGCCGAGGACGCGGCCGCCGAAGATGGCGACGCCGCCGAGGGTGGGGACGCGAATGAGGAAGGCGGCGAGGGCTGAGGCCCGAGGCGCACGTTCTGCGGCTCCTGACAGGGGTTCGAGCGTGAATGATCACGCAGAAGGGAGAGGGCACGGGCGTGGGTCCGTGCCCTCTTCCGCGTTGGTCGACGGCGCGTCGAGCGAGTCACGGACAGAGGCGATGCTGGAGACCCATCTCGACAACGGGGTACGGGTGCTCAGCGAGCACATCCCCGGGGTGCGCTCTGCGGCAATCGGTGTGTGGATCCGACAGGGTGCGGCGCACGAGACCGAGGTCGATACCGGTGTGAGTCACCTACTCGAGCACATGGTGTTCAAGGGGACCGAGCGCAGGACCGCCCTGGAGATTGCTGATTCGCTCGAGGCGCTCGGGGGCTCGCTTGACGCCTACACGAGCCGAGAGCACACGTCCTATCAGGCCCGAGTACTCGATGAGCACATGCCGATTGCGCTGGACGTGCTATCGGATCTGGTGCTGGCTCCAAGACTGGAAGACGGCGACCTGGATCTCGAGCGTGAGGTGGTACTTGAAGAGATCGCCCAGGTTGAGGACACTCCGGATGATCTGGTGTTCGAGAAGCACTCAGAATTGCTCTGGGCTGGGCACCCGTATGGTCGTTCGATCCTCGGGACTAAAGATTCCGTCGCGGGCATGGCGGGGGACACGCTGCGGGACTTGCACGGACGGCGTTACGTGGGCCAGAACCTGGTCGTGGCGGCAGCGGGCAACGTCCAACATGATGACTTCGTGGCCAGGGTCAGGGGTCACTTCGATTCCGTATCTTCTGGGGAGCGTAGCCTCCCGGTCGCTCGTCCGTCGGGCACGACCGCCGGCATCGAGCGGATCGAGCGCTCGACGACGCAAACTCATATCGTCTTCGGCGCCGAAGCGCCGCCTCATCCTAGCGCAGACCGCTATCCGCTGATTCTGCTTTCGTCCGTGCTCGGCGGCGGGATGAGTTCCCGACTCTTCCAGAAGGTTCGCGAAGAACTGGGACTCTGCTACTCGATCTTCACATTCCACAGCTTCTACCGTTCGGCCGGCATGGTGGGCGTCTATGTTGGCACTCGACCGGCTACGGCGGAACAGGCCTCGGAGGTGGTCCGTGGGGAGCTCAAACGGGCCGCGAACGAAGGTCTTACCGAAGACGACCTACGACGGATCAAGCAGCAGGTGAAAGGGCAGGTCATGCTCTCACTCGAGTCGACCGGTGCGCGCCTTCATCGGCTGGCCTCCTTCGCACTGCACGACGAGCCCTTCCGGGGACTCGATGACGTACTGGCGCGAATTGATGCCGTGACGCGGGACGACGTCCTGCGTGTCGCGAGCCAGTGCTTCGACCCAGCGCTCCACATGGAGCTCAGGCTGGGTCCGGACGAGGCGGCCTCCGGGGCCGCCTGAGCCACAAACACGTACACGAATCACCTACAGAATCCACGAGAGTTAGATATGCTGGTTGGCGTACCGAAGGAGATCAAACCCGACGAGTACCGCGTTGCCCTGACCCCGGCTGGTGCGGAGATGCTGGTGCAGGGTGGCCATGAACTCATCATCGAGACGGGTGCCGGGCTCGGAAGCGGCTTCACCGACGACTTCTACGAGGATGCGGGCGCGACGATTCTCCACACCGCCCATGAGGTATGGGCCAAGGCCGAGATGATCTTGAAGGTCAAGGAGCCGATCGCGCCCGAATGGCCGCACATGCGCTCCGGTCAGGTGATCTTCACGTACTTCCACTTCGCCGCCTCTGAGGAGCTGACGAAGGCCGTCGTGGACTCGGGTGCGATAGCGATCGCATACGAGACGGTGGAGCTCGAATCCGGAGAGCTGCCGCTCCTGACCCCAATGTCCGAGGTCGCAGGTCGCATGGCTGTGCAGGAGGGTGCGAAGTACCTCGAGAAGCCCCAGGGCGGACTCGGCGTGCTCCTCGGTGGCGTGCCGGGCGTGAAGCCGGGTCGTGTGCTGATCCTCGGTGGCGGCGTGGTCGGTACGAACGCCGCCAAGATGGCGGCCGGGCTTGGCGCCCGGGTGGCCATTATGGACATCAACCTAGAACGCCTGCGGTATCTCGATGACGTGATGCCTGCCAACGTCGAGACGCTTTTCTCGACTCGGTATGCGATCCGCAAGCAGATTCAGGTCGCGGACCTCATCATCGGTGCTGTGCTGATCCCCGGTGCCAAGGCCCCAAGCCTGATCACCCGCGAAGACCTCGCCCTCATTCGTGAAGGCACGGTGATCGCTGACGTGGCGATCGATCAGGGCGGCTGTGTCGAGACCATGAAGCCGACCACCCACCACGACCCGGTCTATTCGGTAGACGGTGTTATCCATTATGCCGTGGCGAACATGCCGGGTGGCGTGCCTCGCACGAGCACGCTCGCATTGACGAACGCGACGCTACCCTACGCGGTGGCTCTGGCCGCTAAGGGTTGGCAGAAGGCGTGTCTCGATGACGACGCGCTGAAGCTCGGCGTGAACGTCGCGGACGGTCACGTCACCTATCAGGGCGTCGCCGAGGCGTTCGACATGGAGTGCCGTCCGGTCGACGACGTTCTTGGAACACCGGCGCAAGCTTGATGACGACGGTGCGCTTTCGACGACTTCCGTCGAATCTCGACTTGCCGCTTCCGGCGCGGGCCACGGATCATGCCGCTGGCTATGACATTCGCTCGTCGGAGGAGGCGCTGACGCTCAAGCCTGGAGAAATTCGGCTTGTCTCGACTGGGCTCGTGGTGGAGTTGCCCGAGGGAATCGAGTGTCAGGTCCGGCCACGGTCGGGCCTAGCGCTCAAGTACGGGATCACGCTCCCGAACAGTCCGGGGACGATCGATCCGGACTATCGCGGTGAGCTACGGGTGATCATGCAGAATCTGGGGAGCGAGGCAGTAACCCTCGAGCGGGGTGAGCGGATCGCTCAGCTCGTCTTCGCACGGTTCGAAACGCCCGTAATCGAGCATGTTGACCAGTTGTCGGACACCGATCGGGGTGCAGGCGGATTCGGCAGCACGGGGACGAAATGAGAGCCAGCACTGCCATGGGTCCGGAAGCTGCAGAAAGACTGGCACGCAGCTCTCGGTAAACGTATGTTCATCCGCAGATCACTGATGTGTCAACCTAGTATCCCCAAACGCCTTGCGCCGCCGGAACAGGCATCACGTTGCTTCCTGAACTGACCAACTGGCTGAGCTCCGGCCGATTAATCCCGGTGAATGACATCGCCGTCGACCTGGGGACTGCGAACACGCTCGTCTACGTGAAGGGTGAGGGCATCGTGCTGAACGAGCCCTCCGTGGTCGCGGTTGAGCGGGGGAGCCGCCGTATTCTCGGCATCGGACTTGAAGCCAAGCGCATGCTCGGCCGCACCCCTGAGGGGATCGAAGCGATTCGTCCTCTCAAAGACGGCGTCATCGCCGATGTTGATGTGACGGAGATGATGCTTCGGCATTTCCTCAAGCAGGTCACGTCCAAGCGCATCTTCCGCATCAAGCCGACGGTGGTCGTCGGCGTGCCGTCGGGAATCACGGAGTTGGAGCGCCGTGCCGTGCGCTCGTCCGCGATGTCCGCCGGAGCGAAGAATGTTTTCATGGTGGATGAGCCGATGGCAGCCGCGATCGGTGTGGGGCTCCCCGTCGAAACGCCCACAGGCAACATGGTGATCGATATTGGGGGTGGAACGACTGAGATCGCGGTCATCGCGCTCTCGGGCATCGTTTCGGATACGTCGATTCGCGTCGGGGGAGACGAGCTCGACGCGGCGATCGTGACGTTCCTGCGCAAGAACTACAACCTGCTCATCGGTGAGCCGACAGCGGAGGCGATCAAGGTTCAGATCGGCTCGGCGTTCGACTACGGCGAGGAGCGGGAGATGGAGGTTAAGGGCCGGGATCTCGTGTCGGGCATCCCGAAAACAGTCCTCGCGCACTCGCAGGAGGTTCGTGAGTGCATCCAGGAGCCGATCCAGGCGATCGTCGATGCCGTGCGTCGTGCGCTGGAGATCACTCCCCCGGAACTTTCCTCCGATATTGTGGACCGCGGGATCATGATGACCGGCGGAGGGGCCTTGATCCGTGGGCTCGACAAGCTGCTCAAGCACGAGACGAATCTGCCGATCCATGTCGACGAGGAGCCGCTGACGTGCGTCGTGCGCGGCGCAGGTCGCATTCTCGACGACCTGACCAAGTACCGTACGGTCCTCGTTCAGTAGGGAGGCTCTGAGTTGCCTTTCTACGGCAGCGAGCCGGAATCAGGCAGCCCCGGCCGAGATCTTACGCTAACGGCCTTTGTGCTGCTCTTTGCGTTCGGGACGGTCTACCTGCCGTCGACAACACAGGAACGGATCTCTTCCGCGCTTCAGGTCTCTGCCCTCCGACCCTTCATCGCCATGCAGGGCCTCCTGACCGATGTGGGCGCCCGGCGTGTTCGTGTCGAGGCTCTGCAGGTGACCGTTGACTCACTCTCTGCGGCGATGTCGACGCATCAGGCGGTAGCCGATGAGAACGAGACACTGCGGGACCTTCTGGAGCTGCAGGAGCGCGCGGGCGCGACGTACCGCCCCGCGACGATACATCGCCCGGGGACTCCCGGGTCAGAGAGTACGTTCTTGGTCGACGTAGGGACCCGTGATGGTATTCGTGCCGGAGCACCGGTGGTGTCTCCGACCGGGCTGGTGGGGGTCATCCGTGAGACCCGGACCGCCAACTCGTCCGGGATCGACTGGACACATCCGGACTTTCGCCCCAGCGCGATGCTGGCCGACGGATCAGCCTACGGATTGATTGAGAGTCGTCGTGGATCGTTTCGCGAAGAGGACAGGCTCGTCATCAACGGCATCCCGTTCCACGAGCCCTTCGACTCGGGGCAGGCGGTGCTCACGAGTGGTTTGGGGGGGATCTTTCCTCGTGGCATTCCGATCGGCACGGTGCTTGGCGTAGCGGAAGCAGAGGGTACATGGCGGAAGGCATACTACCTTGAGCCGATCGCAGAGCCCGCCGCTGCCACGCACGTGCTGGTGCTCGTCTCGGACTCCGGGGACGATGCCTCACAGGTGTGGGCGCAGGATACGGTCGGTGTGATCGCCCCCGGGGGTGACAACCGGTGAACGAGGTCGATGTCCGGACGGTCTCGCTCTGGATCCTCGTCGGGCTGCTCTTCGTCCTTCACTTCGTCCTGCACATCGGACTCTCCTACGGTCGTGGCGCACCGGATCTACTGACCCTCGGACTCCTGATCGCCGCTCGGGAGACGTCGCTTGGGAGGGCGTCCGTGCTCGGATTGACCACCGGGTTGCTCGAAGACGCGATGAGCGTGCTCGCCTTCGGAGCGAACTCCATCGCAATGACCATTGTGGCGGCGGGAGGAGCGATCACCCGTGACCTGTTCGTCGGAGATTCAAGGCACTTCTTGCCGGCGTATGTGTTCATGGGAAAATGGACTCGGGATCTCGTTCACTGGATTACCATGGGCAGGGAGGTCCGCCAGCCGTTCGTGGAGCAGGTCGTGTTGCAGGGAGCGGTCGGGAGCCTGTACGTCGCGGGGATTGCACTGGGGATGTCATGGTTGCTCGGTGCCTGGGGTGACGTATGAACATCCATCACCCGCAGGCACGCCGCCGCCGAGCGCACGGTATGTACGCAGCCACGGGCCTCATCCTCGGAATTCTGATCGTGGCGTTCTTCCGTGTGCAGGTGGTCCAGTCTGAAGACTGGTTGCTGCGGGCGAGCTCGAATCGGGTTCGTATCCTCCCGATCCCGCCACCTCGTGGCACCATCTACGACCGCAACAACGTCATCATCGCGGACAACGTGCCGGGGTACTCGATCACGATTCTTCCCGGACCGGTCGACTCCGTGCGGGCTACGCTGAACCGTATGGCGGATCACATGGAGCTGTCGGACGAGCGGATCGAGCAGGTGATTGCGCGACTGCGTCGCTTCGGGCGCGAGGTCATCGTCGACTCGGATGCCGACTTCGAAGTCATTGCCGCTCTCGAGGAGCGACGAACCTCCTTCCCGGGCGTATACATCGACATGCGGCCCCGTCGCCGGTACAACCTGGGCGCCGCTGCCGGGCATATTACGGGCTACGTGGGCGAGGTTACCGCAGAGGAGCTTGCGATGCCCAGGTTCCCCGATTCGATCTATGACGCCGGGATGATCGTCGGGAAGATCGGGATTGAGCGGCAGTACGAATCGACGCTGCAGGGCAGGCAGGGAGTCCGCTGGGTCGAATTTGACGCGCGCGGACGCATCGTCGGTGACTTCACTGGAGTGGAGCGGACCCCCGCAATCGAAGGTGAGGACCTTCACCTCAACCTCGACTTCGGTCTCCAGCAGTGGATCCACGAGATCTTTCCCGACTCGATGTCGGGGGCAGTCGTGGCGCTCGACCCGGCGGATGGAGGTGTCCTCGCCATGTACTCGGCCCCGGGGTACGACCCCAATTCCTTCGTGGGAGGCATCGACACGGAGACGTGGGACGGGCTTAACTCCGACGAGCGCAAGCCACTCTTCGATCGTTCAGTCCTTGGTCTCTACGCCCCTGCATCGACGTGGAAGCTCGCCTCCGCCGGGATCGCGCTGGATGCCGGTGTCGTAACACCCGATGAATACATGCCAGACCCGTGTGAGGGTCAGTGGTACTGGGGAAATCGCTTCTGGGGCTGCTGGGACCGAGGCGGACACGGATACAACACGCTCGCCGAGGCGATCGGAAACTCGTGCGATGTTTATTTCTACCAGCTGGGCCTGAGGATCGGGCTTGAGCGCCTGATGAATCGGTCGACCGAGATCGGTTTCAGTCAGCAGTGCGGCGTTGACCTTCCTCAGGAAAGTCGAGGCATCTTCCCGGACGAACTGGATTGGTTCCGTCGACAGTTCGGATATCGTCCGACGGAAGGTGAGGCGCTCAATCTTGCCATCGGGCAGGGTCCTAACTCACAGACCCCGCTCAAGATGGCTCAGTTCTACGTCGCCCTCGCAGGCGATGGCTCGGCGCCGGCCCCGACGATCGCGCAAGATGCGCCGCGTGTGGATGGGTGGGAGCTGAACCTCGAAGCCGAGCACATCGCGTCCCTGCAGGAGGGAATGCGCATGGTCACGGCTCCTGGCGGTACCGCGCACTTCGGGACGGCACTCGAATACTGGGATGTCTTCGGCAAGACCGGTACTGGGCAGAATCCACTGAGTGTTCGCGGCCTCGCCGAAGATCATGCCTGGTTCGCAGGCATGGCGGGGCCTCCAGGTGAACCCCCGGAGATTGTCGTCGTCGTGATCATCGAGTTCGGGCAAAGCGGCGGACAGATTGCTGCCCCGATCGTGGCAAAGACGGCTGATTACTACCTGCGCGCGAAACGCGGTATGCCCATCGATACGATCCAGACGTATCGGGAACACATCATGACCGGGCCGATTCCGCGCTGGTACCGAGAGCGGTTCCCACAGGCCTTTGTGGAGCAGGGTGGCCGATGAGGTTCCTCGAGCGATGGACGCTGGACCGTCCTCTGTTCTTCGGGATCCTGATGCTGAGCGCGTTCGGCATCGCGATGATCTACTCGGCCGGCCAGGTCTCGGTACCGAACGTTGTCACTGCGGATGCCTGGGTACGGCAGGTTCAGTGGCTGATCATCGCGCTGGTAGTGTTCTCTGCGGTCTCACGCATCCCCGTTCGGTGGATCGTATGGGCGGCACTTCCCTCGTACGTGATCAGCGTGGTGCTCCTCGCTCTCACCCTGGTCATAGGGGAGGGTCGTGGCACGGCCACCGGCGTGAAGTCATGGATCAACATCGGCGGCTTCGGTTTTCAACCCGCTGAGATCGCAAAGATCGCCACCATCCTTGCGCTCGCTCAGCTCCTATCTACACGAGAGACGGGATTGACCTCACTCCGGGAGCTCGTCAAGCCGGGGGCGGTCGTCGGGCTACCGCTCGGTCTCGTGATGCTGCAGCCCGACCTGGGCACGGCATTGGCGTTCGTTGGCATCCTGTTCGCAATGCTGTACTGGGCTGCGGCACCCGTCTGGCTTCTCATGCTTGTCGCCAGCCCGGTGATCGGCCTCTTCCTCGCGTACAACACCGTGGTATGGTCGATATACATCTTGGTGGTGATCGGGTGCATGATCCTCTTCCTGCGCTCTCGGCTCTTCCTGTTCGAGTCGGTCGCGCTCGTCCTGGCTAACTTCGCGTCCGCTACGCTGGCCCGACCGCTCTGGAATTCGCTCGCCTCGTACCAGCGGAATCGCATTCTCGTCTTCCTGAACCCTGAAGTCGATCCGCGTGGCGCCGGATACCACGTGATTCAGTCGAAGGTCGCGGTCGGGAGTGGCCAGTTCTGGGGGCAGGGCTTCACACAGGGTTTGCAGAAGCGACTCGACTTCCTGCCGGAACAGCATACGGACTTCATCTTCAGTGTCGTCGGTGAGGAACTGGGGTTCATGGGGACAACGCTTGCGATCGTCGTCTTCGCGTGTGTCCTCACGAGGCTCGTGGGCCTCGCGGGAAACACGGATTCGCCCTTTGCCGGTCTGGTGCTCCTCGGTATCTTCGGAGCGTGGCTGGTCCACGTCTTCGTGAACGTGGGAATGACGGTCGGAGTTGTACCGATCACCGGCATTCCGCTGCCGTTCGTGAGCTACGGAGGGACCTTCCTCCTGATGTCGTGGGTGGCCGTAGCGATCGCAGTTCGGGTCGCACACGAGCGCGCCTGACACCCTCCCGATCCGAAGCGACAGGAGCCCCATGGCCTGGTTCCGCAAGGACAAGAAGCCCCTCAAGGCCGAGGACCGCAGAGACGTCCCGACCGACGTCTTCGACAAGTGCAAAGGCTGCGGAGAGATCCTCTACCGAGAGCGTCTCGCCCAGAACCTGAACGTCTGCCCGAACTGCAGTCATCACCTGCGGATCGGAGCCCATGCGTACGTGAGCATCCTGCTCGACGCTGGATCGTTCAAGGAGTTGGACGTCGAACTCAAGGCGGCCGATCCGTTGGGGTTCTCCGACCTGAAGGACTACCCGGTGCGTATTGCGGTCGCGGAGGCGAAAGGGAAGAACGAGGCACTGGTCTCGGGCACTGGGACGCTCGACGAGATCGAGGTTTCACTTGCAGTGATGGACTTCGACTTCATCGGTGGCTCCATGGGCTCCGTGGTGGGTGAAAAGATCGCGCGAGCCGGAATGATGGCGCTCAAGAAGAAAATCCCACTGCTGATCGTGAGTGCCTCGGGTGGAGCCCGCATGCAGGAGGGCATCTACTCGCTCATGCAGATGGCGAAGGTGTCGACGGTGCTGGCCAGGATGCACGACGAAGGTCTACCGTTCATCTCGATCCTCACGCATCCGACCACAGGTGGCGTAACGGCTTCATACGCGATGCTCGGGGACGTGAACATCGCCGAGCCCGGAGCTCTGATCGGCTTTGCCGGTCCCCGCGTAATCGAAGAGACGATCAAGCAGGAGCTTCCTGCGGGATTCCAGCGTGCCGAGTTCCTTCAGGAGCACGGGATGGTCGATCGAGTGGTCGACCGTCGTGAACTCAAGGCCACGATCGGTACGGTCCTCCGGCATCAGTTCGCCGGGTGGAGCGACTGACGGACGCCCCCTTCGCCGATGCGCTTGCGGAGCGGCTCTTTCCGGTGCTCGCGACAGGGGTTCAGTGGGGGCTCGGGCGAACGGAGCGGGCTCTGGCCCAGTTGGGAGATCCACACCGTGCCTACGCGACGCTTCACGTCGGTGGCACGAACGGTAAGGGCTCCGTGACGTCGACCGTGGGTTCGGTCATGCAGGCAGCGGGGCGGAGGACGGGGGTGTACACCTCGCCCCATCTCTGCTCGATCCGGGAGCGCATGCTCATCAATGGCGACCCCATCCACGACGAGCGCCTGGTCGCGTATGCGGATGAAGCGACAGGACCCATCATGGACCACGGGCTGTCCTTCTTCGAGGCCGTCACCGTACTCGCCATGTACGCCTTTGCCCGGGAAGGCGTCGAGATGGGTGTCATGGAGGTCGGACTCGGCGGGCGCCTGGACTCAACGAACGTGATTCATCCTGAGGTCACAGCGATCACGAACGTCGCGATGGATCATGCCGACTACCTTGGTAACACGCTCGAGGCCATCGCCTCGGAAAAGGCAGGCATTCTCAAGAAGGGCGTGCCGTTTGTGACGGCTGAGTCCTCGCCGGCGATCCTGGCCCTGCTGCGGGAACGTGCATCGTCGGTGGGGGCGCCCGTCACCCATGTCGACGAGGCGACGATCAGCGAGATCTCTGTGACCCGAGACGCGACGCACCTCACAGTACCGACCGAGTGCTGGGGGGACCTGCCGCTGACAACGCCACTGGTGGGCCATCACCAGGCGATTAACGCCGCACTTGCCGTCGCGATGCTGGAACGCCTGAGTGGGGCATGGCGGCCTTCCCGCGCAGACATTGTCGATGGAGTGGCGTCCGTCGTGCATCCCGGCCGTGACGAGATTCGCGTCATCGACGGCGCCACTTTCGTCTTCGATGTCGCCCACAACACGGCAGGGGTCGTGTCGCTGGTCGACACCATCGACCGACTGGAACTGCCTCGCCCGCTCGTGGCGCTGGTTGGCGTGCTGGGTGACAAGGATTGGCGTTCGATGCTGCCCCCACTTCTGTCCCGCACCGATGCGGCCTACCTCACGCGTCCGCCCACTGCCCCTCTCGATCGACAGTGGGATCCGGTAGCGGCGGCCGACCTGGTCGACTCGATCACCCGGGTACGAGTGGTGCCGGATTTTCAGGACGCCCTGGAACGGGCACAGCGCCGGGCGGGGGTTGGCACGGTCGTCGTGACTGGATCTGCGCATTCCGTGGGTCCTGCGATGATCCTCCTGGGGCTGGACCCTCTCGCAGGTCAGGGTAGATTTCCCCTCTGACGGAGCCCCCCGTCCAACCCCCGAAGTACGTACGATTCGTGGCCTCTCCGGAATTCGCCAAACTCCCGGGCTTTCGGGACTTCCCGCCCGAAGACTTCGCCCTGCGCGCCCACATCCAGGACGCGTGGCGACGTGTCGCGCGACGGTACGGATTTCAGGAGTATGACGCCCCGCCGCTCGAATCTCTCGACCTGTACGTCGAGAAGAGCGGGGAAGAGATCGTCGGACAGCTCTACAATTTCGTGGACAAGGGTGACCGTCCGGTCGCACTTCGCCCTGAGATGACTCCCTCACTGGCCCGCATGCTGGGCGAGCGGAGTCGGAGCCTGAGCAAGCCGATCCGCTGGTTCACGATGCCTCAGCTGTTCCGATACGAGCGAGCGCAGCGCGGTCGACTCCGAGAGCACTTCCAGTGGAACGTGGACATCGTGGGCGAGGCCAATGTCGCTGCCGACGCAGAGGTTCTGGCTGTCGCGATCGACGGCCTTCGTGAACTCGGACTTACGGCAGACGACTTCGCGGCGAGAGTCTCCGACCGTCGACTCCTGACCGCTCTCTTGGCGGTGATCGGGGTCAAGCAGGCGCAACTTGGGGCCGCTTTCTCAGTGATCGACAAGATCGAACGACTGCCTGAGGAGAAAGCGGATCATCTGCTGGCTGACCAGGCAGGTCTGGATGCTGGGCAGATCGGTACTCTTCGAGAGTTGCTGAACGGGGCCAGCATGAACGAGCTGGATGAGACATTCGGGGGTGATGCGGCCGTCGCATCGGAACTGGAGCGGATGCGGCACTACCTCAGCACCCTCGATGCGATGGGGCTGGGCGACTTCGTCCAGCTTGACCTCCGGATCGTGCGCGGGCTCGCGTACTACACGGGAATCGTTTTCGAGCTGTTCGATCGGGAGGGTGAGCTGCGGGCGATCTGTGGTGGAGGGCGCTACGACCGACTTCTGGAGCTGGTGGGAGGGGATCCGCACCCGGCGGTTGGCTTTGGCATGGGTGACGTCGTGCTCGGTGAGTTGCTCGCCGATCGCGGTCTCGTCCCACCCTATGCGCGCTCGGTCGACTACTTCATCGTCCCTGTGACCCCCGATGAGCGCCCGGCGGCACTCCGGCTCGCGCATGGCTTGCGTGATCGCGGGTACTCGGTTTCGTACGGCCTCAAGGAACAGACCGTTGGCAAGCAAATGAAGACTGCCTCCCGCGAAGGTGCGCGGACGGTGCTTGTACTCGGGCCTGAAGAGCTGGAGAAGGGGGTCGTCGTAGCACGTGACATGACCTCCGGCGAGCAGCGGGAGATCCCGATCGCAGAGCTCGTGTGAGCCGCCGGCGCACGCAGGGTCGTGCAACTCCGCGAACGAAGCCCAATCCCAAACTCGACCGGGCCGACCGTGAGGCTGCGGAGCGTGCGCACGAGGTGACGCAGCGTGCAATCAGGCGGCTCGACCTGCTCGAATGGGTCGTATGGGGAGCAGGCGCGATCATGGCGATGGTCGCTGGCGCGGTCGTCGCCTGGGCTATGGAAGGACTGGTGGGGTGGAGCTTCCGCCCGACCTGGATGGTTGCGTCGATGCTCCTCTTCGTGATCCCGGGTGGAGCCGCGATCATCAAGATCAGAAAAGACGAGCGGGCCGAGACGAACCGGAATTCGAACGATGGCTGACGACAAGAAGCTGACGCCGCGCGGCGAGGATTTCGCCAACTGGTACAACGAGGTGGTGCTGCGCGCCGAGCTGGCCGACTACTCACCTGTGCGTGGCAGTATGGTGATTCGGCCGTGGGGATATGGCATATGGGAGAACATGCAGCGGGCCCTGGACGACATGTTCAAGGAGACGGGGCACGAGAATGCATACTTCCCCCTTCTCATCCCGATGTCCTTCATCGAAAAGGAGAAGGAGCACGTCGCGGGCTTCGCTCCGGAGCTCGCCGTTGTCACACGGGCGGGCGGTAAGGAGCTCGAGGAGCCGTACGTCATCCGGCCGACATCCGAGACGATTATCTACTCGATGTACGCCAAGTGGGTGCAGAGCTATCGGGACCTCCCGATCCTCATGAATCAGTGGGCAAACGTCATGCGGTGGGAGATGCGCACGCGCCTCTTTCTCCGTACCGCCGAGTTCCTCTGGCAGGAGGGCCACACAGCTCACGCGACCGCCGAGGAGGCTGAGGAAGAAACGCTGATGATCCTCGGCCTCTATCGGACGTTCATGGAGGACTGGATCGGCATGCCGCCGATCACCGGTCTCAAGTCCGAGTCTGAGAAGTTCGCTGGCGCCGTGCGCAGTTATTCCTGCGAGGCGCTCATGCAGGACAACAAAGCCCTGCAGGCCGGGACGTCGCACTTCCTGGGGCAGAACTTCGCGAAGCAGTTCGACTTCAAGTTCCAGTCCGAGGCCGGGCAGGAAGAGTACGCCTGGAATACGTCGTGGGGCGTGTCGACCCGTCTCATTGGCGGGCTGGTCATGACGCATGGGGACGATAACGGGATTGTTGTGCCGCCTCGGCTGGCCCCGGTGCAGGTCGTCATCGTCCCGATCCTGAAGGGCGATGATCCTGGCGCTGTACTCGACAAGACGAACGAAATCGCCGGTCGCCTCAAGGCAGCCGGCGTGCGCGTCAAGATTGATGCGCGGGATCATCTCTCGCCGGGCGCCAAGTATTACGAGTGGGAGCGGAAGGGTGTCCCGTTCCGTGTCGAGATCGGACCAAAGGATCTGGCGAAGGGCTCGGTCGCACTCGCGCGCCGCGTCGTGCCCGAGGGTGAGAAGCGGAAGTCGTTCATTCCTGAAGATCAGGCTGTTGCAGAAATGCCGGACCTTCTCGAAGCCTTCCAGCTCGAGCTTTGTAATGCCGCCAAGGCACGTCGTGAGGCAAACACGGTGCGCGGTGTGACCACGATTGATGAGTTAGCTGAGGCACTTGATAGCGGGGCCGGCTTCGTGTTCACCGGTTGGAGCGGTGACGCTGCCGTAGAGGATGCCGTAAAGAATCGAACCAAGGCGACGATCCGGTGTCTGCCGAGTGAGGAATTCCGCTCCGCGGATACGCCGACGAAGTGTGTGTCGGGCTCGGGTGACTCGGTGACGGAGGTGGCTTGGGCCCGAGCGTACTGACCCGGTCGTTCCCGCGCGTCGATGGGCGCGTGTTGTGCGGGGAGGTGCCGCTCGAGGACCTCGCCGATCAGTTTGGAACGCCCCTGTTCGTCTACGATCTGGCCTGGATTCGCGGCCGCGTGGCTGCCTTCGACGATGCCTTCGCCGGCGCGGACCCACTAGTCGCCTACTCCGTAAAAGCCAACGGTAATCTGACCCTTCTGCGTGAACTCGAGGCAGTCGGATGCGGGGCTGACATCACGAGCGGTGGTGAGCTTTTCCGGGCTCGGTCCGCCGAGATCGACCCCTCAAAGATCGTCTTCGCCGGCGTAGGTAAGTCGGAAGACGAGATCGCCTACGCGCTCGATGAACGGATCTACGCGTTCAACGTCGAAAGTCGGTCTGAACTGGAGCGCATTGAGCGGGTCGCCTCTGAGAGGGGCGAGACCGCCCGGTTCGGCATTCGCGTCAATCCGAACGTGCTCGCGACCACGCCTCACAAGTACACGGCTACTGGTCACTCCGATACGAAGTTCGGCGTGCCGTGGGAAGAGACCCGAGCGCTGTATCGCTGGGCGCTCGACCGGCCGGCTCTCTCGCCTATCGGTATCGACGTGCACATTGGATCGCAGATCGTAGATCCAGATCCGTACGTGCGAGCTCTTGATCGTGTGCTTACTGTGGTCGCCGACCTTCGCACAGAAGGTGTGCCGCTTGAGTATCTCGACATCGGTGGCGGGTTCGGGATCAGCTATGGCCACGGCCCAGCCCTGGACATCGTAGCGCTTGCGAGTGAGATCGTGCCTCGCGTGGTCGATGCCGGGCTTCGTCTGGTGCTTGAGCCGGGTAGGTCACTCGTGGGCGAGGCCGGGGTCTTCCTTACCCGGGTGCAGTATGTGAAGGTCGGTGGCCCTAAGACGTTCGTCATTGTCGATGGTGGTATGAGTGAGTTGATCCGTCCAAGCCACTACGGTGGCTATCATGCGATCGAGCCCGCGGGGCCGATCGATGGACGACAGGCGATCGTCGTCGACGTTGTCGGGCCGGTGTGCGAGACAGGAGACTTCCTCGCGCTTGATCGTTCGATCCCGGAGCCACGGGAAGGGGAGCTGCTCGCCGTGCATACGTCGGGCGCCTACGGCTTTTCGATGGCTTCGAATTACAACGGGCGCCTGCGTCCGGCCGAGGTGCTGGTCGACGGCGCCGACGTCCGGGTCGTACGGCGTCGCGAGACCTACCAGGACCTCATCCGCGGGGAAGTATGAGTCACGAGCACGATCGCGTCCTGATCCTCGATTTCGGTTCCCAGTTCACGCAACTCATCGCCCGCCGCATCCGCGAAGAGAGCGTCTACTGCGAGATCCACCCTCCCACGCGTTCATTGGACTGGATTCGCGAGTGGAAGCCCTCCGCCGTGATCCTGTCGGGTGGTCCAAACTCCGTCTACGACGAGGGTGTGCCGAAGACGGATCCTGGGCTCTTGCAGTCGGGTCTCCCGATACTGGGCATCTGTTATGGCATGCAGCTGATTGCCCAGATCGAAGGCGCGGACGTCGCACACGGCCATCGCGAGTACGGCCGGGCCGAGCTGACGGTTCAGTCAGGTGGCGGGTTGTTCGCGGGCTTCGACTCCGGCAGTGAGACGACGGTCTGGTGCTCGCATGGGGATCATGTCGATGATCCACCCGAGGGCTATGAGAGAGTCGCGTCGACGGAAACGCTTCCGACGGCTGCGTTCCGGGCGGTCGATGGACGCCGGATCTGGGGTGTGCAGTTCCATCCGGAGGTCGCGCACACGACCCGCGGCGACGACATCATCTCGAACTTTCTGTTCGAGGTCGCCGGGGTCGCTCCGACGTGGACCCCGGGCGCGTTCGTCGAGGACACAATCGAGAAGATCCGCGAACAGATCGGTGACGGCACTGCGGTATGCGGTCTCTCCGGTGGCGTCGACTCCTCGGTTGCGGCGCTACTCGTGCATCGCGCGATCGGTGATCGACTCACCTGCATATTCGTCGACCACGGCCTACTGCGTAAGGGTGAGCGCCAGCAGGTCGAGACGATGTTCCGGTCGCACTACGACATGAACCTGATTGTGGAAGACGTGGCGGATCTCTTCCTCGGGGATCTCGAGGGTGTGACCGATCCGGAGGCGAAGCGAAAGGCGATCGGGAAGCGTTTCATCGAGGTGTTCGACGAGACTGCCCGACGAGAGGGCACCGGCGCCAAGTATCTGGTGCAGGGCACGCTCTATCCGGATGTCATCGAGTCCGTCTCGGCGGGTGGACCATCCGTGATGATCAAGTCGCACCACAACGTAGGCGGTCTTCCCGAGGACATGCCCTTCGACCTGGTCGAACCACTTCGTGAGCTCTTCAAGGACGAGGTGCGCGCGGTCGGGCGTGAACTCGGCCTGCCGCACCACTTCGTGGGCCGGCATCCCTTTCCGGGACCGGGCCTGGCCATCCGCATCATTGGCGACATCACGCGCGAGCGGTTGGATGTCCTGCGCGAGGCTGACGCGATCTACCTGGAAGAGATCCGGGCGGCACAGCTCTACGACTCGATCTGGCAAGCGTTCGCCGTACTGCTCCCTGTCCAGTCCGTCGGCGTGATGGGTGATGCCCGGACGTACGAGAACGTGCTCGCCCTGCGGGCCGTCACCTCACGAGATGGCATGACTGCGGATTGGTTCCCGTTCCCTCACGACGTGCTGGGACGGATCTCCACACGGATCATCAACGAGGTGAAAGGCGTGAACCGAGTGACGTATGACGTCAGCTCGAAGCCTCCCGCGACGATCGAGTGGGAGTAGGCTTCCCGACCCCGGTGGCGAGCCTCAGGGAGCCCTCCGGGCTCCACTCACCGTTGCGGGCTCATTGCCGAGCCGGCGCGATCGCATCCGCTTCGATCTCGATTAGCATATCCGGGTGAATGAGCGCGCGTACCTCCACCATGCTGGTGGTGGGCGGATGCTCCCCGAAGACTTCAGCGTGCGCTTTACCGTAATCGTTCCAGCGGGAGATGTCGGTCACGAACATTCGCGTGCGGACAATGTGCTCGAAGTCTGCGTCGAGTTCGTCGAGCGCCGCCTTCATGATCTCGAAGCACCGGATCGCCTGAGCGTATCCATCCCCTGGCGTGTGCACGCTGCCGTCCGGGTTGACCGGTGCTGTACCCGTGACGAAGATCCGGTCGTCCGCCCTCAGGGCACGGCAATACCCGATGCCGGTTTCCCATCGAGCTCCGCTGAACACACGTTGGAACGACATTTGCTGCCTCTGGTCGGTGTGACGTACGCACCATAACACGAACTGCTCGGAGGACTCCAGTGCGCTTCTCGATTTCCCTCGTGACTGCCGGCCTTGTCGCTGCCACGATCGCGCCGATATCAGCCGCGGCCCAGACGGCATGGGATGCACCACCGATGATCAGCCACGTCGTACCCGCCGGGGTCAGCTTCTTTCTTCTGAGTCCGTCCGGGGGTGACCTGGGTGGGCTCGTGACGTTTCGTCACGAAGCCGGCCCCGTCGGGATGGGGTACCGGCTGTCTGTGACGGACGAGAACGCGAGCGACGATCTAGCGATTGCCGCAGGCGTCGATATCTCCGGATTCCTGGCAAGAGGAGTCGAAGGTGCGCCGATCGACGTGATGTGGTGGTCCGGTGCCGGACTCGGCTGGGGGGAGGACACCGTCGTCTCCTTGCCGCTCGGCGCCGTGATCGGTTGGAGCGGGCAGGGTGGGGACGTGATCCTGAGCCCGTACGGTGGTGGACACATCACCCTCGACATCTCAGACGTCATCGATGACAACGTAAGTCTGAATGGATCGTTCGACTTTGGCCTCGACGTTGTGCTTTCGTCAGGCTGGCTGGTTCGTTTTGGGGGCTCGGTTGGTGATCGCGACGCGCTCGCGATCGGGGTCAAGATCGATACCTAGCCTCGAGATCAGTTGCGGACCTCGTCGCCCCCGTCCATGAGCAGCTCGATGTCGTTCCAGATGTCGCGCATGAACTCGAGCTCCTCGGCATGCACCTCGGCGAAGACCGTGAGGTCCGCTTCGGTGATCTCAAACGCATTGAGAATCGAATCCCGGGCGGAGTTTGCGATCCGTCCGCTGTCCGTTTCGACCGCCGCGATGCGGAGGTCCGCGTACGCGTTCACGAAGACGTCGCGGTCGATCGTTTCTGGTAGCGACTGTCCACCACACGCCGCGAGCGCGAAGACGACTGAGGCGGTGGCGATGCGGTAGGTTCGAGAGAGCATGGCGAAGGAGCGGAGCGAGCGGGTGCCAAGTATGCGGTGAGTACTCCCGCGGGGCTCGGCGGGGTCCGGCGGACGATGAAGAAGTTCGGCTCACAGGCGCCGACGACCAAGAGGAATCGACTTCGATGAGTATTCGGACGCTCGGGACAGCTGCGGTTTTGCTTCTGACGGCTGCGTGTGCAGTGAATCCCGCAACCGGTCGGCGGGAGCTCATGCTCGTGAGCGAGGAGCAGGAGATCACGCTCGGTCGCGAGTCCGACCCAGCCATCGTAGCCCAGTTCGGTTTGGTGGATGACCCGGCACTCGAGTTTTATGTAGTCCCGCCGGCTCGGCTCGGACCGGCCGACCGCTCGATCGGGGCCGAAGCGTGACCAGGCCGCCAGTCGACGAAAAGGCTTTCACTGTGGAGGTGAATTGGAGAGATTCGAACGGAACCACCGACGGACTTCTGAGGGGATTCCGATGACTGAACTAAAGAAGTTTGCCCTCGTCATGCTCGCGTTCGCGATGCCGACGGCCTGCACGACGGTTGTCATGGAGGGCCCTCCCGGCGGGCAGATCGGGGCACAGCTTTCTGTTGAGCGATTCCTGACGGCTGCGAACGAGGGGGATGTGCGTGCGATGGGTCGACTGTTTGGCACTGCGGATGGCGCGGCGATGGAGACGGGAGGCACGCTTGGGTGCGCCTTCAAGAAGATCGGCAGCTGGTTCGGCGGTACATCCTGCAACGACAAGCAGAATGTCGAGATCCGGATGGATGCGATCGCCTCGATTCTGCAGCATCAGGACTATCGAATCACGACCGAGTCCCGCGTATCGGGTCGCAGGGAGCCGGCGATCCGTGTGATGGTCGATCTGATGATGGCCGATGGGGCTGCGGCCAGCGGCGTCCCGTTCGTCGCAGTTCAGACTAGGGATGGTCGCTGGTTGGTTGAGCAGGTCGACCTTCAGGCGGTGATGGCCGCCCGCTGATTCGGGACTCTGGCCTCAGTCGGCGTGCTGTACCAGCTCGATGAGGATCCCTCCCGTGCTCTTGGGGTGCACAAAGGCAACGAGGTGGCCATTGGCTCCGGGTCGGGGCTTTTTGTCGATCAACTGGACCCCTTCGGCGGCGAGTCTGGACAGTTCCGCGGCAATGTCATCCGTTCGATAGGCGATATGATGAAGGCTTTGACCTCGAGCTTCGAGGAAGCGGCCGACGGTGGTATCGGATGAGAGGGGCTCGAGCAGTTCGACTGAGCCGACGAAGGCCACGCGCACACCCTGCGACTCGAGTATCTCGGCAGGGGAACAGACCTGGTCTGACAGGAGTTCGAAGTGGCTAGCGCTATCTTCGATAGAGTATACGGCGATCGCGACATGATCGATCGGGTTCGTCGACGGAGAATACATCATGAACGGCCTGGACCGGCGGGTTTCGGAATGGGTCAGCGGGTGACAGCGGGATCGTACCGCGCGCCCGGACACGCTACAAGGAGAGCTGAATGGCAAGCGATGTGATCAACGACATCACGGATCAGAACTTCACCGAGGAAGTTGAGAGCGGCGGTCTGTATATGGTGGACTTCTGGGCCGAGTGGTGTGGCCCATGCCGCATGATCGCCCCGGCGGTCGACGAACTGGCGAATGAGTATCAGGAGAAAGGACTCAAGGTCGGCAAGCTCAACGTTGACCATAACCCCGCGACGTCTGCGCGCTTCGGCGTCCGGTCGATCCCGGCGGTCCTTTTCTTCAGGGACGGCGAGCTGATCGATCAGGTCGTCGGTGCCGGACCGAAGGCGATGTACGAGAACAAGGTGCTCGAGCACCTCTAGGTCTCGATGTATGCCAGGGCGGCCTGGCCGCCCTGAGTCGGGGTCGGCGGATTCGTCTGCCGACCCCGTTTGCGTCTGGATGTCCCGGTTGCGGCGCTATCTTTACCTCGTGGCCACTCTTTACCTCGTCAGCACTCCGATCGGGAATCTGGATGACCTCTCGCCCCGCGCGGCCGAGGTACTCCGGTCCGTGTCCCGCGTGCTCGCGGAAGACACGCGCCGCTCACGGATCCTGGTAGACCGCGTCGGCTCGGAAGCGACGCTCGTTTCGGTGCGTGAGCACAACGAACGTGCGCGGGCGGAGCAGATCGTGGCGTGGCTGGGCGGTGGGGAGGACCTAGCGCTGGTTACGGATGCCGGCACCCCGCTGGTCTCTGATCCCGGTGCGCGCGTGGTCGACGCGGTGGTCGCGGCCGGGCATGACGTGACCCCGATCCCGGGGCCGAGTGCGCCCCTTGCCGCTCTTGTCGCCTCGGGCCTGCCGGCGGAACGGTTCACGTTCCTGGGCTTTCCTGCACGCAAGGGTCGAGACCGCGAGGCAGATCTCACCCGGATCGCTGACAGCGCAGAGACGGTGGTCCTCTTCGAGTCCCCACATAGACTCGTGCGCCTGCTCGAGGATCTGGAGCCGCGTTGTGGGCCTGAGCGACGCGTTTGTGTCGCGCGTGAGATCACGAAGCTCCATGAGGAATTCGTGCGCGGAACCCTCTCCCAGGCGCTTCGCTATTATCGGGAAAACGCCCCTCGTGGGGAGGTGACGGTCGTGGTGGCGCCCGCCGATGTGGCTAACGAGCCTGGGGCCGACATGGTCCAAGCGAGGGCCGAGGCAGCCGAGCGCCTCGAGGCAGGGGAGCGCCCGTCAGCGATCGCTCGAGCGGTCTCGGAACGCCATGGTCTGGCGCGAAATCTGGCGTACCGTATCGTGCACGACCTTCAGGACTCTGCGACCGACGAATGAACCCGATTCTGTTCGCATTGATGGCCGTCACGGCGTCACCGATCACGGTGTCGGCCGAGCCGGATTCCATCACTATCGCCCGCCTTCAGTACGATGGTGGTGGCGACTGGTATGCGAATCCGTCGTCGCTTTCGAACCTCTTGGAAGCGCTTCGCGAGCGGACGGGCCTTCGGGCGGCGAATCGGGAGGTCAATGTCACCCCGCTCGACCCTGCGCTGCGGGACTACCCTTACCTGTACATGACGGGGCACGGTAACGTCGTGTTCAGTTCAGCGGAGAGAACAGCGCTGCGGGAGTACCTGCTCTCCGGCGGCTTTCTGCACGCCGATGACAACTACGGCCTGGACGAGAGCTTTCGGGAGGAGATGTCTCAGATCTTCCCTGATGCCGAGCTGACGGAGATCCCGCCCGAACACCCGATTTTCTCAACGTTTTATGAGTTCCCGGAGGGCCTCCCGAAGATCCACGAACACGACGGCCAGCCGCCTCAGGCTTTCGGCATTTTCCTTGATGGGCGTATGCTGGTCTTCTACACGTACGAGTCTGATCTCGGTGACGGGTGGGAAGACGAGGGGGTACACGAAGACACACCGGAGATCCGTGAGCAAGCGATCCGGATGGGCGTGAATCTCTTCCTCTTCGCCCTCGGTCAGGCGACGTCATGAGTCCAGCGTCTCAGCAGCTTGAGGACCGGGTCGGTGACGTTCGGGCGTGGTTGGCGCGTAAGGCCAGCGGTGTCTTAGCCGTGTGGGTCGTCGGCTGCCTCGCGCTTCTTCTCGTGGCAGGGTGGGTTCTCGCGGGTTCGGGCGGCTTCGTGCAGGGCAGTGACGCACCAGCCGTCCTGGATGCCGTGGCCCTGACACTGATGGTGGCTGGCTGGCTGGGGCTGCGATACTGGCTCGGCCAGTTATCCGAGGCTGAGCTGGCCTCGAACATCGAGCAGGCCGCGGGTATCCGGCGGGGTCTCGTCCGAGGAGCACTCGAGTTGTCGCGCGACACCCCGGACGGCATCTCGGAGGCACTTGCTGGTCGCGCCGTGTTCGGGGTCGTGCGCGACATGGATGGCCAGTCCGAAGAGCAGCTGGCGGGTGGGCTCGGTTCCGTCGCGCACGTGTGGACAAGACGGGGGCTGGGCTTCGCCGCGGCCGTGGCGGTGACGCTCGCCGGTCTGACCGTGATATCGCCGGCTCGCACCGGGCATGCGGTGAGAGCGGTGATCTCCCCGATCTCAACCATGCGCGATCCTTTGCTTCCGCCTCTGGTCGTACAGCCTGGAAATATCGAGGTCCTGAGGGGCACCGATGTCGAGCTGGAGATCTCCGCAGCAGGCAGGCTCAATGTCGACGTAGCGTGGCAGGCGGCTGGGGACATCGCCCGATCGGAGTCCGTCGAGGTCATGGAAGGCCGGGCCCGATACACGTTTCGAACTGTGTCGGCGAATATCGAGTACCACGTGCTCGATGCCCTAGGAAACGAGTCGGCACGGTATCGCATCGTACCCGTCGACCCGCTCTTCGTGAGCGATATGGTCCTCAGCGTGGCGTATCCGCCGCATACCGGTCTGCCGGCCGACGAGTACCGCGGTGACCCACCGCCACTCCGACTTCCAGCCGGCTCCACGGTCGTCTTCGAGGGGCAGACGAGTCGCCCGCTTTCCGTCGTCCAGCTCGTCGACTCCGTGGGGAGCGGTGTACTGTCGTTCGATATCGACGAGACCAATTTCTCGGCTCAATGGTCCCCCTCGGTGAGCGGCTCTTTCGAGTGGGTCTTCCGCGATCAAATGGGTGGGCCCGCGGAGATTCAGCCCGAGCCGCTCGAGGTCGCGGTGGTCTCGGATGCGGTCCCGACGATCCGGATCCCGGTTCCCGGTCGCGATACGATCATGCCGCTCAACTTCCGGCAACCACTCCTCCTCGAGAGTGGGGACGATTACGGACTGCGCCGGATCGAGCTTGTTGCGTACCGCGTCACGTCGTTTGGCGAGCGTATGGAGCCCATTGCCCAGGGATTCGATGCCGGGGGGCAGCGAGCGATTCTTGCGAGACCTCTTCTCGACCTGCGTGCGTGGGGTCTCCTGCCGGGAGACACGATCCGTTATTTCGCTCGAGCAGTCGACAACAGTCCGGCGGCTCAGGTTTCGGTCTCCGAGGAGTACGTGCTGAGGATGCCCGAGGCGGCTGAGCTGCGTCGGGAAGCCGAGGATGCCTTCGAGGACGTGGCGGATCGACTGGAGGAGCTGGCAGCCGAAGCCGACCGGCAGGCGACGGAGAACCGTGAGCAGGCCCTGGAGAGTGCCACGCCACGGGGGCTGGAACAGGAAAGCCAGAGCGAGGATGAGGCGGACTTCCAGCAGCGCGAAGAGCTGGAGTCCGCGCTCGAAGAGCAGCGGCAGATGAATGCCGCCGTGGACTCGATGCGCCAGGAGATGCAGTCGCTCGAGGACATGATGCAGGAGGCGGGGCAGGCTGATCCCGAGCTCCGTCGTCAGCTCGAGGAGTTGCAGGAGATGCTGCAGCAGATGACGGGTGATGATCTGCAGCGGCGCATGGAGGAGATGTCCGAGGCCCTCGACCAGGAGAATATGGCTGAGGCCAACGAGGCCCTCGAGCAGATGGCCGGGGAGCAGGAGGAGTTTCGCGATCGTCTCGAGGAGGCGCTCGAGCGCTTCCAGCGTGCGGCCCTAGAACAGGACTTCCGGGCAACGACCAGTGAGGTCGAGGAGCTGGCGCGTCAGGAGCAGGCTCTGGCCGAGGCCATGAAGGAGGGAGACGACCCCGAACTGCGCGCGCAGCAGCAGGACGATCTGGCCCAGCAGGCAGAGGCGCTCGAGGAGAACATGGCCTCGCTGGAGGAGCGTCTGTCCGACATGGGTGAGCAGGAGGCATCCCAGGGCGTTCAGGAGGCGCGCGAGCGGTCCGCCGAGGCGCGCGAGCGCATGCGGGAGGCCCAGCAGCAGGCCGGGCAGGGCGATAGCCAGCAGGCGGGCGATGAGGCGCAGCAGGCTGCTGACGAGATGCAGGAGGCCGCTCAGGAGATGCAGCAGGCGATGGCGGAGATGGCGCAGCAGCAGATGGAAAAGATGCAGCGCGCGATGATGCAGACCGCCGACGACGCACTCTCTCTGGCACGCCGTCAGAACGAGCTCGGTGAGCAGATGCAGGGCGCCAGTCAGGACCGACTTTCGGAGATGCGGGCCGAACAGGCATCGATGCTTCAGGGTGTCCAAAACATTGCTGAGAACCTCCAGCTGGCGACCGCAGGTGCGATGGGTGAGAACCGTGAGCTCTCCGCGCAGATGGGTCTTGCCATGGAGTCACTCCAGAGCACGATCGAAGCGATGGAGGGCCGTCGTGGCGGCACCCCGTCTGCAACCGCTCAGGCCGAGCAGGCGATCGGAGATCTAAACCAGCTGGCATTGATGGCCATCGCGACTGCCGAGCAGATGGGTCAGCAGGGCCAGGGGCAGGGAGGCGAAGAGGTCTCGGAGCAGCTCGAGCAGCTCGCCCAGCAGCAAGGCGAGATCATGAATCAGAGCACCCAGCTCATGCCGATGCAGCTCGGTGAACAGGCAATGCAGCAGCAGATGGAGCAGATGTCCGAGGGCCAGCAGTCCGTGGCGAGTGACCTCGGTGATCTGGCAGATGAGCCTGGGGCGGAGGAGTCACTTGGGGACCTGCAGCAGCTTGCCGAGGAAGCGCAGGCGATCGCAGAGCAGATGGCAGAGCAGGGCCGATTGACGCCCGAAATGATCCAGCGCCAGGAGCGACTCTTCCACAGACTACTTGATGCTGGCCGCTCGCTGGAACGGGAGGAATTCAGCGAAGAGCGTGAGTCCGAGGAGCCCGAGGACTTCGAGCGGGGTCAGGTGCTCTCGCTCACGGCTGATCAGATGGGTGTCATGCAGTATGAGATTCCCGCTGGTGCCCAGCTTCAGCAGCTGAGTCCCGCCGTTCGGCAGCTCGTCCTGCAGTACTTCGAGCGGCTGAATCGGGCGCGGCCTGGAGGTGGTTCGTGAGGCGCGCCGTCATCACTTCTGTGTGCGCGCTCGTCATGGCGCAGGCGTTCGGGGGAGCGGCCGACCTCGAGGCTCAGGTGCGGATGCGCAATTCGGACGCGCAGAGGCTTCGGTCCGCGGCCGCGCTCGAGTCTCGCGGGGACTACGATGGTGCGGAGGCTGTCCTGTTCGAGCTGCTCGAAGAGCGGCCCAGCTTCTCCGGGGGGTTGTTCGCCCTGGAACGGGTCCTTGGCAAGCAGAACCAGATCATTCGGATTCTCCCGGCGATCGATGCCTTCCTAGAGGACGATCCGTCGTCCTCGGGGGTGCGCTATCTGGAGTTGCGTGTGCTGACTCAGGTCGATTCGCTTGAGGCAGTGCGTCGGGAGGCCGATATCTGGCTGGAGACGGAGCCGGAGAGCGAGATCGTCTACCGGGAGATCGGTCGGGCGTATGAACGGGCGTTCGGAGCGAATGAAGCGCTGTCCCTTCTGCGCACGGGTCGAGACGTCATCGGCCCCGACGCGCTCGCCATGGAGATCGGCGACCTACTCGCGGCCACCGGCGACCCGCTTGCGGCTGCCGACGAATGGGCGCTGGCAGTCGGGGATGACGCGGCCCAGGTCTCCACGGTCACCCGACGTGTGCAGGGGCTCACTGAGGCGCCGGACGAGGCTGCCCGACGGGTGGTGGATCGTCTCACTGCATCGCATATGCTAGCCCGCCGAAGAGCCGGGGCCCGGGTCGCACTCGACCTCAGCGTCGATGCGGTCGCGCTCGATCTGGTGCGCGACGTTGCAGGCGATCTCG
The DNA here is from genome assembly GCA_002390225.1 of Gemmatimonadales bacterium UBA4456. Lineage (GTDB taxonomy): Bacteria > Gemmatimonadota > Gemmatimonadetes > Longimicrobiales > Gaopeijiaceae > UBA2589. The sequence goes on along the minus strand of DGOW01000051.1, from coordinate 3,722 downwards.
AAGGCCGGGCGCGGACGACGTTCCTCGCCGATGCCGCGCGCAGGGCTCGCGACGCCGGTATGCCGAACGTCGCGTCCTGGGCGTACGACGAGCTTGGCTCAGGCGCTTCGAGTCCGGCGGAGCGCCGCCAGTTCGACCAGCGTATCATCGACGTAGCGCTCGCCGCGGGCGACACGATCACGGCGCTCGAGGCTCAGCGCCGCGTGGCCGACTCGTTCTCACCCGGGTCGGTGGATCGCCGACGTGCGACGGCTCAGGTCATACGACTCGAGAGCAGCCGGGCCATGCCCGAGCAATTACGAATCATGCTCGAAGCGTTTCGCGACGATTTCCCGAATGCGCCCGAGGTCGACGATCTCGCTGCGACGGTCGCCGGAGTGTTGCAGTCCCGGGGTGACCGTGCCGGAGCCTCCGCGGTACTGGAGGGCGTGAACGGGCCAAAGAGTTCGCTGGAGCGGGCGTACCTGCTCCTGGCGGACGGTGCCATCGAGGAAGGGCGCTCAGCACTCCTCCTGGCGCTGACGGGCCTGCCCCCGTCGGATGCGACGTCCGTCATCCAGTTTGCGGGGCTGTTGGGAAGATTGTCGGCGCCGGGCGCCGAGGCGCTTGCCAATGCGGGAGTGAAGGCGCATCACGGATGGCATGGCGAAGCGGCTCTGGAACTCGCCGAGGCCGCAAACACCATCGAGGACACGGAGGCGCCGGTGGTGCTTGCCGAGGCCGCACGACTTGCGATGGATGGCGAAGAGGATGCCATCGCGGCGGATATTCGTGGAGTTCTGATTGATCAGTACCCGGAGGCTGCGGAGGTCGCCGAGGCATCACTGGCTCTGGCGCGGTACCGAGCTAGAACACCGCGCGGAACAGACGAGGCGATCCGCCTCTTGGAGGACCTGATCGCGAACCGACCCAACGCAGCTGTCGTTCCGGGTGCCCGTGTCGAGCTGCAGCGGCTCAGAGGACGGAGTTGATGACGCGCCGATCGAGCCATCGATGCTCCATCGCCGTTCTCCTGTTTGCCTTCTGGGTCGCCCTCCCGGCGGCGCTGTCCGCGCAGTGGTTGCTCGTGCCCATGGATCGGTCTCAGCAGGATCACCTGAAGGCGTATGGTCTGACCTACTGGACGCTGGATCAGCAGGAAAAGGCCGAGTGGTTGCTGAACTACCGAGGTGGCTCATTCCTGCTGCCCGATCGCGACGACATTCGCAGGGAAGCTGCGTTCAGGGGTGTGAGCGTTGAAACCATGGACGCCTCGGCTGAGGCTCGTATGCGGGCGACGGTGGCGGCCTCGAACATGGAAGCCGTCCCGCTGGAGCGCGCGCCGCAGGTCGCGATCTACACACCGCCCAACTCTACCCCGTGGGACGATGCCGTCACGATGGCGCTCGACTATGCCGGTATCGAGTACGACAAGATCTGGGACGATCAGGTCATCGAGGGTGACCTTTCGGAGTACGAGTGGATCCACCTCCATCACGAGGACTTCACAGGGCAGTACTCGAAGTTCTTTCTGACGTACTCCGGTGCCCCGTGGCTGCAGGAAGAAGTAGCTCGGAACCAGGAGATCGCCCGACGCGGAGGCTTCGCGGACGTGCCGGCCCTGAAGAAGCATGTGGCCGAAACGATGCGACAGTACGTCGAAGACGGCGGCTTCCTCTTCGCAATGTGCTCGGCGACGGAGACACTCGAGCTGGCACTGGCGGCGCACAGTGCCGACATCGCTGCATCGTACTCGGATGGTACGCCGCCGGACCCCAACGCGTCGAGTAAACTGGACTGGGATCGGACGATGGCATTTACGGATGCACAGGTCCAGATCGCACCCTCCGTGAACGCGTTCTCCGACATCGATGGTCACCAGGTGAACACGCCGTGGAGAAACGAGCTCGGTGTGTTCACGCTCTTCGACTTTTCGGCGAAGTTCGATCCAGTCGCGGCGATGCTGACGCAGAACCACGAATCAGTCCTGTCCGACTTTTACGGCCTGACCACGTCATTCCGGGAGGATCGACTCAAGTCCGGAACGATCGTACTCGCTCAGGAAGGGTCGTGGGCCAAGTACGTCCACGGGAACCTCGGAGAGGGCACGTTTACCTACTTTGGTGGTCACGACCCCGAGGATGCGGAGCACCAGATCGGTGACCCGCAGACGGACCTGGCCCTGCACCCCAACTCGCCGGGGTACCGCCTGATCCTGAACAATGTCCTGTTCCCTGCGGCCAAGAAGCAGAAGCTCAAGACTTGAGTTCGGAGATTCCCGAGGGATTCCCCATGAGCGTCCCGGCGCGGGCGCTCTTCGGGCTGGACGGGCTCGAGCCCGAGCACGAAGGGGCTGATGCCCCGGACGGTGGGGGGCAGCGGGACACCCCGGCGCCGGTTCTGCCCCTTTCACTGTCTCCAGAAGCGGCCGAGCGGCTCAGCACCGAGATCGCGCGAGCCGGAGGCAGGGAGGTGTGCTTCCTCGCAGAGGTCGACGAACAGCGCACAGTACAGAGCCCGAGGGCCGTGGCCCGGGGCAACTTCGAGGCTGTGCTGGTCGCTGCCCGGGACGCGAACGAGGGGAGCGTGATGCTCCACAACCATCCGAGTGGCCTGCTGGAGCCTTCAGATGCCGACATGCGCGTCGCAGCGCTCCTCTACGACCAGGGGATCGGCACGGCGATTATCAACAACGACGCTAGCGAGCTGTACGTCGTAGTTGAGCCGCCCCGGCCGCGCGAGCGGGTACTCCTTCGGGGCGACGAGCTGGACGCGATCCTGGCGCCCGGAGGAGCACTCTCCAGCCGGTACGGTGGGTACGAAGATCGACCGGGGCAGCGGGACATGCTTGCCGCGATCGTCGAGCGCTTCAACGAAGGCGGCATTTCAATCGTCGAAGCCGGCACCGGCACGGGGAAGTCGCTGGCGTACCTGGTGCCTGCTGTGCGCTGGGCGCAGGAAAATGCCGAACGGACCGTGGTGTCCACCAATACGATCAACCTCCAGGAGCAGCTGGCCAACAAGGATCTGCCCCTGGTTCAGAGTCTTCTTGGGGACGTGCGCTGGGCTCTGGTGAAAGGGCGGGGTAACTACATCTCGATCCGACGGGCTCGTCTCGCGTCGGAGAGTCAGTCGAGTCTCTTCGAGGAAGACCGCAGCGACGAGATGCACGCTCTCCTCGAGTGGATCGGTACTACGGAGGACGGATCACTCTCCGATCTCGGCTTCCGGCCGTCGGACGAGACGTGGGAGGAGGTACGGAGCGATCCCGATATCTGTCTCCGGGCCCGCTGTCCTCACTTCCAGGAGTGCTTCTACCAGAAATCCCGGCGCAACGCCGCGTCGGCTGAACTGCTCGTGGTGAACCACCACCTTCTCTTCACTGATCTTGCTGTGCGCAGGGCCACGGGCAACTACACACAGGCCGCCGTACTGCCTGCATACAAGCGGGTCATCCTCGACGAGGCCCACAACGTGGAGGATGCGGCCACATCGCACCTCGGGGTCCAGATCACGCGGCGCGGGCTCTACCGGGCGATGTCCCGTCTCGATCGTCGTGGGCGGGGGATCCTGACGACGATCCATGATGCGGTCGGGGGATCCGAGAACGGGAACGAGATCCGGGAGCGTCTCGAGAATCGGGTCCGCCCGGCGCTCTCCAGAGGTCGGGCCGCGGTCGACGGCCTGCTGGAGCGGCTCGAGCCCCTGGCACCGCCTGGTGAGGGTCCCGTGCGCCTCGGTGA